>CAKRTS010000035.1 GCA_934402315.1 uncultured Acetatifactor sp. | reverse complement strand
GAATAAGTGCACCGTTACATCGGAATAGCTACACCGTTTATTTCGGAATGGGCGCACCGTTTGACCGGAATTTGCATGAATGTTAAGATATTTTGAAAATTGTCTATCGAATATTTAAATTCGATAGACAATTTTAATGTTACATACGGCATCAACCATATAACCGTTTATGGAGAGGAGGTTTAACTAATGTACTTTTTATAGCACTACAAAAAAAGATTTCCAAACGAATGGCTCCGTTAGAGTCCGTTTCCAAGGCCTTGGGACTTTCAAACTCAGATCATCTGTTGGTGATAATGGTACGAAATAGAGTTAGGAAGTTATTGGTACCCAGTTGATGCGCTAGTTTATCGAAGAAGAGTTTCGCAAAACAGTAATAATGCAGACTGATTTGCTAAAACTGGTATTTTATATGGTGACAAATAAATAATGCTTTGCCATACTTTAAGCATAAACGGATATTCTTTTTTAAATTTCCGTGCGGCGTAAGCCGATGTCTATGAGTCCAAAGAAATCCCTGCTTAGTTATCCAATGACAATAATAGAGCGGGGGAAGATATGGTGAGAGCCAGAAGCTTGATTCTGTGTAAGTGCTAACATATTCTCCTGCGGAAAGAGTGAGGAGAGTACGAATGGCAAAAAGGTATGAGGAACTAACGATTGCGGATGATTTCATGTTTGGCAAGGTGATGGAGGACAAGAAGTTTTGCCGGGAGGTCTTGGAGTGTTTGCTAGAGCAACCGATCGGAGAACTGGAAGGCGTTCAGACGGAGCGGCAATTTCGGTACACAACGAATGGCAAACCGGTGAGGCTGGATGTGTATACGAGGACGGAGTACATGAAAGAGTTATTGCATGATGATGACGGCAGGGTTGCGGAAAAAGTATGCTGCTGCCCCTGATCCTTAGAATGACAGCCAGGGGAGATGAGGACAAGATAGTACAGATGGAGAATCCGAAAGTACTGGAAACCATGCAGAGAAAGTATGGATTAAATTTTGAATAAAGAGAGAGTGCCAGCGGGTTTTAGGAGAAAAATTCTGGCATTTTATGCGCTGAAATAAAACAGTTGAAAAAATGCTTCGGGGATGCTACACTTTCCTTGGAAGCATTTTTTTTCTTTTGCACAATGTGTGTCTGAAGCGAATCTGAAACATCTGAAGGAATCTATGCTTTTCAACGAATACCCATTGACAGCAGGAGACCTTGGAGTAAAGATGTGGCAGATGCCGGACAGTCTGTTCTTTATAGGTTTCCAACTTATGAAAGGAGAAATCTATGAACGAGAACAGGGAGTACAAAAGTGATGTGTTTTCTATGCTGATGGAGAACAAAAGCTATGCGCTGGAGGTCTACAATGCGCTGAACCATTCGGATTACAAAAATCCGGAGGAGGTGGAGATCATCCGGTTAGAGCGGGGAATTTCCCTGTCGATACGGAATGACGCTTCGTTTCTGATTGATATGAACATGAGCTTCTACGAACACCAGTCTACTTACAATCCCAACATGCCGCTCAGAAGTGCAATCTATTATGTAAATGCCTTGGAGGACTGGCTGAGAAGGAAGAATCTGGACTTGTTCGGCAGAAAGCGGATACAGCTTCCCACGCCGCATTTTGTGGTATTTTATAACGGAACGGAAAAGAGACCGGAGTATGAGGAAATGAGGCTGTCGGAGGCGTTCTGCCATAAGACGGACGAGCCGGGGATCGAGGTAAGGTGCATGGTTTACAACATCAACCCGGACAACAACCGGACGTTGAAGGAAAGGTCTGCCGTGCTGGAGGGCTACACCTATTTCGTGGAGAAGGTGAGAACCTACCGGAAGGAAGATATGGGACTGGAAGAAGCGGTGGACCGTGCGATAGAGGACTGTATTGAAAATCATGTGCTGGAGGACTTTTTCAGGGACAGGAAGGATGAGGTGAAGAAGATGACACATCTGGATTACACATGGGAGAAGCGGGAGCAGATGATCCGGAAAGAGGAGTTTGAGGATGGCGTTGCAGAGGGCATGGAGCGTGGAATTGCGCAGGGAATCGAGCAAGGAATCGAGCGTGGCGTTGGGCAGGGAAGTCTTCAGAGATTAGTGAATCAGGTTTGCAGCAAACTGAAGAAAGGGAAGACGCCGGAGGAGATCGCGGATGCTTTGGAGGAGCCGGTAGAAAATATACAGAAAATCTGCCGGATTGCGGAGCAGTATGCGCCGGAATATTCTGCCGAGAAAGTGTGCCGCGCGCTGATGAACTAGAGATAGGAAAGAGCCAAGGGCAGAGACGCTGGCTTAGCCGCGGAAAGGAAGTGAACGACATGATTTCCGATGAAGAGTTATACAGGCAATATTTAAGCGGCGATGAAACAGGACTTAATGAATTGATGCGAAAATACGGCGATCCCCTGATCTTATACATCAACGGCTATCTGCATGATATTCACGAAGCAGAGGATCTGATGATAGAAGTTTTTTCCTATCTGTTTACGAAAAAGCCCCACATCCGGGACGGGGGATTCCGGGCTTACCTGTATAAAGCGGCGCGGCACATGGCTTTGCGTCATAAGGGCAGAAGGCGGCTTCTCTTCTGTCTTGATGACCTGAGCAAAGAGCCGGAAGGCGAGAAGCTGGTGGAAGAGGTCGTCAGGACAAGGGAGCGGGACCAGATCCTGCATTTGTGCATGGGCGAGCTAAAGGCGGATTACAGGGAGGCTCTTTATCTGACCTATTTTGAGGGTATGAGTTACTTGCAGACCGCGGAGGTTATGGGAAAAAGCGTGAAGCAGATTACCAATATGATGTACCGGGGGAAAGAACGGCTGCGCGGATTATTGGAGCGGGAGGGAATTACAAATGCGAAGCCATGAGGAACGGATCGCGGAAGTAAAGCGGCGGATTGTTGAAAAAGAACGGCAAAAAGGACGGCAGCGGAGACAGATTGCTGCTGTACTCGGTGTGGCGGCATGCCTTGCAGTGATCGTCGGCGCATCCTTTGCCATGCCCGGTATTTCCGAACAAATTATGCAGGGGACTTCTTCCGGGTTTGAAACAGCGGGAACGATTCTGGGCGGAGGCACCGTGCCAGGTTATATTATAATAGGTTTACTGGCATTTCTTCTCGGCGTGTGCGTGACCATCCTTTGTTTTCGCATCCGCCTGCTGGACAAAGAGGAACAGACGGAGGAGGATCAAAAGGGGGACAGCGCCAATGGAGCTGATTAGCAATTTATTGCAATTTTTCGTTGCCCTGTTGGGCTTCTGCCTGAGCGGTATTCATTATCTGAAAAACCGGCCCCAGGCATATTTTCTGTTAATTTGCTTTTATGGCTGTTTCGCACTCGGCTCTCTGTACTGGACGTTGTATCTGGTGTTGTTTTCCGAAACACCGCAGGTTTTTTATGTATCGGAGTTCGGATGGGTCTCAAGCGTTATTTTCCTCTATCTTCTGCAATATACCTTATCCTCTCCGGAGGAGAGAAGCTTTCCGTGCCGGAAAGCCTTGCTTGCTCCGCTGATCGGGGTTCCGCTGTGCGTGTTTTACTGTACCTTTGGAGACATTCTCTCCAACCTGCTCTGGTGTGGCATGATGATCCTTGTTTCCTATCGTGCCATCCACGGTCTTGTCTATGCACGGATGCAGACAGGAAATGCGCGGAAGCTGCGGTATTTTCACATCGGGGTGCTCTGCTATGTCGCGGCAGAATACGCTCTTTGGACCTCCGGATGCTTCTGGCCGGATGACTCCATTTTCAGCCCCTATTGCTGGGTTGACCTTCTGCTGACGGGCTGCATTTTCGGGCTGCTGCCCGCCACGGGAAAGGCGGTGCGGACATGACTTATATTGAAAATGTGTTTATCTGTATGGCCTCTCCCTTGTTGATCGCAGCCATTTGTATGGGAAAGCGGCACATTAAATTTTTCCTGTGCTGCCTCGCGGGGATGGGCGCGTGCCTGCTCTCCGCTTACATCAATACCTTTTTGACCGCACTTTACGGGGCGGATATTCTTGCCGCTACCGCAGAGATTGCTCCTGTGGTGGAGGAGGTGATGAAACTTCTGCCGCTGTTATTTTATCTTCTCGTGTTTGAACCCAAAACGGAGTCAATAAAAAATGCTGCTATCATCGTCGCACTTTCCTTTGCAACCTTTGAAAACGTCTGCTATCTGATCCAAAACGGAGCCGGACATTTTTCCTTTATTTTCTTCCGGGGCATTGGAACGGGCGCCATGCATGTGATCTGTGGTGCTATCGTCGGCGGAGGTCTTGCGTTTGTGTGGCAGCGCACATGGCTGAAGATCGCCGGAACCTGTGGTCTGCTTGGAGCGGCGATCACGCTTCATGCGATTTATAATCTTCTGATTGCCTATGGCGGTGCGGTACAATATATCGCGTATATCCTGCCTGTGCTGATTCTGACGGCAGGGAAGCTGATTTCCCGCCGCATGGCGCAGAGTCAAAACTGAATCCTGTCTTTCAGGGAGCTGCTGTCCGGCAGCTCTTTTTTTCCTTTTTAAAAAAATTTGATTTCGGGGTGAGAGTTTTTTCCTTTTTTTGTACCTAATAAGATGAAGGATGTATTTTTATGACTATTTTTTCGGGAGGGAGGTTTCAAACGATATGTATGATACAGGAAAACGTGTCGAGCTGGTGAAAAAACGGGTGCTTGAAAAGTGCCGCCAGAGGGAGCGCCGCAGGATTTACCGGCTGTCCGCTCTGTGCATGGCGCTGTTCACGTTCCTTGTGGGGACGGTGAGCGCGGCGGTCGGGCAGACGCAGGTCACCGCGCAGGGAATGTACGGCTCTATCCTTTTGCATGAGGATGCGGGTGGCTATGTGCTGGTGGGTGTCGTCTCTTTTGCCGTGGCGGTCGTAATTACGGTGCTATGCGTCAAGCTCAGGGAAAGGGAACGGCGTGGACGGGGCACGGAAAAAGGGAACGCATCGAAACAATTGGAGGGGGATAATAAATGAAAAAGCAAAGGAAACGAATTTATGCGGCGCTGCTCTGCAGCTGCATGGTACTTTCGCTGGTCTCCACGCCGGTATCGGCGGCGGAAACCGGACAGATGGCGAATATTCAGGCGCACACAGAGGAGCTGGTTCCACAGGAAAGTGTCTCGGGGAACGAAGCCGCGAGCGTATCAGAAAATGAAGCGGCAGTGTCCCTGAACGGGCTGTCCGTGTCTGCGCTGGCCGCAAACCGTGTGGCAGAGGTGACGACAGCGAAGCATCTGACTGACATGCTGGCAGACAGCAGTATTTTCAAAATCACACTGATAGAGAATATTGATATCGACAGTACCCTGACGGTCAACCGTACTGTGACGCTGGATTTGAACGGTTGTGTACTGAAAATGACCGGCAACGACAGCGTAATCAAGGTAGAGTCGGGCGGCGATCTGACGATTGCGGACAGCAATCCCAACAAAAAACATAAATTTAACCCGAACCATAAATATTGGCGGTGGTACATTGACATGTGGGAACTGGACGAAGACAACGGCTCGGAAATCGTCTCCGGTGGGGTTATTACGGGCGGTGGCGGTGATCAAAATAACGGCGGCGGAGTTTTGGTTGCTGGCGGTACACTGACCATGGCCGGTGGCAGCATTGTCGGATGTTCGGCATTGAGTCGTGGCGGCGGTGTATACCTTGGCAATGACGATGCCACCGGCAAGAGCGGCACATTCACCATGGCGGGCGGAAGTATTATCGGCTGCGCGGCTCAGCTAGGCGGCGGCGTGTATGTCGCCACGGGGAGCACATTCACCATGGCTCCCGGCTCTAAGATCCACAGCTGCAACGCAGGGGGTCCCGGTGGCGGTGTAAGAACCTACGGCACCTTTAGAATGGACGGCGGAACAATCAGTGTATGCACGGCACCAGAATACGGCGGTGGCATTGACAACAGTGGAACCTTTATTATGTCAGACGGTATGATTAAAGGCTGTACCAGCCCCAAAACGATTGTTTCATTTTCAGGTGACGGGGTCAATAATAATAATCAGTTCATCATGACAGGCGGCACAATCGGTGATCCGGATAATAAGAATGATGCAAGCCACATCCACAATGGGTACCAGAGAGCTACCATTACGATAAGCGGCAATGCAAAAATCTACACAAATGTAACAAACGATGGCATGCTGAATGCTGACGGCGGCGAAATAGTCGGCACAATGACGAACGATACCACCGCGTACGCCACCGGCACGATCACCGGCAGTGAGGGTGCTTCCGGCAGCACTGAGTTCCGGGGCAAAGTGACCAACAACGGCACCATCCGGAAGGGCACATTTAAGAATGAGGTCATAAATGAGAGCAGCGGTACCATTAACGGCGGCACATTCACCGGCACAGTCGAGAACATGGGCGGAACGATTTCAGACGGCGATTTCAGCGGTGCCACCCTGACCGGTATGCTCATAATCTCATTTGACCCGGACAACGGAGAGCCGGTCATCACACAGGAAGTGAATTGGAGTAAGGACGGAGCGGCACTCACCGCCCCCGTTCCCACAAAAGAGGGGCATAGTCTTGACGGCTGGTATTACGATAATAACAGTACGGAAACAAAATGGAACTTTGACACGGATAAAGTCAGATACACCATGACCCTCAAAGCCAGGTGGGAACTTTCCACCTATTCTGTAACGCTGCAGACGGACGGCGGCACGATTGCCAGCGGAAAGGAAGTAACCGGCTACACATACGGCACGGGTGCAGTTCTTCCGACCGCCGATGATATGACCCGCGAGGGATACCGATTTGACGGCTGGTACGCGGACAGCAGTTTTTCCGGCTCTCCTGTCACGGAGATTACCGGTACCGATACGGGAGAGAAAACGTTCTACGCAAAGTGGACGCGAAACACGACTCCCATCATCCCCGGAACCACGATAAATTATATCGTGGAGCATTACAAGACTGACGGCAGCGGCTACACGCTGGCGGAAACAGAACATTCCGCAGGTAAGACAGGTGAGACCGTCACAGCAATGCCGAAAACCTACGAGGGCTTTACCTATAATGCGTCAATCTCCACCGTCAGCGGAACATTAAAGAAAATCAGCAGTCCGGAGGATATCGTGATTTTAAAGCTCTACTACGACGTGAATACATACATCGTCAGCCTGGATACAAATTGCGGCACGATTGCTCAAGGAAAAGAGATAACCTGCTACACTTACGGCACCGGTGCAGTTCTTCCGACCGCCGATGATATGACCCGCGAGGGATACTGCTTTGACGGCTGGTATGCGGACAGCAGCGTTTCCGGCTCACCCGTTGCAGAAATCACAGGTACCGATACGGGAGACAAAACGTTCTACGCAAAGTGGACACGAAATACAACTCCCATCATCCCCGGAAACACGGTGGGTTATATCGTGGAGCATTACAAGGCAGGCACCGGCGGCTACACGCTGGAGGAAACGGAACATTCCGCAGGGAAAATAGGTGATACCGTCACAGCAGCACCGAAAGCCTATGACGGTTTTACCTACAATGCGTCGATCTCTACCGTCAGCGGAACATTAAAGAAAATCAGCAGCCCTGCTGATATCGTGACTCTGAAACTCTACTATGACGCGAATGTTAATTACGAGGACTCGAACCGGGAAAGCACAGACAACGGCTCCGATGACAGACCTGCCCCCGCGCCCTCCTATGTAATCTATACCGTACAGGCGGGAGACAGCCTCTGGGCAATCGCCAGAAAATACGGCTGCCCTGTGGCTGTAATCGTGGCGGCGAACAGTGACCTCATCAAAAACCCGAACCGGATCTATGCGGGCTGGCAGCTCAAGATTCCGCTGCCGGGCACAGGCAGCACCCCCGATGCCGTTCTGCCGGAGAATCGGAAAAGGGACATTTACATCGTCAGGAAGGGAGACACCCTCTGGGCAATCGCCAGAAAGTGCGGCTGCTCCGTGGCGGAGATGATTTCCCTGAACCGGGAGCTGATCCGTAACCCCGCCCGGATTTTCCCCGGCTGGGAGCTGAAAATACCGAAGCAGTAAGGAACGGAGGAAATTTTCTGCCACATTCTTGCAAACACAACCTCTGACTGGTAAAATGAATCTGGGTGTAAGCAACACCAATAGGAATCTAGTATAACACATTTTAAATAACTGGACTATATTAAGCTTCCGTGGTACAATACATATATCAACTGATGGAGGCG
>CAKRTS010000034.1 GCA_934402315.1 uncultured Acetatifactor sp. | reverse complement strand
CATGTTTGTGAATCCTTTCTTTCGTACTGATTTAAGTATATCAGATTCATTAAAAACTGTCCGAAAAAGTGTCTTAAATTATGAGACCATTATAGACGGAACTCTTAAGTGGAAAATGGACAGAATGCTTTAAAGAAAAATAGAGCGGAGATGATGGGATTTGAACCCATGCGCCGGGAGACCCGACCTACCGGATTTCGAATCCGGACCCTTCAACCACTTGGGTACATCTCCGTGCGTTTTTGAAACCGCTTTTCTATTCTATAGTATTCTCAAAATTTTTGCAAGACTTAGGTGCAAATTTTTCTGAAATCCTCTCTCTTTCGGTTGCAAATTCGGCCTGAAAAGGTTAAACTTTAAAAGGGACAGAAAGTGGTTATACTAGATACAACAGAGAATAGCGGGAGGACGAGCGCATGAAGAGAATCGGTATGTTGACCAGCGGCGGAGACTGTCAGGCATTGAATGCAGCCATGAGAGGCGTTGTGAAAACGCTGGATGCGAGCAAGGAACAGGTGGAAATCTATGGCTTTCTGGATGGCTATAAGGGATTGATTTACGGCAAGTTCTGTATGCTGACAGCGAAGGATTTTTCGGGTATCCTGACAAAGGGCGGAACCATACTGGGAACTTCCCGGACTCCCTTTAAGACGATTCAGGATCCCGATGAAAACGGTCTGGACAAGGTTGAGGCAATGAAGCAGAATTACTATAAGCTCCAGCTCGACTGCCTTGTTATTCTGGGCGGCAATGGTACGCATAAAACCGCAAATCTTCTCCGTGAGGAGGGACTGAATGTCGTGACGCTGCCGAAGACGATCGACAATGATCTCTGGGGAACAGACATGACCTTCGGCTTTCAGAGCGCTGTGGATATTGCAACGGATGCCATCGACTGTATTCACACGACGGCTGCTTCCCATGGCAGGGTCTTTATCGTAGAGGTTATGGGACACAAGGTGGGCTGGCTGACGCTCAATGCCGGTATGGCTGGTGGCGCGGACATTATCCTCATACCCGAGATACCTTATGACATCGATAAGGTGATAGAGAAAATCGAGGAGCGCGACAGCAAGGGCTGCCGCTTTACAATCATTGCTGTTGCAGAGGGAGCGATTTCCAAGGAGGACGCGCTGCTTTCCAAGAAGGATTATAAGAAAAAGATGGAGAAATATCCGTTCCCGTCAGTTTCTTATGAGATAGCTGCGTCTATTCAGGAGAAGACGGGACGTGAGGTTCGTGTGACAGTTCCGGGACATATGCAGAGAGGCGGAAGCCCCTGCCCGTACGACCGTGTGTTTGCCAGCAGGCTTGGCGCGGAGGCAGGAAAGCTGATTCTGGATGGACAGTACGGATTCATGGTCGGATATAAAAACAGAGAGATTGTCAGGGTGCCTTTGGAGGATGTCGCAGGAAAGCTCAAGATGGTAGAGCCGGATGCGACGATTGTCCAGGAAGCGAAGATGCTGGGCATCTGTTTTGGAGACTAAGGGCATGTCATATACAGCACTATACAGGAAATTCCGTCCGAATACCTTTGCGGATGTCAAGGGACAGGATCATATTGTCACCACACTGAAAAATCAGTTAAAGGCGAACCGTATCGGTCACGCCTATCTGTTCACCGGAACGCGCGGAACGGGTAAGACAACGATCGCAAAGATATTTGCAAGGACGGTAAACTGCGAGAATCCGACGGAGGACGGTCCGTGCGGAGAGTGCAGGATATGCAAGGCAATCGCGGCGGGCGCGAGCATGAATGTCATAGAGATCGACGCGGCATCCAACAACGGCGTCGATAATATCCGTGAAATTGTGGAGGAGGTTTCCTACTCTCCGGCGGAGGGAAAGTATAAGGTTTACATCATTGACGAGGTGCATATGCTTTCCATAGGAGCGTTCAACGCGCTGTTAAAGACGCTGGAGGAGCCGCCTTCTTATGTGATTTTTATTCTTGCGACAACGGAGGTGCATAAGCTCCCCATTACCATTTTGTCGCGCTGCCAGCGCTATGATTTTAAACGTATCAGCATTGATACAATCACGGCGAGAATGCAGGAACTGATACAGGCGGAAAATGTACAGGTCGAGGAGAGAGCGCTGCGGTATATTGCCAAGGCGGCGGACGGCTCCATGCGGGACGCGCTGAGTCTTCTCGACCAGTGCATCGCCTTTCATCTGGGAAAAGAGCTGACCTACGATAAGGTTCTCGATGTGCTGGGCGCCGTGGATACGGAGGTGTTCAGCCGTCTGCTTCGCTGTATCCTTGAGAGAAATGTGCTCGGCTGTGTGCAGCTTCTGGAAGAAATTGTGATGCAGGGGCGCGAGCTGACACAGTTTGTCACAGATTTTACATGGTATCTGCGGAACCTGATGCTGGTTCAGGCATCGGACAATCTGGAGGATGTCATAGATATGTCCACGGATAATCTGAAACGCCTGAAGGAAGAAGCAACCTTGGCGGATATGGAGCAGATTGTGCGTTATATCCGTATTTTTTCGGAACTGACCGGACAGATACGCTATGCGGCACAGAAGCGTATCCTGGTGGAAATTGCGCTGATTAAGCTTTGCCGTCCGGAGATGGAGACGAATGATGAGGCAGTGCTGGACAGGCTGAGACAGGTGGAGGAGAAGCTGGAAAACGGTGTGGTTTATACGGCAGCGTCCGGTGAGGGCATGAATGCCGCGGGAGCTGTCAGCGTGGGAAATAAGCCTAAGCCGGAGCCGCCGAAGGCAATTCCGGAGGACGTGAAGGCGATCGTCGAAAGGTGGCCGAGTATCGTGGGGAGTGCCGAAAACCCGATGAAGGCTTATATAAAATCGGCGAAGCTGAGCCTGGGCGGAGACAATAAGCTGATGGTTGTGCTGGAGGACGGCGTTGCGTCGGACTATTTTACCCAGCACCCGCAGAATAAGCAGCAGCTTGAGGCATTATTGTCCGATTTTTCGGGCAAGGAGATCGAAGTGACGATACAGACGGTGCGCGGTCAGCAGGAATTTGAGCAGAGCTATGTCGATCTGTCCAAGTTAGTACAGATGGAAATTGATGTTGAGGAAGAAGAGGAGGAAGAATAAAATGGCAAAAAGAGGTGGATTTCCCGGAGGCGGAATGCCCGGTAACATGAGCAATCTGATGAAGCAGGCACAGCGCATGCAGAGACAGATGGAGGAGGGTCAGAAGGAACTGGAGACCAAGGAATTTGTCGCAAAGACAGGCGGCGGTGCGGTTGAAGTTGCCGTAAACGGCAAGAAGGAGGTTCTGCGTCTGACGCTTTCCGAGGAGATTGTAGACCCGGAGGACATTGAGACGCTGCAGGATGCTGTTGTTGCTGCGGTAAATGAAGCAATGCGGCAGGCGGATGAGGCGAGCACGGAGCTGATGGGCAAGATGACCGGAGGATTGGGAGGGCTGCCCTTCTAATGGAGCTTTACAGCGGACATATCAATAAGTTAATAGAGGAGCTGGCGGCACTTCCGGGAATCGGAAATAAATCCGCACAGAGGCTTGCTTTTTATCTAATCAATATGCCGCAGGATAAGGTAAACAGGCTTGCAAACACGATTATTGAGGCAAAGGCGAATGTGCGGTACTGCAAGGAGTGCTTTACGCTGACGGATCGGGAGATCTGTCCGGTCTGTGCAAATAAAAACCGGAATCACAAGCAGATCATGGTGGTGGAGAATACCAGAGACCTTGCCGCTTATGAGAAGACCGGGCGCTACGAAGGGGTGTACCATGTCCTGCACGGCGCCATTTCCCCTATGCTCGGAATCGGCCCGGGAGACATTAAGCTCAAGGAGCTGATCGAGCGTCTGCAGGGAGATGTGGAGGAGGTTATCATTGCGACCAATTCAAGCCTCGAGGGGGAAACGACGGCAATGTATATCAGCAAGATGGTAAAGCCCACGGGAATTAAGGTGACCAGAATCGCAAGCGGTGTGCCGGTGGGCGGCGATCTGGAGTACATTGATGAAGTGACGTTGCTGCGCGCGCTGGAGGGCCGCGTGGAATTATAGGGAAGGAGAGATACATATGGCAGTGAAGAAGAGTTCATTTGGAACATATCCGGACGGAAGAGAGGTTACATTATACACTCTGACGAACGAAAAAGGCATGGAGGTGTCCGTGACAGACCTTGGTGCAATCATTGTAAGGATTATTGTTCCCGATGCGCAGGGGAAAAAGGATGATGTCGTACTGGGCTTTGACCGCGCGGAGGATTACATGAAGAATCCGAGCTTTTTCGGCGCAGTGATCGGGCCGAGCGCAAACCGTATCGGAAATGCGAGCTATACGATTGACGGAACTACCTATCAGCTGGATGTAAACGATGGGGTCAACAACCTGCACAGCCACATGGAAAACGGCTACCATAAAAAGCTCTGGAATGCGGAGGTGTTGGAGGACGGTGTGCTTTTTTCGCTGGAGGACACCGACGGCAATATGGGCTTCCCGGGAAACAAGAAAATTTCCGTGGAGTACCGTCTTGACGAGGAAAACAGTCTTCGCATCCATTACCATGGAACGAGTGACAAGAGGACGATTCTCAATCTGACGAACCACAGTTACTTCAATCTGAACGGGCATGACAGCGGTAAAATTCTGGAGCATGAGCTCTGGTTGGATGCCTCTGCCTTTACCCCCTCGGATTCGGGGTCTATTCCGACTGGCGAGATTGCGGCAGTTGCCGGGACGCCGATGGACTTTACAGAGAAAAAGCCTGTGGGCAGGGATATTGACGCGGCGTTTGAACAGCTGCAGTTTGCGGGCGGTTATGACCATAACTGGGTGATTAACGGATGGAAGGACAATGGAGAGCTTCATCATTTTGCGACGGTTGTCTCGCCGAAGAGCGGCAGGGTCATGAAGGCGTATACGACACTGCCCGGAGTTCAGTTCTATGCAGGTAATTTTATCTCCCCCCAGAAGGGAAAGAACGGAGCGGAGTACGGGCCCCGTATGGGGCTGTGTCTGGAGACGCAGTATTATCCGGATTCTGCAAATAAGCCGCAGTTCCCTTCCTGTGTCTTCGGAGAGGGTAGAGAGTATGATTCCGTGACTGTATACAAATTTGAGACCTGCTAAGTTTGTCGAATTTTTCTGGGTTTCAACTGACAAAGAATACTAAAAACCTCCTTGTGTCGATGCTATGATTTACGGTATCGGCAAAGGAGGTTTTTTTATGGAATTACCAAAAAATATTACGCAGATCGGTGAAGCGAATCAGGGCTGCAAGATTTATGTTGAGGATTATGTCATATCTTATATAAAGCAATTAAATGGACATGCCCTCGACAAGAGCCTTGCCGTCGGAATGTACGGAGTGAGGAAGGAAGAGGCAGGTATCACCTACCTGTTTTTCTACGGGGCATGTAAGCTGAATTTCCTACAGCGGGAGACAAGACATCTTTCGCAGGCAGTTCTGCAGGAGGCGGAAAAGGCGAGAAAAAAATATTTTGCGGAATACGAATTCCTCGGTTACCGGATGCTGAACGGAGAGATGGTAGAGGGCTTTCAGGTATATGAGCAGGGAGTCTGCAGATACATAGCAGGATATGCACAGTTCTATGAAAAAAATGACTGTATGCTGCAATTTATGCTTGCAGAGAGGCAGGAGGAGGTAAAACCGGAGGAATTCGATCAGGAAAAATACGAAGTCGTCAAGCGGAGACAGGAGGAGCGGAGACAGAAGGCGGGGGCTGCAAGCGGGTATCGGGAGAATAGGCGGGCTATGGCGGAGCGGTCTGTGAAACCGGCAGACACAAAGCTGCGCCAGATGAAGCTGACTGCCGCAGCGGTATTTGCCTTGCTGTGTGTTGCAGGACTGACGACCCTGAACAGCGGTGAAAAGCTGGGGGAATTGCAGGCGGCAGCCAGACAGATGATGGATGAAATCACCTCCAGACAGCTGCCGGATGCCATCCCGGTGACGAATGGGTCAGTTCAGGTAGGAACGATTGTCGCGGAGGACAAGCTGGCGGATGCCATCAGAAAAGAAAACGAGGCTGCTGCGGAACAGGCGGGCGGACAAGTACCGGAGGAGCTTCCGCAGTCTGCGGATGAAGCCGAACCGACCGCTATACCGGGGGAAACTCAGGAGGCTGCCGCGGAGCCGACCGCTGAGCCTACACCCGAACCGACACCGGAACCAACCCCGGCGCCAACCCCGGAACCGACTCCGGAAGCAACCCCGGAACCAACACCGGTTCCGACCCCGGCGCCGGCATCCTATACGATACAAAAGGGAGATACCTTGATTGGAATCTGCATGACGAAATACGGAAGTGATGAACGGGTGGCGGAAATCTGTGCTTTGAACCATATCAGCAATCCCGATGACATTAAGATCGGACAGAAAATTTTGTTACCACAGTAAGTACAATCTATGGTAAAATATCCGTGATATACTCAACAGGGCAATTCGGAGGCAATATGGCAGACATCAGAAGCTATATGAAAGAGAAAGAAAAGCGGGAGCGGAAGCAGGAGGGCTATAAAGAGAAGATCGTCAAGCATAAGCTGGCACATGTGTACCGGATCATACTTCTGATCCTTGTAGCGGTTGCTCTTGCAGTGTTGGTTGTGATACAGTATAGGCGGCATGTATACACGGACTATGATGTGATTTCCTCGATGGCGAGGGAAAGCGTCTCCGGCTCTTTCGACATCAGGCTCGGTGATGCGATCCTGACATACAGTAAGGATGGAGCGCACTGTACAGATACAAAAGGAAATGTAACATGGAACCAGAACTATGAGATTCAGGACATAAAACTGGCGTTGTGCAATGGAACGACAGCGATCGCCGAGTATAATGGACGTAATATTTATACGGCGAATACGGAAAAACAGCTGACCCAGATTACGACGACAATGCCGATCAGGAATATTGCCGTATCGCAGGGGGGATATGTGACGGCCATTCTTGACGGAACGGATGTCGCGGTGATTACAACCTATGACCCGGCGGGGAAGGAGAGCTACAGGGGAGAAGCACGCATGAATGGCTCCGGCTATCCTGCGGCGATCAGTCTTTCGCCGGGCGGCGAGCTGCTATGTGTGTCATACTGGTATGTGGATGCCGGGACATTGAAGACAAACATTGCATTTTACAACTTCGGTCCTATCGGCGAGAATGCCAACGACCACATGGTGAGCGTTTACTCGTACACGGACATGCTGGTGCCGCAGGTACAGTTCATGAACGACAGCACGGCGTTTGCTGTAGGCGATAACAGACTGATGATCTATTCCGGCGGACATATCCCGGTAGAGGCGGCGTGGTATGCCCTGAATGAAGAGATCCAGTCGGTGTTTTATAACGACAAGTACATAGGGTTGGTATTCCGTTCGGAAAAGGAGGACAAGCGTTTCAGAATGGATGTGTATGATGCCGCGGCGAACAGCATAGGAAGCTTTTATCTGGACATCGATTACACGGACATTTTCTTTGAACAGGACAAGTTTATTGCGTATAATGAGATGCAATGCGTCATTACGACGCTGGATGGGGTGGAAAAGTTTAACGGTGAATTTACGAAACCGGTAAAACTGGTGCTGCCGACAGGCAGAGCGTACAGGTATCTGCTGGTGACAGAAGACTCCATGGATACGATACAGTTGAGATAAAAAAGCATAATTAGCGGAAGGGCGTGTGATAAGGATGAAAATTAATGTGTTATTGGTGATTGTTGTTGTTTTTACTGTATACAAGGTGATAGATGGTTATAAAAAGGGGATGGTAAAGGAAATCATTTCCCTGATATCGCTGCTTGTGCTCAGTGCGGTGGTGGCGCTTCTGGCAAACGGCATAGGAGGCTATCAGAGGGGCGAGATTTTCCGGGTCATCATCGCGGTTATTCTGCTTGCGCTCCTCGGGATTGTACATCATCTGCTGGGCGTTGTGTTTTTCTCGGCAAAGCTTGTGGTAAAGCTCCCGATTATCAGCTTTTTGGATAAAATTCTCGGCATTGTATTCGGAGCTGCCGAAGTCGTGCTCTTTCTGTGGACACTTTATTTCCTTATCTGGAAGCTTGAACTGGGCGCTGTGGGCCAGATCATATTGTCCTATACACAGGAAAGTGAGATATTGAGCTGGTTCTACAGCCATAATTACCTGAGAAGTGCAATAGAAGATCTGCTTGCGAGGTATTTGGGAGGCACGGTCTGAAGCCTTTTTGGGGAACTGAAAAACAAGAAAAAACAAAAAATAAAAATTATTTTAAAAAAAGTGTTGACACCACATATATCTTGTGATATTGTAAATAAGCTGTCGCGTGAGACAAAAACAAACAACACAAAAACAGCAAATGTTCCTTGACAAATAAACAGTAATGCAACCCTGAAAATTCCAAATGCGGGTTTGACCCGCAAGAATTATTCAGAGAACGATGTCTCGAAAGAGACAGCTCAAAAAACAGTAATGCCAGATAATTTCTGGCA
>CAKRTS010000033.1 GCA_934402315.1 uncultured Acetatifactor sp. | reverse complement strand
TTAGATAGCGAAGGACAGATCCTGTGTTTCATGACACATTGGTGTCTTTCGCAGAAAGACGGGGTATATTTATGAAAGAAATGAAGAACTGGAAGGATTTTGTGCGCGAAGAGGACGGAATGGGAACCGTTGAGGTCATTATGATTATTGTGGTACTCGTGGGTCTGGTTATTATTTTCAAGGATCAGATCACGAAGATCGTGACTAACCTGTTTGGCAAGATTACGGCGCAGACCGGGAAGCTGTAAGATGAGGCGCGAAAATGCTTACCTGACAGTGTATCTTACCATGTGTCTTGCCGTGCTGCTGCCATTATGTCTGACGCTGATAGACGGAGCCAGACGTAATGGCGCGGCAATGGAGGCCGTCTGTGCGGCGGAGGTCGGGATGCAGAATATCTTCGCTGAATACCATAGAGAACTTTTGCGGCAGTATAACCTGTTTGCAATTGATTCTTCTTATGGCACGGAGAATTCGGGAAGGACGAATACCGAGACGCACCTGCGGGATTATCTTGACAAAAATTTACATACAGATGTGGTATTCCTCTCGGATTATCTGTATCGGGACTTTTTTGATCTCAGTACAGGGGAGGTAGAGATCACCGGGCTGTCTATTCTGACAGACGGGGATGGCGCGGTATTCCGGAGCATGGCGATTGATGCGATCAGGAATGATGTCGGGCTGAATCTGCTGTCCGATGTGCAGCAATGGCTGGAGACCATAGAAGTAAACGGGCTGGCTTCCGCTGATACCGCGCAGGAGGGAGAAAATCTGGAGGATGTGCTGGACGACTACAACGGAAGAGAGGTGCAGATATCCGAGACGGAAACCGCGTTTGTCAGGATCGCCAATCCGGTAAAGGAAATTGAAAAGAAAAGGCGGATGGGCATCCTGAGGCTGGTGCTTGAGAGTGAAGAGGATCTGTCAAAGAAGGACCTGGACAGATCCGGACTGATAGAGGGCAGGCTGCAGCAGGACACTGTCAACAGGGGGAATATGGAGCAGCAGGACACGGACGGTATATGGAATAATATTTTATTCCGGGAATATCTGCTCAAATATATGGGGAATTACAGGGAGCCTAAGGATAGCGGTGCCCTGGCATATCAGATTGAATATCTGATCGCGGGGAAGGAATATGATACAGACAATCTGCGGAGTATTGCGGCGAGGCTGTGCGCGGTTCGTGAGGCTGCAAATGTTTTGTATTTGTATACGGACAAGGAAAAGTCCATGGAGATCACGACGGCTGCCACGATTGCCTGCGGAATCTTTCTGTTTCCGGAGCTGATACCTGTGATAGAGACGGCGATCCGGTTCGGGTGGGCGTATGCGGAAAGCCTTTATGATGTAAAGACTTTGCTGGCGGGAGGGAAAATACCTCTGATTAAGGATAAGGACAGCTGGCACTGTGGACTGATGAGTGCCCTTGGGGGAGAAGTGGGGGACGGATCTGAGGAAGGAAAGGGACTTTCCTACCGGGATTATCTCAGGGTGCTTCTGATGATGACCGACACGGATACCGTGACTGTCCGCGCAATGAATATGGTGGAGGCTGACATCAGGCTGACACCCGGAAATGAAGCTTTTCGCCTGGATGCCTGCTACGGTGGGGTGGAAGCACATATGGAAATTAACAGTGGATTTGGATACCGGTTTGAAATTCTGCGGGAGAGGTTCTATTGGAGGTGAGCAGTGATGGCTTCTTTGCGGGAAATGATAAAAAAAGTATTTCTTACAGTAAAAAAACCTTCTTCGACGCTTGCGATGAAACAATTGGATTATGCCCGAAATTCAAACCATTTCTCCGCAAAGCGGCCATCACTGCTCAGCTGGCTGCAGAAAAAAGCACAGGCGGGGATGACTGTAGAGGCATCGTTTGTTCTTCCGCTCTGTCTTTTCTTTTTGATGAATCTTGGCAGTGCCATTGAGATGATCCGTCTACATAATAATATTCAGTACGCGATATGGAATACCGGCAGCAGGATGGCGGCACTTGCCTGTGAAGAGGATTACCCGATTCCGGAACTGTTGACAGAATTTTATATACGAAGCCGGATCAAGGACTGCCTTGGAGGGGAGTATCTGGACAGTTCTCCTCTGGCAAAGGGAAGCCGGGGGTTATGGCTGTTGGAAAGTGATATGGCGGATGAGTCGGATGAACTGGATATTGTGGTTACTTATCAGGTGAAATCCTTTCTGTCTCTGGCGGGCTTTCGGCCATTCCGTATGGCGAACCGATGCTGCATCAGACTGTGGAACGGCTATGAGATTCCGGTGGAGAGCGGGCAGGAGGAAAAGGTTTATGTGACGGAAAACGGAGAGGTCTTTCACCGGGACAGAAATTGTACTCATTTACAGCTATCGGTGAGGGAGACAGTGTGCACACGGCTTGAGGAAGAGAGAAACCAGAGGGGACAGAGATACAGGGCCTGTGAAAAATGCGCGGCGGGGGAGGCGCCGATCGTTGTGTATGTCACGGAGGAAGGAGACCGTTATCATTACAGGAGAAATTGCCCGGGGCTGAAAAGGACAGTCATTGCGCTTGCGCCGGACAAGGCAGAGGGCTACCGGCCATGCGGCAGGTGCGGAGGGTGATTTTGGGCATGGAATGGCGCTGCGAGTGGAAATGGCTCCGTGTATGGCGGAAGGACATTACGGAGGAAAATGGACAGGAGGAGAAGGAATGTGGAGTGTGATATTGACGACGGTATGGCTGATTGCAATGAGCATTGTGGACATAAGGAACAGACAGGTGCCGTTGTGGATGCTGATGATGCAGGCGGTGTTGGCAGCCGGTATGTTGATTTGCGGAGGAATTAACGGGGAATTGAGCATCGGAGGAATCTTCAGAGCGCTTATTCCGGGAGGGATGCTGGTAGCAATCGCGTTGTCTACAAAGAAGGCGGGGTGGGCGGATGGTGTGGTGCTGCTTCTGCTCGGGGTACAGACGAGCTATGAAAAATGTATGGTGGCTGTTCTTATGGCGCTTTTTCTTATGGCAGCGCTTTCTGGTGTGCTGCTTGTGCTTCATAAGGTGAAAAAGGATACGAGGCTGCCATTCATTCCTTTTCTGACAATGGGCTGGGTTTTGGGACTTTTTCTGACCGGCAGCGTTTATACGCTGCAGACGGTGTAGAAGGGGGCGAGAGCTATGCAGAAGCAGAATGCCTATTTTACGGTCGAAGCAGCGTTGATTCTGCCGCTTGTCATGAGCGCGCTTCTGATGGAGCTCTTTCTTTTGACATTTCAATATGACCGGTGCGTGCTGGAACAGGATGTCAACAGAATGACAATATGCGCGGCGGCTGTGGCGGGTGATACGACGGAGGAGCTGGAACAGAAAATCAGAAGCAGGATGCAGACGGTTTCGATGGAAAAATACCTTGCATGGAACATGGAGAGGTTTCAACTTGAAATGGTAATGGGAAAAGTGGAGGTTAACGGCGGAGGGAGCTTTGAACTGCCGCTGCCGGAATGGAATCTGTTTACCGGGGAGAGCACATGGGGAGCCGAAGTGAAACGGAAAGCAATCAAAGTTTCTCCGACAGATTTTATCAGACTTTATCGGAAGGTGAAAGGAGAGTAAAGGTGCAGACGGAATTTGTAAGAAGCCTTAATTGTAATTATGAAAGAATACTTCTGGAAAAGAAACCGGAAGAAAAGAAATATCAGTATTGTATTCTGAACAGGGGAGGGATTCGGGGGCTGCTGCCGTGCAGTCTGAGATATATTAACGGAATTGCCTATCTGTATTATGATATTTCGTCCAGGCAGAACATAAAACAGCTGTATAAGATGCATCATATCACGCGCGAATGGATTACGGATTTTATATGGGGAATGCGCCGGATCGAACAGGAGCTGGAGCGCTTCCTGCTGGATTCCCGGAATATTATCTGGTATCCCGAGCAGATTTATCAGGACTTGGAGAGCAATGTCTTTTCTTTTATGTATATTCCTTATTATGAGGGAGATAACGGTTTTAAGCAGCTTCTGGAATTCTGGGTGGAGCAGCTGGACTACGAGGATGAAGGGCTTGTTGAATGCATCTATCATATGTATGAGCAATATGAGAATATAGGTGAGGCTTATCTGCAAGGGCAGATCTATGAGGATGCAGAAAAGCTGGAAAAGGCAGCAGTTGTAAAAAAGACGCTGACTGTGATGCCTGAAAAGCTGACCGATGCTGTTGAACGGAAAAATGACAGAAAAATCCCGGAAGAAAGGGAAGAGGAGCAATTTCCGGCGGAAGCTGTGAAGCCGGATGGTATCCGGCACTTTTTTGAAAGCCTTGGAGGAAAGAAAAAGAAGGGGAAGGACCGGAGAGAGAACTACCGGCGGGAAATGCATGAGCTGATGAGCGGACAGGCGGTAGCGGAGGAGTCTGCGTATGAGAAAGGGGGAAATATAGACGCAAAAAGCATCAGCATGGACAAAGCAGGGGCAGGCTTAGAGGAGGAAGAGGATTACGGAAGAACAATATATATAGAGGGAACAGCGGAAAATACAGTGAGGGAACACAGACTGTGTACGGCGGAAGGAAGAACATTGGCGGTACTCGACAGACCTGTGCTCACGATTGGGAAAAAGAAAGGAGAGACAGATATTGTGCTGGAGGATGTGTCGGTCAGCAGACTGCACGCCAGAATCGTGCAGGAAAGGGAAAGCTTTTATCTGGAGGATCTGAATTCCACAAACGGAACCTTTAAGAACGGACTTCGTCTGCAGCCGTATGAAAAGCGGGAACTGGCAACGGAGGATGAGGTCAGGATAGGAAGGATAAGTCTGACATTTCTATAGAAACGAAGGCCGCTAAAATCTTGCATACAGGGTCAGGTTATGCTATAATTTTGTAATTATTCGGAACAGGACAAAGGATAGAGAAGGTATTTTTTGCAATGGGGGTTCTGAATGAAAAATATAATTACATGGGGAGGAAACAAGGATGCTGACCTTGGAGTTTGTTCAGGAACAGGCAGAGTATCTTGCAAGAATCATTCTTGCGTGCATCTGCGGAGGAGTTATAGGAATAGAAAGGCAACAGCGGGTAAAGGCGGCGGGAACCAGAACGCACATGATGCTTGCGCTGGCAACGGCGCTGATGATGATTATTTCCAAATACGGATTTTCGGATGTGGCGGGAAATCCCGGTATGAGCCTGGATGTGTCGCGTGTGGCGGCGGGTATCATTTCGGGTATCGGTATTCTCGGCGGCGGTATTATTTTCACCGGAAAACGAGGCAATTCCAGCGGTATTACCACCGCGGTCGGAATCTGGGCGACCATCGGCATAGGCATGGCGGTCGGAGCCGGTATGTATGTCATAGGAATCTGTACAACGATTATTATTGTAATTTTGCAATGGGCATTGCACAAGAATCTCTGGATCGTAAAGCAGCCGAGCAGAGCGCAGGTCAGCTTCCGCGTCGAGAAGGAAAAGAATGCCTACGAAAAGATTGTGGCGGAATTGGAGCAGCATGATATTGCCATGAGCCAGTTCCGGTGGGAGCGCAAGAATAATAAGGCATTTTCCCTGAGCTGTCAGGTGATAATTCCCGCCGGATTGAGCAGGGACGAAATTGTTGCAATTTTTACAGACATGGAAGAGGTTGAAACCTTCGAGGTGATATAGCTTGAATAAATGGAAGGAACTGCCGTTTATTAGCGGTCTGCTTGTGGCTGTCAATGTCATAGTGTTTGTTATCTGTATGTTTACCGGTAATACCCTGTACAGACTTGGGCAGCTGGATGTGATTGATGTGCTTATACGAGGGGAATATGGGCGGATTCTCTGGGCGATGTTTCTCCATGTTGATATGACGCATATCGTCAACAATATGTTGATACTTTTTTTCATGGGAGCTATGATAGAAAAAGAAGTAGGGCATATTGGTTATGCGGTTTTATATTTTCTTTCAGGCATTGGAGGAAACATTCTGTCTCTGTTTGTTAAATATATGAACAGTGATGTGTCGGGATCAGTGGGTGCGAGCGGTGCTGTGTTTGGATTAGACGGAGTTTTGCTTGCGATGGTTCTGATGTCCGGCAGAAGAATGCCCAATGTCACACCGATCAGAGTAGTGGCAATGATCTGTCTCTCACTGTACAGCGGATTCAGTGCGGCGAACATTGATAATGCAGCCCATGTGGGAGGTCTGATAGTGGGATTTCTTGGGGGATGTGTTGTCTGCATTCTGCAGCGGCGGAGAAGATCGGGGAAACAACGATAGGGAGGTACGCATTTGAATATTAAAATTTACTATGGCGGAAGAGGAATTATTGACGATCCCACGATATTTGTTATTAATAAAATGCAGGAAATTCTGGAGGAGCTTCGGGTAAAGGTGACCAGATATAACCTGTATGAGTGCAAGAGCACGATTCCCACCCTGCCACAGACCCTGAAGGATGCGGATGGCGTCATTCTGGCGACAACGGTCGAATGGTACGGAATCGGCGGATATATGCAGCAGTTTCTGGATGCCTGCTGGCTCTTTGGAGATAAAGAGAAGATCTCCAAAATCTATATGTGCCCGGTGGTAATGTCCACGACCTATGGAGAGAGGGAAGGAAAGCTGAATTTAGCTACGGCATGGGAGATCCTGGGCGGACGCCCGTGCAGCGGTATCTGTGGCTATATCGAGAATACCGTTGTATTGGAAATGCATGAGCAGTACCTTCGTATTATTGAGAAAAAGGCGGAAAATCTGTATAGAACCATCAGCCAGAGAATGGACTGTTTCCCTGCCAGCAATCAGGCGGTCAGACAGAGGATCGCTGTGCCGAAAACGAGTGATCTGACACCGCAGGAATCGGAACAGTTATCGCAATATGTGTCAGATGACAGCTATGTCCAGCGCCAGAAACAGGATATTCAGGAACTGACAAGCCTGTTCCGGGGGATGCTGAACGAAGAGGGAGCAGACAGCGAGGAAGAATATGTCGGGGCTTTCCGCAGGCATTTTAAGCCGCAGGCCGGATTCCGTGCCAGCTATTCCATTACAATAGAGGAAAAGAAGAAAAAGTTCATTATAAAGGTAGATGGGGCTAAGGTCGAATGCTATTACGGAACAGTGGAACAGCCGGATGTGGAAATGCAGATGAACCGCGCTGCCATGGAAGAAATTGTCAGCGGAAGAATGAGCTTTCAAAGAGCCTTTATGTCGGGATCGATGAAGACAAAGGGAGATTTCAGAATACTGAGGACACTGGATCAGTTATTCCTGTTTGAAGACAAAACAAAATTATGATAGGGAGGGCGTTGAAATGAAGAAGGATGACTGCATTTTTTGTAAGATAGCAAACGGAGAAATCCCGTCCAAGACATTGTACGAGGATGCCGGATTCCGCGTGATTCTCGATCTAGGGCCGGCAACGAAGGGACATGCGCTGATTCTGCCCAAAGAGCATGCAGCGGATCTGTACGAGCTTCCGGAGGAGGCAGCAGCGGACGTAATGAAGCTGGCTAAGAAGATGGCTGTAACCTTAAGGGATAAGCTGAAGTGCGATGGCCTGAATCTGGTTCAGAATAATGGAGAGGCGGCCGGACAAACTGTGCGCCATTTTCATCTGCATCTGATTCCAAGATACCGGGGTGACGGGCAGAACATAAACTGGGTGCCGTCTGAACCGACGCAGGAGGAGCTTGAGGCCGTAAGAAAGGAAATCGCGGAATAAATGCGGACAATTAATGTAGAAGATATTACACAGAGTGTGAAGGAGATGTGCATCGAGGCGAACCACTTTCTGTCGAAGGATATGGTTTGCGCATTGGATCAGGCAGCCGCATCGGAGGAATCTCCGCTCGGCAGACAGATACTGGGGCAGCTGCAGCAGAATCTGGAGATTGCGGGGAAGGATATGATTCCGATTTGTCAGGACACCGGTATGGCGGTTGTTTTTGTGGAGATCGGTCAGGAGGTACACTTTGACGGAGGACTGTTGAAGGATGCCATCAATGAGGGTGTGAGACAGGGATATACAGAGGGATTTCTGAGAAAATCCGTTGTCGGCGATCCGCTTATCCGGGAGAACACGAAGGATAATACTCCTGCGGTCATTCACTACGATCTCGTTGCGGGGGATGGGGTTAAGATCACGTTGGCGCCAAAAGGCTTTGGCAGTGAGAATATGAGCCGCGTTTTTATGCTGAAACCGGCAGATGGCATTGAGGGAGTGAAGGAAGCTGTTCTGACTGCCGTGAGGGATGCGGGCCCGAATGCCTGCCCGCCCATGGTTGTAGGGGTCGGAATCGGTGGAACCTTTGAAAAGTGCGCGCTGATGGCGAAGCAGGCATTGACAAGAGCTGTGAATGAGCATTCGGAGATACCTTATATCAGGGATATGGAGAAGGAGCTGTTGGAGAAAATCAACTGTTCCGGAATCGGTCCGGGTGGTCTGGGAGGAAGTACTACGGCACTTGCCGTAAATATCAATACATATCCGACGCATATCGCGGGGCTTCCGGTGGCGGTGAATATCTGCTGTCATGTGAACCGCCATGTTACGAGAGTGTTGTAGACAAGGATTCTGTATAGACGGCATTGCCGTGGGCGGGTGCCGGAGACGGAGGAAAGAATGGACAGACATATCAGTGTACCATTGACAGATGAAGCGGCCGGATCATTGAGAGCCGGAGACTATGTATATCTGACAGGAGTTATATATACGGCAAGGGATGCTGCCCATAAGCGGATGTATGAAGCTTTGGAGCAGGGGAAAGAGTTGCCGTTTGATATGAGGAACAATGTGATCTATTATATGGGGCCTTCTCCTGCAAGAGAGGGAAGACCTATCGGATCAGCGGGGCCGACAACAGCCAGCCGTATGGATAAATATGCCCCGGCGCTACTGGATCTGGGATTAAAGGGTATGATCGGCAAGGGCAAGCGGAATCAGGCGGTAAAGGATGCCGTTGTCAGAAATGGTGCAGTCTATTTTGCGGCGGTAGGCGGAGCGGGAGCGTTACTGTCCAGATCTATTATTTCTTCTGAAGTGATAGCATACGATGACTTGGGCACGGAGGCAATACGGAAACTGGAAGTAAAGGATTTCCCCGTTATTGTTGTGATGGATTCCGTGGGAAATGACTTATATGCAACAGCAATACAGGCTTATAGCAAGAATTTTTAAAATACTGAAAAAAGCGATTGACAAACTGTCACGGGTTGGTTATAATAACTTTTGCGTCACGTAAGACGGACGTAATCAAATATTGGTAGAGACGTAGTTCGGATTAAGGAGAAATACTCAAGAGGCCGAAGAGGCGCCCCTGCTAAGGGTGTAGGTCGGGCAACCGGCGCGAGGGTTCAAATCCCTCTTTCTCCGTTTCACTACCAGTGAAAAAAAGAATCTTAAGTGATTGGGATTTCTTTTTTTTCGCTTTCTCTTCCGGGAGAAAACAAGGCAGTGAAAAAGATTTAAAAAAGTTGAAAAAAGTTGTTGACAAGCGAATGACAATGTGGTAATCTAAATAAGCTGTCGCGTAAGACAACAACAAGCAACACAGCAAATGTTCTTTGACAAATAAACAGTAATGCAACCCTGAAAATTCCTAATGCGGGTTTAACCCGCAAGAATTATTCAGAGAACGATGTCTCGAAAGAGACAGCTCAAAAAACAGTAATGCCAGATAATTTCTGGCA
>CAKRTS010000032.1 GCA_934402315.1 uncultured Acetatifactor sp. | reverse complement strand
GAAAACCGATGGTTTCGACTTGGGATTAGTCTACACCATCGGTTTATTTGTCGCAAGTTGACCTCTGAACAGTAACATTATTACATGCACTACGCAAAACACCTCACCTTCAGTGTATGATACTGAAGGTGAGGTGTTTACGTTCCCGCTTCTATTCCCTATTTTTCTTTTTTACGAAGAGGATGATGCCTGCCGCGGCGATGGCCACAGCACAGCCGATGAGTACGAACCACAGAGGGCTTGCGCTCTTCGCTTCCGCATCCGCCTGCGAGGCGATGTCCTCCTTTAAGCTCTCTGTCCCGGACGGTTTCTCTGTGCTCTCGGAACTTTCGGACACCGTCGGCTCCTCTGCCTTTGCCATGGACTGTACATCAATTACGATCGTGTAATCGGATGCGTGGGTAAATGTAAGATCGACATTGCCCTCTGCATCGATTTCACCGGCACAGACAAATTCCAGCTCGCCGGACTGTCCGTTGTAATAGAACAGGTTTGCATACAGACCCGCATTCTTTGCCTCCATGTTGACGGTAAGAACTGCCTTAAAGCCGAATTCTCCGTCATAGGCAAGCGTGAGGTTAATGGAATACCTTTCTCCGGTGACATTGTTGATTACCTCCACCGGGATCTTCTTTCCTGCTTTTCCGCCAAGGGTCACACCGAAGTTAATGTCCTTTACCTTGTCTGCCTCCACGTCATTACCGTTGATGCTCCATGTGATGTCGTGTCCCATATCCAGTACGAGCGTAACATCCCTTCCCCGGATCTGCTCAAAGATATTTCCGGGAACCGTCGTTGATCCGTTCATATCAACCGTGACGGTGTCTCCCTCCTTCACTGCATCCAGCTCGCCGCGGATGACCTCCCAGCCCTCCTTGCCGTCAGCACCCTTGATAAAGGGCTTTTTGCTGCCGGGAAGACTGCCGGTACCCGGATTTGTGTCATTCCGGCCCGCATTGTTTTGACCTGCATTGCTCTGTCCTGCATTGCTCTGTCCTGCACTGCTCTGTCCTGCATTGCTCTGTCCTGCACTGCTCTGTCCTGCATTGCTCTCGCTCTGACCGCCGGGCAGCTTTGCAATGCTCTCCGTATAACTGTGTCCGCAGCTGCCGCAGGTATAGGTGGTGACGCCCTCCTCCGTGGTCGTCGGCTGCTTCGTCACCGCTGACGTATAGCTGTGTCCGGTCGCCGCTATAACCGCGCCTTTCTCGACCAGTCCGCCGCACACCTTACAATAGGTATCACCGGCGCTTCCCTCTGCCGTACAGGTTGCCTCCCTCTTATTGCGAAGCTCCGTCTCTGCATGCTCGCAGGCAGACCTTGTGACCGCTACCTCGACACTCTCTGTCTCATAGTTGCCCTTGTCTGATCCTGTGTAGAGTGCTGTCGCAGTGACCGTCACGCCCACTTCAAGCGTCCTGTCAATATCCGATGCCTGCCATACCCAGTCTGCGGGCAGCGGAACATCGCTTATCTTCGCGCAGCTGTATGCCATATTTCTTACATTTCCGGGCATATTCGGTGCAGTCTTTGCCTTTTCAACCGTCACCGGTACTTTAACAACAGCCGGCTCATAGCTTGCCGCATCCTCGCCCGTAGGTACGAACCTTGCCTCATAGCCATTGTTTCCGACCGTCGGGATGACAAACTCCGGATCGTCATAATTCCACACCCAGTAACCCGTTACTTCCCTCTCTGTTCCGCCGACACAGGCGGTTGCCTTGCCGTTCTCGCCCTCCACACGCAGCGAAACACTCAAAATACTCCTGTCAGGGCTGTAGATGACACTATCCGTCACAGGAGGCGTGACCGTCGGAGTCTCCTTTACCACAACGACCGGCACATGCCCCGTCAGTTCCTCATACGCTGCCGTGTCGTCCGGTGTAAAGCGCCATTCCGCCTCAATCGTCCCCACCGCCGGTACCATATCCGGCAGCTTCCATGCAAGGGTTCCGGGCACCTCTGTCTCCGTATCCTGCTCTACAAATACCGCCCTGTCCGCACCTGTTGTATTCAGGGACAGCTCCTTCAGCTTCGCGCCATAGCGCAGCACATTCCCTCCCACGCAGAAGACTTCACTGCCGCTCTTTAATTCCACCGTCCACTTGTCTGTAAGAACAACCGTGAGCGTATACTCTGCATCTGCGTAGTTCTCCATGGTGGCTGTCACCGTAAGCTTTGCCGTCTTTCCATTCATTGCGCTGTCAGCCGTGCCCTTCACCTGGTAACTCAGCCTGCCGTCCGCATCGACCGCAGTCGCCCCGAAAAGGCTATCCGCGTCCTCTACCCCGGTGATGGCGTAGCTCGTCTTGCCCTTATCTTCCGGCAGTCTTCCCGCAATGTCAACGACAGCATCCCTGCCCTTCCGATAGGCAACCTGAACCGTATCTCCCGCCAGTACGGGCGCTGCCGCCTTGCTTATGGTAAATGCCACCGGGACGCTTGTGATTCTCGCGTAGTTCTCTGTTTCCTCCACATACGCCTTGACATAATAGCTTCCGGCCGATTTCGGCGCAGTGCTGCTGTATGCAGATTCCTCCGGCTCCGTCTCACCGGTCTTTGCCGCATACAGATACTCCGTCACGCCGAACTTTGCCGCCGCCAACGGTCTGGGCGTGTTCCCGTTATAGGTGTAATCCGCGCAGCTTAAGAGCGTTACAAATGTATTTACCGTCCGGGTTATGACAAGTTCTCCGTGACCCGGGATGCTCCAGTTATCGCTGCTGTCCAATCCCATGAAGTTCACCCGGTAATTTTCATTGTTCCAGCTGCCGTTGATCTTATAGGTTCCCACACGGGACATCCTGTTCGCATCTGTCGTCAGTACAATTCCCAGATCCTTTTCGGTATCACAGGGAGCCAGTTCATCAGGTTTTACAATGTAGCCAAAAGCAGAGTCTATATCTCCGTATCTTCTTGTCACGCGCTGGATGCCCACCGTTATTTCCTTTTGAGCGACCTGCGGCACGACCTCACAGTCCACAGTGCCATATTTTTCCGCACCTGCTCCTGTCGGGGTGAAGGTCAGACTGTATGCCTGAGTGTCCTTGTACGCCGGATACACAGCCTCCTGCGCCGCATCCGTGACGCTCCATGTTCCGGTCAGAACGATTTCACTGCCCTCTGCCGTGACGACTTTCGCATTGCCGGACTGTATCATAGCCTTCAGTGTCTCTCCATAGGTGCCGGAGAGAACCGGTGCCGTCTCGACGTAAGGCTTTGTCTTCTGCGTTGTAAAGGTGATGCCTTCCACATCTCCCTCATTTCCCGTTGCATCCTCCGCCGCTGCATACAGGTAATAGGTCGTATTGGCGCTAAGTCCTGTAAATGTAAGGGAAAGCAGGACTCCCGCCTCCTCTGCCGTCACAGACTTCGCCACACAGCCCTGCTGGCTCTTCAGTCCTGCAAGACACTTGCTCGAACCATCAGCAAAAATATCCGTCGTGGAAAGCACATAGTAACAGGTTGCCGCCTCGTCCACGCGGAGCTTCACTGTCGCGGAGGTATCCTGCAGCTCCTCCACGCCGGAGGGCGCAGACAGTTCTGCCTTCGGACTGGTATGATCCACAACGACACCGTCTGAGCAGATAAAGGCGCTGCGATTGCCCGCCCGATCCACCGCATAGGCGTAAACTACCATATTTCCTTCCGTCTCCAGCCGGAATTTGCCATCCGCTGCCTCTGTGAAGCTCAATGCTTCAAGCGCATCCGCCGCAAGTGCTGTGTAATTTTCCTTATCCGTCACGGTATCTACATAATAGAAATAGCGCAATCCGCCGGAAAGGCTGTCTTCCGCCGTGATCGTCACATCCGCAGACTTTGTGCAGAGTCCGAAGTCAATTTTGCTCTGCAGCTGATTCCATGAACTGTCCTTGATACGAATACCGGCATTTTCTCCAAAGACCGGCGCACTTCTGTCGATCCTGACGACAAGAGACTTCTCATCAGATACCGTTCCGGTCGTCGTATTCTCCAGATAATAGGAAACTGTCGTGCCCGCAGCGCTGCTGCTCTCGCTGTCCACGGTAAAGCTTGCTGTGAAATTGCCATCCGCCGTCTGGCAGACAGTATAACCATCCGGCGCAGTGATCGTCACCGCATCCTTCGTCCAGTCCTCCGTGGATGCCGTTGCCACCGCGGATGCCTCCGGATTCAGCACCCGATGAACCAGAACCGGCGCTCCGGCACAGTCCACGAGATACGTTCCGTTAAACTGCTCCTCGTACACATAAATGCTGTCGCCCTGATCTGCACCGTCCGGAATCACAAGCGTTGCACTTCCGTTCTTATCTGCATCGCTTGTAAGTGCCTTTAATCTTCCATAATACGTTATTGTTCCATCCACATCCTCCACGACCGCAGAGAGATAACGGTTTTCTCCGGTTCTCGCATTGGTATAGCTGATGGTCAGCTTGTTCTCATTTTCCAACTTCTCTCCGGATGCCTCAAACTGCGTGGCAGTGGAATCGATCATTGTGATCTTCCACTCGGTGTTGTCCTCCGGCACAGAAAAAGCCGCCAGTGCTCCGTCTGAGCCACCGTTATCCTTGCCGCCGATGGCGGAAAGGAACCATATTTTAGAGAAAAGTATATTTGCTGCGGGGCGCATCTGCGCCTCCTCATCTCCCAGAGTATTTGTAAACCTATAGCTTCCGTCGCTGTTTATCTGCGCATAATGATACGAATGATCGTACGCGGCGGTACCGCTGTGCTTGCTGCTCTCCTGCCAGTTCCGCAGCCAGTACTTCTCCCCTATGGCTCTGTCCTCCGCACTTGCAAAGTAGCCGTCGGTCTTCGTCGGAAAGTTCGAACTGCTCCATGCCCGGATCGTCTCGTTCTCCAGTCCGACCTCCTCTACTGAGGGCAGAAACAGCTTACGTTGTTGCAGATTCGTGTACATAAACTTCGCGCCACCCGCATCACTTATGTTCTTCTTATCAAAGTCATAAGAGTCTGCATTATTTCCATCAAACGACGCATTCATATCACCCTTGGTTTTCCTTGTCGCCATCAGCAGTTCGCACTCCTGAGAAGTCAGTTTCTGTGCATACTTACCCTCCAGAAAGTCCTGACACCATCCGTTGAGTGCGCCTCCTGAATATTTCAGCGCTGTCCTCCATTCATATTTGCCGTTTCCCACATCCACATAATATCCACTGTGGCGGAGCCCCAGTCCATTCTTGCTGATTACAAACATACCGTCTTCCGTCTTCACATTCGTGTGGCCGGCATCCAGCACCCGCCATGCGACCGGTGCACCATTATAGCTCGCATCATTTGTATAATTAGAGTCATAGGTGCCAAAGTATACAATATGCCCATCCTTGATCTGACTGAATATTCCGGTATTACTCTGGGAACCGTCTCCGGCGATCGTAAATTGAGCCACAGAATCCTGTGTGCGGTACCATGCGGTATCGCCCTCTTCCCGTTCCTTTACAATGTAATAGGACACGGAATGGCTTCCCACCTCTGAATAATACAGGAATTTCACCGCATTCTCCGGTACAGCTCCGCCCACGCAGAGCAGCATTCCTTCCGGGGCAGCCAGCTTTACTCTGCCCACATAGCTGCCTTCCGCATCCTGGGTCCCATCAAGTACTGCCTCCGCATCCGCAAAGTATTTGATCGACCATTTGCAGAGGCGGTCGTCCGGCTCCTTCTTTTCCAGCTCATAATTCCCTTTATCAGCTCCACGCAGTGTGCGGGATACCGCATTCCAGTACTCTCCAACCGTTTTCCGCTTATCTGCCGGAAGTTTCCGGTCGTATTGGCTGCCATTCACATAATACTCATTTGTTGTGTCAAATTGGAGTTGAACGTCATCCCCCTCCACTACATTTGTAGGTTTCGGATCAATAAGATATTCCGTTTCCGGAGTGGTGTAATAAAATTCCGTCTGTCCCCAATCGATTTCAACCGGTCTTTTCGTCACGGTTACTGTCATCACATCACCGGTCAGCGTAAGACCGTCAACCGTTGCCTCGACCCGGTAAACATGCTCACCCGCCGCAAGCTTTAGGGGCGTTGTATAGGAACTTGTTGCCGCTCCGTCGATGACTGTCGCATTGTCATACCACGCCCATGTCACACCATTCTCGACAGGATTACCATCCGCATCTCTTAAAACAGCAGCCACTTTATTCCGGGTCTCACCGTCATAGACACGCTCTGTCGTCAATGTCCCGCTCTCACCGTCCAGAGTAAAGTCCCCCAGCGTATAAACAACCGCCTCATCTGCTCCACAGTCGAGGCAGCCCTGCTTGATCTGCTGCCCATCGACATACGTCTTCCGATTCGTATGGTCACAGGCCCCCAGCTTGATATAACTGCCGGAAAGAGCTTCCTTCATATTTAAATAGGTCACTCCCTCAGTAGCAGCGGAGCCTGCATCCTCGCCATATGCCAGAGGCTTCATATTCTTTATATTCATGTCTGTGGCATAAATCGCCTTGATCTTTTTGCCGGAATTGCCCTGTGTTGCCGTCACCGTACCGCCGGTAATCGATACACTGCCCGTATAAAAACTGTCATCTGCCCACCACGAACCGATTGCAGCCGCAGAAGAATCTGTGCTGACCGCCGTTACATCGCCGCCGTGGATTGCCACACTGCCGAAACAATGTGCAGTATCATATGTGCTAGGACGTCCACCAATTGCAGCCCCGTTGGAACTTTCCGCATATACCGTACCACCGTTGATTACTATGTTAGCACGGCCTTGGTCCGCTCCTATTGCGACGCAGCTGGCGTTTTTCATTTCAATACAGCCGCCATTGATTTCAAGGTTTCCTTCATACCCAAAGTTGTTAGTATTGTTGATACTCTTTCCGAGAAATTTACCGGTACCGTTTGTCTGCCCATAGATTGTCAGCTTTGCACCGTTTGCCAGCAGTGTTTCGTCTCCGTCTACCTGCAGTGTTGCACCGTCCGCCAGTATCAGTGTGACACTGCGGTAAATATCAAATCTCCCCGGAATTGTAACCGAGCCTTCCACCACGCATACCGGTGTGTCGTTCCCTCTCAGTTCAAAATATCCATTCACATTTGCATTTACACTATCATTAACATAGTTCTGACTCAGCACATATGCTGTCCCGCAGATCGCATTCTGCTCTGTAACCTTACCTGTCTCTTCATCATAGCTTCTGTATACATAAGGGACATCCGCTTTCGTCGTCATTGTCGCCGTATCCGCCAGCAGCACGATGCCCGGCTCTCTCTCCAGTGTCAGCTGCTCAGGCTCATTGACGTTCTCTGCCGCATCGTTGTCGGAAACTGTCTCCTCCAAAGCCTGTTCTCCCTCCGCTGTCATCTCTGCGGATTCTGTTTCTGCCGATACCTCAAGCACCGTCAGATCAACCGTATTAATCATCATGGCAGCTGTCAGCGCCAGCACAAGAATCCGCTTCACTAAGGTTTTCCACTTCTTCATTGTTACTCTCCTTTTCTGTCTCTGTTCCTATGAGAAATTAGAACCGGCAGGATATTTCCATGCCCGCCCGGCTCATTTCGGAACATTCTATCATACTTTTTTTAAGAAATGTTGATTTATGCACGAAACGACGATTTTGCGCACGAAACGACATAACAGAGAGTTGACACACAAAAAAACCGCCCATTCCCACCTCAGTGAAAACGAACGGTTTCTCTTCATTTATATAAGAATATTAGTCCTCTTCCGGTGCTTTCTTGAGCATCAGGTTCGTAAGAATTCCAAGAATCAGCGCACATGCAATAGATGTGATCGTCACCGCTCCGAAGTTCAGTGTCAGACCACCGATACCAGCGATCAGGATCACTGATACGACGAACAGATTCTTGTTCTTGTTCAGATCAACCTCCTGAATCATTTTCAGACCGGATACCGCGATGAATCCATACAGTGCGATGCAGACACCACCCATTACGCAGGAGGGAATGGAGTTGACGAACGCGATGAACGGCGAAATGAAGGAAATGAGAATCGCTCCCACCGCTGCTGCCATGATGGTTGCAACGGAAGCGTTCTTCGTGATCGCAACACAGCCAATGGACTCTCCGTAGGTCGTGTTCGGGCAGCCGCCGAAGAATGCACCGACAATGGAGCCGACACCGTCTCCCAGAAGGGTTCTGTGAAGTCCCGGCTTTACCAGAAGATCTCTTTCAATAATGGAGGAAATGTTCTTGTGGTCCGCAATATGCTCAGCGAATACAACAAAGGCAACCGGAACATATGCCGCAACAATCGTAAGAATGTAAGATGCGTTAATCTCGGAAACACCCTTTGCTGCTGTGAGGAAGGTAAACTCCGGCATCTTGATAAAGGTTTCCAGTGTCACGCCGTTTGCCACAAGATTTGTAAAATGCTCAAAGTTCAGAAGCTTTAATCCGTCAATGCCTGCCGCTGTACCGATGATCGTGCAGATCAGACAGAATGCATAGCCTGCAAGAATACCGATGATGAAGGGAATCAGCTTTGCCGTCTTCTTGCCGAAGCTCGAGCAGAGCATGGTAACTGCCAGTGTAATCAGTCCGCCGACAAGTGCCACAAGAGGATAAGCGATCGATACGCCGTCCACCTTGACACCGCCTGTTGTCAGATCGCCGACTGCATTTCCCGCAAGGGAAAGTCCGATGATTGCAACAGTGGGGCCGATTACGACTGCGGGCATCAGCTTGTTAATCCATTCTACGCCAACCACCTTGACAATAGCTGCAATAATTACATAGACCAGACCCGCAAAGAATGCGCCGAGGATCAGTCCCGCATAGCCAAGCTGCATGGAGACGCCGCCTGCAAACGCCGCACACATCGAACCGATGAAGGCAAAGGATGATCCGAGGAACACGGGGCTCTTCTTCGCCGTGAAAGCAACATAGACCAAGGTTCCGACACCTGCGCCGAACAGCGCTGCCGCAGAGCTCATTCCGTTTCCGACGATAATGGGAACTACCAGTGTCGCCGCCATGATCGCCAGAAGCTGCTGGATGGCAAACACGATCAGAGCGCCGAATTTCGGTTTGTCTTCCACTTGATAAATCATTTTCATTGTCATTTCCTCCGTTTTTTGTCGTTTTTTCTCTAAAGATACTAACATAGGGAATGTAATTTGTAAACAAGAGGAAAATAAAAAATAAAAATCTTATAAACTGAGAGTCTCCCTGTAAACCCGGAGAACGTTCCCGCTGAAAATCCCATCCAGCTGCGCTTCGGTAAAGCCGGATGCCTTCAACGCCTCCCACAGCTTCTCCATGCTCTGCGCCCCGGGCAGCTCCGCATGGGTATCAATCCCGTCGAAATCGCTCCCCAGTCCGAGAATCTCAATACCGCCGACATCCGCAATATGCTTCGCATGACGGACAATTGCCGCAAGGGTTCCGGGATTCTCCCTTCCCGCGGGCACCTCCTCCAAGAAATCCGCATAGTAGTTCAGTCCCATCACGCCTCCCCGTTCCGCAAGCCTGCGGATCATATCATCCGTCATGTTCCTGACATGGGAACAGACCGCTCTCGCATTGGAATGGCTGGCGACAAAGGGCTTTTTTGTCACCGCAAGCACATCATAAAATCCGGCATCCGAGAGGTGCGAGACATCCGGAATCATCCCCAGCCGCTCCATCTCCTCCACAAACTCCCTGCCGCGCTCCGTAAGCCCGTCTCTCAGATTCGGAGTGTGCTTTCTCGCCTCGCCCCTAAGCTCCCTGCTCAGGTTTGGATAGCCCAGCTCATTCGGGAAATTCCATGTCAGCGTCACCATGCGCACGCCCATCTCATAGAGCGCTTCCAGCTTCGCAGGCTCTCCCTTGCATACAGCCCCCTCCTCCACCGTCAGCATCGCAGAGAGCTTCCCCGCTCTCTCATTTGCCGCAATATCCGCATAACGGTAAACCGGAGCTATGATGTCAGCATTCTTCTCCAGCTCCTCCCGGTAGCAGTCATAGAGCGCGCACACCTCCTCCCATGGATTCCTGCCCTCTCCCAAGTCAACAAAGAGCGCAAAATTCTGCAGTAAGTAGTTTCCCTGCCGCATCCGCAGCAGATCCAGATGCCCCGTATTTTCCCGCAATGACTCCGCCTTTCCCTCCCTGCGCAGCCCAAGCAGCCTGCTGATCGTATCACAATGCATATCCACAACTCTCATCTTTCCATCTCCGTCCTTTTTTGTCCATTATACTCTATTTCCTCTCCTCAAGATACAGACCTACGCGATTTGTCAGATTTTGTATGACAACCTCCTCCGTGACCGTACCTTCTAAATAGCTCTGCACCTCCTCTGCGATCAGGCTATACAGCTCCCGCGGAAACCCCGTCCTCGGCTCCGCCTTCTCCAACAGCCCATACAGCAGCTCCGCATCCTTCCCGTGGTCGACCGCCCCCTCGAGGGAAATCGGTTCAAACCCTGTCGCATATGGCATATCCCATTCGCCCACACCGGCGAGCTGCTCCGCCAGCACATCCTTTCTGACACTGAGCTTATAATTCAAGTCATCGGTCGCCTTCGACAGTATCTCCTCCGATAAAAGAATTTCCAGAAATGCATAGGCGAGCTCCTTCTCCTCCTTTGTCGCATTCTTACGCATCACCATCGGATCTCCGCCTCTGATGACAGGTCTTGCACCGTTTTTCGACGGAAAGCCGATATAATTCACGCGGTCTCCGTAAGCAAAACGGTACAGTGCAAGCTGCTCCGGCTGCGTAATCGTAATCACATTGCAGAATACCTGTCCATCCTCCAGTCCCTCCACCGCGTTCACAAAGTCCTTCCTTTCACAATAATCCCTTGCAAGGTGCAGGATTGTCCGGAACTCCTCACTGTCAAAGTTTGTTGCCGCTGTCTCCGCATCCAGAAAATAATTGTCTTCCATGCTCTGTATGAAAAATTCCACTATAAAATACCAGCCGTCCTGCGTTGCACAGCTGTTCATGACCGCCTTCAGGTTCTTTCTTTCCGACACCAGCTGCAAAAACCGATCATAATCCCAATCTGTCAGCTCCTTGTCCGCTGTCACCACAGTCTCAAGATAGAAATCAAGGACAATGCCGTAAAGCGTGCCGTTGATCCTCCCCTGATCCATCGCCTTATCCACAAGGTTATCCATGACCCCCAGCTGCTGCAGTACCTCCTCTACCGGCTCCCACAGCGCCTCCTTATCCGAGAAGCCCGTCACCAGCGCGTCGATCAGCACGGGACCCTTCCCCGCATTCAGCTCTGTCAGCAGCGCATCCGTAGTATTGTCATTATAACTCTTCATATTTATATGGCATGCCGGATACCGCCTGTTAAACTCCACAACCGCCAGCCGGTAGATGTCCGATTTATAGGAGGGAACGACAATCGTGATCTCCTTTAATTCAACCTCCTCCGTTGTCGGTTCAATGCACAGATAGCCCAGCCCCTTTTCACAGCGGTAGACCAGACTGATCCTGTTCTCCCCCGCCTGCATCATCATAACCGAGGACAACGTCACCCCGTGATTCATCCACAGATACAAAAGCTCCGGCTCACCCCCTGACAGACTTCTCCGGTAGATTCCCATCGCATTCGCATAGACCAGCGTATTTTCATCCATCAGTGTGTAATAATAATTGAACTTTGCAAGCTCCCTCTCACAGTCAAGAACGGTTGTCAGCCTGTTCGCCCCGACATCCATGCACTGCAGGAGAAGTCTCCCCTGGTTTGTCTGCTTCGTCGCCAGCGCAACCCGCCCGTCATACAGTGGAACCAGATTGGATACCGTGTCAGCTGTCACATATTCCGCCAGCAGCTCTCCCTCCGCGGAGATTACACAGTAGCGATATTCCTCTTCCGTTACATACCATCCCTCATCCGCCAGTTTTGCTTTCTCGATAATGGCATGCAGTCTCCCATCCGTATCCGCCACAAGCTGCGCAATATATTCAAACTCCTTCTCACCTCTGCCCACAAAATCCAGCTGAATCTCCTGAAGGAGATTCATTCCGCCATCCACCTCAAAGATGGAGTACACCTCCCCGCTTCTGCCATAGAGAAAATAGCTGTCCTTCCCAAGCGCTGTCCCCATACCGGCGTAGAATCGATCCTCTGTCAGATCAATCATATTCTCATCGCCCCCTGTCGTCACCATGGCGAATTCATCCCGTTCCTCCTCCGGATTCATCGGAACATACTTCACATAACAGGCTGCGCTGTTCTCTCCCAGCGCCACATACGGGAATTCACCCGCCAGCTCTGCCTTCGGGCGCTCCGACGGCAGAATCGCATGCTGCACTGCCGAATACGCGTCCAGCGAGTTGTCCCTCTGCGCGAGCTCCTGCAGCGTGCGGATGTCCGTAACCGACACCGTCTCCGCACCCTCCTCCGATTCCTGTCTGTCCGTCCCCTGCTCCTGCAGCTGCTGCCCTCCGCTCCCCTGCATACCGCACCCGCCAAGCATCAGCGCCAGTGCCACTCCTCCTATCACTTCCTTCACAAATCTTTTCATCTCTTGCTCCTTTCCTATTTCAAATTCATAAACGTTTGCGCCCCCACCACTTCCAGCCAACAGTTTTCAACTCACAGCTGCACAGAATGCACCTGACCACAAGTAGCGCACTCTGGAGCCGCCGGCACTTAGATGCTGTACTGTAGCATCTTATGTGCCGTTGCGTGCGGAAGGTAGCGCAAGCGTGCCTGCGGTGGTCTGTGCATTCTTATGCAGCGTCACTCGCGGAACCACCCCCACTCGCAGAATCCTGCCCGCCCCCCCTCCCACCGCAAACATACCATCCCCCACCCGGTAGACACAAGAGACGCTTGGGAAAAGGCAATTCTACTTTTGCTCCACTTGATTTTACTTTTGCTCTAATCTATAATAAACGTAAAAATCTACCAATTTTACCGGAGGAAGAGATGGATAAATTTGCATTCGGAAAATTACTTACAAAGCTGCGCCAGCGGGACAATATGACACAGTCAGACCTTGCGGATGCCCTCAATGTCTCCGTCTCTGCCGTCAGCAAATGGGAAACCGGGGGTTCACTTAGATAAAGATACCACATCAATCCCACGCTGACTTTTGCTCAACCGATACAGCCGGAGGGCTGGATAACAA
>CAKRTS010000031.1 GCA_934402315.1 uncultured Acetatifactor sp. | reverse complement strand
AACCTGTACGCCTACTGTAGCAATAATCCGGTGGTGTATTATGATCCGAGTGGGTATAAAAAGGGTTCCAATTCCGGATGCTGAGGGGGGCGTCGAACTAATTGAGGGGCAGTCGTGAGGGACTGGCCCTTTTAGTATATCGGACGAAATCAATGAAGCTGGTTTACTTATGACAAACAATGCGGTATAATAAAAGAAGAAAGCCTTAGAAGAGCAATCAATAAGCAGGAGTTAGGGGCTGACAGATACAAGGAGTGGACGCATATGGAAGAATGGGAATTGAGAGTTGGAATATGCGATGATTGCATAGACGACATTGCAAGAATAGAAAATGCTTTAAAGAAAGGATTGCAAAGAACAGGGCAGCCGATACAACTGAAATGCCAAAAGTTTCTGGATGGGGAAAAGTTATATGAGGCGACTCGGACACTGAAGTTTGACCTGTTGTTCCTTGACATAGAAATGCCCAATCTAAGTGGATTTGAATTGGCAGAGAGACTTTGCATGGATCGGCCATCAACTCGCCTGATCTTTGTATCTTCCCATGAAAGCTTTGTTTTTGAGGCCCCTGAATATATGCCGCTATGGTTTGTGCGCAAGAGTAATCTGGAAAAGGATATGTTCCGGGCACTAAGAAAATATTTACAGATCACGGCTTCTACGAGGGTGAATTATCGTTTGAAGGAAGGATTTTCGTTTCGGGAGCTGCCGTTGCGGGATATTCTATATGTCGAAGGCACAGGACACAGCCTCATTATACGGAAAACAGATGGAACTTGTTTAAAGAAATATGGTACCCTGAAGGCCATGGAAGAGGAACTGGAAGGGCATCATTTTTTGCGTATCCATAAAAATTATCTGGTGAATCAGAGATACATAAAAGAAGTAGGAAAGAGAGAAGTATATCTGATGGATGACACTGTCCTTGAGATGGGAAGGGACAGAAGGGCAAAAATTCGTGAAGCAGTACTTCAGTACGAGAAGGAGCGCCATGGAGATCAGTGAATATGTGATAAATGCTGCGTCAGCGATCGTGGCGATGGAATATATAGACTATGGGTTTCAAAAGAAATATTGTGGTGCCAGAAGGTGGATCTACTTTGCCATAGGCTGTATTGTTTATTTCCTTACGGTCACGACATTGAATTGGGTAATAGAGTTTGAAAATGTGCTGGGCTTTTTTTATGGACTGGTGCTGGTCGGTTATGCTTTTTTAGCATTGGAGGGCAGAGCGCAGGACTTTCTGATAGCGGGGGTCCTTTGGGTATTGATTGCTATGGTTAGCACCTATGCAATCTTTAATGTACTTGGGATTGTTTCAGGGAAAAATCTGCAGGAGTTGTTGCAGATCAATGGAGACCTGCTATTCTATGCCTCCTTAGTTGCTTTAGTGGTGAAGTTTTCAATGGGAAAAATTGTCACTGCATTATTGCGTAAGCAGACCGGTTTTCATAAAAGGGAAAATTGGATCGTAGCAGGTGCTTTTATGCTGATGACACTTCTGGCAATGGGATTATTTTGCCTCGAAGTGGGAGAATTTGGGCGTTCCGAGAGGCATTGGCTGACAATAGGAATATTGGTAGACGAGACAGGTATTGTTGTGTTTTTGGTGGAAATTTATCACCGGTTGGGAAAATATCAGCAAGAGGAATTGGAGAAGCAGTATCAGGAGAAGAGGGAGGAAGAACGCAAGGAAGGACTTCTGGATATGTACCGCGTCGGCAGGGAAATCAATCATTGGCGGCATGATATGCAGGGAGCATTAGGCGTGCTGTATCGCATGCAGAAGAACGGAAAGTACGAAGAGGTAGAAAGCTATATGGAAAAGCTGTATGGCGATCTGAAAAATTATCCGGAACTGCCCCAGGATACTGGAAATGAGGGATTGGACGCTGCATTTATGAAGACGATACCCAAGTGCAGGGAGAAGGGCATTCACTTTTGTTATGTAGTGCTGGGAAAGCCATGGAAAATAGACAGTATGGTCTTGGGCAATCTTATGGATAATCTGCTGAGTAATGGGATGGAAGCCTGTTTCAAGGTGAATGGAACAAAAGAAATGGAACTGATGGTGCGGGCGTTGGATACCGGATTGGAGATTTATCTGGAAAACAGCATCGAGGAGTCGGTGATGGCGCACAATCCCAAACTTACCACCTGTAAGCCGGAAAAGGAAAAGCATGGCTTCGGCATGGAGAGTATATACCGCATTGTGGAGGAGTATGAAGGGAGTTATGAATACTGGGAGGAAGAAAAGGCATTCTGCCAGAGTATCTATTTAAGTTATAAGCAGAAATAAGTAATTTGGAGATCATCTGCAAATGCTTGTGGAGATAAGCGAAATAATATATAATGATTTAAAACGCATAAAAGCATTGTATGAATAAGTCTTTCCCGGAACAATAAGAAAGAACGAGGAATCAAAATAATGAAAAAAGCTCTTATTACCGGTATTACCGGACAGGATGGATCATATCTGGCAGAATTTTTGCTGGAGAAGGGGTATGAGGTTCATGGGATTACCCGCCGCGCGTCGATTGCAAATACGGCGAGAATCGATCATCTGATCGCACAAAACGCGATTACGCTTCATGACGGAGACCTCACAGATACAGCGTCTCTGATGAATATCATTGCGAAAGTCCTGCCTGACGAGATTTATAATTTGGCAGCACAGTCCCATGTGCAGGTGTCCTTTGATGTGCCGGAGTATTCCGGTGACGTGGATGCGATCGGCGTTCTTCGTATTCTCGAGGCGGTCAGGATTCTCGGGCTTGAGAAGAAGACGAAATTTTATCAGGCATCGACATCTGAATTATATGGTAAGGTTGAGGAAGTGCCGCAAAGAGAAACAACGCCGTTCCATCCTTACAGCCCTTATGCGGTTGCGAAGCAGTATGGATTCTGGATCACAAAGGAATACCGTGAGGCATATGGAATGTTTGCGGTCAACGGCATTCTGTTTAACCATGAATCCGAGAGGCGCGGCGAGAACTTTGTGACAAGAAAGATCACGCTGGCAGCAGGCAGGATTGCGGAAGGGTTGCAGGATCATCTCGAGCTTGGAAATATGGATTCACTTCGTGACTGGGGCTATGCGAAGGATTATGTGGAGTGCATGTGGATGATCCTTCAGCACGATACGCCCGAGGATTTTGTCATTGCGACCGGCGAGCAGCACACGGTGAGAGATTTTACAGAGCGTGCGTTCAGAGCGAACGGAATTGAGCTTCGATGGGAAGGTACGGGCATAGATGAGAAGGGGTATGACAAGGCAACCGGAAAGATGCTGGTGTGTGTAAATCCCCAGTGGTTCCGCCCGACGGATGTGGATAACCTATGGGGAGACCCGACTAAGGCAAAAACGGTGCTCGGCTGGAATCCGCAGAAGACCTCTTATGCCGAGCTGGTTGAGATCATGGCAAAGCACGACAGAGCGCTTGCAAAGAGGGAGAAGGGAATATGAATATTATCCTGCTGTCCGGCGGCTCGGGTCAGAGATTATGGCCCTTGTCAAACAATGTGCGCTCCAAACAGTTTCTCAAAGTCTTGAAGAACGAAGACGGTGAAGCGGAATCCATGGTTCAGAGGGTCTACCGACAGATCGTTGCGGCTGATCCCGAGGCAGAGGTGACGATTGCGACCGGCAAAAAGCAGGTCAGCATGATACTGAACCAGCTGGAGAATAAAGTGAATGTATGTGTCGAGCCGGAACGCAGGGATACCTTTCCGGCGATCTGCCTGGCGGCTGCATACCTGCATGATGAAAAGGGTGTCAGCACGGATGAGGCGGTTGTAGTCTGCCCGGTCGATCCCTATGTGGATAATACTTATTTTGAGGCATTAAAGGAGCTTTCATCGCTGGCGGCGAAGGGTGATGCGGACATGAACCTTCTGGGGATTGAGCCGACCTATCCCAGCGAGAAGTACGGTTATATTATCCCGGAGTCGAAGGAGCGTGTCAGTGCGGTCAGAACCTTCCGGGAGAAGCCGGACGAAGAGACGGCGCGGAAGTATCTCGAACAGGGAGCACTCTGGAACGGAGGCGTCTTTGCCTTCCGCCTGGGTTATCTGCTGGACAAGGCGCATGAGCTGATGGACTTTGAGGATTATCGGGATCTTTATGCACATTACGCCGACCAGACAAAGATCAGCTTCGACTATGCGGTGGTTGAGAAGGAGAAGAGCATACAGGTGCTTCGCTACAGCGGTTCGTGGAAGGATCTCGGAACGTGGAATACCCTGACGGAGGCGATGGGAAGCAATACGGTCGGCAACGTTACCATGAATGACACCTGTGTCGATACTCATGTGGTGAACGAACTGAACATTCCGATCCTGTGCATGGGATGCAGGAGTATGGTAATTGCGGCGAGCAGTGACGGGATCATCGTATCCGACAAGGCGCAGAGCTCTTACATAAAACCGTATGTGGACAAGCTCGCCGGGCAGGTGATGTATGCGGAAAAGTCATGGGGGAGCTTTACGGTTCTGGATGTACAGCATGACAGTATGACGATCAAGGTGGAGCTTCTGCCGGGGCACCGGCTGCACTATCACAGCCATGAGCACAGAGATGAGGTATGGACGGTCATGAGCGGCGAGGGCAGAGTCATCCTTGACGGGGAGGAACGCAGAGTACGCCCCGGAAGCGTCGTGACTATGCCGGCGGGCTGCAAGCACACCATCATTGCGGATACAAGGCTCAGCGTGATCGAAGTGCAGCTCGGAACGGACATCAATGTGGCGGATAAGAAAAAATATATGTTAACAGATCGTTAAATTTTCAGAAAAGACTTAAAATTTCATCACAAATGAGTTATACTGGCAATAAGACGAATTGACTGACATAGGGTTGGAATGCTGTGAGGTGGGCTATGATAAAGGAAGAGTTCTATTACGACTCCAGAGATGGTAAGAGTAAGCTGCATGCCGTGCGGTACGCGCCGGACGATGCAGAGAATATCTGCTGCGTGGTTCAGATCGTGCACGGAATGGCTGAGTACCTTGAGAGATACGAGGAGTTCGCGGAATTTCTTACCTCAAAGGGCTGCGTTGTCACAGGAGAAGACCACATGGGACACGGCAAGTCTGTCGGCGAGAACGGAAAGTACGGTTATTTCTGCGAGCAGGACCCCGCGACGGTGCTGGTGCGCGACGTACACAGACTCAAGAAGGCAACGCAGGCGCTCTACCCTGATGTGCCGTATGTTATCATGGGGCACAGCATGGGCTCCTTCATTGTGAGAAACTATATGTTCCGCTATGGGACAGGTGTCAGCGCGGCAATCATCATGGGCACGGGAATGCAGCCCCAGACGCGCCTGACAATGGCAAGAATATTGGGCAGCATACAGAAGGTGCTCTTTGGGTCGGAATATGTCAGCAGGCTGATGGACAAGCTGGCATTCGGAAAATATAACGACCGAATAGAAAACCGCAGGACCGATACTGACTGGCTCAGCAGAGATCCGGAGCGGGTAGACCGGTACCGTAAGGATCCGATGTGCGGCTTTGTGTTTACGGTCAACGGTTTTCTTACACTTACAGAGCTGACGGCCAGACTGAACAGGAATGAAAACATTGCCAGAGTGCCCAAAGACCTTCCGGTGCTGATGATTTCGGGCACGGCGGACCCGGTCGGGGATTATGGGGCAGGCGTGCGAAAGGCCTATGACAGCCTCAACGGTGTAGGTGTGAAAAATATCCGTCTGAAGCTGTATGAAGGCGCGCGGCATGAGCTGCTGAATGAGACAAACCGGGATGAAGTCATGAAGGACATCTATGACTGGCTTAAGGATGTCGTCTTGCAGGAGAATGAGGTCGGTGGAAGTGAAGGACGGCGTGGGTGATGGACGCAGAGAAAGAAAGCCGCTCCCTGACAATCCGTTGGGCGAGAGAAAATGAGTGGGCGCCAGCAATGAAGATGATCTGGCGGACCTTCCTGAAATTTGAGGGGAAGGATTATACCAGAGAGGGCATAAAAAACTTTTTTGACTTTATTACGGATGATGACTTATATGTGGCCTTTTTGAGAGGCCGGTACCAGATGATGGTGGCTCTGGACGGGGATGAGGTGGTCGGTGCAGGCTCTCTCCGCAACCGGAATCACCTTTCTCTGCTTTTTGTGGATGAAAAGTATCATCGCCGGGGTGTGGGCAGAGCGATACTGAACCGACTTTGCGAATATCTGGCGAGGGAGGCGGGAGAGCAGTTTATCTCGGTAAAGGCGGCTCCCTATGCCGTTGGATTTTATAAAAAGCTTGGTTTTTATGTTGTGAGACCGGAGCAGGAATATTCCGGTATCCGCGTTACAGAAATGATAAAAAATTTTAAACGCTAAGGAGATTGCAATGAAACTATTTAATCTGGATAGTCCGTTAATGCAGGCATTGGGCAAAATGGCAGACCTGATGTGGCTCAATGTGCTCACGCTGATCTGCTGTCTGCCGGTCATCACGGCGGGGGCATCCCTGACGGCGATGAACTACATGGCGCTGAAAATCGCCAGAAACGAGGAATGCTATATCACAAAGGGCTTTTTTAAGTCCTTTAAGGAAAATTTCAGACAGGCAACGCTGATCTGGCTGATCTTTCTTGTGGCATTTGCGGTTCTTGCGGGCGACTTTTACATCATGTGGAATTCCGAAGGCGAATTCAGCAAGATTCTGTGGGGCGTTATCATGGCGGTTGCCATTATGCTGGTATTTACCATGATGTTTGTGTTCCCGGTGCAGGCAAAGTTCGCAAATCCGATATTCAGAACGCTTAAGAATGCTTTCCTGATGAGCCTGATGCAGTTTCCCAAGACAATCCTTATGGTTATCATGTATGCAATTCCGGCGCTGCTGTTTTTCACGGTGGTACAGATTATGCCGATCTGCATGATGTTCGGACTCTCCGTTCCGGCATGGGTATCGGCAAAGCTGTACAACAAGTTCTTCAAGGGGCTGGAGGAGCGGACGCTGGCAGCCAATGCCCCGGCGGATGAGGAGAAGGAGCCGGAGGAGGACGAGAGAATCTTCAAGGATGAGCTGGATCCGACTCTGACGGACAAGGATGTTACCAAGTAATGGAAAGCTCAAAATGATTGGCAAATATGCCTAAGAACATGGACGGCAATTTGGGTAAAATGACAGGCGATGAGGAAAAATAATAAGTTTATAAGCAAAACATACAATCTGCCGGAAAATCTTTGTGGAATAGTGGTATGGCGTCAGTGACCTTTTTTCGTTATACTGTTTCTAGGTCAAGCGACGAGAAATCGCGTTACAAATGGCGAGTGATTGTATTGTGAAAGGAGTTTTTTATGGCAAGTTTATCTTTGACAAATGTTTGCAAGGTATATCCTAACGGCTTTGAAGCAGTTAAGAATTTCAACCTTCAGATTGCAGATCAGGAGTTCATCATCTTTGTTGGTCCTTCCGGATGTGGTAAGTCCACAACCCTTCGTATGATCGCAGGTCTGGAAGACATCTCTTCCGGTGAGCTGAAGATCGGTGACAGAGTTGTAAATGATGTAGAGCCTAAGGATCGTGATATCGCGATGGTATTCCAGAACTACGCTCTGTATCCTCATATGTCCGTATATGACAACATGGCATTCGGACTGAAGCTTAGAAAGGTTCCCAAGGATCAGATCGATAAGATGGTTAAGGAAGCAGCTAAGATTCTTGATCTGACTCCTCTTCTTGATCGTAAGCCCAAGGCACTGTCCGGTGGTCAGAGACAGCGTGTTGCCATGGGTCGTGCAATCGTTCGTAACCCTAAGGTATTCCTGATGGATGAGCCTTTGTCCAATCTGGATGCAAAGCTGCGTGTACAGATGCGTATTGAGATCGCTAAGCTGCATCAGAGACTGGGAACCACCATCATCTACGTTACACATGACCAGACTGAGGCTATGACGCTTGGTACCAGAATCGTTGTTATGAAGGACGGTGTTATCCAGCAGGTTGATACTCCTCAGAATCTGTATGAGAAGCCTTGCAATCTGTTCGTTGCAGGATTCATGGGATCTCCTCAGATGAACTTCCTTGATGCTACCGTTAAGATAAACGGCAGCACAGCTAACCTTGAGATCGCAGGTCACAGCATTCCTCTGCCTCCTGCAAAGTCCAAGAAGCTGATTGATGGCGGCTATGACGGAAAGGTTGTTACCTTCGGTATTCGTCCTGAGGATGTATATGATTCCGAGATGTTCATTGAGAGCTCACCTCAGAGCGTATTTGAGTCTACCGTTAAGGTATACGAGCTTCTTGGTGCAGAAGTTTATCTGTACTTTGATCTCGATGAGTTCCCGATCACAGCAAGAGTTGACTCTCGTACAACTGCAAGACCTGGTGACAGCATCAGATTTGCATTTGATATCGAGAAGATTCATGTATTCGATAAGGAAACCGAGCAGGTTATTACCAACTAAGCTGAAATATTTCAAAGGGGTGCTGGTGACAGCGCCTCTTTTTTCAACACAGGAAAATGCTTGCGGAGCATAAAAAAATCGGGTATTATGAGTAATAATGACAGGGAAAGGTGTGGGAGAGAATATGATTTCAAATCAGACAATACAGACCAGCATTGACGAGCTGAAAGCAATAACAAAGGTGGATTTGTGTGTATATGATCTCGGCGGGGCAACGCTGGCTTCGACGACCGATCAGATTGACATCAATGGGGATCTGATTGTCGGATTTGCCAATTCTCCGGCAGACAGCCAGGTAATAGGGACGCATCATTTGCTGAAAATCCTTGATGAAGGCGAACTGATGAACATTCTGGTTGCAAAGGGAACCAGCGAAGACGTCTACATGGTGGGAAAGATCGCAGTTTGTCAGATCCAGAATCTTGCGATTGCCTATAAGGAGAGATTTGACAGGAACAATTTCTTCCAGAACCTTTTGCTGGATAATCTGCTGCTTGTAGACATCTATAACAGGGCGAAGAAGCTGCACATCGAAGTGTCGGTGCCGAGAGCGGTATTCCTTGTGGAGACGGGACTCGAGAAGGACGGAATCGTGACGGAGGTTCTAAAGAGCATGTTTTCCAGCCAGGCGGGTGACTATATTACCGCGGTGGATGAGAGCAGTGTCATTCTGATTAAAGCGCTGGAGCCGAATACCTCACACGAAGAGCTTATGAACATTGCCGAGACGATCGTGGCGATGGTGAACGGCGAGGCGATGATGAACGTCAAGGTGGCATTCGGAACGGTTGTACCGGAATTGAAGGATGTTTCCAAATCCTATAAGGAAGCCAAGATGGCGCTTGATGTCGGAAAGATCTTCTATGCAGAGAAAAATGTGGCGGCATACAGCACGCTCGGAATCGGCCGTCTGATCTACCAGCTTCCGATCAATCTCTGTAAGATATTTATTGAGGAGATCTTCGGAGACAATGTGCCGAGTGATCTGGACGAGGAGACCCTGAATACAATTAATAAATTCTTTGAAAATAATCTGAACGTCTCCGAGACTTCCCGACAACTCTTTGTACACAGAAACACACTGGTGTACAGGATTGAAAAGCTCCAGAAGAGCACCGGGCTGGATCTGAGGAACTTCGACGATGCGCTGACCTTTAAGATTGCATTGATGGTCGTAAATTATATGAAGTATCTTGACAATAGCGAGTACTAAGCAGACAACCCCTCGAATATATTTTAATCAATCAAAGTATATTCGGGGGTAATTTTATGCGCTATGACAGAAGGATCAAGTATCTGGACTATCTGGAAAATGGTGAACGCGTGCGCGGGTGCGGATTTGCAAGACTTGAGCTGCGGGATTCCCATCTCATTATGGAACTGAATATCAGGGGGCTCCGATGCGCGGAGGGACTGGCGTGTGATGTAATTCTTTGCTCGCAGGTAAAGGAGGCGGCGGTAGGGAAAATCACGTTTTATAATGGAGAGGGAAAGTTTCGATACGAATGTCATGTGGAAAATGAAATCGGAAAAACGAGAATTGCTTATCAGGAGCTGGCGGAAATCCGTATCCGTGTGGGAGAGGGAAGACTTGTCTCCTGTACATTTAGGGAGAATGAGCGAGGAGAAGCTGAACTCAATGCCGCGGAACAGAAAAATGTCGCAGAGACAGCCGGACAGTGTGCTGACGAAGAATGTGGGGAACCGGAAGCCGGGCAGCAGAGGGAAAATCCGCAGGAAGTGAAGCAGTTGGAACCGGAGCGTTTGGAACCGGAGAGGCGGCAGGAACGGAATTTGCCGGAACCGGCCGCAGTCATGGCACTCAAGGAGGACAAGTGGCTGCAGCTCTGCACGGTTTATCCGCATGTCAATCCCTTTGGGGATGAAAGGGAATACCTCTCGGTCGGACCGGCGGATTTCGTGCTGTTTTCAGCGGACTCCTACCGGGCGGCAAACAACAGCTTCCTGCTGCACGGTTTTTATAACTACGGACATCTGATTCTGACCAGAGTTGAGAGAAAGGGCGAGATACTCTATTATCTGGGCGTTCCCGGAAACTATTTCGAGAGGGAAAAGCAGGTTGCCGTGATGTTCGGCTTTGAGAGCTTTGAGTGTGCACAGGAACCGGCACAGGCATCGGACTTCGGCTATTATATGATGAAGGTACAGATGTGACAGCGGAGCTATACGCCCTCGTAGTCGAAAGGCGGGATAAAGCTCTCTGCCGCGGTACCGTCCTCCTGCATAAAGCCGTTTTCAATGCCGATCCTGTCCGCGAAATCCAGAACCCGGCGGTATTCCTCCGGTGCGACCTTACGGTTTAATTCGGGAATTTCGCTCACACCCGCAAGGGGAGTGTACTGATTCATGATGCTGATATAAATGGCATCGCCGTAGGTGGTATGCAGATACCTCAGAATCTTTTTGGAGTCGGCAGCCTGACCGGGGAGCATGAGGTGACGCACAATGATTCCCCGCTGCATCAGCCCGGTTTGGGTATCGAATACGGCGGCCGGGGTCTGGCGGAACATTTCTGCAATCGCAGCCGTTGCAGCCTGAAAATAGTCCGGAGCAGAGGAGTAGCGGGCAGAGAGGTCACCGGAAAAGTATTTCAGATCCGGCAGCCAGATGTCTATGAGACCTTCCAGAAGCCGAAGTGAACCCACCTCTTCATAGCTGCCGGTGTTATAGACGATAGGAATGGACAGGCCGTCTGCCTTGGAAAGCTCTAAGGCGCGGCAGACCTGTGGGATGAAATGTCCTGCCGTGACAAGGTTGATGTTGGCAGCGCCCTTATCCTGAAGTCCCAGAAAGATCTGGGACAGGCGTTCCACGGAGATGACCTTGCCGGATTTACCCAGAGCAATCTCATGATTCTGGCAGAAAATGCATTGCAGGCTACAGCCGGAGAAGAAGACCGTACCGGAGCCGCAATCGCCCGAGATACAGGGCTCCTCCCAGAAATGCAGGGCTGCCCTTGCAGCGCGGAGCTGGGCGGTCTGACCGCAGAAGCCTGTCTGCCCCGCTGCGCGGTTGGCATGGCATCTGCGCGGGCAGAGCGTGCAGTCCGACATATATGAAGTTATCTTTTCGGGAGTCATTGACATAGAAGGATACCTGATCGAAATATTTTAAAAACCGCACACCCGGATACAACTCCACCCGGCTGCCTTGCGGCACATGAAAGGTTCTGCTTAGTGCTGCTTTGTTCCCAACCTGACACGGTTCGCAGATTCTCATTGCGCAAGACCGAATTTCAACATCATATCACGAATGTACGGCTTTATAAGTGTATCGGTTTCCGGGGATTTTGTCAAGGATTTTGCTGTTAATTGTTTGTATGCTATGTTATACTGATTAAAAAGAATGCTGTGAGGGCGGGAATACATGAAGATAAAAATAAAAGAGATGAGCTATGAGGATGTGCTGGCGAAGCCGGTTGGACTGCATCGGTTTCCGAGGAAACCGGGAATCGGTTTTCGGACACTCCTGAAGCTTCTGTCGGCTTCGGATCTGAAGGCGACTAATTTTACCTGTCGGGAGATCGGAATGGATAGACTCGGGAAAAAGGAGCCTTGCCTGATACTGATGAACCATTCCAGTTTTATTGATCTGAAAATCGCTGCGACGATTCTGTACCCTCGTCCCTTTAATATCGTCTGTACCTCAGACGGATTTGTCGGAAAGAGTGGTCTGATGTACAGGATCGGCTGTATTCCGACAAAGAAGTTTGTGATGGATATGCTTCTTGTCCGTGACATGATGTTTGCGTTTAAAAAGCTGAAAAACTCTGTGCTGATGTTCCCGGAGGCGAGCTACAGCTTTGACGGAACAGCCACCCCGCTGCCGGAAAGTCTCGGGAAATGTTTGAAAATGTTGGGTGTTCCGGTCGTAATGATCAAGACCTACGGAGCGTTTGCAAGAGATCCGCTGTACAATAATCTCCAGCTGCGCGAGGTGGATGTCTCGGCGGATATGGAATATCTTCTTTCCCCCGAGGAGATTGCCAATAAGAGCGTTGCGGAGCTGAATGCCATTCTGACGGAGAAATTCACCTTCGACAACTTCCGCTGGCAGCAGGAGAACAATGTCAGGATCGAGGAGACCTTCCGTGCGGACTGCCTGAACCGTGTCCTCTACAAATGCCCGCACTGCAGCACAGAGGGAAAGATGCTCGGCAAGGGGACAAAGCTCACCTGCCAGAGCTGCGGCAAGGAATACTCGCTGACAGAGATGGGCTTCATGGAGGCGGCTGACGGAGACACGGAGTTTGCCCATGTTCCCGACTGGTATCGCTGGGAGCGGGAATGTGTCAGAAAAGAGCTTGAGGAGGGCAGCTATGAGCTGGATGTGGCTGTCGATATCTGCATGATGGTAAATATGGGATGCATCTATAAGGTCGGGAGCGGCAGACTGCACCATGGCACAGACGGCTTCCACCTGACAGGCTGCGACGGAAAGCTCGATTATTCCCAGAAGCCGCCGGCCTCCTACAGCCTCTACTCTGACTATTACTGGTACGAGGTGGGCGACATGATCTGCATCGGCAATACGGAGGTGCTGTATTACTGTTTCCCGAAGGAGGGCGGAGATATTGTGGCGAAGACGAGACTTGCAACGGAGGAGCTGTATAAGCTGACAAGGTCTTCATCCAACAGGCGCAGGACAAAATCTTCTTGACAACGGGAAAACGGTGTGGTTATATAGGTTTATTAAAAGAGAGCGAGGAATGTTTTTGTCGTCGGTAATTGTAAAGGTAAATGCAAAATAAATATTGCAGGGTGAAGATTCGGGATTTCAGGCTCGGAGTGTGCCCGAATATCATTACAGTTGCGATGGACAGAGTTTGCAATCGGCGGGATTTCCTGCGGATTGACGGATAGAATGAACGCAGGTGAGCCGGCATTTGACATGGATGGTGAACGGCGGATATTTGTTGTGAAGGAAACGATTGAAGGAGCATGGCTGTATGGCTGTGCTCTTTTTGCGTGCATTATTGTAGCAGAGAGAGGGATTGAAATGAATCAGACGGAAAAGATTTTGGAATTTGATAAGATAAAGGAGATCTGGAGCGCGCTTGCGCTGACAGACAGCGCGAAGAGAGAGATTCAGGAGGCGGCGCCGGTTCTCTCGGAGGTAGAGCTGAGGGCGGGATTGTCCGCATTGAGGAAAAGATGAAGGAAAAGGCGGAGGCGGTGATCCGCAGCAATAAAGAGTGCATGTCGGACAGCTACAGCGTAAACCGGAACGGGCATCTCTGCGTGCCGGTGAAGAAAGAATATAAGTTCCGTGTGAGCGGCAGTGTGATCGACAAGTCGGCTACGGGCAATACCCTGTTCATTGAGCCGACGGCTGTGGCGAAGTACAGCGAGGAACTGCAGCTGATGCGGATTGATGAGGAGAATGAGGAGAGAAGGATACTGTATACGCTGTCTGCCATGCTGGGAGAGCAGGGGGAGACAATGGAGCAGAATCTGAAAACGATGGAGAAGCTGGACTTCTGCTTCTCTAAGGGAAAGCTGAGCATGGAGCTTGGCTGCGCCGCCCCGGACATCAACACAGAGAGAAGGATCAGGCTGACGGCGGCGAGACATCCGCTGATGGACCGCGCCGTGTGCGTACCGCAGGATTTCAGCATCGGAGAGCCGGGCGGCAATGTGAAACAGGCACCGGATGTGGAGACGAAGCCGGTGCAGGGCGCGGGTTACAGGGGCGTCGTGATTACCGGCCCCAACACGGGCGGTAAGACGGTGGCGATCAAGACGGTTGCCGTCAACTGCATGATGGCACAGTGCGGACTTCATGTCTGCTGCGAACAGGCGAACATCTGCATGAACAGCAATTACCTCTGCGACATCGGAGACGGACAGAATCTGTCTGAAAACCTGTCTACCTTTTCGGCGCACATTACAAATGTGCTGGATATTCTGCAAAAGGTGAACAGGGAAAGTCTGGTGATCATGGATGAACTCGGTTCGGGCACTGACCCGGCGGAGGGAATGGGCATTGCGGTTGCGATTCTGGAGGAACTGCGTAGGAGAGGCTGTCTCTTCCTCGTGACGACCCATTACCCGGAGGTGAAAACCTATGCGGAACAGGCGGAGGGCATTATCAATGCCAGAATGACCTTCGACAAGGAAAGCCTGCGCCCGCTCTATAAAATGGAGATCGGGGAGGCGGGAGAGAGCTGTGCCTTCTATATCGCGGCGAGACTTGGAATGCCGGAGACAATGCTTCGGACGGCGGAGCGCGCGGCATACGGAGCGAGGATGGGGGAAGCGTCGAAGCTCCGGGGAATACCGAAGCCGCCATGCGGGGATTGTGTAAAGGGTGTGGAAGCTCCTGCAAATTTGGACATATCTGAGCCGGAGAAGACGGAAAAGAAGCGCACGGCATACCAACAGGGCCCTCGCATTCAAAAGAAAAAGAACAGCGGAGCGCTGACAGGACAGAAAGCAGAACTCACGGAAAAGTTCCGGCGCGGTGACAGCGTCATGGTTTACCCGGATAAAAAGATTGGTATTGTATGTGAGCCGGTGAATGAAAAAGGGGTGCTGCGGGTGCAGCTGCGCGATAGAAAGATGTGGATCAGCCATAAGCGGGTCAGACTGCAGGTGGCAGCTGCGGAGCTGTACCCGGAGGATTATGATTTCTCAATTATTTTTGACTCTGTGGCGACCCGTAAGCTGCGTCACAAGATGGAGAGAAAATATGTGGAAGGGGCGGAACTGCATCTCGATCAGGACTGAGTAGAGGCCTTGCGCGCCTCCTTCTCAGCCTTATTTCGAACCCTCAATTCCGAGAAGAACAGCTTCAGCATGTCGCTGCACTCCTGTTCAAGAATGCCTCGTGTGACGGAGACCTGGTGATTAAACTGCGGCATGTCAAGGATATTCAGGATAGACCCGGCGCAGCCCGCCTTGGGGTTCATGCACCCCATGACCACCTCGGGAATCCGCGCCTGCACGATGGCTCCGGCGCACATCTGGCAGGGCTCAAGGGTGACATAGAGCGTGCAGTCCTCCAGCCGCCAGTCACCGATGACCTTGCTGGCTTTGTTGATGGCGGTGATCTCAGCGTGTGCAAGAGTGTTTTTGTCTGTGTTGCGCCGGTTGTATCCCCGTCCGATAATTTTGCCCTCATGTACAATGACGCAGCCGATGGGGACTTCCCCGAGAGCATAGGCTTTTTTTGCCTGCCTGAGAGCCTCTTTCATGTATTTTTCCTGAACAGTGGATACCACAGCCATATGAATCCTCTTTCCTTGTTGAATAAGCTAAGTGAATTAGTGGTGATGACTTCGCGAGCTTGCGCGCGGAGGGTATGTGGCGAGGAAAGTGCTGCCTATACCCAACGAGCCTGCGTGCGGAGGGTATGTGGCGAGGAAAGCGCTGCCTATACCCAACGAACCTGCGCGCGGAGGGTATGTGGCGAGGAAAGTGCTGCCTATACCCAACGAGCCTGCGTGCGGAGGGTATGTGGCGAGGA
>CAKRTS010000030.1 GCA_934402315.1 uncultured Acetatifactor sp. | reverse complement strand
ATGGCTCATTCTGCTGAGAGTAAACAATAAAAATTCCTTGATTTTAAAGGAAAAAACACTTGACTATATAGGGAGGTGAACAGGATGTTTGAAGCAATCTTATCGCTTGTAGGGCATGCTCTTGTAGATGTGATTATCACGGTAATCACCGAAGATTAAGTAATCTGCAGTACACAAGTACGTACATTTGATGTTCTAATTTCGAACATTTGTATACGGTAAACCATGAGTACTACCGTTTTTAATGATTATGAGATTGTAGGTGAATATGAGGATGCCGGTAAATCTGGAAAATCTGTAGAGGGTCGTGTGGCATTTAAGAGCATGATGGAAGATATCAAGACTGGTAAGGATAATGTATCCTTTGTTCTTGTATTTAAGCTTTCGAGATTTGGTCGTAATGCTGCGGATGTTTTAAATTCATTGCAGACAATGCAGGATTATGGAGTGAATCTTATTTGTGTTGAGGATGGTATTGATTCATCAAAGGAAGCCGGAAGACTTATGATTTCTGTATTATCTGCTGTGGCTGAAATTGAGCGTGAAAATATCCGTGTGCAAACAATGGAAGGCCGTATGCAGAAGGCCAGAGAGGGACGGTGGAATGGAGGATTTGCTCCATATGGCTATTCGCTGGAGGACGGTAAGCTTGTCATAAATGAAGAAGCTGTTGCAATCAGAATGATATATAAGCAGTATATCAATACAGACTTAGGTGCTAATGGTATAGCTAAATATTTGGAAAATCATGGAATACATAAGATTGCCAGACAGAATGGAAAGAATCCTTTATTTGATGCTTCTTTAATTCGAAAAATAATACAGAATCCTGTATATTGCGGTAAGATTGCTTACGGACGAAGAAGAACAGAAAAAGTTCATGGAACCCGAAATGATTATCGGCAGGTATATAAGGATGATTATCTGCTTGTAGATGGCATTCATGAGGCTCTGATTCCGGAAGATATTTGGGAACAGGCACAAATAAAAGTGGCTGCACAGGCAAAGAAATATGAGAAAGTGAATTCGCCAAACGGTCAGAAGATTCATTTACTTTCCGGATTGTTGAAATGTCCTGTGTGCGGTGCCAGCATGTATGGTAATAAAGCAATTAAAAGTAGAAAAGATGGAACCCGCTATAATGATTATTTCTATTATGGCCGTAAACACCACAATATGACCAGAGAACATAAATGTGATTATAAGAAGCAAATCTCAGAGGATAAGCTTGATAAAGCGGTTATAGAGGTTCTTAGTAAACTTGTAAGTAACAAAAAGTTCGCAGGGCTTATACGTTCCAAGATAGATATGGAAGTGGACACGACAGCGCTTGATCAGGAAATAGCTGCTTTAGAAAAAGACCTTCGTCAGTGTTATCTTAACAAAGATGCTATTCTTGCTGACCTTGATAATTTGAATTATGAAGATAAACATTATGGGCGAAGAAAAACAGACCTGGAAAATAGGCTTAACAGGGTTTATGATAAAATCGAAGAGGCAGAAAATGTCTTGGTAGAAGCAAAAGCTAAGAAGCGTTCTATTATGGCAGACAAGGTATGTGGCGATAATATATATGACACTCTTATTTATTTTGACAAGATGAATGTAGTCATGGAAGAAGCGGACCGACGGGAGTTTCTTACGCATCTTATAGAGATGGTGGAAATATACGAAGAAGAGCAGCCTAATGGCCAGTGGCTTAAGTCCATTACTTTTAAGCTTCCTATCATTCCACATGATATGGAAATTAGTTTGGACAATGGCTCACAAATCGAAACGCAGGACGTTTCCGGAAATGAAGCCGAGATACAGGACGTTTCTGGCAATGCGGCGACAGAGCAGGAAATCGTTTCTGAGGGTGCGGCTCAGACACCAGTATTATATGCTGCGGGCGCAAACGAGACTGTTTATACGGCGACTGAACTTGGAAATCCGTACTATAAAACCGGAAATACAACGGTTGCAATTTCGGGAACGAAGTATGAAGTGACGTTTGACACAACGGAGCAATACAAGGATGTATGCTTCAACTTGGACAAAGCCTATAATGTAGAGGACATAGAGAGTATTACATTCAACCTGACCAGTCAGACGGGAAGCCTAAATTTCTTTATTCGTGATCAGGAAAGCGGAAACAAAATAGGAAATTTCTATGCAAATACGGGAAAAACATCCTATGCTCTGGGAATGCAGAATACAGCAGAAGGAGTTACGACAGGAACATTTGACCAGATAGGCTTACAGTCTGGAGGGACAGGCTGCGGGTTGGAAGTGTTAGAAAGCATTGTAATTAAGGTCAAAGCTTCAACTTCTGAGGAAGCAAATCAGGCGAAGGCTGTCGATGAAGGAAACACAGGTATCGTGCTGACGGCATCGTCCGAAAACCTGAGCTATAATTACATACTAAGACCTCCCATACCTAAAATGGGATTCGCACCTTGAAAATTCAATATTTCAGCTAACAAAATAGTGGTTTATGCCGCTACTGCTTCCGGATGAAGTGCATTCCGCAGATATCTCGGTAGTCTTGATTCAAAATCAGCAGTAAATGCAGTCAACTGCTCATTGCTGAGCTTTAGGATTTTCTGAAGGCTTGCCATTAAGGCATCCATCAGGATGCTAAGTGATCTGCAGAAAGTAATGTCTGCCATTTCATCGACAAGAAAGAAGAACAACTCGCCAAGCGTTCGCTGATCTTCATTTTGGCGTTGCTCCACTGCGAGTAGCATATATCGGGTAAACACAATAGCCACATGGGCTGTCAGTGCATCATAAGATAAACTGTGGCATTCTCCGATCAGATTCAGCATGGATTTGCATGTTTTGAAGAAAACTTCGATCTGCCAGCATTTTCCATAAATACGGATAATCTCCTCTTCAGAAAGAGTTGTGTCAGTGCAGATAAATGCCAGCCAGTCTTTCCGATTGGCTTTATTCCTTACGCAAACAATCTTTGCAGGAACCGGATTTCCTTTTCCCACCATGACATCAACAGAAAGCAGATATTTTGATTTGCCACGGCGTTTTCTGTTTCGGGAATATATCTCTTTGATATTCAGCTGTTCACCGCAGCAGGAATACTTGATACGACTGCTTTTCTTGACCATGGCGATCACATCCATGCCTTTTGCCTGAATGGCTGTGATCTGTGCCGGGTTGGAAAACCAGGAATCAAACAGGACATACTCAGCTTCCAGTCCTGAACTGAGGGCTGTATCCAGCAGAGTCATCATTCAAAGTTCTTTACCGGACCGATGATATTTGTATCTTTTGCAGATGCCAGCAGACAGCTGTTTACCGGGATCAGGGTATTTCCATCACTCCAGCTTAAAGTAAGCATCCGGAACCCTTTTTTGAAATGCATATCTGTGTGGTCAAAAACTTTAGACCCCAGTTCTGTTTTCTTGCAACTGCTACGGTCAAAAAGGCTGTCATCAATGATGAAAACATTTCTTCTCTTATCATCAGTCAGACCTTTGATATCGTTATTTACGATATCTGCTGCGAGAAGGGAAGTAAAACGAAGCCAGTTTGTTTTTGTGGAATTAAGGAACCGGTAAAAAGTGTTCTTTGAAAAACCTTCCTTAAAAGAGCCCGTCCGTTGCTGCATATACATGCTTCTTCCGACAAAAATGTTGCTGAGTTTGTAACGAAGCAGAGAAATCGGCGAAACACCTTTTTCTTTCAGCCCATTACATCTGGCGAGAAGCTTTCCAACATGATGTTTGGAAAGAAATCTCTGAACACAGTCAACTAAGGCTTTCTCATCTGAATAGTTTTGTGGTATACTGGACATGGCATAAATCTCCTTTGTAAAATGGTTTCTTGTCAACTCCATTATACCAAACGGAACAGGTTTATGCCTTTTTTATTGGCTGAAATATTGAATTTTCAAGGTTTAGCACACCTTATTGGTGTGGGAAGTTTTAGTAAAGTAATTCGATATGTTGTTAAAAAGCACAGGATATGTCCACTATATCTTGTGCTTTTTTTCGCTTTTCTTTTTGACAGATGTTTCCCCCTATGATAAACTAAACATTAATAGTGGGTAACTATACTTACGCATCGGATAGGGAGCGAAATACCTTGGATAAGTTTGAATATAAAGTAAGAGCGGATGAAATAAAGGAACTGATAGCAACAGGAGATTATGCGCAGGCGGCGGATATTGCGGATACGATTGACTGGCGCAGGGTCAAGAGCGTGATGATGCTCTGCACCATCAGCGATCTGTATAAGATCAACAGGCGCTATGAGGACGCAAAGAACATGCTGCTGCTGGCATATGAGAGAAGACCCGGCGGCAAAACGATCTGCTATTCTCTCTGCGAATTGTGCATCAAGACAGAGGAATATGTACAGGCGATCAATTATTACAAGGAGTTTGTGCAGGTCGCCCCGAAGGACCCCGGACGTTACATTCTCCAATATAAGCTGTACGAGGCGCAGGATGTAGGGCTTGAGGAGCGCATCGGCGTGCTCGAGGAGCTGAAAAAGCGGGACTACAGGGAAAAGTGGGCGTATGAGCTTGCCTATCTGTATCACAGGGTCGGTCTGGCAACACGCTGTGTGGAGGAGTGCGATGAGCTGATCCTCTGGTTTGGTGAGGGCAAATATGTCATTAAGGCAATGGAACTGAAAATGCTCCACGAGCCGCTGACACCGAGCCAGCAGGCGAAATACGACCATAGGTTTGCAAAGGGGGAGATACCGGAGCAGACAGGTGCGGAAGCGGAGAGCAGTGCGGAGGAGCCACAGGAGCTGTGGGCAGAGACCCCGCCCGCTGAACAGCCGGGACAGCAGAGAGTGGTATATCCCGAGGCAAAACAGCCGGAGACAAAGGAAGAACCGGAGGAAATGGACATTCAGGTGAAAACTATGGATGTCGGTGAATATAATACAATTAACCTTCAGGCAGAGCTTGCCGCCGGATTGAAGGAGGTACTGGCGGCGGATCAGAAGAGCAGGGAGGATGCAGTGACCCGATCCATCCTTTCACCGATGATTGACGCAGACACGGAGAGCCTGTCTCTGCCGGAGATCGACGAGGTGAACGAGGGTGATTTCGGCCCCGAGGCGGAGGTAATGGAAGGCTCAGAGGTCTTCTTCGGTGCAACCGGTGATCTTGGAAATCTTCAGGAGCGTTCCCAGGAGCAGCCCGCGGGCAGTCCGATGGGCATGGAGGAGATTCTGCCCGAGGAGGAAAAAACGGCAGAGGAAGAAGTACCGTCGGCAGAGGAGCAGGAAGAAGCTGCACAGCCGGACGCAGAGCCGGAAGAGACAACAGTGTCAGCAGTGGAGCCGGAGGAAACGGTTCCGGCGGCAGAGGAGACGGACGAGACAGCCAGAGCAGTGATGAATGAGCTGCGCATGGAGAGCGAGGAACAGGTTTTGAAGGCACAGCCGCCGAAGGAGCTTGCGGGAGTGCTGTCCCAGGAGTCGGACGGGCAGATCAGACTTGTTGTCCCGGAGAGTGAGGCTGTTGAAAAGCAGATCACAGGACAGATGAGCATTGAGGACATTCTCACAGAATGGGAGAAGCTGAAGAAGGTAAACGAGGCAAAGCGTCAGGAAGAGGTCCGCCAGCATGTTCTGGAGCAGACGGGAACCATGTTTACTGAATTTGAGGCTGCGGTAAGGGACGGGCTTCTGGAGCAGCTTGAGAGCCAGCAGGCAGCCGCGAAGGATGCTGAGCCGGACGAGCCGGTGGAGAGCGTCGAAGCGGAAGCACCCGAAGAGGTGGCAGAGGCAGAGAGCTTTGCGGAGCCGGAAGAGACAGAGGAAGTAATTGAGCCGGAGACCGCCGTAGAGACAGAGGAATCCGGGGAAACAGAAGATGCCGCCGGTGAGGAATACGGCGAAGTAGAGGAAATTGAAGAGATCGAAGAGATCGAGGAAATGAAGGAGACCGAAGAGGCGGAAGCTGTTGAGGCGGAAGCACCCGAAGAGGTAACGGAGGCGGAGACCGTCGCAGAGCCGGAAGAGACAGAGGAAGCGGCAGAGGCGGAGACCGCCGCAGAGCCGGAGGAGTCCGGGGAAACAGAGGATGCCGCCGGTGAGGAATACGGCGAAGCAGAGGAAATCGAAGAGATCGAGGAGACCCGGGAGACCGAAGAAACGGAAGCCGTTGAAGCGGACGAGCCCGAGGCGGAAGAGCCCGATGAGGTGACAGAGGCGGAGAGCTTTGCGGAGCCGGAGGCGGAAGAGTCCGGAGAAGTGACAGAGGCAGAGACAACTGTAGAGCCGGAAGAAGCGGAGAGTCCGCAGGACGAGCCGGTTGAACGTGAGAAACCGAAGGTGAGGGCGCTGACCCGCGAGGAGAAGGAGCTGTACGGCCCCTTCATCCAGAGCCGTTCCGGCAAGGAGAAGCTGGTAAAGGCGATCGACAGCATCAGCATGGCGGCTTATACGGGCAATATCATCATCACGGGTGAGGAGGGTATGGACACCCTGTCGCTTGCCAAGAATATGATCCGCGAGATTCAGATGACAGACAGCAATTTTTCCGGAAAGGTTGCAAAGATCTCCGGTCAGGGTATGAATGCCAGAAATGTTGAGGAAACGCTGGAGCATCTCAAGAATGGCGCGCTGATTATCCAGAAGGCGTCCAAGATGGAAAAGCCGGCGGTTGAGGCATTGTGCAAGACCCTGCAAAAGGAGAATATCGGCATTATTATTGCGCTGGAGGATACAAAGAAGGCAATCGGCAAGCTGTTCAAGGTATATCCCGAATTGCAGGAGAGCTTCACTGCAAGAATGGATGTCGAGGCGATGAGCAATGATTCACTTGCCGCATTTGGCAGACAGTATGCGAAAAAGCAGGAGTACTCCATTGACGAGCTGGGGATGCTGGCGCTGCATACGTGCATTGAGGAACGCCAGACCATAGATCATGTTGTAACCGTGCTGGATGTGAAGGAGATTGTGGACGCGGCAATTCATCATGCCAATAGAAAGACGCTGGGTCATTTCTTCGACATCCTGTTTGCAAAGAGATATGATGAAGAGGATATGATTATTCTGACAGAAAAGGATTTTGTATAGTGGAGGAGCAGGCATGCAAAAGGGTACGGAGAAGGTATTTATTTCAGAGGCGGATCAGTACTTGTTTTCACAGGGCACTCATTACGACATCTATAAGAAACTCGGAGCGCATTTCTCTGTGGAAGACGGTGTAGAGGGAGTATTTTTCGGGGTGTGGGCGCCAAACGCCGAAGCGGTCTATGTGATCGGCAGCTTCAACGGCTGGAACGAGGAACAGCATCCGATGAATAAGCTCGGCCTTGTAGGAATCTGGGGATTATTCATTCCGGGCGTGGCAGAGGGGGAAATGTATAAGTTCCTCATTCATGCGCAGGATGGCAGAAAGCTATACAAGGCGGATCCGTTTGCCAATCAGGCAGAGTACCGCCCCGGGACGGCTTCTATTGTAACGGATCTATCCGGCTTTGCATGGACGGACGCGAAATGGCTCGAGCAGCGGGACAAGAAGGATATGAACAGGGAACCGATGGCAATCTATGAGTGCCATATCGGATCTTTTATGAAGCATCCTGACGGGACGGAGGAAGGCTTTTATAATTACCGTCAGTTTGCGGACAGGATCGTGGAATACATCAAAGAAATGAAATACACTCATGTAGAACTGATGGGAATTGCGGAGCATCCCTTTGACGGTTCATGGGGCTATCAGGTCACAGGATATTATGCGCCGACCTCGCGCTACGGAACGCCCAAGGACTTTATGTATCTTGTCAATGCACTGCATAAGGCAGGGGTAGGAGTAATTCTGGACTGGGTTCCGGCACACTTTGCGACGGATGCGCACGGGCTGGTGGAGTTTGACGGCAAGTGTATCTTTGAGCATCCCGATCCCAGGCTTGGCGAGCACCCGGACTGGGGGACAAAGATTTTCAACTACGGTAAGCCGGAGGTCAAGAATTTCCTGATTGCGAATGTGCTGTTCTGGCTCAGAGAGTTCCATGTGGACGGAATCCGTGTGGATGCGGTTGCATCCATGCTGTATCTGGATTACGGCAAGAAGGAAGGACAGTGGGTTCCGAATAAATACGGCGGACATGAGAACCTTGAGGCGATCGAGTTCTTCAAGCATATGAATTCCGTGACGCGCGGCAGCTATCCGGGCTTTTTGACGATCGCGGAGGAGTCAACCGCGTGGCCGAATGTCACGGGTGATATTGGCGGCGAGAGTCTCGGCTTTGCCTTTAAGTGGAATATGGGCTGGATGCACGATTTCTGCGAGTACATGAAGCTCGATCCGCTGTACCGCAAGGGCGACCATTACGGAATGACCTTTGCAATGAGCTATAATGAGAGCGAGAAGTACATTCTTCCGCTGTCACATGATGAGGTGGTACATTTAAAGTGTTCCATGGTGAACAAGATGCCCGGCTATCCTGTTGATAAGTACGCCAATCTCCGGGTGGGCTATGCCTATATGTTCGGACATTCCGGCAAGAAGCTGTTGTTCATGGGACAGGATTTCGGACAGGAGAGAGAGTGGAGCGAGGCGAGAGAGCTCGACTGGTTCCTGCTCGGCGAGAAGAATAATCAGGGCATGCATGCATTTGTGAAGGAGCTGCTCAAAATATACAGGAAATATCCTGCACTCTATGAGCTGGACGATACATGGGCAGGCTTTGAGTGGATGAATGCGGACGATGCCGAGAACAGTGTCTATTCGTTTGTGAGAAAATCCTCCACGGGAAAGAACAGCATATTGTTTGTGCTGAATATGACGCCGGTCAAGAGGGAGAAATACCGGGTTGCGGTCCCGAAGAATACGAAATATAAGCTGATCCTGAACAGTGATGAGGAGAGATTCGGCGGCTGGGGAAATGAAATCCAGCCGGAGATCATGGCGGAGAAAAAGCCGTTCCATTACCATGATTATTCCTTCACCATGGATCTTCCGCCCTATGGCGCTGCGGTTTTTGTGTTCTGACGGCTGTTAAGGAAACGGCGAAGCGAACCGAAATAAGAGATGAGTGGTCTGACAGACCCCTCATCTTTTTTCATTGAACAGGATCACCTATATCAGACAGGAGAATTCGTGTGAAGATTACATTTCAGAACCAGAAGGCCATAGAGACGGAGCATCTGAATCCGGCAAGAAGGGAAAATGTCCGCGGCAAGGCACCGGTTGACAGGCGGAATGCAGCGTCGGCTGTGTACAATAATGGGAACCGCGGCATCGGAGTGGATGGCGGCAGGGGAAAGTCTGTGCTGCAGCTGCAGCAGGAGGCGGCAGGAGTAGATGTCGGCATTCAGCAGGATTACATGACATTGATGTCGAACACGATGTCTGAGGAGGATTATGCCAGACTTCAGGAGGAGGGCTTTGATTTCGGAAGCATGGACCCTGAGGAGACCGTGACAATCGTTGATAAGATCAAGGCGGAGCTTGCGCGCTCCGGCAAGCAGATCGAGGGCTATACGGACGACATTGATATGGAGACTCTGGCAGCGGCGCTGGGCAGTCAGGCGCTTGCGCAGACGGTTGCCGAGAGCTTCCGGGCGGCGGATCTGCCGTTGACGGAAGAGAATATTTCGGCGGTTGCACAGGCCTGGACGATGGCGGATCAGCTGGAAGCACCGGGACAGGGGAGCATCCGCTATCTGCTTGACAACGGGCTGGATAATGAGATCTGGAATTTATATATGGCGGAAAACAGCGGGGCGGCTGCGGGCAGCGCCGAAGCCCCCGCCTATTATGCAGAGGATATCAAGGGATATTATACGCGGACCGGAGGGAGCGCGGCGGACGGAGAGCTGGCGGCGCAGATCGATGACATCATCGCCCGTTCCGGCAGACAGCCTGACGAGGAAAGCCGTCAGGACGCGGCATGGCTTCTGGACAACGGCCTGCCGCTGACGGAGGAAAATCTCGAACAGCTTCAGCAGCTTAAGGAGCTTGAATTTCCTGTGACGATGGAAGCGTTTGCGAAGGCGGCAGCGACGGCGGTAGAACAGGGAAAGTCACCGCTCCGGGCGGAGCTTTCGGGCGAGACCGAGGGGCTGTATGAGAAGGCTGCCAGATGGGACGAATATTACCACAGCGAGCAGGCATGGGAGGCGTGCGAAGGAAATCTGACAGCGAGAAGGCAGCTGGAGGAGATCCGGTTACATATGACGGCGGAGGCAAATGTGAAGCTGTTGAAGAGCGGCTTTTCTATTGATACCGCGCCGATGGAGAAGCTGATTGACGCATTGCGGCAGGCAGAGAAGGAGCTTGCGGAGCAGTATTTCCCGCAGGAGAGCAATGCTGTTGAAAAGTATCGTGAGTATCAGGCTGCGGACACTGCTGTCAGGGAACTGCCGGGACTGCCCGCAGGGGTCATCGGGAGCTTTGCGGAGGGACAGAGCATTGAGACGCTCGGGGACTTTCACGCAGAGGGAAAGGCTCTTCAGGATACCTATAAAAAGGCGGGACAGAGCTATGAGACCCTGATGACCGCGCCGAGAAGGGATCTCGGAGACAGCATTAAAAAAGCATTTGCCAATGTTGACGAGATATTAAGTGATCTGGGACAGGAGCTGACGGAGGAGAACCGCAGGGCGGTGCGTATTCTCGGCTATAACCGCATGGAAATGAATCTTCAGAATCTGGAAAAGGTGAGGGAGGCGGACAGACAGGTGCAGACGGTGGTAGAGAAGCTGACACCCGCCGCCACGCTCAAGATGATCCGGGATGGGGTCAATCCCCTTGAGAAGAGCTTTGCGGAGCTGGAGGAATATTTTGCAAAGCTGCCGGAGGAATACCAGTCGGCGGCGGAGAGCTACAGCCGCTTCCTCTATGGGCTGGAGCGGAATCATGAGATTACCGACGCCGAGAGAGAGAGCTATATCGGTATCTACCGTCTCGTGCGGCAGATAGAGAAAACGGACGGCGCTGCCGTAGGTGCGCTTGTCAATGCACAGGCGGAGGTTCATTTTACGAATCTGCTCAGCGCAGTGCGCAGCGGAAAGGCGAAGCCGCTGGATGCAAAGGTCGGCGACAAGCTTGGGGCTGTCTCGGAGATTATCAGAAACGGGGAGAGTATTCCCGCGCAGATTTCGAGAGCCTTTTCGGAAGTGGCAGAGGCTGTTCTGACGGATGTGTCATATAGCGAGGCGGCGGAAGCCGAGTACAACCGTGAGCAGCTTGCGCAATACCGCTCGGCGCTTGCGTCAGCGGATGCGGAGTGCGCGGCAATGCTGCAGAGAGGTGAGCTTCCTGCGGGCGCAGACAATCTGATGGCGGCTATGGCGCTGCTGGGGGATGACGAGGATCTGTTTGACGGAAATACGGAGGATGCGGATTCGACGGAGCTCTGGCAGAAGCTCGACCAGCCGGAAGAGTTTGAGGAAAGCTATGAGGAAGCGCTGACAGCTGCGAAAGCGGCGGTCGAGGAATTGACGTTCGGTTTGGCAGACAGCTGTCTTGATGTAAGGCATATGCAGCTGTGCCATAAGCAGCTGACGATTGCGGGCAGGCTTGCGCAGAAGCAGGAATTTTTCCTGCCGCTGGAGATCGACGGGAAAGTGACAAGGGTACACCTCAGCTTTGAACGCAATTCAGAGGGCAGCAGTCAGGTGGAGATCACTGTCCGTGCCGGCGGCCAGACGGGGCTGAGCGCGGAACTGGGCTTTAAGAACGGAAAACTTGATGGAATCCTCAAGAATAACGGGCAGGAGGTTATGAAAACCGAGAAAATAGCCGATATCTTTAGACAGGAAGCCGGTGAGAGCTGGACAGTGGGCAATATCAGTGTTGTCACCACAGATGTCCGTGCGGCAGCCGGAGGGGGCATGGATGCCGGAACAGAGAACAGAGAGCTTTATCGTGTGGCAAAGGTGTTTTTACATGCCGTACAGCAAGGAGAAGTGACAGATGAGAATTAATTACAATGTATCCGCCATGCTTTCCAACAATGCATTGGCAAACAATGACAGCCTTTTAGCCCAGTCGCTGGAGAGACTTTCTTCGGGTCTTAAGATCAATCATGCAAAGGACAATCCGGCGGGACTGGCAATGGCAAAACGTATGAATGCGCAGATCGAGGGGCTTTCCAAGGCGAACGACAACGCGAACGACGGTATTTCCGTGATTGAGACGGCGGATGGCGCCATGACGGAGATCAGCGAAATGCTGCAGCGTATGAATGAGCTTGCGATCAAGGCAGCTAACGGCCCGATGTCTGAAAGCGACAGAAAGACGGTGCAGGACGAGGTATCCCAGCTGAAGGAAGAGGTTACAAGAATATCTGAGACGCTGGAATTCAACGGACAGAAGCTACTGAACGGAGAATTTGAGTTAAAGGGATATGTCTACGGCGATCTCGACATTAAGGTCAGCGAGTATTCCAAGGAAGTTCCTGCGAAGAAATACACGATTAACGAGATCTCCATTGAAAAGGAAATGATGAACGGCGAGGAGACCGGCAATTATATTGTAACCAAGCTGGATATTGGAAGTGAATTTCCGGCAGGAGCGACAGCGGAGGTGTCCAAGGATAATCTGCTGACGATCAAGGGTGCCAACGGCTTTGAGATGACGCTGGATCTGTCAAGGATTGATCTGAAGAAATCGCTGGAGAACCAGACGGATGTCACCATACAGAATCTGACGGTGGACATCACGGGAATCGGTGCAATGCGTCTGCAGGTCGGCGCAAACGAGGGGCAGGTGCTCGCGGTGGAAATCCCGGCAATTTCGCTTAGAAACATGGGAATCGAGAACCTTGATGTGAGCACGAAAGAGGGCGCTTTAAAGGGAATCGAGGATATTGACAAGGCAGTGAAGTATGTTTCCGATGTGCGCGGCAGGCTGGGAGCTTACCAGAACAGACTGGAATCAACGGTCAACAGTCTGGATGTCACTTCCGAGAACATGACGGCTGCTTATTCCAGAATCATGGATATTGATATGGCAGAGGAAATGACAAATTATTCTACCTATCAGGTACTGACGCAGGCGGGCACTTCCATGCTTGCACAGGCGAACCAGAGACCTTCGCAGGTATTGCAGCTGTTGCAGTAATGAGTCAGTCTGAAATTTTGCCGGAGGGATAGCTGCTATGACGAGAGAACAGAAACAGGGCTTTACCCTGAGGATTACACAGGCAAACCCGACACAGATGATCGTGATTTTGTACGAAATGACGTTGTGCTATGTAAGGGATGCAAAGACGGCGCTGGAGTGCGGGCAAAGGACAGAGCTTCATGACGCTGTCCGCAGGGCGCGCGGATGTATCGGCGAGCTGATGGACTCCCTGAATTTAAAATATCAGCCGGCACCTGCACTGCTCGGGCTCTATGGCTTCTGCATCAGGCGTCTTGCCGCTGCGGAGGCGGGGGAGACAATGCAGGCGCTGCTTGAGATCGAGAGGGTCATTCTTCCTCTGCGCGATGCCTATGAGCAGATCGCGGACAGGAACAGCGCCGGAGCGGTCATGAATAATTCCCAGACCGTATACGCCGGACTGACTTACGGAAGGAACAGTTTAACCGAAAACATGGCTGACCAGGGCGCGAATCGGGGAATATACGCGTAATGGTTTTTCTGCCGGAGAAGCTTCCAGCGCGGCGAGATCGACGAGGTGCTTGTATCTCTTTTGCAGAGCATTAATTTCATAAATATAGCTGTCAATCATGTCAGCATCAATAGCGTTATCAAAGCCCGCGTAGGCAATATCCAGTGCCCGGCGGGTTTTTTCTATGGAATCCTGCAATGTCACAGGGGTGAAATCTTCTTCTGCGGTCTGTAAGGTGTCAAGCTTCTGGCTGAAATACATTTTCATAAATAAAAGTTCCTTTCCCATTGGTTGTTACAAGTATAGACATACAAAAAGCAAAATATACCAGAATATTTTTCTGAAAACGCTCATACGATGTACAAAAAAAGAGGTGGGCGCTATGAAAAAGGAGTGGATACTGAACCTTCTTATGCGGAGTGTCCTGGGGGTAATTGCGATCTATTTTATCAATACCATCCTCGTCGGGCTGGGGTATTCCTGCGGAGTCGGCATTAACGCCGTCACTGTTTTGACATCCGGAATCCTTGGATTTCCTGGGCTTGTGGCACTTTACGGCATAGGTTTTTATCATTTGTTGTAAATTATTCACAAAAATGATAAATTTGTATTTTATATCTTGCAAAAGCGAAAAGGATAGGCTATAATCCTCTTACAGTTCATGATGACTGTTCGGTAAAGATTCAATTTTCTTTGAGGCAGAGATCGCCTCGCTATCCGGATGAAAGAAAGAGTAAAGGAGATGATATGTTGGCAGTGTTATGCTCTTTGCTGACAGCTGCCTGTGGGTTTGACTATTGCAGAAAGAGGATTCCGAACTGGCTGGTGCTGGTTCTGCTGATTCACGGATGTGTGCTGCGCTTTTCGCAGGAGGGGGCACAGGGCATCTTAGGCTGCATGGCGAATGCGGCAATCCTGACAGTATTGCTGTATCCGCTCTTTAAAATCAAAACACTGGGGGCCGGCGACGTAAAATTGTTCGGTGTGGTGGCAGGGTATCTGCCCTTCAATAAGGTCTTTTTATTCTTGTTTTTTTCGCTGTTTATCGCAGCAGTTTTTTCAATCATTAAATTGGTATTGCAACGTAATTTCAGAGAGCGTCTGAGAGTTTTCGCCGGATATGTCCGGGCGGTGATGTGGGGTGGGGTGCAGTCTTATCCTGCGGCGGGGCGGAATACGGTTTGTCTTTCCGGGCCGGTCCTAATCAGTACGCTGCTCTGCCTCGGAGGTGTCTATTGAAAGAAGGAGAAGAGGTTATGGTGCTGTGCGACCCGGAGGAGGAGTATGCGCAGCTGATGACGGAGTTTCTGAAAAAGCATAAGGAATTGCCATGGAAGATACGGACTTATACCAGCGTGGATGATCTGCTGCACACGGAAAAGGGTGCGGTGGGGCTGCTGGTGGTCTCGGAGACGGCGTACAGCGAAGAACTGCAGTCGATACAGACTCCGCGAATCATTGTGCTGAACGAAAGCGGAGTCGTACGATGGGAAAATGTGTGCTATGTGGACAAGTACCAGCAGGCCGATGAGGTCCTGAGGGAAATATTGCAGCTTTATATCGAGGTGGCGGGCAGGTGTCCGCCGAGGCTGCGCAGGAAAACAGACACCGTCTTTGTGGGAAATTATTCACCGGTTCACAGATGTATGCAGACCTCCTTTGCACTGACGATGAGCCAGCTTCTCGCCAGAGAGCATTCCGTGCTTTACCTGAATTTTGAGCATTACGCGGGGATCGCCGAACTGCTTCCCGATATGCAGACGCTGGATCTGGCGGATCTGTTATATTTCCTCAATGCGGACAAGGATAAATTCCTCTTGAGAATGCAGACGATATGCAGGCATGTGGGGAATCTGGACTACATTCCGCCTATGAAATCGGGGCAGAACCTTCTGACGATCACTGCGGCTGAGTGGATGAAGCTTCTGCAGAAGATAGAGGAGCTTGGAGGATATGAGTATGTCATTCTTGATCTGAGTGAGAGTATGCAGGGACTGTTCGATATTCTGAGGATGTGTAAGAGAATCTTTACGCTGACGAGGGAGGACCGGATCGCAAAGAGCAAGCTGCTGCAATACGAACAGCTGCTGTCCCTGTGTGAGTACGGGGATGTCCTTGATAAGACGAAACGGCTCAATCTGTCGCACATACAGCGGCTGCCCGAGGAACTGGAACAGCTTACCAGAGGAGACCTTGCTGAGCTTGTGAATGACCTGCTGAAAGGGGATGAGCTATAGGATGGAGTATGTGGAATTAAAAAAGAAGCTGCGTGCCAAGGTGCAGGAGCAGATGGATTATATGAGGGAAATGACGGACGCGGAGGTTGAAGATGCGATCGACGGAGTCCTGCTGGAGCAGGAGGAGCTTCGGGTCTACCCCGTAAAGCTGAGAATGCGCCTGAAAAAAGAGATTTTTGATTCTTTAAGGCGGCTTGATATTCTTCAGATCTTTGTCGAGGACAGCAGCGTGTCGGAAATTATGATTAACGGCACGGAGCACATATTTGTCGAGAGAAACGGCAGACTGCAGGAATTGGACATGGGATTTGACTCTCTGGAAAAGCTGCAGGATGTCATACAGCAGATTGTTGCGGGATGCAACCGTGTCGTGAACGAGGCTTCGCCGATTGTTGACGCGAGACTGCCGGATGGATCGAGAGTCAACATTGTAATGAATCCGGTCGCGCTGAACGGGCCGATTGTGACGATCCGGCGGTTCCCGGAGAAACCGATCACGATGGACTGGCTGATACGGAACCATTCTGTTTCATCGGAGGCGGCTGAATTTCTGAAAAAGCTGGTCAGGGCGGGATACAACATCTTTATCAGCGGCGGAACGGGGAGCGGAAAGACGACCTTTCTGAATGCGTTGTCCCAATTTATTCCGTCGGAGGAGAGAGTTATCACGATAGAGGACAGCGCAGAGCTGCAGCTGCAGGAGCTGCCGAACCTTGTACGGCTTGAGACGCGCAACGGCAATGTAGAAGGGTGCAGGGAGATCGGTATCCGTGAGCTGATCCGCTCCTCCTTGAGAATGAGACCGAACAGGATCATTGTGGGGGAGGTTCGCGGTGCGGAGGCGGTGGATATGCTGCAATGTCTGAATACAGGGCACGACGGAAGTATGTCGACCGGCCATGCGAACAGCGGGAAGGATATGCTGGCAAGACTGGAAAACATGGTGCTGATGGGGATGGAGCTGCCGCTTGCGGCAATCCGGCAGCAGATTGCGTCGGGAATCGATATTATCGTGCATCTCGGGAGGCTGCGGGATCGTTCCAGACGTGTGCTGGAGATAACGGAAATTCTCGGCTGCGAAAATAACGAGATTAAGCTGAATCCATTGTTTGTTTTTGAGGAAGCGGGGGAGGACAGTGAAGGTGGCATTATTGGAAGGCTTGCGAAAAAAGGAAATCTGCTCAGGGAAAACAAGCTCAAGGCAGCGGGATTACAGTAGTTATCGCTGGCGGCGCGGCGAGAGGGCGGGAGAAGTGTTTCTGGCGATGGCGGTCACTATATTTCTTTCGTATTTCTTTTACCGGAGCCTGTGGACGCTGCCATTGCTTGCTCCGGCAGGGATTGTCTTCTACCGGAAAAGATACAGACAGAAGAGCGCGAGGCAGAGAGAGGAGCTTTGTACACAGTTCAGGGAATGCATTCTGTCGGTCTCGACTCTGCTTACAGCGGGATATTCCGTGGAAAATGCGTTTCTGGAATGCGCGGGAGATATGGAGCAGATGTATGGGGGCAATTCTCTGATCTGTGGCGAGCTGCGGTCGATCCGCCGGGGGCTGCACATTAACATTTCTCTGGAGGAAATGCTGACGGACCTTGGGGAGAGAAGCCATTGCGAGGAGATCCTGCAGTTCGCGGAGGTGTTTGCCATTGCCAAAAGAAACGGGGGAAATCTGGCGGACATTATCCGGAACACTGCGGAGCTCATCGGAAAGAAAGCAGAGGTCAGGCAGGAAGTAGACACGCTGCTTGCCGGGCGGAAGATGGAGCTTGGAATCATGAAAGCAATGCCCTTTGCGATCATGACCTACATTGCGGTGACAAATCAGGGCTTCTTTGATCCGCTGTATGAGAGGCTTATGGGGAGGCTTGTCATGACGGGATGCCTTGTGGCGTACATAGGGGCGTATCTGATTGGAGATCTGCTGTTGGAAAAATTGCGGAATGCAGCTGTTTAATGGGGGAGTTTTATGAAACGGATAGCGATGTTTCTTTATAAAAAAGCATGTATCTGGAATCTTCCGCTGTTTCGGGGAGGCGCAGTGGAGAGCGATCTTGCGGCGCTCCATCCGGGGGAGCGGGTCGAATGTATCAAGGCGGACTATTATGTGAAAAAGCTGTCGAAGTGTCTGATGCTTCTTGCGGCAGGGTTTATTCTGGGGCTGTTTGCAAAGCTGCAGCAGCTGCAAAATACCCCGCTTGGGGAAGAGGGTGTGATCTATCGCGGTAAATATGCGGAAGGGGAGAAGCAGCTTCTTCTGGAAGCGGACAGCGGAGATAAAAAGCAGGAATTTCATATGACGGTATCTGCGCAGAACCTTACTGACGCAGAGCTGCAGGAGTTCGCGGATGGTTTTCTGGAAAAAATACCGGAGCTGATTCTGAACGGCAACAGTGATACAGGGCATGTGACGGATGAGCTTGAACTGGCGGAGGTATATGAGGGCTATCCGTTCGAGGTGGAGTGGGAGAGTGACAGGGAAGAGATTGTGGATCAAAACGGCAGTGTCTGTGAGGTTGAGACCCCGGAGAGGGTGACGCTGAAAGTCACGTTGAACTGTCAACAGTACAGTAGGACAGAGAGCTTTTCCGTTACGGTCGTCCCGAGGAGCTATTCTCCCGAGGAACAGGAATATCGTGAAATCAGCGAGTATCTGCTGAATTCTGAGCGAGACAGCCGCGACGAGGAGGCATGGGTTCTGCCGGGGGAATGGAACGACAAGCCGCTTGTCTGGAGACTGAAGGAAAGAAGATATTGCCTGTTGATCTGGGCATTTACTCCGGTTGTCTGCCTGCTGGTCTATTATTCCTTTGACAGAGACATGCACAGGGAGGTTGAGCTGCGGCAGCGGGAGATGAGAAGGCAGTACCCGGAGCTGGTCCATAAACTGGCATTGTATATCGGTGCAGGTATGACGATCCGGGGGGCTTTTCAAAGGATTGGAGGCGATTATGAGAGGAAGACCAACCGGCAGAGAGATGGGGACGTCATGGGCAGGGAAGTGCTGTATACCTGCAGGGAATTACAGTCCGGCATTGCGGAGGGCGCGGCATACGAGCGGTTTGGAAGGAGGATTGGGCTGAGAGAATATATAAAGCTGAGCGCTCTCCTCGGACAGAACCTGAAACGTGGAAACAGGACACTGCTGGAGCGGCTCAGGGAGGAGGCTGAAAAGAGCTGCGAGGAAAGTGTGCGCCATGCGAGAAAGCTGGGAGAGGAATCGGGAACAAAGCTTCTGATTCCGATGGTCGCCATGCTGGCGATTGTAATGGTAATGATTATGATTCCGGCATTTGGAACGATTTAGCGATACTATTAACGATTCAAGAAAAAGAAAAGGAGAAAACAAGTTTGAAACAAATAAGTAGAAAACAACCAAGAAATAAAGGGCATAGCAAATAAACCACCTAATCAGCTGGCTTT
>CAKRTS010000029.1 GCA_934402315.1 uncultured Acetatifactor sp. | reverse complement strand
GCGCGGAGGGTATGTGGCGAGGAAAGTGCTGCCTATACCCAACGAGCCTGCGTGCGGAGGGTATGTGGCGAGGAAAGTGCTGCTATACCCAACGAGCCTGCGTGCGGAGGGTATGTGGCGAGGAAAGCGCTGCCTATACCCAACGAACCTGCGCGCGGAGGGTATGTGGCGAGGAAAGTGCTGCCTATACCCAACGAGCCTGCGTACGGAGGGTATGTGGCGAGGAAAGATTTTCCATACCCAGCCGCAACCTCTCCAAACATTACAAATTGACATTTCTGCAACTTAACTATAGTATAGAGGGAAAGAGGTTCTGCGTCAAATAGTAAGCCGCCGTGGGCGGCGCTTTTTAGATGACAAAAGAAAACGTATTCCGCCGCTAAAGAACCGAATCAGGAAAGGAACAGGAGCATATGGTATCGATAAAGGAAGTTGCAAAGCATGCCGGGGTGGCTATTTCCACCGTCTCGAAGGTATTGAACGGTTATCCGAACGTCAGCGAAGAGACAAAACAGAAGGTCAACGATGCAATCCGGGAATTGAACTATATCCCGAACACAATCGCTGCGGCGTTGTCCTCCAAGCAGTTCGGCAGGATTGCGCTGGTGCTGGATCCCAAGCGCCAGACACAGGCAATCGATCAGGTCTTCATGCAATATCTGCTCGGTGCGCTTGACAAGGCGAAGGAGCTGAACGTCGAAGTAATCACGGTATTTACTTCCATGATCGCGGGCATGAACGCGGAGGAGATCACCCGGTATTTCCTTTCCCAGAGCATCGCGGGAGTTATTATCTACGGGCTTTCCAAGGAAGATAAGATTCTGCAGAAGCTGATCGCAGACAGAAATTTTGCCTGTGTTGTCGTGGACGCGCCGATTGTCAATTCGAGGACGACCTCGGTCAGCATCGACCATGAACAGGCGCAGTATGATGTCGCCAGGAAGACCGTGCTCGACGATGGCTGTGAGAAGATCCTTTACATTGCCGGAAAGAAGGACGGATATGTCACGGAGCAGCGTCTCAAGGGGATGAAGCGGCTGGTGGATGATCTTGGCGTTTCCATGCTGGTACGGCAGGGAGAGTTCAGCGAGCTGGCGGCGAGAAACATAGCGCTTAAATATGCGAAAAATAAGGACTGCATCGTCTGTGCTTCTGATCTGATGGCGATCGGGGCGATGAATGCGCTGATCGACATGGACATTTTCCGCCCGGTGTGCGGCTTCGACGGCATTACACTGATGGGATATGTCGGAAAGCAGATGAATACGGTGAGACAGGACTTCTATCACATCTCCAGCAGGGCGGTGGAGGAGGTCAAAAGGCTGATGGACGGACAGGAAGGACAGCAGGTAGTGATGCCCTACAGTGTTGTGAAAATGTACTATAAGGACATTATTTGTTAATTCATTTTTCACAAAAAATCATTTATGTCTTGCGGAAAACGTTTTCCTGTGATATTCTGGCTTTAGTCGGGAACTATAAGGTTTAAAAGACAGGAAAATGACAGGGTTTTATGTCCGGGCACATCTGACATAAAACAAATGTGAGAAAGGTGTGCAGAAATGAGGAAAATTATGAATTTGGAACAGCAGTTGAATGAATTGACGGGGAAGATGTACGGAAAGACGATCGCGGCATGTACGGATGCGCAGCTTTACAACAGCGTGCTCCAGCTGACAAAGGCGCAGATGGAAGCAAAGCCTGTAATCAGCGGGAAAAAGAAGGTTTACTATATTTCCATGGAGTTCCTGATCGGAAAGCTTCTGTCAAACAATCTGATTAATCTGGGAATCTATGATGAGCTGAGCAAGGTGCTTGCGAAGAACGGAAAGAGCCTGACGGCAATCGAGGAGGTTGAGCCGGAACCGTCTCTCGGAAACGGCGGTCTCGGACGTCTTGCGGCATGCTTCCTTGACTCCATTGCGACACTCGGTCTGCCCGGCGACGGCATTGGACTGAACTATCATTACGGACTCTTCAAGCAGGTATTCCGCGAGAGACTGCAGAGAGCGGAGAAGAATGACTGGATCGAAGAAAATTCATGGCTGACCGATACCGGCGTGCGCTTTGAGGTGGCATTCGGTGACAGAAAGGTGACCTCCGTTCTTTATGACATTGATGTGATCGGATATGAAAACGGCTGCAACAAGCTGCACCTTTTTGATGTTCAGTCTGTAGATGAAAGTCTTGTGAAGGAAGGAATTGACTTTGACAAGACGGCGATCGACAAGAACCTGACGCTGTTCCTTTACCCGGATGATTCCGATGAGGCGGGCAACCTGCTCCGTATCTATCAGGAATATTTTATGGTCAGCAACGGCGCACAGCTCATTATCCGCGAGCTGAAGGAGAGAGGCTGCGACCTGTATCACATGGATGAGTATGCGGCGATCCAGATCAATGATACCCACCCCACGATGGTAATTCCCGAGTTGATCCGTATCCTGACATGGGAGGAAGGCTTCACGATCGAGGATGCCGTGAATGTGGTGAGCAGGACCTGCGCATACACGAATCACACCATTCTCGCGGAGGCGCTTGAGAAGTGGCCGCTGGCTTATATCGAGAAGGTTGTGCCCCAGCTGGTTCCCATCATCAAGGAGCTGAGCGCGAGAGTTGCGAAGAAGTACACCGATCCTAAGGTGCAGATCATTGATGAGAATAAGCGCGTGCATATGGCACACATTGACATTCATTACGGCTACAGCGTAAACGGTGTTGCTGCGATCCATACCGAGATTCTGAAGCAGAGTGAGCTGAACCATTTTTACAAGCTTTACCCTGAGAAGTTCAACAATAAGACGAACGGCATTACCTTCCGCCGCTGGCTGCTGTCCTGTAACAGAGAGCTTGCGGGTCTGCTCACGGAGACGATCGGTGACGGCTATAAGAAGGATGCGAACGAGCTGGAGAAGCTGCTGGCGAAGAAGGACGATGCGGCGGTTCTGGATGCCATCGAGAGCATCAAGCATCAGAAAAAGGAAGAGCTGGCTGCCTATATCAAGGAGAAGGAAGGCGTTGCACTGGATACGGATTCCATCTTTGACATTCAGGTAAAGAGACTGCACGAGTACAAGAGACAGCAGATGAATGCGCTGTACATTATTCATAAGTACCTTGAGATCAAGGCAGGAAAGAAGCCTGTCAGACCGATGAGCTTTATCTTCGGTGCGAAGGCGGCTCCCGCTTATGTGATCGCACAGGATATCATTCACTTACTGCTTGTGATGTCTGAGATCATTAACAATGATCCTGAGGTCAGTCCTTACATGAAACTCGTCATGGTCGAGAACTATAATGTAAGCTATGCAGAGAAGCTGATCCCGGCATGTGACATCTCCGAGCAGATTTCCCTTGCGTCCAAGGAGGCATCCGGTACAGGAAACATGAAGTTCATGCTGAACGGGGCAGTGACACTCGGCACCAGCGACGGCGCAAACGTGGAGATCCATGAGCTTGTCGGAGATGAGAACATCTATATCTTCGGTAAGGACAGCGATACCGTTATCGCGCACTATGCAAAGGCGGATTACGTGTCTAAGGATTATTATGAGAAGAGCCCTGTTATCAAGGAGGCAGTTGACTTCATCATCAGTGACAAGGCGCTCAAGGTAGGACACAAGGAGAATCTGGAGCGTCTCTACAAGGAGCTTCTGAACAAGGACTGGTTCATGACGCTGCTTGACCTCGAGGAGTATATCAGCGCGAAGGATAAGGCGTTCGCGGATTATGAGGACAGGGACAGCTGGAAGAAGAAAATGCTGGTGAACATTGCAAAGGCGGGATTCTTCTCATCCGACAGAACCATTGCGGAGTATAACAGGGATATTTGGAAGTTGAATGTTTAAGATTAAGTAATCGTGACGTTGCACAGGATGCACAGACCACCGCAGGCACGCTTGCGCTACCTTCCGCACGCAGCGGTGCATAAGTCTCCACAGTACGGAGACTAAGCACCGGCGGCTCCAGAGTGCGCTGCTTGCGGTCATGTGCATCCTGCACAACTGTTGCTTGAAATTTAGGAGTTTGGCTATCGCCAAAAATAATATAAAGGAATATAGAAGGATATGAGGAAGAGAGTAGGAAAAAGGTGTGTGAGCTTCGGACTGGCGGTGTTGCTGGTGTTTACGGCGGTATGCAGCTTTCTCGGTAAGCCGGTGACGGTTCGGGCAGAGGGGGGCGCTGTCATAAAGCTGCATTATAACAGGACGGACGGAGACTATGCTCCCTGGAGGGTATGGTTCTGGGAAGCCGGCTGCGGTGGCGCGGATTACTACTTCGAGGAGACGGATGGCGAGCAGGTGGCAACCATGGAGGTTTCCCCCGGAGTGACGAGCGTAGGGTTTATTGTCCGCACGGAGGACTGGACAAAGGATGTGGATATGGATCAGTTCATTGACATCTCTGAGGTGATTTCGGGAACGGTGAACGTCTATGTCGAGTCCGGTGTGGAGGGCTATACCAAGGAGTACGGGGATGATGTTGTCATTGGAATCAAGCTGAAAAAAGCGTCCTATGACAATGAAAATGCGACAATCCGTGTGGAGATGACAGCCCCGATTGAAGAGCCCGAAAAGGCATACAAAGTGTTCGGCAGGGACGGAGAGATCGCAATCAGCGAGGTAAAGGCCGGTGAGGATAACGTTTATATCCTGACACCGGAGACCGCGCTGGATATTTATCAGGATTACGGGATCAGCTTTGACGGCATGGAGTATGAGGTAAGAATGCCGAATGTCTATTCCACAAAGGAATTTGAGGAGGCATATACCTACGCGGGCGATGACCTCGGCGCTGTATGGACGCCGGAGAAGACCGTTTTCAAGGTGTGGGCGCCGCTTGCCGATGAGGTTTATGTGAATCTGTATGAGAGCGGTGATGCTTCGGCGGATGACCGGACGGAGCGGCTCGCCATGACCGCTGATGTGAACGGAACATGGCTCCTGGAGGCGGAAGGCGATCTGAACGGTACCTATTATACCTATGAGACGGTGAGAGACGGCGAGAGCGCGGAGGCGTGCGATCCCTACGCGAGAACGACCGGAGTGAATGGCGTCCGCGCCATGGTCATTGACCTCGACAGCACTGACCCGGAGGGCTGGGAGAATGACAGTGATCCCCATGCCGGGGAGCGGATTACGGATGCCGTAATCTATGAGCTGCATATCAGGGATTTCGCGATGGACGAAAGCTCCGGTATGGAGAATGCCGGGAAGTACCTGGAATTCACGGAAAAGGGAACAAAGACAGCCGGGGGTGTGACGACGGGTGTCGATTATCTGAAGGAGCTTGGCATTACGCATCTGCACATCCTGCCGATGTACGACTTCGGCTCAGTGGATGAGACCAACCCGAAATTTAACTGGGGCTATGATCCGGTGAACTACAATGTGCCGGAGGGCTCCTATTCCACAGATCCCTATAACGGCGAGGTGCGTGTCAGAGAGGCAAAGCAGATGGTGCAGGCATTACATGAGGCAGGCATCAGCGTCGTGATGGATGTCGTTTATAACCATGTACACAGCGCCGAGGAATTCTGCATCAACAGGCTTGTGCCCGGATATTTTTCCAGAATTAACGAGGACGGAAGCTATTCCAGCGGCTCCGGCTGTGGAAATGATACGGCGAGCGAGCGCAGCATGGTAAGGAAATACATTGTGGATTCCGTCAGCTACTGGGCGGATGAATACCATATCGACGGCTTCCGCTTTGACCTTGTCGGTCTGCTGGATGTAGACACGATCAATGAGGTCATGGACGAGGTTCATAAGACGCATCCCGATGTTATCTTTTACGGGGAAGGCTGGACGATGGCGACGGAGGTGACAAAGCCGGGCGTTGAGCTGGCGACACAGACCAATTCGGCGCTTACACCGGGATTTGCCTATTTTAATGACAATATCCGCGACGGCCTTAAGGGCAGCGTGTTCAATGAGACGGAGAAGGGATATATCTCCGGCGCAGAGGGAATGGCAGAAGAGATTGCAAAGGCATTTGTGGGAAGCTCCTCATGGTGCATAAGCCCTGCGCAGACAGTCAACTATGCATCCTGCCATGACAATCTGACAATGTTTGACAGACTGAAACGCTCCTGCCGCAATACCTCGCAGGAGGATCTGATTAAGATGAACAACCTCGCGGCAGCAGTCTACATGACGTCGCAGGGCGTGCCGTTCCTGCAGGCGGGAGAGGAAATGCTGCGGTCGAAGGTGAACGGGGACGGAACCTTTAACAATAACAGCTACAATGCGAATGACAGGGTCAACAGTCTCAAGTGGAGCAATCTGGAACAGGCGGAATACCGGCAGGTAGTCGAATATTACAAGGGGCTGATTGCCTTCCGCAAGGCACACAGCGTTCTGCGCCTTGACGATGCGAAGCTGGTGGAGGAGCATGTGAGCCGTGTGGAAAATGTGCCGGAGAATGTGCTTGCCTTTGATCTGACCGGAGGCGTGGAGGGAGAGACCGCGGACGAAATGTTCGTGATCTTTAACGCCAATAAGGAGGCTGCGACGGTTGCACTTCCCGAGGGCAGCTGGAATGTCTACATCAATGGCAGTGCGGCTGGTACGACCGTACTCGGAAGCTTTGTCGGCGAGGCGCAGGTTGAGCCGATTACAGCCATGGTGCTGATTCGTGAGGGCGAGGCACCACAGAAGGAGACGGAAACGACAGAAACCGAGGTCTCTGCGGAACCTGTTTCCGCGGCAGAGCCTGCGGAGCCGGAGCAGAGTACCGGACGGGGAATCTGGATCGTGATCGGATGTGTTGCGGCAGCAGCCTTGTGCGGTCTGGCAGTATTTTTGAATAAAAAAAATCAACGTAAGTAAAATAGAAGGAGAGAGGGACATGAGAGCGAGCGGTATTTTATTGCCGGTTTCCAGTTTGCCGTCAGAATATGGAATCGGTTGTTTTTCAAAGGCGGCATACGATTTTGTTGACAGATTGGCGGAGGCGGGACAGCGTTACTGGCAGATTCTCCCTTTGGGGCCGACCAGCTACGGAGACTCTCCCTACCAGTCCTTTTCGACCTTTGCGGGAAATCCCTATTTCATTGATCCCGATGATCTGGTAAAGCGCGGCTATCTGACAAAGAAGCAGTGCGACAGTTATGACTTCGGTGACAATGCGGAGTATGTAGATTATGCGAAGATCTATGAGAGCCGTTTCAAGCTTCTGCGCGAGGCTTGGAAGAACAGCAAAATTTCGGAAGATCCGGCATTCCGCGTGTTCGTCAAGGACAATGCCTACTGGCTGGATGACTATGCCCTGTATATGGCAGTCAAGGTATCCTTTGACAATGTCTGCTGGGTGGAATGGGATGAAGATATTAAGACCCGCAAGCCCGAGGCGCTTGCAAAGTACCGTAAGCAGTTTGCGGAGGAGATCGAGTTCTATCAGTTCCAGCAGTACCTGTTCCGCATCCAGTGGGAAAAGCTGAAGGGCTATGCGAATGATAAGAAGGTACAGCTCATCGGCGATATTCCGATTTATGTGGCGTTCGACAGCTCCGATGCATGGGCAAATCCCGAGCTGTTCCAGTTTGACGAGGATTGTAATCCGACTGCGGTGGCGGGCTGCCCGCCTGATGCGTTTGCCGCGACGGGGCAGCTTTGGGGAAATCCGCTTTACGACTGGGAGTATCATGAGAAGACCGGCTTTGAGTGGTGGATGAAGCGTCTGGAAGCCTGCTTTAAGATGTATGATGTAGTCAGAATTGACCATTTCCGTGCGTTTGACGCTTATTATTCCATACCGGCCGGCATGAAGACGGCAGAGATCGGCACATGGGAGCCGGGCCCCGGATATGCACTTTTCGAGACGATGAAGAAGAAGCTCGGCGAGAGGGCAGTCATTGCAGAAGACCTTGGCTTTTTGACCCCGTCTGTGTTAGAATTAGTAAAACGCACCGGTTATCCCGGCATGAAGGTGCTGCAGTTTGCGTTTGATTCCAGGGAAGAGAGCGATTACCTGCCCCATAATTATATCCATAACAGCGTCGTTTACACCGGAACCCACGACAACGACACGACAATGGGCTGGTATGAAAAGCTTCCGAAGCAGGATAAGGAATTCTGCGACCGCTATCTGAATCTGGCGGGGAAGACACCCGAGGAGATCAAATGGGAGTTCATCAGGGCAGCGCTTTCCAGCGTGTCCGATCTGGCGGTCATCCCGATGCAGGATTACCTTGGGCTTGGCTCAGAGGCGAGGATCAACACACCGTCTACGCTGGGAGATAACTGGAAGTGGCGCATGAAGGACGGCGCATTCACAAAGGAGCTTGCCGCACAGATCAAGGAAATGACGATCACCTACGGCAGAGCGCCCCGAAATGTCAAAAAGGATGATGCGCCCGTTAAAAAAGCCGGAAAGAAGACGGAGTAATCAATGAGGATTTGCGGTTTTCAGAAGACAACATTATTAGATTTTCCAGGACATGTAGCAGCCACCGTTTTTACCGGTGGCTGTAACTTTCGGTGTCCTTTCTGCCATAACGCAGGGCTTGTGCTCGACCCGGAAGGGCAGTCCGCCATACCGGAGGAAGAGGTTCTGGCGCATCTGCGGAAGCGGCGGGGAATGCTGGAGGGTGTCTGCATCACCGGCGGTGAGCCGACCCTGCAGCCTGACCTCGCCGGATTTATCGGTAAGCTCAAGGAGCTGGGGTATCTCGTGAAGCTCGATACGAACGGTTACAGACCCCGTGTGCTTCAGGAGCTTATTGAGACGAAGCTGGTGGACTATGTGGCGATGGATGTCAAGGCATCGGTGAAGAATTACCCGCGGGCTTGCGGCTGTGCGGGAATGGATGTCTCACGGATTGAGGAGAGCATTGCTATCCTGAAGAGCGGCAGCGTGCCGTATGAATTTCGGACAACTGTTGTGGACGGCATACATACGGTGGAGGAGTTTGAGAGCATCGGACGTCTTCTGGAGGGCAGCAGAGCTTACTATTTACAGGGCTTTGAGGAGAGCGAAAACGTGATGTGTGCAGGCTTTCGCGCTTTTCCCGCAGAGACAATGAAAGAAATGGCGGAAATTGTAGGAAAATATGTTGACAAAGCTGCGATCCGTGGAGTAGGATGAAAAGCATCCGTCTCTGAAGCTGTGTGGAAGACAGGGAGGAGAAAACTAAGGTAAGGGATGTGTCGCAGGACACGGGGATGTGTTGAAATGAATATCAAAAAGAAATTAATCGGGAGCCGTGCATTCTATGCGATGGTTCTTGGGGTGGTTGTGCCGATCATGATTCAGAACGGCATCACGAACTTTGTGAGTCTTCTGGACAATATCATGGTGGGGCGTGTCGGAACGGAGCAGATGTCCGGCATTGCGATTGTGAACCAGCTTTTGCTGGTATATAATCTGGCAATTTTCGGGGCAATATCCGGTGCCGGGATCTTTGGTGCACAGTTTTACGGCTGCAAGGATCACAAGGGAGTACAGCGGACGTTCCGCTTTAAGCTGTACATCTGTATTGCCCTTGCGGTTCTGGGAATCATCGTTCTGTTCTTCGGCGGAGAGAAGCTGATCGGGCTCTATCTGCACGGCGAGGGGAATGAGGAGGCATTGGAGGCTACACTGAGATATGGAAGAGATTATCTGCTTGTCATGCTGACGGGACTGATTCCGTTTACGGTGGAGGAGATTTATGCCAGCACTCTGAGGGAGTGCGGCGAAACGAAGCTTCCCATGACAGCGGGGGTGACGGCAGTGTGCGTCAATCTGGCGCTGAACTATATCCTGATCTACGGAAAACTCGGTGCGCCGGCGCTCGGAGTTGTCGGTGCTGCCGTGGCGACCGTGATCTCACGTTATGTGCAGGCGTTCATCGTCATTTTCTGGACACATACCCATGCGGAGAGAATGCCCTTTATCCGCGGGGCATACCGGGAATTCAGCATTCCTGCGGGTCTGGCGGGGAATATTGTGCGCAAGGGTACGCCGCTTATGGTTAATGAGATTCTGTGGGCAGCAGGAATTGCCATCCTGAACCAGTGCTATTCGATGCGCGGTCTTGACGCTGTTGCGGCGCTGAATATCTCCTCCACCATCTCGAACCTGTTCAACGTTGTGTTCATGTCGATGGGAAATGCCATAGCGATTATTGTCGGACAGCTTCTGGGAGCCGGCAAGATGGAGGAGGCGAAGGACACGGATACAAAGCTGATCGCGTTCTCTGTAATGTCCTGCTTTGTGCTGGGGGCCATTTTATTCGTGTTATCGCCGCTGTTCCCGATGATATACAACACCTCTCACGAGGTAAGGATTCTCGCGGCAGATCTGCTGCGTGTCGCCGCGTGCTGTATGCCGATCTGGGCATTTATGCATGCAAGCTACTTCACGCTGCGAACCGGAGGGAAGACGATTATAACCTTTTTGTTTGACAGTGTGTTCCTTTGGGTGGTGACGACACCGGTTGCGTTCTGCCTTAGCCGGTTCACCGGAATGCCCATTGTGCCGCTGTATCTGTTCTGTCAGCTGCTTGACCTGATCAAGTGTGTGATAGGCTTCATCCTCGTAAAGAAAGGTGTATGGCTCAACAATATTGTCAGCACGGAGAAGAACGACTGATAAGCTCTATTTCACATCATTCGGGCTTTCCTTGCCGGATTCATAATCGGAGGCATTCTGCAGCGTCGTCTCGGCGATCGCGCGGAGAGCCTCTTTTGTAAAGAAGCCCTGATGGGATGTGATCATGACGTTTGGAAAGGAGAGCAGCCTTGCCGTTGTGGAATGCTCCAGAATCTCGTCGGAGCGATCCTCGAAGACATTGTTTGTCTCCTCCTCATAGACATCAAGTCCGACACCCGCAAATTTGTGCATTCGGATCCCTTCAATTAAATCGGCTGTTTTGACAAGTGCTCCGCGTGAGGTGTTGACAAGAATGACACCGTCCTTCATCTTGCGGATAGTATCAATATTGATCATGTGGTAGGTGGAATCCATGAGAGGGCAGTGGAGCGAGATGACGTCACTGCGGGACAGCAGCTCATCCAGAGTCACATATTCCACAAAATCCTTGATGGATGGATTTTCGTACACATCATAGGCGATGACCTTCATGCCGAAGCCCTGGCAGATGCGGCACATTGCGGCGCCGATCTTTCCTGTGCCGATGATACCGGCGGTTTTCTGGTAAAAGTTAAAGCCCATAAGCCCGCCCAGGCTGAAATCATTTTCCCGGATCTTGTTGTATGCCTTGTACAGTCTGCGGTTTGACGCGAGAGCCAATGCCATCGCATGCTCCGCCACCGCCTCCGGCGAGTAACCGGGAACGCGCATGATGCGGATGCCGTACTGTCTGGCGGAATCCAGATCGACATTGTTAAAGCCCGCGCATCGCATCAGAACCAGTCCGATTCCCTTATGGTGCAGGATCGAGAGCGTCTGTGCGCCGACATCCGAGCTTACAAAGCCGCATACCGCGTTGAAACCTTCTGCGAGTGCCGCCGTTCTGGGGTCGAGATCGGATTTCGTGTATTCGATCTCAATATCGGGAAAGTCTTTCAGAGTCTCCTGAAAAGAGTCCTTGTCATAGCTTTTGGTGTCATAAAACAAAATCTTCATGGCAGATACCTCCTATTTGTAGTTTATCCGAAAACAAAAAGTTCATGCTGATAATTTTGGAGAAGGTATTGAGGATGAGGCAAGTAACGGAAAACTTGACATTGTGCCGGAGTGACGTTATAATCATTTTAACAAGAGAGCCAATGACTAGTGTACACCTAGCCGCTGGCAAAATGTGATTCTACAAAAAGTAGCGCCTTAGTTTGCTGGACGGGGGCGCTACTTTTTGCACACCTTGCGGTGCATGTCTTATCAGATTTTAGCCCATTGTAATGACAACATTGTACTCGGTCTGACCCTTTACATAGGGGATGATGTGGCCGTCTACAGCCGTTCCGTTTACTGTCATGGAAGCGATACCCTTCTGGACATTGTCCGGGTTCTTTACCTCGATGTGGTAAGTGCCCTCGCGGAACTGTCTGGTAAGCGTGAAATCGCCGAAGCCGCTGGGTACGCAGGGATCAACGGACAGTCCGGTATGCGTAGGATATACACCCAGAATGTACTGGGAGATGTTTACAAATGTCCATGCAGCCGTACCGGTCAGCCAGCTGTTCTTTGCCTCGCCGTGGAACTTTGCGTCGCGTCCGGCTACCATCTGGGAATATACATAAGGCTCGGTGCGGTGGATCTCGCTGATGTCCTCGATGTAAGCGGGACAGGTCTTCTTATAAATATCAAAAGCTCTGTCACCTCTGCCGATCACAGTTTCAGCAATGGATACCCAGGGGTTGTTGTGGCAGAAGATTCCGGCATTTTCCTTATATCCGGGCGGATAGGAGGAAACTTCGCCAAGCTCGAGGTGATACTCGGTGTAAGCGGGCTGGAGAATCATGACACCGTATTTGGTGTCCAGACGCTCCTTCACGGAATTCAGGGCGCGCTCTGCGAGACCTTCCTTGATGCCGACGCCTGCCAGTACGCAGAAGCCCTGCGGCTCAATGTAAATCTGACCCTCGCGGCATTCCTTGGAGCCAACCTTGTGGCTGTATGCATCGTATGCGCGGAGGAACCACTCGCCGTCCCAGCCGTTTGCGAGGATGGCATCATACATAGCGGAAACCTCGTTCCGTGCTCTTGCCGCCTCGTCCTTGTCGCCTAACAGCTCACAGAGCTGTGCGTACTCTTCGCCGTACTTGACAAACATTCCGGCAATGAAGACGGATTCTGCTACGGGACCTTCGCTGGGACCGAAGGTCTGGAAGGACTCTCCGGGATGAGCGGAGAAGCAGTTTAAGTTCAGGCAGTCGTTCCAGTCTGCACGTCCGATCAGGGGCAGGTTGTGAGGCCCCTTGTGTGTCACGGTATAGTTGAAGGAGCGCTTTAGGTGATCCATGAGAGGAGCAGCCACACTCATATCGTTGTCGAAGGGAACCATCTCTGTCAGGATGGAGGTATCGCCTGTCTCACGGACATAAGCGGAGGTTCCGGCGATCAGCCAGAGCGGGTCATCGTTGAAGCCGCTGCCGATGTCGGAATTTCCCTTCTTGGTCAGAGGCTGGTACTGATGATATGCGCTGCCGTCCTGGAACTGCGTCGATGCAATGTCGATGATACGCTCTCTTGCACGGTCGGGAATCAGATGCACGAAGCCGAGCAGATCCTGACAGGAATCGCGGAAGCCCATGCCGCGCCCGATACCGGACTCGTAGTAGGAAGCGGAACGGGACATGTTAAATGTCACCATACACTGATACTGGTTCCAGGTATTTACCATGCGGTTTACCTTCTCGTCGCCGGAGGAAACCGTGTACTTGGAGAGCAGCTGCTTCCAGTAAGTCTGCAGCTCTGCGAATGCCTTGTCAACACCTTCCTCGGTATTGTACTTTTTCAGCATTTCCCAAGCCTTTGTCTTGTTGATTACGCCGTAGGATTCCCACTTGTCATCCTCTGCATTTTCGATATAGCCGAGGACGAAGATGTAGGTCTTGCTCTCGCCGGGTGCAAGCGTTACATCCAGCTGATGGGAAGCGATCGGTGCCCATCCGCTTGCCATGGAGTTCGTGCAGGCGCCGTTCTCGACTGCCTGAGGCCTGTCAGCGCCTCTGTATGCACCGAGGAACTCATCGCGGATCGTGTCAAATCCGGCAACAGGTGCGTTTACAGAATAGATAGCGTAATGATTTCTGCGCTCTCTGTACTCGGTCTTGTGGAAAATCGTGGAGTCTACGACTTCAACCTCGCCGGTGCTGAAGTTTCTCTGGAAGTTCTTCATATCGTCGTCAGCATTCCAGAGACACCATTCTACATAAGAAAATACGGAAAAGCTCCTGGAAGCGGAGGACTCGTTCGTCAGCGTCAGCTTCTGCAGCTCGCAGTTGTCGTTCATCGGAACAAAGGAGAGCAGGGATGCCTTCAAGCCGTTCTTTGTAGAGGTGAAGCGGCTGTAGCCGATACCGTGGCGGCATTCGTAGCTGTCAAGCTCGGTCTGGGTCGGCTGCCAGCCGGGATTCCAGATCGTGTCCCCATCCTTTATGTAAAAATACTTGCCGTTGCAGTCGGTCGGCACGTTGTTGTAACGGTAACGGGTCAGGCGCAGCAGCTTGGCATCCTTATAGAAGGTATAGCCGCCGCAGGTGTTGGAAATAAGACTGAAGAACTCGTTGCAGCCCAGATAGTTGATCCAGGGGAGGGGAGTCTTCGGGGTAGTGATTACATATTCCTGATTTGCATCATCAAAAAACCCAAATTTCATAGCTTTCTCCTTGTAGTTAATTTTTATACAGTGACGAGGTTACAAAAAACCGAAAACGATTAAGAAACCCACGCTATATTCCAGATTATATATAAAGTGGGTGGAGAATGCAATAGAAATATGGAAAATAGCGCAAAGAAAAAGTATTTGCAGAGTTGTGTACCGTGTGAAGACAATGCATCGGGACGGCGAAAACGATATGAATGGATACACACACGAAGAACGCTAAAAATAGAAGGAAAAGGCATGTATATAAGAAATGCTATACAAATTGCCACGTTACGCAACGGGCGCCACGAGCAAAACACACAAAAAAAATTAAAATTTGCTTGCAAAAGTATAAAAGGTGTTGTATAGTGAAGATACGAAAACGATTAAGTGAACAACGGAGATAAAGGTATGGCATCGCTGAAAGACATTTCAAAGGTGTGCGGCGTGTCGGTGGCTACGGTTAGCAAAGCGCTGAATAATCACACCGACATCGGAGAAGAAACAAGAGCACACATTAAGAAGGTCGCAAAGGAAATGGGCTATTCCCCAAACCTCTCAGCGAGAGCCCTGAAGACAAACAGAACCCGCGGCATCGGGGTGCTCTTTATAGACGAGGCCACAAGCGGACTGACGCATGACCACTTTGCCGGAGTGCTTGACAGCTTCAAGCGGACGGCGGAAAAGGGCGGTTACGACATTACCTTTATAAACTGCTATAAAGACAGAGAGGACCGGATGACATATCTGGAGCACAGCCGTTACAGAGGTTTTGACGGTGTGGTGCTTGCCTGTATTGATTTTAGTGATCCTGAGGTTATTGAACTGGTTCAGAGCGATATTCCCGTTGTGACGATCGACCATATCTTCAACGACCGGATCGCGGTAATATCCGATAACGTTGCCGGAATCAGGGATCTTGTGGAATTCATTTACCATAAGGGACACAGAAGGATAGCTTATATCCACGGCGATGATTCGGCGGTTACAAAGAACCGCGTGTCCAGCTTTTACCGGACGGCGGAGGCGCTGGGATTTAATGTACCGGATGAATATATCCGGGAGGCGGCGTACCGTGACACGGTGAAAACCTACACAGTGACGAATGAACTTCTGGATCTGCCGGAACCGCCGACCTGTATCATATATCCTGATGATTTCGCTGCATTCGGCGGAATCAATGCAATCAGGGCAAGGGGATTGCGAATCCCGGAGGATATTTCGGTGGCGGGATATGATGGCATAGCGGCAGCCCGGTATCTGGAGCCGCAGCTGACGACTCTGAAACAGGATGCGGAGCAGATCGGATGTGTGGCGGCAAGACAGCTGATCAGTCTGATTGAACGACCGAAGACCACAGTAGTTGAACAGATAGTCATTCCCGGAACGGTTCTCGAGGGCAGGTCGGTGGCAACGATTCCCCGGACGGAGCAAGTCGGACGCTGACAGAATTACTTCTGATTACATAGTCGCCTTGAGCGGCAGAATGAGAGGGAATATGAAAGAATTTTTTAGAAACACATGGAAACACAGGGCTCATGTAGTGATGGCACTGCCGGTATTTCTGGTATTACTGTTCTTCTCGTACATACCGATGAGCGGTCTGGTGATGGCATTCAAATCCTTTGACTACAGCAAAGGTATCTGGGCAAGCCCGTGGAACGGCATCGAGAACTTCAAGTTCCTGCTTGCTTCCAAGGACATCTTCTGGAATATGACGAAGAACACGCTGCTGTACTACGTGATATTCACCGGAGTGGGAACCTTCCTGAATGTAGTTCTGGCGATTGCGATTGACCAGTTCGTATTCAAGAAGTGTGCAAAGGTGATGCAGACGGTAATGATTATCCCGATCTTCATCTCCTACGCGGCGGTACAGTTCATTGTATATGCGTTCATCAGTACCGACACAGGTATCCTGAACAATGCACTGGGAATGCATGTGAAATTTTACACCACGGCTTCGCTCTGGCCGATCATTCTGACCGTTGTAAAGATGTGGAACAGCGTGGGCTACGGCTCGGTGCTTTATATGTCGGTTTTGTCCGGTATTGATACAGAGCTGTACGAGGCAGCGGAGATTGATGGCGCAAATAAGTGGCAGCAGATCAAGCATATCACACTGCCGGCGCTTGTGCCGATGATTACGGTAATGCTCCTTCTGTCGGTTGGTAACATCATGAGATCTGACACAGGTCTGTTCTATCAGGTTACGAGAGACAGCGGAACGCTGTACTCGACGACACAGGTTATCGACTCGTATGTACTGCATGCGATCTTTAAGAATCCGAACTACGGATTTGTGTCTGCGACGACACTCTTCCAGTCGGTTGTTGGTTTGCTGATGATGCTGTTTGCTAATGGGCTGGTGAGAAAGATTTCACCGGAAGATTCCCTGTTCTAAGTAGAGGAGGAGTATGATGAGTAAGACAAAGAAGATAAAAAATGCAGATCTGGCTCCTTCCAGAAAGACAAAGACGGGCATCGGACAGTACATATTGGGATTTTTCCTTCTGATTTATACCTTGTTCTGCGCACTGCCGATTTTACTGGTTTTCATCGCTGCCTTCACGGATGAGAAAGCGATTGCCCAGAATGGTTTCAGCTTTTTCCCGGAGAAGTGGTCTCTGGACGGTATCAATTCGGTTCTGCGGTATGGAAAGCAGCTGCTTGTGTCCTATGGAGTGACCATTTTCATCACGGTTGCCGGCACGTTGTTCGGACTGCTGATCATGTCCATGTTTGCTTATGCGATCAGCCGTAAGGAATTCAGGCTTTCCAAGTTCCTGTCGGTTTACCTGCTGATACCGATGCTGTTCAGCGGCGGACAGCTGTCCTGCTACATTATTTATACATCGCCGAATTACTACAATTTGAAGGACAGTCTGCTTCTGCTGATTCTTCCGCTCTGCGTGACGACCATGAATGTCATCATCCTGCGGACCTACATCGCAAACAGCATTCCTTCCGAGCTGATGGAAGCGGCAAAGATTGACGGTGCCGGAGAGTACCGCACCTTCTTCCAGATCACGCTGCCTCTTCTGAAGCCCTCACTGGCGGCAGTAGGCTTCATGATGGCAACGGCATTCTGGAATGACTGGCAGAACGCACTTTTGTACATCAAATCAGACAACAAGAAGCCGTTGCAGCTGCTTTTGGTAAATATCCAGAAGAGTATCGAGTTCCTGCTGAACAACTCGAATGTGCCTGCGTCGGCAAGAGCGGCAATGGGAGGAGCGATTCCCCAGTATTCCGCTACCATGGCAACCGTTATCGTTGTCATCGGACCTATCATGATCGTTTACCCCTTCTTCCAGAAGTATTTCATAAAGGGACTGACGGTCGGCTCTGTAAAAGGTTAAACATGATATTCCGGGTCTGCGTATAGTGCGCAGCCCATGAGAATATAAAAAACAAGGGAGGTTTATACCAAATGAAGAAAAAATTATTATCCACGCTGCTGGTAACGGCTATGGCAGCAGGCATGCTGACAGGTTGCGGCAATACTGCCAGCTCCTCAACACCCAAGACAGATGACGGGAAGGTTGTCATCAATGTCACAAGAGCAACCTTTAACCTTGCAACTCCTGACTCCAATCAGGTTAAGAAGGTTGAAGATGCAATCAATGCTTACATTGCAGACAAGATCAATGTAAAGATCAACCTGACCGACATCGGTTCCGGAGAGTATACCGACAAGGCAAATACGTCTCTGGCAAACAAGGAGATCAACCTGCTCTGGACAGCATCCTGGGAGAGCACCATCGGCACAAACGATCTGGTTCCCCAGAACGCAGTTTATGACATCACAGATCTGTTGAAGGGAACAACACTCTACAACTCCATGGACGCAGGACAGTGGGAAGCTACCAAGTACAACGGAAAGAACTACTTCATTCCTGTTTACAAGGACAACGTAGAAGGCTATGATCTGATGTTCCGTCAGGAACTGGTTGACAAGTATAGCTGGGATCTTTCTACTGTTAAGAAGCTGGCTGACATCGAGCCCATGCTGGCTGATGCAAAGAGCGAAGGCTTGAAGTATCCTTTCCTTACCCAGAAGACTGCTATGTTCTACAGATATTACATCAACAGCTTTGACTTCTTCACTGCTGACGCTACTTCCAACTGGGTAGCTGTTGACAGAGACACCAACGAGGTTGTCGATGTGATCCAGACCCCTGAGTACAAGGAGTTCTGCGACCTGATGGCTAAGTGGGCAGAGGCTGGCTACATTTCCGAGGATGATGTTACCAAGACCACAACCGATACAACAACACAGACTCAGGACTGGGCTATTTCCTGGTGGACAGATATTCCTGTAAATGCTGAGGCTAACAGCCGTTACAATCAGGAAGTTGCTATGGTTCCTATCACAGACAGATGGGCACACTCCACTTCCGCTCTTGGTTCCTGCTACTGCATCACTGCTAACAGCACTGAGGAGCAGGCAAAGGCTTGTATCGACTTCATGGGTCTGCTTTACACAGACAGCAAGCTTGCTGATATGTACACCTTTGGTATTGAAGGCGAAGACTTCAACTACGATGCAAACGGCCAGATCGCTAAGACAGAGAACGGCAAGTACAACCACTCCATGTGGGAGTCTGCTTCCGCTACAATCGTTACTCCTGAGGCTGGAGAGCCTGCTGACAAGGCAAGCCTGTACAAGGACTTCAACGGTGGCGCTAACACCTCCTGCGCAGCTGGTTTCCGTTTCGACAAGACTCCTGTAGCTGACAAGTACGCTGCATGCCAGACCGTATTTGAGCAGTATGGATTCGCTCTTGAGAACGGCGGTGTTGCTTCCAGCGAAGTAGATTCTACAATCGCTGCATACCAGTCCGCTCTGGACGAAGCTGGATATCAGGATGTACTTGCTGAGTTCCAGTCACAGTACGACGCTTGGAAGAAATAATGAATTGAAAAGCAGATGAAAATCGCTTGAAGAGAGCCGTTGCCCATGTGGAGAAAATCCGCTTGGACAGCGGCTTCTTTGCGTAAAAAAAGATTGCTATGTGAAAATAAAAGGAGTATAATGTTCCTGTACCAAGGGGATATAGCTCAGCTGGGAGAGCGACGCGTTCGCAACGCGTAGGTCAGGGGTTCGAGTCCCCCTATCTCCATCCTAAGATGCCCATAAATGTGCAATGTCATTAAGTTAAACTATTAAAAAAAGATACCCAACATTTTGTGTATGAAAATTGGGTATCTTTTTTATGTAATCATCTCTGCATGAAACTGAAATTTGTGGGTGAGATTGAATATCTCTTTAATACTCAATTCCTTTTCGTCTTTACGCAAATGATGACTGCT
>CAKRTS010000028.1 GCA_934402315.1 uncultured Acetatifactor sp. | reverse complement strand
TTTTACACTGAGGTATTTTTTTCTCAACCTTCTTTCTTGGAATTCCCTATATTTGAATTATACAGGAAGCTCCTTTAAGAAAGAATTTGATAATAATTAGTCGATTCCGTTTTCTTTGATCAGGGCATCAATGGTTCCGTCTGCAAGCCATGTTGTCACCAGCTCGTCGCAAAGCTTGCTGAAGCCCGAGTCCTTCTTGGTTGCGATGCCGTACTCCTGAGGGGAGAACTTATCGTTGATGTAGGAGCGGGAGTCTGTGTTGTAGACGGCAAGGATGGACTTATCAACACAGAAGGCATCTACCTCACCGGCGCTCAATGCGGTGGAGATGGTGGGATAGTCGTCGTACTGCTGGAAGCTGATGCCTGTCGTCCAGGTAGCCGCGTCAAAGGTGTCGGGATCAAAGTTTGTTCCGTCGATGAAGCCGCCCTCAATCATTGCCTTGGTCAGGCTCTTTGCCGAGGTGGAGCCGGAGGACACGCCGACTTTCTTGTCTACCAGACCGGAGAGATCGGTGATGCCGGACGAATTTTCAACCAGAACGGTTACATAGTCGGTATAATAAGGGGTTGTGAAGTCCCAGCTCTTCTTTCTCTCGTCGGTGATGGTAAAGGTTGCGAGAACGCAGTCGATGTCGCCGGAATCGAGAAGCTCTGTTCTCGTCGCGGCGGTTACAGCGGTAAATTCGCAGTCTACGCCGAGATAATCCGCGATTTTCTGTGCCAGCTCGATTTCCATACCGGAATATTCGCCGGTCAGCTCGTCCTGATAGCCAAAGCCTAGAACGGCATTTTTAACGCCGACGCGGAGAACTCCCCTGTCAACGATTGCCTGTACATCGGGAGAAAGCGTAGTCTCCGTTCCACTTTCCGAAGAAGTCTCTGAGGAGGTCCCGGAAGACGGAGTGGAAACGGAATCGGGTGTTCCGGATGCCGGGGTGTCGCCTGAACCGCAGCCCGTCAGCACAGATGCGGCCATTACAGTAGCAAATAACAGTGCGGATAACTTTTTCATTTTCATAATTTTCTCCTCTTTTCTGCACACTTGTGTGCTGTATTAGTGCAAGGGATTTCTCCCGTTCACTCTATTTCCGTATGATTTTTCCGAGGAACTGCTTTACTCTCTCATTCTTCGGATTTTCAAAGAATTCATCCGGCGTTCCTTCCTCAAGAATCTGACCGTCCGCCATGAAGATGATGCGGTCGGCGACCTGTTTCGCAAAGCCCATCTCATGAGTGACGACGACCATTGTGATATTTTCCCTGGCAAGCTTGATCATTACGTCAAGCACCTCCTGAATGGTCTCGGGATCCAGCGCGGAGGTCGGCTCATCGAAGAGGATGATCTTCGTCTGCGCACACAGCGCTCTTGCGATAGCGATACGCTGTTGCTGTCCACCGGAAAGTGTTGTCGGGTAGACATGCGCCTTATCGGTAAGTCCGACGACATCCAGATAATGATAGGCGAGGTCTTCCGCTTCCTTTTTGCTCTTGTGGTGCAGCTTCATGGGAGCCAGCGTCAGGTTTTTCAGGACAGTCATATGCGGGTAGAGATTAAACTGCTGGAAAACCATTGAAGTCGTATCCCGTACCAGCTTTGTCTTATTTTTGTGGGTCAGCTCCTGACCGTCTATGTAGATGTGACCGCTGGTCGGTGTCTCAAGAAAATTCATACAGCGGACGGTGGTGGATTTGCCGGAGCCGGACGGTCCGATGATGACCAGCTTTTCCCCCTCCTTTACTTCGAGGTTGACATCCTTAAGTACATGCAGGTCGCCGAAATATTTGTTGACATTTTCCAGTTTGATCATGGGAATCTCCTGCCTTTCCTACAAAATAATCTGTAAAAAAATAAGGCGCTCTCCGTCCCCACCGGGATCGGAAAACGCCTTTGTCTTCCTTTGATTTTACAAAGTATACACGCATACAATAATAATGTCAATACATTTTTTCGTAAATAAGTTAGAAGCTCATTACGGCGCAGTCCTTCCGGCATTGTCATCCGCCTCCAGCTGCTCCCGCAGTGACAGGAAATCGGCGGGGCCGTTGTCAAGGTAGAAGCTGTGGAAGCGATAGTCCGTGTAGGTGTCGCCCCAGAGGGTGCGGGCATCGTTCTGGAGGGTCAGGATCTCGAGGTAGCCGAGGTAATACTTCAGGTAGTTGCAGGGCTCCTGCGCTATGTAGGTGTAGATTGCCTTTGCGGAGGAGCCGTCCTTGATGCCGAAGCCCTCAAGAACCTTTGCCACGCGGCTGTAGGAGGCATCCTCATAATGAATCATAATGTCCAGAAGGGAATACAGGCAAAGCTGCAGGCTGCGGTTATGCTTTTCAAGCTGTACGAGCAGCGCGTCCTGACCGAGATTGCTCTCCTGCAAAAGTGCCGAAGCATAATCATAGGAGAGAAATTCCACATAGAGAGCCCAGCCCTCCAGATAGCCGCCGTACCAGAGAAGCTCCTTCGCGGGGCGTTCCCCTTCCGCGAGTGTGCGGCGGTTGCTGTAGACGGTCTGGTAGAGATGTCCGGGATAGCCCTCGTGTGCAAGCGTTGTGTAGAGCTCAAGTCCCTTCGGGGTTTTCTGTTGGTTGATATAGATCACGTTCTGGGTCGTATCGTCCAGAGGTGTGGTCAGGTAGAAGGCGGGGGCGCTGTAGCTTTCAAGGCTCTCAGACACGGGCTTGACAGACACGGACACGGCTTCCCCGGAGATGGCAGGAAAGCTGCCCTTCATGCGGCCCTGCAGATCGGTCAGCATCTGGCTGACGTCGCGGAGCGGGAAGGCAATCTCCTCATCCTGCGTGTAGCGCTTTGCCGCGTCGGGATGCTGGGTCAGAAGATTGCGGATGGCTTCATACTCGGCGGTGAACTGCGCGGTGAGCAGCTCCTGCACCTCGCTCACAGGGCGGTAGGAGCCGGTCTCCGAGAGGAGCAGCGCTTCATAATACTCCTTTCCCTGCGGTTTTGCGGCGAGCCCGGTCAGCGGGACAGCAGGGTCTTCCAGCAGGAGCAGGCCGTCCCCGAGCGCGACGTAGGCGGGGAGCAGAACCGTGCGCAGCAGCCGGTCATTCGTGTCAGTGTATTTCTGCGCATCCGCCGCGGTGATGGTGCCATTCTCGAGAAGCGGCTGTAAGCGCTCGGCAAAGGTAGTCTGTAAAAAGTGGCTGTTGCTGTCGAGAGCTTCACTTGTGACAATGGTGTCACATTGCTTGCGGACACTCTTTAAAGAGGAAGCAGGCATTGAGAGCCCGGCGGCAGCCTTTTCCTGCTCATAGACCAGAAGCGAGGCAAAATATTCGTCGGTCTGATCCAGAAGGGTAAGATAGTCCTCCACATCCCGTCTGGTGCGGAAGGTGTACTCCGCAAGCAGAATAGGCAGCTGAGACTGCATGCCGGAGGACGGAGCCAACGGCTCGCTGTAGTAGCGGAAGCTGCCGAGAGCCATGGAATTATCCAGATAGCGGGTCAGCAGTGTACAGAGATAGGCATCGGAGGCATTCAGCTTTTCGGCGCGGACGGAGCGCAGGGCGGCAATGGTGTTTTCCAGAGCAAACTGTCCCTTGAGCGTGGTGTCCGCGTCGTAGCCGGGCAGGACTGCATCATAGTCGTAAATACCGAAGTCCGAGGGATGTGCGATAGAATAATGCATATTCAGGGTGCTGGAGGTCATCTCCTCGGTGAAGAGCCTTGAGGTGATATTTGTGAAGCGTTTCTCGTCCTTTTTATATTGAAAGAGGAACAGGGTAAGGCTGCTGAAGGCGAGCAGGACGGCTGCCAGAAATAGGATCTGGCGGAGGGAAAGAGCAGATTTTTTTTTCAAAGGGAGATCACCTGATTGCGGTCTGTGTTGATTAAGTATATGTCGCTGGGTTCCTCATCATGCCGTCTCCGGTTCTTTTGCTATCACTATAGTTGTATGCAATACAACTTGCTGAAATGTATTAAAAATTTGATAAAGATGTATTGACTTAAGGGTACAGCATGCATATACTTAAAATATGGAAGACAGACAGACGAAGTACAGTGACATCGTTCACTACCTGAAAAACTTAATAGACGAGGAACAGCTGAAGCCGGGAGATAAGCTGCCGTCGGAGAATGAACTCACGGAGCGGCTCGGCGTCAGCAGGCAGACAATCCGAAAAGCAATCGGAATACTGGAAGAGCAGGGCACGGTGCGCAGGGTCAAGGGCAGCGGAACCTATGTGGGCTTTGACCGCAGGGAAAATCTGGAAAAGCGTAACCGGATCGCGGTGCTGACGACCTATGTGGACTGCTATATTTTTCCGAAGACCATACAGGGCATTGAGAGCACGCTTTTCGAGAGAGGATATTCGGTACAGATCTCCTTTACGAATAACACGCTTGAGCGGGAGAAAAACGTGCTGACCGACCTCATCAGCCGCGACGATGTTGCCGGAATCATTGTGGAGGGCACGAAGAGCGGGCTTCCGAACCCGAATCTTGCCCTGTACAGACAGCTCATAAACCGGAGGATTCCCATCCTGTTTATCAACACCTTCTACCCGGAGCTCGCGGTTCCGCATGTCTCCCTGAATGATGTGGAGGCGGCACAGAAGGCGGTCAACTATCTGATTGCAAGGGGACACAGGAACATCGGGGCAATCCTCAAGCTGGATGACGGCCAGGGACGGCTGCGCTATCTGGGGTATTTAAAGGCGATGGAGGCAGCGGGACTTGCGGTCACGGACTCGCGGATGGTCTGGATTGACACGGACGAATCGAAGCAGCTGAACTTCTGCCGGGATAAGATACTGAACCGGGTGGAGGAGTGCAGCGCACTTTTCTGCTATAACGACCAGATCGCCTTCCAGCTGATAAGGATGCTGCAGGAGAAGGGGATACGGGTGCCGGAGGATGTGTCGGTGATCAGCATTGACGACTCCGATCTTACGCTCCACAGCGAGGTGCCGATCACATCCCTGCCCCACCCTAAGGAAAAGCTGGGTGCCAGAGCTGCGGAGGTGCTGCTCGATATGATTGATGGAAAGAAGGGGGAGCACACCGTGGAGTTTGATACCCGCGTGGTGGAGCGGCAGTCAGTTAAAGATTTAAAAATATAAATAGTATGGAGGAAAGAAAAGATGAAGGAAATGAAGAAGTATCAGTTTTGGTTCTGCACGGGTTCGCAGGATCTGTATGGAGAGGAGTGCCTGAAAAAGGTGGCAGCGCATTCCAGAGAGATGGTAGAGGGACTGAATGCGGGCGGCGCACTCCCGTATGAGCTGGTCTGGAAGCCGACGCTGATCGATCAGGCATCAATCCGCCGCACCTTTAATGAGGCGAACAACGACGAGAACTGCGCGGGCGTGATTACATGGATGCACACCTTCTCACCGGCAAAGATGTGGATCATCGGGCTTCAGGAGTACCACAAGCCGCTGTGTCATTTACATACCCAATATAATGAAGAGATTCCTTATGACACGATCGACATGGACTTCATGAATGAGAATCAGTCTGCACACGGCGACAGAGAGTACGGACATATCGTGACCCGCATGGGCATCGAGCGCAAGGTCATTGTCGGACACTGGCAGAATCCACAGGTGGCGGAAAAGCTGGCTGACTGGATGCGCACAGCGGTAGGCGTTATGGAGTCCTCACACATCCGCGTCTGCCGTATCGGCGATAACATGAACAATGTTGCTGTCACAGAGGGTGACAAGGTGGAAGCACAGATGAAGTTCGGCTGGGAGATCGACCATTACAACGTCAACGATGCAGTGGAGTATGTTGACGCTGTCTCTAAGGGGGATGTGGACGCTCTGGTCGAGGAGTATTACAGCAGGTATGAGATTCTTCTCGAGGGGAGAGACCCGGAGGAATTTAAGAAGCATGTGGCAGTTCAGGCGCAGATCGAGATTGGACTTGAGAAATTCCTAGAAGCCGGAAATTATCATGCGCTGGTTGACCACTTCGGAATGCTGGGCGGATTAAAGCAGCTTCCGGGTCTTGCCATCCAGAGACTGATGGAGAAGGGTTACGGCTTCGGCGCGGAGGGCGACTGGAAGACGGCGGCGATGGTTCGCCTGATGAAGATCATGACGCAGGGAAAGAAGGATGCAAAGGGAACCTCCTTTATGGAGGATTACACCTATAATTTCGTTCCCGGCAAGGAGGGAATTTTGCAGGCGCATATGCTGGAGGTCTGCCCGACCATAGCGGACGGCACTGTCAGCATCAAGGTACAGCCCCTGTCCATGGGCAACAGGGAAGATCCTGCGCGTCTGGTGTTTACCAGCAAGACTGGCCCTGCGGTTGCAACCTCACTCGTTGACATGGGAAATCATTTCCGTCTGCTGATCAATGCAGTGGACTGCAAGAAGTGTGATAAGCCCATGCCGAAGCTTCCGGTGGCAACAGCCTTCTGGACACCTCAGCCTTCGCTTGCTGTGGGCGCAGAGGCATGGATTCTCGCAGGCGGTGCGCACCACACGGCATTCTCGTATGATCTGAGCGTGCAGCAGATGGTGGACTGGGCGGATGCAATGGGGATTGAGAGTATTGTTATCGATAAGAATACGACGATTCCGGCGCTGAAGAATGAGTTGAAGTGGAATTCTATTTTCTATAAATAAAAGCAAAACAAGATAAAAGCAAAACGGAGTATTTGGGCAAGTGACGTTGCACAGAATGCACAGACCACCGCAGGCACGCTCGCGCTACCTTCCGCACGCAGCGGCACATAAGATGCTATAGTACAGCATCTAAGTGCCGGCGGCTCCAGAGTGCGCTGCTTGTGGTCAGGTGCATCCTGTACAACTGTTGTGTGGAATGGGTGGGGTTTGGAGTTACCAAAGATAAATATATAAAAGATAAATATATAAAATAAATAGATGGACTGGATAAATATGCAAAAATAAGAGGAGGATGTGAGATGACAGAGAAAAGAAAGGCTGCGATCAGGGAGGGAAGGACGGCGCTGGGAATCGAGTTCGGTTCCACGAGAATCAAGGCGGTGCTGATTGACGAGAGCCACAACCCGGTCGCTATGGGAACGCATGACTGGGAGAACCGTCTTGAGAACAATATCTGGACTTACAGTCTGGAGGACATCTGGAACGGGTTGCAGGGCTGCTACCGCAGTCTGGCGGAGGATGTCAGCGCGAAATACGGAGAGAAGCTGACGAAGATCGGAAGTCTGGGCTTCTCGGGCATGATGCACGGGTATATGGCATTCGATGCGGCGGGCGAACTGCTGGTTCCGTTCCGCACATGGCGCAACACCATGACGGAGGAGGCTTGCAAGGCGTTGACACCGCTCTTCCAATTCAATATTCCCCAGAGATGGAGCATTGCTCACCTCTATCAGGCGATCCTTTCCGGGGAGAAGCATGTCGGTGACATTACCTTCTTCACGACGCTCGCGGGCTACATCCACTGGATGCTGTCCGGGGAAAAGGTGCTCGGTATCGGCGAGGCATCCGGTATGTTTCCTATCGACTCCACGGCGCGCGATTATGACAGGAAGATGATCGCGCAGTTTGACGAGCTGATTGCGCCGAAGGGCTATGGCTGGAAGCTGGAGGAAATTCTGCCGAAGGTGCTCTGTGCGGGAGAGAATGCGGGAGCACTGACCGAGGAGGGAGCGAAGCTGCTCGACCCGACGGGAACCCTGCAGGCAGGTGTGCCGATGTGCCCTCCCGAGGGAGACGCGGGAACCGGCATGGTTGCCACGAACAGTGTCAGAGTGCGCACGGGCAATATTTCCGCAGGAACCTCCATCTTCTCCATGGTTGTCACGGAGAAGGCGCTTGACAAGGTACATGAGGAGATTGACATGGTGACGACTCCCGACGGAAATCCCGTTGCCATGGTGCACTGCAATAACTGCACCTCCGACCTGAATGCGTGGGTGAATCTTTTCGATGAGTTTGCAGGAAAATTCGGCATGAAGCTCGACAAGAACGAGCTGTACGGAACGCTTTACCGCGAGGCGCTGGCGGCGGACACGGACTGCGGCGGGCTCATGGCATACAACTATTTCTCGGGAGAGCCCGTGACGGGTCTGAACGAGGGAAGACCGATGTTTGTCCGCACACCCGACGCGAAATTCTCTCTGGCAAACTTCATGAGAAGCCACCTTTACAGCGCTATGGCGACGCTGAAGATCGGCAATGACATCCTTCTGAAGGAGGAGCATGTCAAGGTGGATTCCCTGATGGGACACGGCGGACTGTTCAAGACGCCTGTAGTCGGACAGCAGCTCATGGCGGCGGCATTTGATTCTCCTGTGACAGTTATGGACACTGCGAGCGAGGGCGGCGCATGGGGAATGGCGGTTCTGGCGGCATTTATGACGGAAAGAGCGGACGGTGAGACCTTACCTGACTACCTCTCCGACAAGATCTTTGCCGGACAGACGGGAACGACCATCGCACCTAAGGCGGAGGATGTTGCAGGCTTTGATGCCTTTGTTGAGAAATATAAGAGCACTCTTCCTGCGGAGAAGGCAGCAGTTGAGGGCTTGAGATAACAGATTGAGATAAAGTGAGGGTTTATAACATGCTGGAAGAGTTGAAGAAACTGGTATATGAAGCGAACATGGATCTGCCCCGGTACGGTCTTGTCACCTTTACATGGGGAAATGTCAGCGCCATTGACAGGGAGAGCGGCCTTGTTGTAATCAAGCCGAGCGGCGTGGACTATGACAAGCTGACTCCCGCAGATATGGTAGTTGTCGATCTGAACGGAAAGCGCGTGGAGGGAGACTTGAATCCGTCTTCGGACACAGCGACCCATGTAGAGCTGTATAAGGCATTCCCGGAGATCGGCGGTGTGGTACACACGCATTCCTCCTATGCGACGAGCTGGGCGCAGGCGGGACGCAGCATTCCCTGCTACGGCACGACCCATGCGGACTATATTTACGGCGAGGTTCCCTGCGTGAGATGTCTGACAAAGGAGGAAATCGACCAGGCATATGAGGAGAACACAGGACATCTGATCGTCAACGAATTTCATAGAATGGGTAAGGATCCCGTGGCCGTGCCCGCTGTGCTCTGTAAAAATCACGGTCCCTTCGCGTGGGGAAAGGATGCGAAGGAAGCCGTTCACAATGCCGTGGTTCTGGAAGAGGTGGCAAAGATGGCTTACCGCGCGGAGACGATTAATCCCCGCATCCAGCCAGCACCGCAGGAATTACAGGATAAGCATTATTATAGAAAGCACGGTGCGAATGCCTATTACGGACAGCGTGCAAAAAATTAATGCCGGCTGTCTCCGGGAGAAACGCAAAATGGAGTGTGTTCGAGCACACTAAGCGTTTTTAGCAATAAATGACTAGACGCAAGGGGCATTGTGTGGTAGTATGATGGCGATAGAACGAGTTGCCGCGGGGGCGGCAGAATGGAGGAAAGCATGAACAATTTAGAACTGCAGAAGCACGCAAATGACGTGCGAAAAGGCATTGTAACAGCAGTTCACAGTGCAAAGGCGGGACATCCCGGCGGATCTCTTTCCGCAGCAGATATCTTTACCTATCTGTATTTTGAGAAGATGAATATCGATCCCAAGAATCCTGACAAGGAGGACAGAGACCGTTTCGTACTGTCTAAGGGGCATACAGCTCCCGGACTCTATTCCGCACTGGCATACAGAGGATTTTTCCCGGTTGAGGATCTGAAGACACTGAGACATCTCGGCTCTTATCTTCAGGGCCATCCCTGTATCCACATCCCCGGTGTAGATATGTCATCAGGTTCCCTCGGACAGGGAATTTCCGCAGCAGTCGGCATGGCTCTCGGCGGAAAACTGGACAATAGGGACTTCCGTGTGTACACGCTTCTGGGCGATGGTGAGATCGAAGAAGGACAGGTCTGGGAGGCAGCCATGTTTGCAGGTTTCCGCAAGCTGGACAACCTCTGTGTCATTGTAGACAACAACAATCTGCAGATCGACGGACCGATCGATCAGGTATGCTCTCCTTACCCGATTGACAAGAAGTTTGAGGCATTTAATTTCCATGTAATTAACGTAGATGCGCATGACTTTGACGCACTCCGCGCAGCCTTCAAGGAGGCAGAGGAGACAAAGGGTATGCCGACCTGTATCGTAGCGCACAGTGTCAAGGGCAAGGGCGTTTCCTTCATGGAGAACAGCGTTGACTGGCACGGCAAGGCTCCGAATGATGAGGAGTATGCGGTAGCTATGGCTGATCTGGAGAAGATCGACGAAGAATTAAAGAAAGCAGGTGAAGCATAATGGCAGAGAATACGGTGAAAAAGATCGCAACCCGTGAAAGCTACGGAAACGCTCTGAAGGAACTGGCAGAAGAGTTCCCGAATCTGGTAGTGCTGGATGCTGACCTTGCAGCAGCTACCAAGACTGGTATTTTTAAGAAAGCATATCCTGACCGCCATATCGACTGCGGTATCGCAGAGAGCAATATGATGGGTGTGGCAGCAGGTCTGTCTCTGGTTGGTAAGATCCCTTTTGTAAGCTCCTTCGCTATGTTTGCGGCAGGACGTGCTTTTGAGCAGGTTCGCAACTCTATCGGTTATCCGCATCTTAACGTAAAGATTGGCGCTACCCATGCGGGCATCACTGTCGGTGAGGACGGCGCTACCCATCAGTGTAATGAGGACATCGCGCTGATGAGAACGATTCCGGGAATGGTTGTTATGTGCCCCGCAGATGATGTGGAGGCAAAGGCGGCTGTACGCGCTGCACTGGAATACGACGGGCCTGTCTACATCAGATTCGGGCGTGCCGCTGTTCCGGTAATCAACGATAAGCCTGACTATAAATTCGAGATCGGCAAGGGAACCGTTGTCCGCGAGGGCAAGGATGTCACGATCGTCGCTACCGGAATCTGTGTGGATTCCGCTCTGGGCGCAGCTGAGAAGCTGGCAGCAGACGGAGTTGACGCTGAGGTTATCAGCATCTGCACCATCAAGCCTCTTGACGAGGAGATCATTCTCAACAGTGCAAAGAAGACCGGCAAGGTCGTAACCGTTGAGGAGCACTCCGTGATCGGCGGACTTGGAAGCGCTGTCTGCGACTGCCTGTCCGAGAAGCTGCCCACACCGGTTAAGAAGATCGGTATGCAGGATGTCTTCGGTGAGTCCGGTTCCGCAGCAGCGCTGGTTGCCAAGTACGGTCTGGATGCAGAGGGCGTTTACAAATCTGTAAAGGCATTTCTGTAAAACGCGAAAGTAATACACTTCAGAATCTTTTTATAAAAACTTATACACTATTCAGGAAAGCCGCGCAGTTTTGTGCGGCTTTCTGCATTCTTTGCCCGGGGCTGCATTCTTTCAAAGAGTAAATCTATGATTCCGGGATGCCTCTCATGCCATTTCAAATTCCCTGATTTATACATTATTTTGCTGAAACCTATACACTGTCCGGTTTGACGGCAGAGAAGGAAAATGATAGATTTTGCATTGTATAAAGCGTATAATTTTCTTTAGTATACACTAAGGAGAAGGTATTTATGAAATCAAATAAAGAAAAGGTATATGACTTTATCAGGCTTCATTCTGAAGGCGAGAATGAGGCCGGCGTTTCCACTGTATACATTGCGGAGGCGATGGAGCTCCAACGGACAAATGTCAGCAGCATTCTGAACCAGCTCGTCAAGGAGAGCAGGATCTGCAAGTCGGAGGGGCGGCCGGTACTCTACCGTACAATAGATGGTGGGAAGGAGCGGGCGGGAGATTGCTTTTCCGACCTGATCGGCTGTGAGGGAAGCCTGAAGAGAGTGATTCAGCTTGCCAAGGCGGCTGTCCTCTATCCGCAGAGAAGCCTGAACACACTGCTGATCGGCGCGAGGGGTACAGGAAAGAGCAGACTGGCGAAGCGTATGTACCGCTTTGCGGTCGATCGAGGCATTATTGACGGGGAGGCACCGTATCTGCATATCGACTGTCATGATTATCTGTCTAACGACAGGCTGGAGACGGAGCTGGAGGAAATCTGGAGGACGGCGGAAAACGGTGTGGTATTTCTGGACAATGTTCAGTTTTTGAGCAGCAGGGCCCGCAAGAAGGTGCTGGAATACATTCAGTCTCCCATGCGGAATTATGCGGTTCTGGTAAGCTGCACGGACAGAGAACAGCTTGCGGATGAGTTTCTGGCGGAATTTCCCGTACAGCTGGAGCTGCCCACATTGGCGCAACGGCCGCTCGCAGAGCGCATGGAGATGATCAAGCGGTTGTTTTCCAAGGAGGCGGTGAGGATACAGAGGCCGCTGGTGGTGCGCGGGGAACTGATGAGCTGCCTGCTTCTGTATGAATGTGAGGCGAATTACTACCAGCTGACCGGTGACATTAAGATCGGCTGCGCCAACGCCTATGTGAGAGAGTACAGAAACGACGGGGAGATAGCTCTTTTCGTGAGTGATTTCTCCAACAATGTCCGAAGGGGGCTTCTGCAGTACCGCAAAGAAGCGGACGCAATGATAGACTTCGATCAGAGGTTTCTCTTTGACGGTGACAAGGTCAGCGTCAGCCGTCCGGAGGATGGTACCCTGTATGATCGGCTGAATAAGAAGGCATCGGAGCTGAAGGCTACCGGGCTGGGGGAAGACGAGATCAACATGCTGCTGAGTGTTGAGGTGGAGCGTGCATTCGGGGAATACCAGAAGAAGCTGGTGTGCGATGTGGCGGACAAGAAACAGCTTGAGATGCTCGTGGATGCACGGCTGATCGGCATTGTAGAGGAGTTCCTCCGACATGCGGAGCACGAGCTGGACCGGAGCTTCTCGAACTCAGTGCTCTATGGTCTTTGTCTGCATATCAACTCAGCCGTAAACGGGAAACGGGAGATGGGGCAGCCGGATAAAAAGCGGCTTGCGGAGATGCTGGTTTACCACAAGGCAGAATATCTTCTGGGGGAGGAACTGGCTGAACAGATCACGAAAACATTTCAGGTTGCATTTCCGGTGGAGGAGGTGCTTTTCCTTTCCATGTTTCTGTGTGCCCGGGAGCCGGAGACGGCCCGGACGGGAAGACTGGTTCTGCTGCTTGCCTTTTACGGTGAAGGGATTGCGTCAGCCATTGCGAAGACGATCAGCGGAGTGACTCAGCTTGACAATGTTTTCTCCTTTGAAATTACCTGTGAAAGGGCATCCGCCGAGCTGTATCGGAAGCTGAAGGAGTATCTTGCGACGATCGAACAGGGAAAGGGCGTTCTTGTCCTCTATGACAGCAGCTTCCTCGGTGAGATGCTGACGCAGCTGGAGGGTGAACTGAACATACTGATCCGGCAGATTCCAATGCCGGTTGCAACGCTTGGCATTGAGCTTGCCAGACGCACGTTGACGGAGGATGATCCCGACCGGCTGCTACGGTATGCGGTAAAGGGAATCGGCGCGCCGGGAGGCTGGTGCAGAAGCTATATTGTGACGCTCTGCACGACCGGAAAGGGCGGAGCGGAGGAGCTGAAAAATTATATTGAGCGCTACGGGCAGCTTCAGGATACGGAGGTTGTGCCGTTGTCCATATCGGACAGGACAGTGCTGGAAGGTAGTCTGAGACATCTGATGGAGAGCGGAATTATCCGCTGCGTAATCGGAACCTTTGATCCAAAGCTCTTTTCTATTCCGTTTATTTCCATCAGCGAGGTCTTCGGTACAAGGAAGGAGCATCTGCCGAAGCTGCTGAGTCTTGAGAAGGAGGCAAAGACACGCATCGACTATGAAGCAATGTTTGACTACTTGGAGGAGCAGCTTGTCCACACGGACATGACGAAGCTGAAAAAGGTGCTGCCGGAAGTAATGCGCGAGATGAATGACACACTCGGCGAACTGACGCTTGATGCAGAGGCGGGGCTGCTCATACACATTGCGTGCTGTATTGACCGGCTGCAAGGAAAGGAGCCGGTGGCGGCCAACCCGAAAAAGAAGGCGGTTCTGATGAAATATGAAAAGGAATTCCGGCAGCTGTTGAAAATTGTGAAGCCGCTGGAACGGACATTCCGTATTATTATCAACGATGACGAAATTGCTAACATATTGACGATTATCTATCAATTGTAGGAGAGGAGGAACATATGGACGAGAAGTTACAGGAAAAGCTGGAGGAAATTTCCATGATGATTATCGCAAACTCGGGCGAAGCGCGTTCCCTTGCGTTTGCGGCGCTGGAGGCGGCGAAAAAGGGAGAATTTGCTGCAGCGGAGGAGCTTATGGAAAAGGCTTCCGCGAGCATGCAGACAGCGCATGAATCCCACAGGGAGCTGTTGCAGCTGGACGCATCCGGGCAGGTGGAGCGGGTAAGCATTCTGCTCTGCCATGCGCAGGATCATCTGATGGGGAGTGCGCTTGCGACGGATCTGATCAAAGAGATGATCTGTCTGTATAAAGACAGAAAATAGAAGGGAGGTAACAGGATGGAAAGGAAGGTATTGTTGATTTGTGCGGGCGGTATGTCCACCGGAATTCTGATGAAAAAGATGGAGAAGTATGCCGAGGAGAACGGGATAGAGCTTCAGATTGATGCGGTGGGGATGTCCGCGTATGAGGATGTGTGCAAAAATTATGATGTCATTCTGCTCGGACCGCAGGTTTCCTACAAGAAGGCGGAGATCGAGCAGAATACGCAGATGCCGATCGCTGTTGTTGCGGCATATGATTATGCCATCGGCAATGTGCAGAACATTATGAAGCAGGTCGATGACCTGTATAACACGCTGTAATAGAAAGGAAGGAGAAGGGTATGGCAAACGTATATGAAAGTAAACCCATGAAATGGGTGAAAAAGGTTGGGGAAAAGGTTGTAAGCAATAAGGGGATTCAGGCAATTTCTTCGGGCATGATGATGGTAATGGGGGTAATCCTGCTCGGAGCGGTGTTCCAGCTGCTGGCGGTAATCCTGCAGACGGTCGGTGTGCTCGACCAGACCTCCGGTATCTATAATGCACTGATGGTTCCGTATAAGGTATCCATGGGCTTCATATCAGTGTATGTCGCGTTTACAATTGCGTATTCCTACGCAAAATCATTGAAAATGCAGGCGCTCATGGCGGGACTGAATTCGATTCTGATCTTCCTGATCGCCGCTGCACCGATCAAGACTGTGACTCTGGCGGAGGATGCAGGAACCTTTACCGGTATGGATACCATGGCGCTTGACGCGAAGGGAATGTTCGTTGCCATCATCGTGGCGCTGACAACGGTGAAGCTTGCACATTTCTTTGAAAAGCATAATCTTGTCATCAAGATGCCGGCGGCAGTTCCCGAATTTTTACAGGATACCTTCCGCTCCCTGATTCCGCTGACAGTCAATGCGGCAATCTGGACGCTGCTGGGCCACGGCTGTGTGGCACTGACACAGACTGCGCTTCCCGTTCTCGTCACCGGACTTCTCGGAATGCCTCTTGCGGCGCTGACAAGTGTGCCGGGCATCATTATCATCGTTGTGATTGCAAGCCTGCTCTGGACGATGGGGGTACACGGAACAGTTGCGGTTTATGCGGCGATTGCGGCGCCTCTGATGCAGTATTACGCAACAAATTATGCCAATCATGAGGCAGGAACGGCACTGGTCTTCATGCCGATTGCACTGTTCGGTATCATCAACTGCTGCGGCGGTACAGGAAATACGCTCGCACTCTGCGTTATGGGGCTGTTCTCAAAATCGGAGCAGATCAAGGCGGTGAGCAAGGCGGCGATTGTACCGGGGCTGTTCAATATCAATGAGCCGATCATTTTCGGCTATCCGATCATGTACAACCCGATTCTGTGCATTCCCTTTATCCTGAATTCCGTGATTACCATGATAATTTGCTATTTCGGATATATGCTGAATATCTTTAAACCGGCGTACATATCCATCACGGCAAATCTGCCGATTGGCTTTGCTCCGTACCTGACAACTCTGTCATGGACAAATATCTTCATCCCTGTCATCGCTTTTGCGGTCGCATTCGTATGCTACTGGCCGTTCTTCAAGGTATATGAGAAGCAGCTGGTTGAAAAGGAAGCAATGGCAAAGGAAGCGGCATAATGGGAGAGGAACGAAACGGATTTCCGGAGGGCTTTTTGTGGGGCGGCGCTATCGCTGCCAACCAGACGGAGGGCGGCTGGCGCGAAGGCGGAAAGGGTGCTTCCGTTGCGGATCATATCACTGCGGGGACAAAAACGTCTCCGCGGCGGTTTACAAGGGAGTTCCGTGACGGTGAAAGCTATCCGAGCCATGAGGCGGTCGACTTCTACCACAGATATAAGGAAGATATTGCGCTGATGGCGGAGATGGGCTTCAAGGTGCTGCGGCTTTCGATTGCATGGAGCAGGATTTTCCCGCGGGGCGATGAGGAGAAGCCGAATCAGGAGGGCATTGAATTTTACAGGAAGGTATTCCGGGAGTGCCGCAAATACGGGATAGAACCGCTGGTAACGCTGTCGCACTATGAGATGCCTTATACATTGTGTGAGCAATATGGGGGCTGGACGAACCGGAGGACAATCGACTTTTTCCTGAATTACTGTGAGACGGTATTCCGCGCCTACTGGGAGGAAGTACATTACTGGCTGACCTTCAATGAAATGAATACACTGGTAAGCCGTTTCGGCGCACTTCTGGGCGGCGGGATTCTGCCGGAGGACGGCGCAGATCTGTTTGGTATCAGCCGGGCGGGAGTGCCTGAGACGCCCGGGGAGAAGAGCCTTCGCTTCACGGCGCTGCACCATCAGTTCCTTGCGAGTGCGCAGGCGGTCCGAATGGCACATGAAATTAATCCCGGAAACAAGGTGGGCTGCATGCTGTCGGCGGCGGGAGTTTATCCCTACACCTGCAACCCGGATGATGTGCTGGAGGCACAGGCGCAGATGAACAGGAGCAACTGGCTTTGCGGCGATGTCTGCGTGAGAGGAGGTTATCCCTATTTTGCGAAGCGTTTCTTTGCGGAGCAGGGGGCGGTAATTGCGAAGGAAAATGGCGATGATGCGATACTGGAAGCGGGAAAGGTTGATTTTCTGGGCTTCAGCTATTACAGCTCGAGATGTGCGACCACGGATGAAGCTGTCAGGAAGAGCGCTGGGAATATGATGCTCGGTGCGGCAAATCCCTACCTCAAGGAGAGTGAATGGGGGTGGACGATCGACCCGAAGGGGCTTCGTTATCTGCTGAACGAGATCTACGGCAGATACGGCATCCCGTTGATGATCGTGGAAAACGGGCTCGGTGCGGCGGATGAGGTCGGAGAGGATGGGCGGATTCATGACGCATACCGGATCGCCTACCTCACAGAGCATATCCGGCAAATGCGGGAAGCGATACGGGACGGCGTTGACCTGATCGGTTATACGGCATGGGGGTGCATCGATCTGGTAAGCGCCAGCACGGGCGAAATGAAAAAGAGATACGGGTTTATTTATGTTGACAAGAATGATATGGGTGAAGGAACATTAAAGAGAATGAAGAAGGATTCCTTCGCATGGTATAAGCGTTGTATTGAGACAAACGGAGAGAGCGTCGTGTGAGGCCGGAAGCCTTGTGCGGGACATCCGGGAAGGGAGGCAGTATGACTAAGAAACAGGTAGAGATCGTGAATAAAACCGGTCTGCATGCACGACCGGCATCAGACTTTGTGCTCGCGGCGAAAAAATATGAGAGCAATGTCACCATCTGCAAGGAGGGCGGAGAACCGGTCAACGCGAAGTCGGTGCTCCGTATTCTCGCAGAGGGTATCGGACAGGGGACGAAAATCGAGATTGCAGCGGATGGAGCGGATGAGGAGCAGGCAGTGGCGGAACTGAGCGCCCTGATTGAGAGCGGCTTTGGAGAATAACAGAGGAGCGTGTAGCATGGACACAGAGAGAGAGATTTTGCGGGGAAAACCGGTGTCGCCGGGAATTGCACTTGCAAAGGCATACATCTACCAGCCGTTGGATATCCATGTGTCGGAGGAAGCGGTCGCGGCGGGAGGCGAGCAGGAGCAGCTTGGCATTTTTGAGAGGGTATGTACACAGGCAAAGGCAGAGTTGGATGAGCTGTGTGAAAGGCTTGGTGTGGAGGATGCCTCAAAAGCAAAAATTTTTGCCGCGCACAGGGAGATCCTTGATGATGAGGAAGTCCTTGCGGAGATACGACATGCGATAACGGTTGACCGACAGAACGCAGCTGCTGCGATTGACAAGGTGTATGGGCAGTTTGCGGAGCTGTTGGCAGGTGTTGCAGATCCGTTGATTGCGGAGAGGGCGGCGGATCTGTATGATGTACGCGACCGTCTGCTTCGCCTGTGTATGGGGAAAAAGGCGAAGGATCTGTCGATGCTCTGCGAGGATGTCATCATTGTGGCACATGACCTGCGCCCGAGCGATACCGCGACGATGGACAGAGCACATGTCAAAGGCATTGTGACCGAGACGGGCGGAACGAATTCCCACTCGGCGATTCTGGCGAGGAGCTTTCAGATTCCGGCGATACTCGGCGTGGAAAATGCAGTGTCCCTCATAAAGGAAGGGAGTCTGCTCGCCATGGATGCCATAAGCGGCGAGCTGTTCCCGGAGCCGACACCGGAGAGGATGGAGGCGTTCGGGGAAAAAAGGCGCGGTTTCCTTGCGGAGAGGGCAAAGGAAGAGCGGTACCGTGACCGGCCTGCTGTTATGGCGGACGGAACAAAGCTTTTGCTTGGCATGAATATCGGCGGAACGGAATTTGATATGCCGGGAGACCGTTTTGACTTTATCGGGTTGTTGCGGACAGAATTTTTGTACATGGAGGCATCGGAGCTTCCCGATGAAGAGGCGCAGTTTTCGGCATACCGCCGGGTAGTCGAGCACGCAAACGGACATACGGTGACGTTGCGGACGCTGGACATCGGCGGCGATAAGACGCTTCCCTATATGGAGCTGCCGAAGGAGGAAAATCCATTTCTCGGGAAGAGGGCATTGCGCCTGTGCTTTGACGAGCCGGAGCTGTTCCAGACACAGCTTCGCGCCGCACTTCGTGCCTCTGCGTTTGGGAGCCTTCAGATCATGTTTCCCATGGTGGGAGGTATGGAGGATATTGCGCGGGCAAAGCAGCAGCTGGAAACAGCGAAGAAAGCACTTTCGGAAAAGGGTATTGCATTCGATCCGAATATCAGGACAGGCATCATGATCGAGGTTCCTTCGATAGCGCTGATTGCGGATCTGGCGGCTGAGGAGGTCGATTTCGCAAGCATCGGCTCCAACGATCTCACACAGTATGTCTGCGCCGCGGATCGCATGAATCCGGGCACCGCGGGGTATTATCAGAATCTGTCACCGGCGATGCTGCGGCTGCTGTCCTTTGTTTTCGCAGAATTTAACCGGCGCGGCAAGGAAATCTGTGTCTGCGGGGAAATGGCGGGCAATCCGAAAGCAGCGGTGCTGCTGGCGGGGCTGGGAGCGAGAAGGCTGAGCATGAGCGCGGCAAATGACGCAGGAGTGAAGGCGGCTCTGGCAGCCATTTCGCGCAAGGATGCCGAGGACATCGCGCAGCGCTGTATGCAGATGCGGACAGAGAAGGAAATTATAGAATATCTTAAGACGGCGCTGGGGTAACCGGCGCCGTCTTCCTTTCGTGTAAATTTAAGGAAAATTTAAACAACTTTGATACAATTCTGGTTTATATTATCCTTAGATAAAATACAAGAGGGGTACATAGGATGCAGGGCAGTAACGCGGTCAGACGGAATGAAGAGCCGGAGCTGATTAATATTAGGAGGAATCCTTATCTGGTAGACTATGAGGAACGGAGAAGACAAGCCGTTCCTTCTGCACAGCAAAAGAGAAATGTAAGACAATATAGAAACGAAAGAGTTCCGCAGCACAGGCAGCCGGGGGGCAGCCGGGCGGCTGCACAGGCAAAACGCAGAAAACAGGTACGCAGACAGCGTGCGGTGGTGGGGCTGTTTGCCTGCGGAATCATTCTGATTTTTGGACTGATGCTCTTAAAGAAGGGGATTGCCGGTACGGCGGCAGAAAGGCAGGGTACTGATTTCATACAAAAAGTACAGGAGGAAATTTTTGCTCCTGCATCCGGTAATATACAGGGGATTCCGGCGGAGAAATATAATGCACATCCGGACTGGACAGAGGATTTCCTGACACCGAATGAATACTCCAGACCGGGCGAGCCGTTGGAGACCGTGAACAATATTTTTGTGCATTATACCGCGAATCCCGGCACGAGTGCCGCCCAGAACAGGAGCTATTTTGAACAGCAGAAGGATATGCATCAGGCGAGTGTCAGTTCCCATTTCATCATAGGGTATGACGGAGAAATCTTACAGTGTCTGCCGTTGGATGAGATAGGTTATGCCGTACAGACGAGGAATTATGATTCGATTTCCATAGAGTGCTGTTTTAAGGCGAAGGACGGTTCCTTCACACAGGAGACCTATGACTCGCTGATTGCGCTTCTTGCATGGCTGACGGATGCTTATGGACTTGATAAAGAAGACATATTGCGGCACTATGATTGCGGTGGTAAAAAATGCCCGCTGTACTACACGGAGCATCCGGATGCGTGGGAGCGGCTGAAGGATGATGTCGTCGGATACCCGGGGGCATAGGCGATTAGAAAATAGTTGAAAAAATGCTTCGGGGATGCTATACTTTCCTTGGAAGCATTTTTTCTTTTACACAATGTGTGTCTGAAGCGAATCTGAAACATCTGAAGGAATCTATGCT
>CAKRTS010000027.1 GCA_934402315.1 uncultured Acetatifactor sp. | reverse complement strand
GTTCACCCTCTCAGGCCGGCTACTGATCGTCGCCTTGGTGAGCCGTTACCTCACCAACTAGCTAATCAGACGCGGGTTCATCTTGTACCACCGGAGTTTTTCACACAAAATCATGCGATCCCGTGCGCTTATGCGGTATTAGCAGTCATTTCTAACTGTTGTCCCCCAGTACAAGGCAGATTACCCACGCGTTACTCACCCGTCCGCCACTAACTTACATATCACTAGGTTTCAACGTAAGTCCGTTCGACTTGCATGTGTTAAGCACGCCGCCAGCGTTCATCCTGAGCCAGGATCAAACTCTCATGTTAAATGATTATTTGTCCTGCCAGAAATTATCTGGCATTACTGTTTTTTTGAGCTGTCTCTTTCGAGACATCGTTCTCTGAATAATTCTTGCGGGTCAAACCCGCATTTGGAATTTTCAGGGTTGCATTACTGTTTATTTGTCAAGGAACACGGTGATTACTCACCGAACGGAGAAGGAGGGATTTGAACCCTCGCGCCGCTATTAACGACCTGCACCCTTTCCAGGGGTGTCCCTTCAACCTCTTGGGTACTTCTCCTCACAAGTTGAATCAACAAATTTATATTTAGTTACGAGGGGCTTGCCTTTGTCCCTCAAACGGAGAGAGTGGGATTCGAACCCACGCGCCCTTGCGGACAAACGGTTTTCAAGACCGCCTCGTTATGACCACTTCGATATCTCTCCAAGCGTTGCCGTGTTTCATGCGGCAAAAGTTATTCTAGCAAAAACCTCTCCTCCTGTCAACATATTTTTTAAATTTTTTCGACACTTTTGCAAATTTAATTTTTCACACCGCCTTTTCGCCTCGCTTTTCCCTTGTTTTTCCCTTGCTGCACGTACCTCTGGCATAGTATACTGTGAATAAAATGTTATACGCACCTTGAAGTTTACATCGTGCACCTTCAGATTGGTTTTCTTTTGTATTTTCAAAAATTAGAATAATAGTGCCACGCTAGCACTGGCACAGGGAGGCAAAATGACAACAGGAGAAAAAATAGCAGCACTGCGAAAGAAAGGAGGTATGACTCAGGAGGAATTAGCCGAAGTTCTAAATGTATCACGCCAATCCGTCTCCAGATGGGAAATGGACATTGCGTTTCCCGAGACAGATAAGCTGATAAGACTCAGTAAAATCTTTGCTGTCAGCATAGACTATCTGCTGAACGACAGTCTTCAAAAATGTGAAATATCCTCTGCTGCTCTTTCCCCTATTGATTGTTGCAGTTTCATCCGTGACTGCGGGTACTTTTTTCTTGCCACATCCGTCGATGGTCAGCCCAGACTGCGTCCCTTCGGGATGATCTATTCAGATGCGTTGAATCTTTTTATTGCTACCGAACGACAGAAACATGTGTATTCGGATCTGGTTCAGAATCCTCAGTTTGAAATTGCCGCCTACAACCTGCACACGCATAAATGGATCAGAATAGCCGGTACGGCCTTGCCTGAAAGTTCCGCTTCTGCCATGGAAGATATGATAAATGCATACCCTGTTTTGAAGCAAAAATATGAAAACGAAGCAGACTGTCCTCTGGTCATTTTCAAATTACAAATCGTTAATGCGACTATTTTTTAACCGTAATTTCTAAAAAGAATACGAAGTTTATTATGGAGGAAAAAGGAAATGGAAAAACTGACTGAAAAAGCCCGGGAAATTATGATTGAACGTTTTTCAAAGGATAATGTCATGGCACTGGCAACCACCGAAAACGGCGTTCCCTATGTCCGTTATGTAAATGCCTATTATGAGGACGGTTCCTTCTATGTTATCACTTATGCGCTCTCCAACAAGATGAAGCAGCTCGAAAAGGAGCCGACTGCAGCAATTGCCGGTGAATGGTTTACCGCACATGGAACAGGAAATAATCTCGGCTATTTCTGCAAGGACGCCAATCGTGCGATAGCCCAAAAGCTGAGAGAAGCCTTCTCAACGTGGATTGACAACGGTCACAATAATTTTGATGATGAAAACACCTGCATTCTCCAGATACAGCTCACAGACGGCGTGCTCTTTTCCCATGGCACAAGATATGATATTGATTTTACTGCCTAGTATTTTCACTGTACGCAAAAGACGCCGGACTGTCCCAATGGCAGCCCGGCATTTTTAATCTTCCGTAAACCCTTCTTCAAGGTCTCTTTTCCGCTCTGTGCCTTACTCCTTGACAGCGCCGACGTTTACGCCCTGTACAAAGTAATCCTGGCAGAAAGGATACAGGATCATGAAAGGAATGATTGCAACGATGATCGCCGCATTCTGTATGGTATTTGTCGAGATGGAGCCGTCATCCATAGGCAGGTCATTGTCCATAACCATGGCACGCAGCTTCATCTGGAAGTTAAACAGCTTATTATCTACAATGTAGATTTTGAAGTTGGTATAGTCATTCCAATAGGTTACCGCAAACATCAGTCCAATTGCCGCCAGTGCAGCCTTTGACAGAGGCAGCACGATGCGGAAGAAGATTCCGATCGGACTGCAGCCGTCCAGCTTTGCCGATTCAAACAAAGACTGCGGAATGCCCTCAAAGAAGTTTCTCATCAATACAAGGTTATAAACGTTGATACCCAACGGCAGGATAACGGACCACAGGGTATTTGTCAGATGCAGGTTCATCATGACAACGTAGGTCGGGATCATACCGCCGCTGAAAAGCATTGTGAACAGCAGCAGCCACGAAAAGAAGTTTCTTCCGGGCATCTCCCACTGAATCAGCACATAGGCTCCAAGCGTTGACAATGTCAGACCCACAAAGGTTCCGGCAACCGTCACAAGCACTGAGATCAGGAACGGTCTGTACAAATCCGCTCTTGCAAGAATCATCTTATATGCGCCGAAGGTAAACTTCGCCGGCCAGAGTCTCATTCCGTATCCGGCTGCAGCATCCAGCGAGTCCACAAGGACTTTCCAGATCGGAATCAGAATCAGCAGTGAAATCAAGATGAACAGTACCGTATTCACCACGCTGAAGGGAGTGATCTTATTTTTCTTTTTTGTCTGTATCTTAGCAGTTCTTTCCATTCTTTTCCCCCTCCTTTACACAATTCCGCGTCCGCGAACCTTCTTGCTCGCCTTATTGCAGATCAGGACGAGTGCACAGCTCACAAGGGACTTGAACAGGCCAACTGCCGTCGTATAGCCGTAATTTGCCGCGCCGCCGCTGAACGATTGCCGGTAAATATAGGTCTGCAAAACATCCGACACGTTGTAGACGGACGGGTTATACATAACAAATACGGACTCGAACAGGTTCATAACCTTTGCCAGATTCAGGATAAATACGGTAATGATGGTATTTGCCAGTGCCGGCATGGTAATGTAACGCATTCTGTTAAAGCGGTTAGCGCCGTCGATCTGCGCCGCCTCATAGAGATCAGGGCTGATACCGGACAGTGTTGCAAGGAAAAGAATGGTTCCCCAACCGGTATCCTTCCAGATGTTTACCATGTAATAAACCCAGCGCCAATTGGACTCTGCTGTCAGGAACTCAATCGGCTGTGTAATCAGACCCAGATTAATCAGTGCCTGATTCACCATTCCCGAATTGGACGCCGAAAGCATCATTTTAAAAATAGAAGCAACAACAACCCATGACATAAAGTGCGGCAGATAAATGATTGTCTGCACGGTCTTCTTGAAATGGATCTGACGCATTTCATTCAACAGCAGGGAAATCACAACAGCCATTCCGGTGTTGAGGATCAGCTTTACAATAGAGAGCACCAGTGTATTGCCAAGAGCATTCATAAACTGCTTGCTCGACAGTCTGGAAAGCTCGGACAATCCGAACATATCTACAAAGTGCTTGATTCCGACATACTTCGGCTGCGTACCGGAGATATAGTCCGTGAAGGCATATCTCAGTCCCGCCATCGGCAGGTAATTGAACAGAATGAGGAAAATAAGCACCGGCAGGAACATTACATAGAACCATCTGTAGTAATGTATTCTCTGCCATACGGACTTGTTTCCGGTATACTGGAAATCAAGCTCGCCGTTCTTCCGCTTCCGCTCTGCCGCATTCTTATTGACATCAAGGAACGCACCCACAGCGCCCACGATCGTGCCGACAATGACGATTGCGCTTGCAATGCCGTTCTGCATACCCGGCGCACCGTGACGGTTACAGATATTATTATATGTAATCCAATATACAACTCCGGCGGCTGCCGTCGTTGCAATGGAAATTTTTTCGAGTTTAAATGCGCACAAAGCAACCGAGGCAACAAGAAGTGCAATGAACAAATACCAGATTGCCGGCTGCTCGTAATTCATAAAGCCGTAGGCAGGGGTAAACTTCCTGACTGCATCTGAGTTCTGGATTGCCGGAAAAAAGCCTCCGGCAAAGGAGATCACCGCTCCGGCGATCGCAATCGGATAAACGTTTTTCTGTTTTTTCACTTTTTTCGGTATTTCAGCGTTACTGGTTTTACACAACATAGGCTTACCTTTCTCTCATTTCCGTCTGTTCCGGTAAAAAATTCTGCAACCGCTTCCAGCCGGACAATACCGGGGATGTGCTCCCCGATATTGTCCCTGCTGTAAAACGGACTCTTTCTTTATTAATGATGGTTTCCTTATTTATTGAAGGAATCCAGAATGAGCTGTACGATCGGGCCGCAATCCTCATTGTACTTTGCGATTGCCTGCTCACCGGTCATCTCTCCCTTTGCAACAGCTGCGATCAGCTGATCCTTCTCGGTCCACAGCGTAGCGCTGTTCTCAAGATACTCAGCGGAAGAGTTAATCTTTGCCGCAGCAGAAGAATGTGTGTTAAACAGGTTGAAGGACTCGTCAATAACAGGATCTGCAGGAGTGTAAGGATCTGTTCCAACGAAGTTAGCCAGCTTCAGGTTAGCCTCGAACAGGTTCTTTGTGGTCTTGGAAACCTTCTCGGAATCCTTGGAGGACTGTGTAGGAAGTCCGGTAATTGCGGTGTGATCCTCGTTCCACTCGTAGTGAACGCCTTCAACACCATACTGGAACAGCATCTGTACATCTCCGCCATCCAGAATCTTGTCGATGAAATACTTGAATACGCCTTCAGGGTTCTTACAAGCGCTTGTGATACAGATCATGGGAGAAAGTCTCTCGATGTAGCTGCCTACCTCTGCGATCGGCTCCATAGCCCATGCTTCGGAGTACTCGTCAACATCGGAGTAAACAGCGCCGGTAAAGTTGGATGCCAGCTTTGTCTTGATGTTGTATGCCCATGTACCTGCCCAGTATGTGAACACGCTGGTTCCATCCTCAAGATAGAACTTGTCACGTACAGCAGATGTGGAAGGGTTCTCGAAAATAGTAGCATCGATAACACCGTTCTCATAGCCCCAAGCCAGTCTGTCGAGTGCATCGATCATAGACTGCTCTGAGAAGCCGTCAACCCATACGCCGTTCTCGTTCTGGTAGAACTCAGGATAAGCATCCTGATAGAACTCGGGAAGATAGTTTACATAAGGTGCCTCGTGGGTAATCAGTCCTGCTGCAAGCACAGGTGCTGTTCCTGTAGCTTCCTTCATCGCAAGAAGGAACTGCTGGTACTCTTCCCATGTCTTAGGAAGGGAATCCTGCGTTTCATAGCCGGCTGCCTTTGCCGCAACTGCCTTGATGTAGGTAACGCATCCGTTACCACGTGCAGGATACATACCATAGATTCCATCGGTTCCGTCAGGTCCTGCAACAATCCAGTTTGCAATGTTCTGCTGTGCAGCATCTGTCAGTCTGCCGGAGTTTGCGGTCTCGGAATTCGTCCATGCGTCTGTCATGTTCCAAAGGCTGCCCTGGGATGCATAAGATGCATACAGGTTGGAAGGCATGATAACAACGTCAGCCAGTGTGTTCGGATCTGTGAATGCGATACCTACCTGCTCAGCGTAGCTGGAGTGGTCAGGGCGTACCCATTCGATGTGAAGGCCAAGCGCCTCATCCAGTGCCTGATAGAACTCCTCGGCGTAGTTGTCACCTTCCTTGAAAACGGTTCCATCCCACATTACCTTGATTGTGTCAGGCTTAACGATTTCAGCAGGTGCATCTGCCTCGCTGCTTCCGGATGCCTCAGAAGACTCAGTCTTGGACTCTTCAACAGAATTATTTGCAGCTCCGGTGCTGTTTCCGTTGCCTTCTGCGTTTCCGCAGGCTGCCATGGAAACTACCATTGTTCCTGCGAGAACAGAAGCGAAGATCTTGTTCAACTTCTTCATATTCAGAAAATCCTCCTTAAAAATGTAAGTGTTTACAGGTGTTTCACCTGTCCTGTAACTTTTCTATGTTACTTCCGGTACCATTATATTATCACAAGTTGGGCATTTTAACAAGTCATATTTAATATTTCTTTGGTTTTTTTATGAACTTTTGTGGATTTTGTTAATTTTTGCCATGTTTTCATACCTGCAATTTATGCATTTTCTTTGTAAGCTCTTTCATTTTCAATTTCACACTGCTTCCTTCATGAAAGAATTTTCAGACTTCTTACATTCAAAACCGTTCCTAGACAGAAAAAGCGCTTCTCAAAGCCTATGCTTCAAGAAACGCCTCTGCTATTTTCATATCTCCCGGTGTCGTAACCTTGATATTGTCGTATGAGCCTTCAACCAGCCGGATTCTCTGCTCCGTGAACAGCTCTACAACTCCCGCGTCATCCGTCACCGCAATGTTCTCTTTTCCCAGCCTGTCTGCACGCCCGCGCAGCTCTGCGTACGCCCTTACCAGCAGCCCGGTTTCAAACGCCTGCGGTGTCTGGATAATCCACACCCCCCGCCTGTCCGGCGTACTCTTTGCAAATCCGTTCTCGTCCGCCAGCCGCACGGTGTCCTTGGACAGCACCGCTGCCACACACGCGGGATGCTCCTTCACCGCCAGATAGACTCTTTCAAGAACCTCCTCTGTCAGAAAAGGTCTCGCGCCGTCATGGATAAAAATATAGCCTTTTTTCACCATCCCGCGGTTCTCCAGCGCCTGAACGGCGTTTGCCACCGATTCCCAGCGCTCGCTCCCGCCCGGCACCACGGCAGATACCTTATGGAATCCGTATTTTTCGACGATCCCACGCCACATATGATCGATGTCCTTCTCCGCCGTGACAAGAATGCATTCATCGATAACCGGTGATTTTTCCACGGTGTTCAGCGAATACCAGATCAACGGCTTATCTCCAAGCAGCATGAACTGCTTTGCCGTTCCGCTTTTCATCCGCGATCCGCTTCCCGCCGCCAGCAGGATCATCACGCAACGCTTCTCTTCCATAGGCGTCTCACTCCCCCAGCTTCAGGTTCGGCACGGCATTCAGATCATAGCCATGCCTTACCCCCTTGATATACTCATAATACCCTGCCGCGCCGATCATCGCCGCATTGTCCGTGCAGAGCACAGGAGACGGATGGTAAAAACGGATATTTCTCTTCTCGCATTCCTTCTCAAACGCCGCACGAAGCGAGGAATTAGATGCCACTCCGCCGGCTATGGCGAATTTGTCATAGCCGAATGCCTTCACCGCATGCAGGGAGTGCTCTACCAGCACATCGATAACTGCCTTCTGGAAGGATGCCGCCACATCCGCCCGGTTGACTTCCTCGCCCTTCATCTGGCAGGAATTCAGGTAATTCAGCACTGCCGACTTCAATCCGCTGAAGCTGAAATCATATTCGTTCTCCGCCACCTTCGCTCTCGGGAAGGGAATCGCATCGGGATTACCCTCCTTCGCCAGACGGTCAATTTTCGGGCCACCCGGATATCCGAGTCCGATTGCACGCGCCACCTTGTCAAATGCCTCGCCCGCCGCGTCATCCCTGGTTCTTCCGATGATCTCATACTCGCCGTAATCCTTCACCACGACAAGATGCGAATGTCCGCCGGATGCCACCAGACACACAAACGGCGGCTCCAGCTCTTTATGTTCAATATAGTTTGCGCTGATATGTCCGCTGATATGATGTACACCGACCAGCGGAAGCCCGGCCGCAAAGCTGATTGCCTTTGCCTCCGCCACACCGACCAGCAGTGCGCCGACCAGTCCGGGGCCGTAGGTGACGGCAACCGCCGTAATATCCTGCAATGTCAGCTCCGCCTCCGCAAGCGCCTGTTCAATCACCTGATTAATCTTTTCAATGTGCTTTCTGGATGCAATTTCCGGCACCACTCCGCCGTACTGCGTATGTAAAGCGATCTGTGTATAGATAACATTGGACAGCACCTCTCTGCCGTTCTTCACCACAGCGGCTGCCGTCTCATCGCATGAGCTCTCGATTGCAAGAATCAAGACATCCCTGTCATTTTCCTGTATCACGTTCTTGTTCCTCCACTTTCCGGTGTCCTCTGTCTTCCCGGCATTTAGTTATCAACCGCGTCAGCATCCTCCCAGCCGTAGATCTTCCACTGCCTTTCGGAGTTGCGCCGGAGGAGATACACCCTTCCCGCCACAAAACTCTTGCCGGTATTGTCTCTCACCGCATAGCCGCAATAGATTCTTGCGAACTCATAGCCATCCTGCTCAAAGAACTTCACGCTGGTGCTCGATGCGACCGCAACCGTGCTGATTCGCCGCTTTGCATCGCGAAAGCTCTGGATATCACTCTTCAACCGGATCAGATAGGTTCCCACATCATTGTTCGCAAGAAGCTCCTCATCGAACAGCGCCCGCGCCTGCATGCCGAGCTGCTCGATCTCCTCCTCCGTGCAGTCCTCATTATAGAAGCATTTCTCCAGCTCCGTGTAGTATTTGACCACTTCCTTCACCGTCGCCGGATAATCTTTCTCGAGGTCGCGGCTGAGAGCCTCCTGCACCGGAGTCATCACCGTCTTCTCCGCCTCCGTTTTCGCTCTGCCGGTCATGATCGCATAAACGCCGACGACACCCACAATCACGACGATCAGAACTATTGTAATCGCTACGGTAGATTTTTTCATATGTTATCCCATCCTTTACCCACGACCGCTGCCGCGTCAGTCTTCCTCAAAATTCAGTTCCACGGTTCTGCCATCCTTTGCCGCCACCGTCTGCGGGAAAATCTTGCGAACCTCTCCCAGAAACTCTTCGGGATGCGTCAGGGAAGGGCTGTAATGCGTCAGCCAGAGCTCCGGCACCTGTGCCGCTTTCGCAATCCGCGCCGCCTCGTACATCGTCATATGTTTATTCTCTTTTGCCTTCACCAGCTTATCCGCCTCGCCATACATTCCCTCCAGCACAAGGAGGTCAGCGCCGGCCGCATTCTCCGCAATGGATTCCGTCGGCCGCGTATCCGTACAGTATGTGACCTTAAGCCCTTTTCTCGCAGCCCCGAGAACCATGTCCGGCGTGTAGACCCGCCCCGCCTCTTCGATCGTTTCGCCCTTTTGCAGTCTGCCCCAGTACTTCATCGGGATCTGCTGTTCCTCGGCACGATCCTTGTCAAAGCGTCCCGCCCTGTCGACCATAAAGCTGTAGCCGTAACAGATCACGCTGTGATTCACCCGGAATGCCTTCATCCGGAAACCGTCAAACGCAAACTCCTGTTGATTTTCCGTAATCTCCATACAATTGATCTCAAACGGCAGCTCCGGCGCAATCGTCCTGAGCGCATTCACCGTTCTGGTCAGACCCTTGGGGCCGATCAGCAGCAGCGGTTCCGTCCTCTCCGCATTTCCCATCGTCAACAGCAGGCCGGGCAGACCGCTGATATGATCCGCATGGTAATGGGTAAAGCAGATAATATCGATCGGCTTGGGACTCCACCCCTTTTCCCTGAGGGCAATCTGCGTTCCCTCACCGCAGTCGATCAGAATACTTTTCCCGTTATATCTGAGCATCAGCGACGTGAGCCAGCGATAGGGAAGGGGCATCATTCCGCCCGTTCCCAGTAAGCAAACATCCAGCATTCTTTCCTCCTAGAGCAGTTCCGTACCCTCCTTCTCCTCCACGGGCACCTTAAACTGCGAAATGATTTCATCATAGCAATCCTCACAGAGATCAAAACGGTGCGATATGCCGTCCCTCCGGCTGAAATACCCAAAATCCGTGTTCACCGCAACGCATCCCTCTTTCAGATATCCATTCTCCACCTTCAAAGCTCTTCCACAACAGTTGCAGACAACTTCGATCAGCTTTTCCTTCTGTTCCTCGTACTTCCGCATTTCGTTCTCCTCTCCCTTTGTAATCCGCGGCTCTATTGCGAAACTCAACATTTCAACCAACAGTTGTGCAAGATGCACCTGACCGCAGAAACATAAGTTTCGCAATCACCCATCTATTATAGCAAAAAAGGAGAGGTCAACGCAGTGGAAAATGTTGTAATATCAGTATCTCTTCCACATAATATTGGCATCCTCGACCGGCTTTTCATAGAACCTCGGCCGGATTCCCTCAGACAGAAAGCCCAGCTTCTCATAGACATGAACAGCCGCCATGTTGCCGACGCGCACCTCGAGTGTGAACGCTTCTACCTTCTTCTCCTCGCCCCGCCGGATCAGCTCGCGCAGCATCGCCTGTGCAATCCCTCTGTTCCGGAACTCCGGTGCAACGACAACATTATCAATATTTGCCACGTTACAGCTGTCCGTAAAGCCGCAGCATCCGGCAACCTTTCCCTCCGTCAGCGCGACAACGTAAGTACAATAATCATGTGACAAAAGCTCCTTAAACTGCTCTGCCGACCATGGCATGGAAAAGGATTCGGACTCGATCTCGGCAAGTCTCGGAATATCCTCCTCTCGGAGCTCACGGATGACAAGCTCGCGCTCCCTCTCCGCCTGACTCTTTCTAAGGTACTCCGGCTGATGCTCCGCCGCGTCCACCGTCTTCCCCTGTGCATAGTAGACTGCTCCCAGACCCGCAACGCTCGCCGCCCGCTGCCTGTTGTTTCCTGCAGGCGCCAGACTGTACGCCACCTTGAGCTTCTCCCTGAGCTTTGACAAATACACCGGCACGCCGTCTCCGAGGAAGATCACCGGTCTGCCGATCTCATTCAGTCTCTCCACAAGCTCTCCGATGTCCATCGGGCTTTGAGGGAGCACATCATGCAATGCAAAGTCCTCTCCCTGTGCAAGGAACTCGTACACCGCTGTGTAGACCTGATTTCTCCGTGCATCCATGATAGGGCAGACAAGCCTGTCCGTGCCCCACAGATTCCATGCGAGTCCCTCCAGCGTAGGCACCTCGACCAGTGGCTTTTTCAATGCCAGTCCCAGTCCCTTCGCCGTCGCCGAGCCGATGCGCAGTCCCGTGAACGAGCCGGGGCCGGAAGCTATGGCGATGGCATCAAGACTGTTCATATCCAGTTCAATCATATTCCGCAGCTCGTCCAGCATCGGGAGGAGCGTCTGGGAATGCGTTTTCTTATAATCCGTTGTATACTCTGCAAGCAACACGCCGTCCTCAACGATCGCCACGCTTGCCACAAGACCCGAGCTGTCCAGACCAAGTATTTTCATTTCGTTCTCAGCTCTCCTTTACTTCCAGTCTGATCGCGCGGTAGTCAAAGCCCCGCTCAAGATTCTTTTCTATCGTGACACAGACATATTTTTCCGGCAGAATCTCCTCGATCAGATTCGCCCACTCTATCATGCAGACACCCTCGCCGTAAAAGCAGTCTTCATAGCCGATCTCATCCATCTCCTCCACATCTGCAATGCGATATACGTCAAAATGGTAGAACGGCAGGCGCCCCTCGTCATAGACCTGAAGGATCGTGAAGGTCGGGCTGTTTACCGGCCCTGTAATCCCGAGCCCCGCCGCGAAGCCCTGCGTGAACACGGTCTTGCCGACACCGAGATCCCCCAGCAGGGTATAAACCTGTCCTGCCTCTGCCGCCGCTCCGAGACATTTACCGAGCTCAAAGGTGTCCTCCGGCGCTTCCGTCTCGATCAGCAGCTCCCCGTTCTGCTCTAATTGTTTCCATATAAAATCTGCATTGAATTCTTTCATATCCTGTCCTGTCGTTTCTTTATATGTTGCGGATCTTTACCTTCGCAGGGGGCATGTGCGTGGAAATCATCTCCACGACTGCCGGCAGCTTATCTCCCAGCTGCTTTCTCGGGAAGATCGTCGCATTCACCTTTGAGGTGTAGACGATGATGCTCCTTCCGGTAGACACCGCCTTATCCATTTCCTCCCAAGGGTACTGTACCGTCTCCTCGCCCTGGGAAATAGTAATTCCCTGCTCGTCCAGCAGATAGTGAAGCGGCTGCTGGAAGCCGGGATTGCTCAGAATCTGCTGCTTGCTCCTGATGAAGAGCGTCCACGGCAGATACAGCAGCATGATTACTCCGAAGATCAGATACAGCCACTGCCCTGTCAGCACCGCCAGCACAACCATCAGAGCGCCGAAGCAGCTGCCGATGATACCGGAGGCGCTGTTGTAGGAGTGCCGCAGCAGGTAATCATAGAGATCCTTTGCATCAATTTTTACATCCAGTTCGATCATTTCCGTCCTCATTTCTATAATGCAATATAAAAATGCACCATCTTGAAAAAGCACCTACCATTCCGTAGGTGCTTTATACAGATTTACTATGTTAAATTCTACCCCAGCCGGGATGAAAATGCAAGTTATATTTCGGGGGCTCAGAAGTCAAGGAGCACCATGCGGCGGTTCTCGTACAAAACCGTTATCACTCGTCAAGATACAGCCGGACTCTGTTGCTGATATTTCCCGCCGTTTCCTCAGAGGTTATTCCGCTCTCAAGCATGGAGCATACCTCCTCATAGACGATCGCACTGATTCTTCTGTCCTCATACGGCTGTCCGCCGCAATGATTTAAGAACTCAGCCGCCCTCTCCATCGAGTTACTTCCATCATCAAACGGCGTCACCTCGATACCTTTATTTCCCATAAAATACAGCTTTCCGTTTTCGTCCTCTGTGTAGTAATCGGACGGTGTAATCTTACAGATGCCGAGACAGTCTCTTCCAGCGCTTTTCTGCATTTCCTCTCCGAACAGGATCGCAAGAAATTCGCTGACTGCCTCCGGGTTCTTTGTGTTACTGTTTACGACTACCATTCCCCCCGACGGAACCAGATACCCCACGCATCCGTCACCGGTCGGATAACCGGCAATCCTGCCATTTTCATATTCGATATGTTCAAAAAAACTGATAAAATCGGCATAGGCTGTCAGATACCCCCAGCATAAGTCAGCCGGATCTTCAAACCACTCGTCGGAAAGCGTCTGCACCTTCCCGCTCCTCACCGTATCCAGAAGTTCAACAAACCCTTCCTCTTCAAAATAACCGGCGCTATTCTGAAGGTTATATCTGGTCAACTCCTGTACCGCCATAGCTGGTGGCATAGCTCCGCCAAAAACGTAAGGTGAACGGATCTCACCCGATAAATCGCCTGACGTTATCAGATCGAGCAGGCTCTCCATATTCCACGCAGACGGAAGGTTCCGGTCTGCCGCCACAACAAAAGTCTTCGCCACAACGCCAGGCGGTAGTCCGCATATTTTCCCATCTATGGTTCCAGCCTCAACGGCGCCGGGAAGAAGCTTTTCCCGGACTCTCTCCCCGACAAATTCCGACACATCGGATAACAGACCTTTTTGCGCATAGTTATACATATCTTCATATGAGATATAGAGCACGTCGGGACCATTCTGCCGAACCAGTTCAAGCTCTATCCTTTCCTTCTCTGCCTTATCCGATGCATCTGTGTAATCATACCTGAAATTAGGCGAAGACATTTGAGCCTGAAGCGCACAGCGTGCCAGAAGTCCGCCATCGCCCATCAGATCTGCCACCACAACATTTTTCACTGCAGCCGCTGGCTCTGTCGATAGTCTCGAAATCCAGAAATCACGGTTCAGCCCGGAGCGTCCATTCAGGCACAGCCAGACGCCAGACCTGTCACCGCATACAAGTTCAACCGCAAAATTCGCAGTATCGATTCCTGCGGAAGAAAAATCCAGAATGAGCTCTTTCTCGCCGGTGCCGATGTTCCACTTTACCAATTTACCGGCGTTTCCTGCTGCCGCATCGCCCTTCCCGATATAGAAAATATCGTTTCCCCACAGACCGAGAACCCTATCTATGTCCGCCGTGGCATCACTCAGTGCGCACAGCTCCTTCAGCGCACCGCGCTCCGCATCTACCCAGAGAAATTTATATTTTTCGTGCGAAACATCATTTGTTACGGCAATATACTCTCCCGTATCTGTCATAACGAACTGTAGCAGCTGCTCCTGACGGCTGCTTTGAAATTCCATGAGCTGCTGACTGTTATAGTCAAACACATACAGATTACTTCCCGCGCCGTCTCCTCCCGAAAGCACATATATGTTTCCATCCTTATCTACTCCGCACTGCAGCGCGTTCCACATCGGCAGTACATAAGGAAGAACCGTCTCAATTTCCTTCTCCAGAAACAGATCATAAAATTCAAGTATCTTACAATTATCCCCGAAGTCCGTCAAAATCACCTGATCCGATGACTGGATGTACAATCCGTCTGCACCTATGGCATACGGAACCCAGCGCAGGATGCAGTTCCCATCTGTGCCGACGCTCATCCCCTCCACATAACCGATTTCATCGTCAAGCCCGAAATCCTCCGGGGTAAAGGAAATGTTCTCCGTCGTCCCGCTGTCCGTATTATATTTCTCATACCTGTACAGGGCGGTTTTACCGGTACAGTATACGCCCTCCTCATCCAACCTGAGACGCAATCTCCAAAAACAGTTTCCCGTTGTTCCCGAAGAGATGATTCCCCACTCCGCACCGTCATCCGCCTCCGCGTTCCATTTTTGAAAGCCCTGTACGTTGAGCAGATTTTCCTCTATTTTCTCCCCAGACATATCGACAGCTGTAAATCCTTCATCCTTCCAGTTCACCACGGTCTCGGTCTTCGTCTCACTGTCCGCAATCAGAGTTTCGTCCTTGCCACAGCCACATAACAAAATTGCCGGAACCGCAAATAAAGCAGCCGCTTTTTTCACCAAGTTTTTCATAAACAAACCCCACCTCTAAAAAAAGTACACGCTTTTCGCAGATTATCTGTCGACCACATCTGCCAGTACCGCCTGCACCAGAAAACGTTTCTCACTCTTACCGGAAATACAGGTGGAAAGGGTGATAATATTGCTATCTCCCGTTATTTCTATTCCTTCCTTATAATAACCATTGCTGTCGGCAGCGCTTTGGGCTGCAGCCTCTGTGCTATTGCCGGCTCCCTGACTGGCAAGCAAATGCTCATCGCTGTGTTCGTAAGCTGCATATATCTCATAGATATACATTTTCCCCGGCAGATAAATATACACATACGGATGCATCTCCGCATACTCTTTATTTCTGAATGACTGCATGCCCCCAAACATAGTGCCGTTCTTCATGTTATGACCGTAAATAACCGTGTTCTGGTCCGTGAAGTCCTTACTGTTATAGTTTTCCGTGTAAATACATCCCGGATAACCTTTGCTTCCATCCAGATTATGGTTTAAATAGTAAGTATTGTCTGTGGGGTGCTGGAGAATCGGATAATCAACCATAGTCCCCGGAATATAGATCCATGCATAAATATTGCTTTCCACACTTGTCTGAAGCTTGGAAAAATTCACTTTCTTTTCATAAGGATCTATAGGCGCTTTTTCCTCCTCAGCTGTCTGCTCCTCCGTCTCCTGATCCGGAGCCTCAGCCGCTTCTCTGGACACAGGGGTTGTCTCAGCAGCTGACTCTACGCCTTCCGTTTCCTCCTGCATTTCAATTACAATCTTCTCATAGACATCCTGTGCCTGCTGCCTCTTCCATCTCTCGTTAATATTCCAGATAATCCCTGCAACTGCTGCCACGATACATACCACACACAGCGCTGTCCAGACCGGATTGACCCCATTATCCGACAACATTCGCAGTTTCTCTTTTATCTGGTTCATGATTTGTTTTATCTTTTCCTTCATCTTCCGCTCTCTACCTCTCAGAATTTCAATTAATATGTCACCTTTTCGCTTATCTTTCCCTCCCGCTTTCTAAATCAGAGCGGGAAAGCTGATTGCGGTGCATAGATATGATGGCACAATTTTTCCAATATTTCAAGAGGTTCCTCTGCAATCCCACAGTCTGAAACGGTTTCTCTTTCCTTCCCCTACTTTCTATGCCCTGTCTTGATCAAGGGGCTGAGCGGCTTGTACACAAGCAGCGTGATCACCGACACGCTGACACCCTTGATCAGGTTCAGCGGCGCAACACACGCGGTCACAAAGCTCACAATGCTGCCCTCCGCCACCAGCCCGTTCGTCTCTGCGCCCATTGCGATCAGTCCCTCCATGGGTATCCCGTAGAGCTTGGAGAATGCGGGGAGCAGATAGATTGCGTTGAGCGCCGTTCCGAAGACCGTCATGACGACTGTTCCTGTGATGCAGGCGATAACAGCGCTCTTCTTATTCTTACGAAACGCATAGACCACCGATGCCGGAAGAATGAAGCTGCACCCGACAACAAAGTTTGCAAGGTCGCCCACAAAGGCTGTCGTTGTCCCCTTAAAGATCAGCTTCAGAAGGATTTTGATAAACTCCATCATAACGCCTGCTGCCGGGCCGAACGCGAAGGTGCCGATGAGGATCGGCAGTTCGCTGAAATCCAGCTTGTAGAAAAACGGTGCAAAGGGCAGTGGGAACTCGAACAGCATCAGAATCGCCGCAATGGCGGAAAACATACCGATCATCGCGGTCTTCCGCGTGTTGAGGATCGGCTCGTTCCGCCCGTTCTTTTTCTGTGCCGCCTTCTCCAGAAGAAGCGCCAGCACAAAGAGTGCCACAATAATCACCAGAAAACTTAAGACATAGAGCAGGTTGTCTGCCACCGCTTGAAACAGTTTGTTCATTTTTCTTTTTCCTCCATTTTTCTGTCGGAAAATTCTTCTTACCTCGTATGGGAAGCCGTGATGCACGTATGCTGCCACGCAAAAAGGCCCCGAATCCTGCAAAGATTCGGGGTCTGTTACACACTGCTCCCAACCGCCGCCTCCCTGATCCTTCATCCGATCAGTCACCGGAAGCCGCAGCCGAAATGTTCTTCTTTCATCCAGACTTTACTGTTGGTCCCGGACTTTCACCGAGTCAGCCATGACATCTGTCCTGCTTTCGCAGATTCCTTCTGCCATGGGTCGCGGACTTTACCGCCAGTAGGGAATTACACCCAACCCCGAAGAATTTTCTTTCCATTTTTTAATTTTTACGTTCCTAGGATAGCACTATCCGTCAGGAAATGCAAGCCCTGTTTTAATGATCTTAGAATAGAGGAATCCATTCCCTTCCGGTAATTTCTTTATAGCTCGTGATAACAGAGGTAAGAGGTATTCCCCACCGCGCAGGCTTACTGTCCTCCTCATAGGTTACACCTACCACCATGGAAAACAGATTACCGTTTTCATCAAATACTGCGGAACCGGAGTCACCGCTCTCAAGTATAATATCCATCTTGGTATGGTTCAGTCCATTCCCATATTCAAAGGGTGCCATTACACTTTCAACTGTGCCTTCCTGACATTCTCCTGTCAGTCCCTCTTCCCCGGCGCGATACACTTTAACTGTCACATGGGAATCCGCGTTATCTCTTGCCTTACACCATTCTTCCAGATCAACCTTTACCGGCTGCAGCTTTTCCACTGTCTCTGCTGCAATCCTACCTTTTTCCACTTTCACAACACCGACATCAAACATCTGGCTGCATCCCAGCTTCTCACCTTCTGCCTGCGTGCCATCTCCAAAGGTCACTGTCCATGTGTCCGCACTCTGGATCACATGCTGATTCGTACAAATATATACCGTGTCCTCCGTAATTTCTGCGATAAATCCGGAACCGGAAATCTTTCCCGTTTCATTCTGTGAGACAAGATTCACCACAAAGCTCTTGAATGCATCTATGTCCGGCTGCCCAGGGTTCTCGGTTTGAATGCCCTCTGTCTGGACGCTCTCTGTTTGAATACTCTCTGACTGAATACTCTCAGGCTGCAGGCTGACCGGTTCGATCTTCTCCCCACATGCAGTCAGCAGGAGCATTATCCCCACAAGCGGCAGACTTCTTCCCGCTCCATCCCAAAACCTTTTTGTTCTAAATCTCATGCTAATCCTCTTGCCTTTCAGTAACCTGCAGACTTTGTGCCAAAATCGAAGCAAAACTTCATATGCAAAGGCGGCAGATATAAACATACCTGCCGCCTCTTGAATTTACACTTTAAAACCTGTCAGATGACATTAGTAATAGAAATCCCTACTGGGATCGTACTCTCCAAAAATTGTGTCATGGTCAGAACCATACGCATTGACATCAATAATCTGTCCATTTACAATCTTGAACACGTTCCAGACATTTCCTGCGCGGCCGGTAGGAACATTATATTCCTTTACCAGCGTCGATCCCTGATAAACCTTCACATTAGCTCCGGAAACAGACATATCCGTCGAATCTTCATTCGAGCGGTTTGAGAAGTCGTGTACGGAGTAGTAATAATTCTTGTCGTTCTGAACCTCAAATACAGTTACGGTCTCCGGTCCCTCGTAGAATGTGTCGTCGACATCCAAAGATGCAACTAATTTCTGATTCGCATCATAGTAAGTCTTGTCATAGTAGCATACATGGAAATAGCCTCTCTCATTATCGGCATAGCCTACCAGATGAGAATCCAGATCACTCGGGATCTGACCCCACGTCAGAACCACACGCAGCTCTGTGCTGTCAACCAGAGAAGCGGAAGCCGGATTCAGCACGCCCTGGAAGTTCCTGTCTGCATTGGAGCTGAAGATATTTACAAAGCTGGAAACATATCCTTCCTTTGCAAACTCAATCGTGTAGTAACCTCTTGCCAGCAGAATGCTGTATGTACCATCCTCATTGGTTACAGCCGTCTTTACTACTTCTCCCTCTTTATTGTTCCAGCCGCTTCTTACCTTCAAGGTAACGCCTGTCATTACCTGACCCGTTACCGCATCGGTCGCCCTGCCGGTTACATAGTTCTCACCGGAGCAGTCACTCAGCAGACTGAATGTAGGCATGGAGAAGGTTCCGGAAGCAGAACCGACTGCAAATGTGCCAAGCGTCAAAGTCATATAGCCCGGTGCTGTCGCGCTTACATCATATACGCCAGCGGGCAGATTTGAAATCTCGTAATGACCGTTTGCATCTGTTGTTACCTCGTACCAGCCATCTCCTACAGTAACAACGCTTTCGGCAGAATCGTTACCGCTCACTGTGTCATTTCCACTAACTGTGTCATTTCCACTAACTGTGTCATTTCCGCTTACAGACTGTGCTGCCAGCTGCTGATAGAGATCGGAAACTCTTGTAAATCTGATAGTCGCGTTTACTATCGGCGCTCCCGTCTCAGGATCTACCAATGAACCGCTGGTCTGTACGGTTGCTGTTGACTGTCCGGCATTGCTACTGGAGCTGCTGGAGCAACTAGAGCTGCTGCTGGTTTCAACAGCCTTCTCACAGTTTCTGCCTTCCTTCATACCATAATTGATATAATGCTGATACAGCGCCAGCACATCATAGCCAAACGCTGCCTTCAGATCAGGATATCTGTCCGCATATGCTCTGGCATCAAAAACACCGAATGAATTTCTTCCTTCTGCGATACCATAGTTGATGTAGTGATTCAAATAAGCTGCCCAATCGTCTCCGAATGCCGCATCCAGATCGGCATATGCCTCTCTGTACTTCTTCAGATCAATCAGCTTTGTGAAGGTACGAGCCTCGTTCTGACCGTAATTCACATAGTGATTGTAGAGAGCCTCGCCATCCGTGCCGAATGCCGCCGCCAGATCACCGTAGGTCTGGGAATAGAAATTAGCGTCAAACAAATCCCTCGTGGAAATTGTCTGCGCAGATACTGTAGTGCCGACCAACATTGCCAATACCAAAGTTGTGGACACTGTCTTTGCGAACTTCTTGCCAAAGAAGCTCAACGTTCTGTTCTTCATTGCCATTCCTCCTCAAGTATTTTCTTAAATGCAGTTTTATACTAGCACTTTCATTTTGAAATTTCAACACTTTATTTCGGAGGCTCAGAAGTCAAAGAGCACCATTTGGCGATCTTCGTATAAAACAGCAATCCGTCGATAATTGCAGTCAATCATGACTGCTCTTCTATCCTGTTTTTCAAGCAGCTGGCGCACACAGGTCTCCTGCCCCTTATCATAGGAAGAAAACAGAACCAAAGCAAGTCGCAAAAGGCAAAGTGCGTAGTATACATTTTTTCCGTCCTCATCCGCCGTCAGAAAGGCATTTTCCATTAGTTTTATATTTTTCAAAGGCTGTATTTATAAGCGCTTGAATAATAAGATAACTATTCTCCGCCATTAGTGAAATTCCAGCTATCATGCTTACTCTCGGCGACACGCTGGGAAGAAAGATAACTGCAATTTCTGCCAATACAAGCACCGCCGAAATAATTTTGAACTTTCTCTTTTCATGAAAAAACAATCGCTTATTTTCCGTATCAACCGGTGCCAGTATAATAATTATTATTGCCGAAATTATGCATAATATCAACAATTCCGAGGCAATCATCTTTTCCGGTTCAATATATTTAATCAATAGCGCAACTGAAATAATAAGCAATGAAGATGCAATACCGCAGAGCCACAGCCTTGGCATGTGCAGCCCACCTGCGAAGACTCTCAGTGGCATAAACATTGCGAGAAAGAGTATCACGCCTTTCAATTCGCCAACAGCAATCCCAATTAGCAGTGCTACACCAATCGAAGTGACCAGCATTGTCAGGCGTTTCATACCATATAATGCTATTTCTTTGTCCTCGTCGGTGATATCCGATTCTATGATTATGTTCTTTATCATTTTTATCCCCATTTCTGCGCACGTTCTGCATGTCGAGTTTGTGTCAAGTGTGCGCAGACACAAATATCGCGATTGAAAAAATCTATTTTCCAATCTTCGCCCAGTCAATAATATGAGCAGATCTGGTAACAGAATCTATCAATCCTTTTCTGCCAGATAAAGGCTGACTCTGCTTTGTATAACACCGGCCACATCGTACTCAGTTTTATCCCCATCAAAATACGCCTGAACTTCTTCAAGAATAATGTCTCTAATCTCGCATTCTGCCGACAGCATTGCTCCGCATTCCATAAGTTCCATATATTCATCCGCATAAGAGCTACCGTCATCTCTGCCGACAAGTGGCATATATGTATTAGCATCAATCATAAATACAGGCTGTGCATCGGTGTCTCCATCTAAATATAAGTCCGCCAGTTCAGCCGCATCCTTTACCTGTTCCGCGATGACATCTTTTCTCACCCAGTACGTTGTATACCTAATCTGATTTTCTTTATCTATAAGCATGTTAAGAAATTCAGCTGCTGCTTCCTTGTTTTCTGATAGATCATTAACTGCACACCCCCTGAAGCAATAAATAAACGTTTTTGCCCCCGCAGCAAAGGGATATCCGACGGAAATATAATCCTCTCCGAGCATGCTTCTTGCTTTGGAGTATTCAGCAAGTCCACCTGAAAAGGAAAACGTAAAAGAATTCCCTGATTTAACCTCATCAATTCTCTGTCCAAAAGAATAATAGGCATTAGGATCGGTATTTGCGTTACCATACATTTTACAGAATCTAATAAACTCGTAAAATTCTTCGCATTCAAAGTTGCATTTTCCATCTTCGGTACTTACAAAATCAGAATACTCAATTCCCTGCAAAAGCAAGTCATAAACAAGCTGCATTGCATCTGCATCCATATTAAGGCTTTCATATTTCAACCTCTCCGAGTCGGAATCCGCCCACTTTTTAAACGCCCTTATAGTTTCATCAAGAGTCCAGTCCGAATCGCTCCAATTCTTAGAATCGACAAATAGCGTACCCATATATGCCTCATAAGGAACTGCATAAAGAGTTCCATTGATTATTCCGAAATTGAGCGCCCCATTAAATATATTTTGACATGAATCCAGTTGCATTAAATCGTCCAAGTCGCTGACCACTCCCGCAGACTGTAAATCTTCCAGCCGGCTTCGATTTAAAAGCAACATATCAGGACCCAGACCGGATTTGATTTTTTCTAATAATTTTGCCCATTCATAATCATCATTGCTCTGCATTATTTCAGTTGCAATCTTAATTTCTGTATGCGTACGATTAAAATCTGCCACACACTTTTTTACATATGAATCTTCGTAGTTCATCAGCAGATTCAGCTGTACCTGGTCTAAATTAACATTTTTAGAAAGCGTGTATACAAAAATGCTATCATCACCGGAATAGCATATTAATATCCGTCCATCCGCATCCGTAGCAACATCCATACACGAGTAACCGGATAGACCCTCAAAAGAATATAAATCAAATGCCATACCGCTCTGAACATTCCACGATGAAAGCGTACTGTTTGAAAGGCTGAGCACATTCCCATAATGGTCTATGATACACTGATAATATCCCAGACTAGCCTTGAAAATTTCTTTTTCTTTACCTTCTTCTATTGTAAAAAAGACTGTCTCTTCACCCACAGTATTAACTGAAAATACAGGGGTTTCGTTTCCTGACTTACCGGCAAAATTTATAAAATCGCCTTCGGAGTTTGCTATTAAGACCAATTCGCAGCTTTCATTGTCGTGCCGCCATATGTTCTTATTCTGCTGGTCAATCAGATAAACCGAATTATCCTCCCCACATACCGCATCAGGCAGATTAAAGGCATTTGCTTCATTCCCGGCTATTTTTAATCCCACATCTGTCAGGTCAATCAAGCTATTTATTGTGCCATTCAGGTTAAACTCTATCCTATAGAATCCATCCAAATACCATTCCTCATCCCATTCAGCAAAAAAGAGTGAAAATCCATCGTCAGTAATATCCCATGTCGTGATTTGAGAAAAACCGTTCTCTATTTTATGATTAAGGGAGTCTATAATTTCATCTATCCTCGAATCTCTCATATTCTCATTTCGCATATCAATCCTTATAACCTTGTTGTCTTCGGACATAAGATTTACGCATTTAATTTCATAAAAATAATATGTTTTCTCATCAACTACTGACATGTAATAAAGCAACGCATAACACATACCCTCATCCAAAAGAACACTTTTATCAATAAGATAGGCATTGCCATCAGTCTTCGTCGATATAGGCGTATACGACAGCACCTCCCACTTTTCAGCAGGCTCAGCTTTTTTAGGTGCTTTCCACTCTATTGCCAGAACATCTATTGTGCTTTTCTCACTTTTATCTGGTGCTGAGCTATTATCCAGAACCGTCTCCCTTAAACTGCAGGCAGCAAACCCCAACATCAAAAATATCAATATGAATGCAAATATTCTTTTCAACTATCTTCCTCCCCAATCGAGTAGGAGGAATTTCTCTTAATCGGGAAATTCCGACCTCTCACACCACCGTGCGTACCGTTCGGTACACGG
>CAKRTS010000026.1 GCA_934402315.1 uncultured Acetatifactor sp. | reverse complement strand
GGAGGTAGAAATCTTCTACCGCTTTATCGGCAAAATTGATTGAATGATACCAATATCTTTAACTATGTGATACCGGAAAAAACTTCCCCGACATCCCGGTCTTTGCGGAGCTCAAAAAGCTCTTCGGTCTCTCCTACGATGACCTCTATCGCCCCGAGCAGACCATGACCGCATTGGAGCAGGGAACACTTACCTCCGTCGAGGAGCGGACAGTCTCCTCCGATGCCGCTGCCACGGCTGCCCGGAAAAACCATCTCGCCGTGAGGCTCTTAAGCCTGCTGCTCGCTCTTGTCCTCGGACTGAATGCCTTCTTCCTCATACGGGAGGTTTTCTTTTCCCCTGCGGATGCCGCCGAGCCCTCCGCGTACTGGGTCTATGCCTCCGAATCCACCTATGACAGCAAAGCCTTTCAGGAGGTTCACGAAATTTATCTTGTGGCAGAACATCCTGAAAAAATCACCGACGCAATCTGGCAGGACGAGTTCTACCGATATGCCGAAGACTGGTGGAAAGAAAATTCAGACACTGAAATTCATTATTTGTGGATATATGCCTACGATAATGTAGATGATGCGAAAAAGAAAACAGAGCCCGTTCACAGCGGCTACACCTATTTCAAGGTGGGGCTGGAATAAGGCTCTGCAAATGTAGAAAATCAACAATCAGCTATTCTCGTCCAGATATAGCTGGACTCTGTTATCTATGATTTTTGCCGTGTCCTCGGCTGATCTGGCATCATTGTAGTAAACATCCGTCTCCTCATATAAAATATTGATAATATCCGCATATTGCTTGCCTAGCGGTCTGCTGTTCTCCAGCAGATTCCAGAACACTTCTATCTGTTCCTCCGTCAGGCGATCATATATTGATGCGTTTTTGTCTTCCGAATTCTTTTTCATCTCCTGCAGACGCCCCTCCAGCGCCTTTTTGTTCGCCGGAAAAGCACTGGTGTATTTCCGCATGGAGTCTTGCACCTCCCATGAGGTGAGGTAGTTTAAAAATTGTATTGCGCCTTCCTGACACTTCGAGGATGCATTCATCACAAAGCCCCTTCCGCCAATCATGGTTCCTCTTCCGTTTTCCACCGGAAATCCTATAAAGGTACACTGATCGCCAAACTCATTCACGTCCCCGGCATACAAATCTATACCATTGAATCCGTATATCCGCTTGCTGAGAATCCGCCTTTCCTTCATATCCGCCAGCTCATGATCCGAAGTCCAATCCCGCTGACTGTCTGCATATTGCTTTGAAAGCTTAAGCAGTTCTATGAATTCCTCTTCTCCGAGGTGAGAAATCCCTTGCTCCCAGTCCACAAATCTGTTCGATTCCTCGTCCATGGCAACGCAGGAATAAATAATATCCCATGCTCTCGCACCCATGAAAAAAATCTCCGCCTCTTTCTCCTCGGCAATCTGCCAAAGCTCAGGCAGCGTCCATGTCTGTCTATCACCCACCACTTCGTTTAATGCCATCATTGTATACAAATCAAACGCATATGGCACCATGTAATATTCTTCCCCGACCTTGCCGGACTCCAACACGCCATCGACAAATTCTTCCTGCCTTCCGTTCAAAAGCTCCGTAAGCGGCATCAAATACCCGTTCTTCGCAAAGCTGTTCAGCCTGATCATCTCTTCCTCGATCAGATCCGGTCCACCGCCGGTAGTAACCTCCAATTGAATCCGATTGGCAAAATCATTGTATGTAGCACCTTCCTCGGAATCCCACGGAATCATAGTCACATAATATTCCTTGTTCGTCTTATTAAAATCCAGAATTACCCTGTCCGTGAAAGGGGTCGCGCTTCCGGCAATCACAATCTCCTGCCTTTTATCTGTCTCCACTTCCCCCTCTTTCGCAATCAACAGCTTTCTCTTGCCCCCATCTGCTGCCAACAGGTAAAAAGTATTGTCCGCCGCACACTGCAAATCGTTAATTTCATCTGCCCATATATTCTGCTCTAAAAATACAGCCATTGCCTCCAGAGTGTTCTTAAATCTGTATAGTCCTTCCCGATTGGCAAAATAGATTCCGTCATTATCGTCAATGGCAAACTTCCCATACCGCAACTTTCCGGAACTCATTTCCTTGCCCGCAATTATCTCCGACCAATCCTGCATCCGATAGCCTCTCGGCATGTTTACGCCTAAGGGATCGGCAATCCACATTCCGTTTTTACCGGATGCAGACTGTACCAGTTCTTCAATCCCTGTCTGTGACTGATACTGCGGCATAGCTTCAAACGCTTCATTGTAAACGTATAATGTAGTCCCGGAATAAAAATACGAATTTCCTTTGTCATCCTGCGCCCAATTCAGATTCGATGCCTCCCATATCATCGGAATCTCCCGATAGCTTACTACACAGCCATCCTTCCACTTTGCGTACAGGAATTTAGTCTCCGAGCCCAACAGCAACAGTATGTCTCCCTGTGCTGAAGCAATCTGGTTCACGACCGCATAAGGCTGTCCTTCTATCTCAATCCCATGTTCTATCTCATAGGTCTTCCACTTCTCATACGGAGCCGACAGGGTCTGAATATACCTTGTCCCCTTAACATAATTCTGATCCTGAATAACGCTGATGCGGATAATTGTGCCTTCCACTGTCGTATATTGCGTCTCCCTGATCCACTCCTCTTCCTCCGGGATATCTTCATTCGGGTCAGGCAGCTCAATCTCCGTAATGACATACCCGGACACTGTCTCCGTCTGTTGTGCCGGTTTGCCGCATCCGCCAAGCTGGGCACAGAGCAGAATACCCAAAATTGCCATCCCTAGTCTTTTCATACGCTTTCCCCTTGTTGTAATGTCAATGATTTCCATCCTCGCTCAGCACTGCGTGCTCCTTGAGGAAGTTCTTCCAGATCTCAATATATTTTGCTTTCAGATGCACACCGTCGAAGGTATAGTCCGGAACCATGCCGCCCGTCTCATCACAGATCAGCGGGTTGACATCCAGATAAAATATCTTCCGGTTGTCCGCGAGCTTTTCCAGTTCAAGGTTCCTTGCATCGATTCCCTCATTGTTAATATAATCGCCCTGATTTGAGCGCTCGGTCGTCACCTTCATGATGCCCTGAATATAGATAATCGCGTCCGGCTGCAGCTCCTGAAGATGCTGCACGACCTCCTTGTACTTCTCCGTGAAGGTCTCCACCGTTCCCGTTCCCATCTCATTGATACCGATCATGAGATAAATCTTGGCAAAGGAATTCTGCTGCAATGCCTCCTCCACCGTAATTTTCTTCTTCTGCCCCGGCAGCGGGACGATCTCCGCGGAAAACAGCTTATACACGGTCAGACCCGTGGATGCATAGAAGGTCGAAATATCCTCCAGTCCTCCGTATTCGTACATTCCCACGGTTCTGGAATCCCCGATGAATACAGCGTCAGAGAAATAGTCGTCCTCCACCGTGACATACACCGGCGCACCGTTATCCTCCGGTGGGACATCCCCCTGTCCTTCCTGCCCCGTCTCCGAGTTGTCCGATGTACCGTCTGGCTGCCCTTCACCGGCGCTGCTCCCGTCCTCTTTCCCTGTCATGGCTTCCCCGCCCTGCGTCTGCTCTCCTTCCTGCGTTCCACTCTCCGCATCTCCGTCTGCCGCAATATCCGCTCCATCCTCCGGTGTCTGATCCGCCTTCTGCTGCACATCGGCATCACCGTAGCTGCTTCTCAGCTGCCCGAGCGGGCCCGCATAAACCTGCCATTTATCGATCAGTGTCAGATAGCAAAATCCGGTCACTATGAACAAAATCAAATAGGACCACTTTTTCACCCATTTCACATAAACTCCCATCTGTCCGGACTGCCGGACACAAAAACACTCTAAAATCTGAAATACATAAACGGATTATTTCCCTCGACCTGCAATCTCCACACGCATACCCAGAAGATCACGACAAGGATTACTGCCGCCACAATGCTGTCCTTCCATCTCCGGAACAGCTTTTTCAATGCCGGTGTACACGCAAATGCCCCTGCTGCAAGAAGATAACCGTAATTTGACAATGCCTTCAGCCAGTCGCCCGCGCTGACGCGGATTCCCTCATTCATGGAGAACATCCTGCCGAGATAAATCTGGAGCTGGGATACATCCGTCACCGCGAAGCAGACCCATGTGACCGGAATGACGATCCACAGATACAGATGCGGCACACACCGCAGGATGCCCTTCCGGAACAGCCTGTCGGCTCCCATTGCCGTCAGCCGCTTCTCCACGACAATCAGCAGCCAGAGCAGCATTCCCCAGATGAGGAAATTTGCCGTGCTCCCATGCCAGACCGCTGTCAGCGCCCAGACCAGAAGCAGATTGCACACCGTGCGGAACTCGCCGCGCCGGTTGCCGCCCAGCGGGATATAGACATATTTGCAGAACCAGTTTCCAAGTGTAATATGCCATCTTCGATAAAATTCCCTCACGGTTCCCGACATATATGGCTCCTTAAAGTTATCCGGAAGTCCAAAGCCCAGCATTCTGCCAAGTCCTATCGCCATCAGCGAATAGCCATAAAAATCGAAATAGATCTTCAATGAATAGGCGATTGCCGCGATCCATGCCAGCGGCGTGGAGATGCTCTCAAAGCCCGTTACCTGTACCTCCTGCCAGAGAAAGCCGAGCCTGTCGGCAAGGAGAACCTTAAACGCCAGTCCAACGGTGAACACCTTAAGCCCTTCCTGTAGGCCGGCGGCATCTATCTTGCGCTTATAGAGAGAGTCCCGCATCTCCCCATAGCTGACAAGCGGCCCCGAAATCAGCTGCGGAAACATGATAATGTAGGTTGCAAAGCGCAGGAAGGAGATCTCCCTTCCCACATCTCCCCTGTACACATCGATCAGATAAGCGAGTATCTGAAAGGTGTAGAAGCTGATGCCCAACGGTAGTCCCACTTCACCGATACCGCTCTTAAAAAGCGCCAGCACCCCTACGTTCAGCGCAATTGCCGTCACAAACAGGCATTTCCGCCTGCGGTCATATTTTCTTTTCTTTTGTTTTCTATCTGTTCCCTTCTGTCGCGCTCCCTGTCCGATATGCAGTCCGAAAAAATAATTCACCAGAACAGAAACCATGAGCAGCACAAGGAACTTTGGCTCCCCATAGGCGTAAAAAATCAGGCTTCCGAGAAGAAGCACTGCATTTTTCATCCGATCCGGCACCAGTCGGTATACCACTAAAAAAACAGGCAGAAAGAAGAGTAAAAATTCTATACTGCTGAATATCAAAAATTATCACATCTTTCATCTCATCTTTATCTATATCATATCCTCCGGCAAGGCATGTGACAACCTAAAAAATCTTAAATTTTAGTTCCAAATTGTTACAAATCAGTAGTATTTATGTAATGAATGCGTTACACTGGAAATATCGGATCAAAATAGAAACTCAGACGCTTATAAGGAGACTGTATATGAAAGAGCAGCTTTATACCATCCCCCTGAATGATGCCATAGATGCCAATGACGAATGTCCCTTCTGCTTCATCGAGAGAAGCATTGAGCATGATCTTCTGGACTTTGTCCTCGGCAGCAGCGCTTCCTACATGGAGGCTGATATCCGTGAGATGACCGACAAGGCGGGCTTCTGCCGCCCCCATTTCCAGAAAATGTTCGACTACGGCAACACGCTCGGCAACGCATGGATTCTCAAGACCCATTACCAGAAAATGATCCGTGAGATGAATGCGGAATTCAAGAGCTTCCGCCCCGGTAAAACCTCCCTGAAGGATAAATTCCGCAAGAGCACGGAGAGCGGAAACGCCATCGCCTCATGGGTGCGCCGGAAGGACGAGTCCTGCTACATCTGCAGCCAGTTCCGGGAGACATATGACCGCTATATGGACACCTTCTTCTACCTCTGGAAGCAGGATGACGATTTCCGGGAAAAGGTGCGGAAGAGCAAGGGCTTCTGCCTGACGCATTTCGGGGATCTCTGCAGCGCTTCCGACGCCAAGCTGGGCGACAGGGAACGCGAGGATTTCTATCAGTGCATGTTCCCACTCATGGACCAGAATATGGAACGGCTTGCGGAGGATGTCGCATGGATGGTGGAAAAATTCGACTACCGCAACAAAGACGCTGACTGGAAGAACTCCAAGGATGCCATACAGCGCGGAATGCAGAAACTAAAAGGCGGTTATCCCGCCGATGGCCCCTATCGCCCCGGCAAATAACCGCCCGTACCTTTCGCTGCGCTCTGCCCTCACTGCGGGGCGCAGACAAGCTCTCTCATCATATCCAGATAAACACAGATCTCCTCATACAGCATTTCCGGCTGGAAAGAAGCGTCCTGAAACCGCTCCGTCATCAGTCCCTTGATCGTAAAATCAAGCATCTTCCGCAGCTTCTCCCCGTCTACCTTTCCGGGAAGACGGCTGTAATCGATCTGCGCATTGATCGCCTGATAGACCTCCTCAAGAGCTCCCCGCTTCTCCTCTATCGCCAGAAGCGCCTCGCTGACATCCTCCGACATCGAACGGTTCAGGAACTGCTGCATGTAGGGGTAGCCTCTCATTGCGTGCATACGGGCACATTCGGTCTGCTTCATGACCGCGAACAGATCCCGCTCCGCCGGGTCGACCGTCGACCGCAGCTCCAGCGTCATATATCTCACGCTGTAGTCATAGATAAATTTATATACTCCGATCTTGCTCCCGAAATAATGGAAGAGGAGTCCCTTGCTGATCGCCGCTTCCCTGACTATGTCATCCGTGCTCGCATGGCGATAGCCCTGAAGCGCAAATATTTTCAGCGCTGCGTTAATCATCCTGTCCTGCTTTTCTTTTTTCAAATCAAAGAACTTGCCGTTCATAAATCCTGCTCCTGTTCCACTCCGATGTTTCTATAGTAGCATAATTTCTTTCCGATAGAAACCATAAAATTTTCCTAAAATTGTACATATTCCCTTTTCAATTCCGCAGAATAGTATTAAAATTATCATAACTTAAACGGAACCGAAAGGAGTAACCTATGGCAAAGAAATTTAAAAAAGTTCTTCTTTTCGCTGCGGCAATAGGTACTGTTGCTGCTGCAGCACACCACTATCTGCAAAAAAAGAATGCAGCCGACACCCATGCCGAGGACGAGGATTACGACGACTTCAGCGAAGAACCCGATGAGCATGAGCTGGAAGGAGTGACAAAATCACGCAGCTATGTGCCCTTGACGCCGGAGCCGAAGACTGAGAAGCCGGAGGAAAAGACCGAAAGCTTCACTCCTCTCAAGGATACCGTGGAACAGACTGTAGAAAAGGCAGAAGATGCAATCGAAAACGTAGAGGAATTCTTCGATGAAGAGGATGCCTCCGACGAAGAGCCTCCTTTGAAGGACAATTAACTTCCAAAAAGCCCCTCACTCCGGTGAGAGGCTTTTTTCCTCTATTCCAGCCTATCTCAGCCAGACCTCTCTGAGTCTGGCAGCTCCCTCCCTGATCTGCTCATGGCTCAGTGCGCCAAAGCCCAGCAGGACGGCGGCATTCTCCTTCCGCCCGGAGCCCTCCCCATTTTCCATTCCTTCCGACATCCCGTAGACCCGCACGCCTGCGGCTGCCGCTGCCTTCACCAGCTCCGTCTCGCTGAGGTTCTTCCCCTTTGCCGTCAGTACCAGGTGCAGCCCCGCATTCTCTCCGGTGATCCTGAACCGGGTTCTGAACGGCCGCAGTTCCTCCAGAAGGAGCTCATGCTTGGCGCGGTAGATCTTTCTCATCCGGTTCAGATGGCGCTCAAAATAGCCCTCCCTGATAAACTCATCCAGAATGCTCTGATCGATTCTTGACACGGTACAGGAATAAAATGCCAGCTCCCGCTGATATTTCTCCAGCAGTGGCTTCGGCAGCACCATGAAGCTGATACGGATTGCCGGTGCAATCGCCTTGGAAAAGCTGCCAAGGTAGATGACGCTTCCATGTTCATCGTTCGCCTGCAGGGCAGGTATTGGTTTTCCGTGATACCGGAACTCACTGTCGTAGTCATCTTCGATGATGTATCTGTCGGGCTCCCTGTCCGCCCACCTTAAAAGCTCAAGCCTTCTTCCGATCGGCATGATCGTGCCGGACGGGAACTGATGCGAGGGCATGGCATAGACGGCATTGACCCCTTCCCTCTCGAGAGGCTCCGTCTTCATGCCGCTGTCATCCCTCTCAACCGTAATCACCCGGTAGGAGAAGGACTGAAAGATCTGATAGGAGCGGAAATAGGTCGGATTCTCCATCGCAACGCAGACCTCCCTTCCCAGCAGCTTCTCCAGCAGCATCAGCAGATAGTCGTTTCCCGCCCCGACAATGATCTGCTCCGGGTCGCAGTTCACTCCCCTCGAAGAATGAAGGTATCTGCCGATTGTTTCCCTCAGACGGTAATCGCCCTGCGGTTCTCCCCTTGCAAAAAGTTCGCTGTTCGCGTCCGTCAGGATATTCTTTGTAATCTTCTTCCAGACGCCGAAGGGAAAGCCCGTCATATCAATCTCATGCGGGGAAAAGTCATAGAGGTATTCCGCAGCCTCCATCCTCGGCTTCAAAACCACTTCCGCCGTGCTCCGGTGCTTTCCTGCGCCGGTGTCCACCCGCGCAAGCTCCTCCATCGCGCAGACAAAGTAACCCCTGTAGGGTCTCGCCTCAATGTAGCCCTCGTCCTGAAGCTGCGCGTAGGCATAATCCACCGTGCTTCTGGCGACCTGTAAATTTTCTGCCAGAGAACGAGTGGAGGGAAGCCTCTCACCCTCCTGAAGCTTCCCATCCGTAATTTCCTTCTTGATATATTCATAGATCTGCTCATACAGGCAGATGCCGCTGCCGCTTTGCAGACGGATCGTCATTTCATACATAGTCGCTCTCCCGGCATCCCGCCGTATGGGCTGTGTCTGTCAGTGTCCGTTCGCCTTGATTTCTGCAACGATCTGATCCTTCAGATCTCTCGCCTTTTCCTTTGTGCGCGCATTTGCCATCGAGGAGGTCAGAATCGAGGAAATCAGTCTGCTTGCAATGTCATACTTCTTGAACCTTGCCGCCAGAACTGCCAGCAGATAGTCGATCGTGATCTCGTCCATGCCGCACATCGGAAAGCTCTCCGTCTGTCTCGCCTCCGCAAAGCCCTTGTAAGCATTCTGCAGATACTCGTCCTCCTGCTTTGTCAGCTCCCCGATCAGCTTCAGGTCTTCGCTTCCTTTCTCCTGAAGGCTCTCTCCCCAACCGCGCATCAGCCAGCCGCTCTTTAAGCAGATATAGGCCTTCTCACTCGCCTTCGCTCTCTTTACCACCGCGCAGGCAAGCGCGATCTTATACCGCTCGTAAGCCTGCTCATAGCTGTAAACTTCATCGTTATACTGGGTGAGACGCACATTGGCGCTGATCTTTTCCCGGATCTGCTTCGCCTGGGAGGCGCCGATGTTCGGGAAATATCTGCTCAATGCCGCATAACCGCAGTGCGGACACAGCTCCACATCATACTTCATGGAGTCGATTCCTTCATATCTTGCCCGCAGATCCATGTCGGTACCGATCAGCTTCGCCTTACCTGTCTTCATGATCTTCGCGTTAAACTCCTTCTCACAGACAGGACATTTAAAGCTCTTCTCATAGATCAGATCCTTCTCCTCTACCTTCGGAGGTGCGGCGACCACTTTCTTTTTCTCTTCCTTTTCCTCTTCCGCAAAAAGGTCTACTCCCTCGAGACCACCGAGACCAATTCCGCCAAGACCGGATAAAATACTCATATCAGACCCTTCCTTTCTTATCAATCCTTTTTCGGCAGGACAAACGAACTCTTTAACGATACAATCCGGTTAAATACAAGCTTCTCCGCCGTCGAATCCTTTGCATCCACACAGAAGAAGCCCTGTCTGACGAACTGGAACCTGTCATACGGCTTCGCCTCCGCAAACGCAGGCTCAAGATAGCACTGCTTCACCGTCAGTGAATTCGGGTTGAGATACAGTTCCCCTTCTTCATTATAAATGGAGCCCTTCTCATCCGCCACCGTCTCGTCGATCAGATTTTCATAGAGACGTACCTCTGCCTGAACTGCTGTCTTTGCCGCAACCCAGTGGATCGTGCCCTTGACCTTTCTTCCGTCGGGGCTGTTTCCTCCTCTGGATGCCGGGTCATAGGTACAGTGTACCTCTGTAACGTTTCCGTCAGCGTCCTTCACACAGCCCGTACAGGTCACAAAATAAGCGTTCATGAGGCGGACCTCATTGCCGGGGAACATACGGAAATATTTCTTCGGAGGCTCCTCCATGAAGTCCTCCCTCTCGATATACAGCTCTCTGCCAAAGGGAATCTCCCTTGTGCCAAGCGCCTCATTCTCCGGGTTGTTACCGGCGGGCAGCATCTCCGTCTGATCCTCCGGATAGTTGTCGATTATGAGCTTGACCGGATCTACCACCGCCATATAGCGGGGCGCCTTCGCCTTTAAGTCCTCTCTGATACAATACTCCAGCGCCGCATAGTCCGCGATGGAGTTTGCCTTCGATACACCGCACATCTCCACGAACATCTTGATGGATTCCGGTGTGAAGCCACGCCGTCTGAGCGCCGCAATGGAAACCAGTCTCGGATCGTCCCAGCCGTCCACGGTACCGGTCTGCACGAGCTTTTTAATGTATCTCTTTCCGGTCACAACGTTTTTCAGATACAGCTTTGCGAACTCGATCTGCTTCGGCGGATGAGGATACTCTAACTCCCTGACAACCCAGTCATAGAGAGGTCTGTGATCCTCGAACTCCATCGTACAGATGGAATGTGTGATCCCCTCAATCGCATCCTCAATCGGATGTGCGAAATCATACATCGGATAGATGCACCAGGTATCGCCGGTATTGTGATGATGCATGTGTGCGACACGGTAAATGACCGGATCACGCATATTGATGTTCGGGGAAGCCATGTCAATGCGGGCTCTCAGAACCTTCTCGCCGTCCGCATATTTTCCCGCCTTCATATCCTCAAACATCTGCAGATTCTCTTCCATGGAGCGCTCTCTGCCGGGATCGTCCTTTCCCGGCTCCGTGAAGGAGCCTCTGTACTCCTTGATCTGCTCCGCGGAGAGATCGGAGACATATGCCTTTCCCTTTTTAATCAGTTTTATAGCCGCCTCATACATCTGTCCGAAATAGTTCGACGCGAAGAAAAGCCTGTCCTCCCAGTCAGCGCCAAGCCACTGGATGTCCGCCTTGATGGACTCTACAAATTCGATATCCTCCTTTGTCGGGTTGGTATCATCAAAACGCATATTGAACTTGCCGTTGTACTTCTGTGCCAGTCCGTAATTCAAAAGAATGCTCTTGGCGTGTCCGATGTGCAGATAGCCGTTCGGCTCCGGTGGAAACCGGGTATGCACGGTATCATAGACACCCTCAGCCAGATCCTTGTCAATAATCATCTCGATAAAATTCTTTGATTCTGTCTCACCCATATCATCTTTCCTTGCCTTTCCAAGCCTTTCCCTAATGATAGCACACTCCCGCACGGATTATCAAGTAGTTCAATCGAAAAGGGAGCTATGACTACGCTTCGTCATAGCTCCTGAGAAAGAGATCCTTTTCTACTATATAAATATCGTGGGGATCGTCACAGCGGACAGCGAGAAAATCTCCCGGTCTGCCTAGCATATACCGGTTCTTATCCCATGTCGTGAACACCTTCATTCCCTTTTCCAGCGGTCTGGCGTGGATATGCACCTCGCCGGAGGGAATACAGCCGTGCGCATAGTCCGTCAGCAGCATATCCTGTCCGTTGATCCGGTTCTTGATGACGGGAACATATTCCGTGCTGTGAATGTATTCGCTTTTCGCATGTGTCTCGTCCAGTACGGTGTAAGATTTCAGGAAGCGTTCCCGCCGCTTCGGATAAACGTCCCCCTTCACGCCGATCATGATGTAAAGGTCATCCTCGATCGTCATGTCGATGTCGCCGTCCAATGTACGGATGGTGATGGGAGTGCCGACCGGCAGCACCTCTGCCGCACGGACATATGCCACGGGAATCTTTTTCTTCACATACTTTTTCATCGTGTCAAGATCAGCCGTGTATTCGCCCGCATAGATGATCTCAAAGCTGTCAAAATACTGTGTCATGCGGTTGTTGAAATAGCCCTCCGTGTGCAGCGTCGGATAATGCTCCTCATACAGCTTCAGGCTGATAAAGCCACCCGCCTTCTCGTAATGGCCGCCGCCGGAGCCGATTCCCTCTGCCAGAAAGGCTGCGAGCTCGCTCGCGTTGACCTCCTTGATACAGCTTCTGACAGAAAATTTATAGCCGTCGTTTACCGTGTTATACACAACACAGGTCTTGATGGCATCGACCTGCAAAAGGAAATCACTAATCAGACCGAGAATGTTCGGATCGCAGGGCTGCGCCTTGATGACTGCAAACTCATAATCGTCATTGTAGCTGTAGCGGATCAGCGCAATTCCGGCGATCTCCAGCTCCTCCAGCGACAGGTTGGAATTGCGGAACAGGGTAATCATGCTCTTGTCGAACTTTAGCGCCTCTCGCATATCCATATCCAGCGGGTTAAACAATTCCGAAAACTGGTTGGTATCCGTGTACAATCCGTAATACAGCGCTGTTCCGAGAATTTCATCGCTGTCCACATCAAATTTTTCTTCCTTGAGCAGCTTCCACACCAGTGTGGCGCAGCTTCCCAGATTCGGTGTGATAATGCTCGCGGGAACCGAATCCTTCTCCTGCTGATGGTGGTCGATGATGACAACGTGATCCGCCGTGATCCCGGTCACATTTCCGGAGCCGTACTGGCAGTCAACCGTGATGAGCAGACCGTCCGCATGAAGGGTCTCCCCTCTCTCCAGCCCCACATATTCGATCGGCAGATGCAGCTTCTCCACCATGAGCCGCAGGTTCGACTTATGGATTTTGTTGCTTCCGCTGTAGACGAGCCGCACCGACTTTCCCTTGCCCTTAAAATAACAGTACAGACCGTACCCGGAGGCGATTGCGTCCGCGTCCGGGTTGTCATGGCACTGGATCATTATCGGGTCATACACTTCAAGGTCTGACAATCTCATAAGATTTTCCTCTTTTGAATGATTAATGGTGGAACAGTCTGATTCCGGTGAATGCCATCACCATGTTGTACTTGTCACAGCACTCGATCACGGCATCGTCTCTCACAGAGCCTCCGGGCTGTGCGATGTACTTCACGCCGCTCTTATGCGCGCGCTCGATATTGTCGGAGAACGGGAAGAAGGCGTCGGAGCCGAGCGTCACATCCTGCATTCCGTCAAGCCATGCCCGCTTCTCCTCCCTCGTAAACACAGGCGGCTTCACCTTAAATACCTGCTCCCATGCGCCGTCCGCCAGAACATCCATGTATTCGTCACCGATGTAGACGTCAATGGCATTGTCCCTGTTTGCCCTTCCGAGACCGTCGACAAACTGTAAACTCATTACCTGCGGCGCCTGGCGCAGGAACCAGTTGTCCGCCTTCTGTCCGGCAAGTCTCGTACAATGGATACGGGACTGCTGTCCGGCGCCGATACCGATTGCCTGACCGCCCTTGACATAGCAGACAGAGTTGGACTGCGTGTATTTCAGCGTAATCAGGGATATTTTCATGTCGATCAGGGCTTCCGCCGGGATCGTCTTGTTCACCGTCACAATATTTGACAGAAGGTCACCGTTGATGTCCAGCTCATTTCTGCCCTGTTCAAACGTGATGCCGAAAACCTGCTTCTTCTCTGTCGGTGCGGGAACGTATGCCGGATCAATCTGGATCACGTTGTAGTTTCCGTTCTTCTTGGATTTCAGCAGTTCGAGCGCTTCCTCCGTATAGCCGGGCGCGATTACACCGTCCGAAACCTCCCTCTTAATCAGTCTCGCAGTGTCCTTGTCACAGACATCGGACAGCGCAATGAAATCGCCGAAGGAAGACATTCTGTCCGCACCTCTCGCTCTCGCGTAAGCACAGGCAAGGGGAGACAGCTCTCCGAGGTCATCCACCCAGTAGATCTTCGCCAGCGTCTCATCGAGCGGAAGTCCCACTGCCGCGCCTGCGGGAGAGACATGCTTGAAGGAGGTCGCTGCGGGAAGACCAGTCGCTTCCTTCAGCTCCTTTACCAGCTGCCAGCCGTTGAAGGCATCGAGGAAGTTAATGTAGCCGGGTCTTCCGTTCAGCACAGTCACCGGAAGCTCACTGCCGTCCTCCATGTAAATCCTCGAGGGCTTCTGATTGGGATTACATCCGTATTTCAATTCAAATTCTTTCATCCGTTCCGTCTCCTTCTGTTGGATTTTATTTATTTTTATTCACAATTCTTGTCTCATAGCTTCCGTCTTCGATATTGATGTACCGCACAAACAGGGAAACCTTGTTGTCCGCATTCAGGCTGTTCCAGATCATGTCGGTAAAGCCGTCGATGTCACCGGAGATTTCAACGCGCTTCGGCTCACCCTCAAAGCTCGGCAGCGGGTTTCCGTCGTGCATATAGGTGTGGATGAATCTTCCCTCACCCGCTGCGGGATTCTGGTAGGCAAAGGTATTGCGGATGCAGCAGGACGGGTCGCCGTTATTGCTCTTAAGAATGGACATTGCGTAGTTGTAGCTTCCGCCCTCGATGTGCATGATTCCGGAAATTCTGGGCGTGTAGTTCGGCGCATCCGGCTCGAATTCCCGGCATCTCAGGGACTGCTCAAAGGTCAGCTGCTTATCCATTCCGTCATAGATCGTGTCCGTCTGGTCGCCGTTCGTCACGATCGTCTTATTTCCCAGCACGCGCACCGGCGCATAGATAATCAGGCTGGGGTCTTCCAGCTTCGAGGGGTCGAATGCCTGCGTGCGGATTCCCTCGCCCTCTGTCACGAAGACACGGTTGCGGCTGTTGGAGCTTCTGCCCATGATAAAGTATGCCGTAACCGCATATTTTGCGTCTGCCGACCGTCCGATGACGATTCCTCTTCCGGGGTACTCGTTGTTTTTCAGTTCCTGCTCCAGTTTCAACATAGAAAAACCTCCTTAAAAGATAAAACCACCTGAGCATCACAATAACAGGTGGTGCCCAGGCGGTCGGCTTTTGCATTTACTGCACTCCCCATGGGTACTCCCATTTCCGCCAGTCATGCAGCTACTATCCTCATCTTACACATTCTTCCCGCGAAATGCAAGCTCTTTCGCAGTATTTCGCCTCAAAATCCTCACATTTCATCGGGCGGTCAAAATAATATCCCTGAATATACTTCACCTTCATATTGCGGACAACCTCATACTGCGCCTCCGTCTCGATTCCCTCCACGCAGATATTGACGCCGAGCGTCTCCGCCAGCTCCGCCACCATCTTGACAAAGCTCTGCGAATACGCATCATCCGCGAGCTCCTTGACAAAGCTCTGGTCTACCTTAATCATGTCAAACGGAATCTCCCTGATATGGTTCAGTGAGGAATAACCGGTTCCGAAATCGTCCAGCGCAATCTTGACACCGAGCGCCTTGATACGGTCGAGTATCTTCTTCATTCTCTCCATATCGTTGATTGCAAGGCTCTCCGTCACCTCAAGCGTCAGGTATCTCGGCTCAATTCCGGTCTCTTCGATCACCTTCTCCACAACCTCGACCACATCCGCCTGCAACAGCTGAACCACCGACAGATTAACATTCACCTTGTAGGCATAGCCGGCATCATTCCACTTCTTGCAGCGCGCACAGGCTTCCTTCAGGACATAGTTGCCGATCGGATTGATCAGCCCGAGATACTCAGCCAGCGGAATAAATTCTGCGGGCGGAATAAAACCGAGCTTTGCGCTGTTCCAACGGATCAGTGCCTCCGCTCCCGCACACTCCACACCATCCTGCACATCGATGATCGGCTGATAGTAAACCTCAAATTCCTTATAGCCGTCCACAGTGGCGTCACGCATATTTTTTTCCATGTCGAGTCGTCTGCCCGACGCTGAGTTAATGCCCTCGTTATATCTCGCCACACGGTTCTTGCCGCCCTTCTTCGCCTCATACATGGCAATGTCCGCCTTCTTAATCAGGTCAGCGACGGAATCGCCGTATTCCGGGAAGGTGACAATACCCATACTCATTGTACAGTAATAATCCGTGTCCTTTAAGAACCACGGCTTTGCAAAGATCTGACGGATGTCCTCTTCGATCCTGTCAAAGCGCCTGTACTGCTCCGGCGGAATGACGATGACGAACTCATCTCCTCCCATGCGGTAGCAGTTGTTCTGTATTCCCTCGATCCTCTGCAGGGAATGAGAGATCGCCTTCAGCAGAACGTCGCCGTACTGATGTCCGAGTCCGTCGTTGATATGCTTGAAGTCATCCAGATCCAGATAGCACAGCGCGCCGACTTCATTCATCTTCTTCGCCTGATCGATCTGTCTTGCAAGGTCACGCTCACAGCACATTCTGTTGTACAGTCCGGTAAGGAAGTCCGTGTATGCCTGCTGCTCGATCTTCCGCTGATAGAGCTTTTTATCCGTAATATCGTAGAGTGAGTAGATGACAGCCTCTCTGCCGTCCACCCACGAGATCTCCTTGAAGGTCAGATCATACCATCTCTCGCGCTCCAGATGATAGATCTCATAGAGACCGCTGTCGTTTCCAGAGCTGACGCCTCTCTGGAGCAGACCGGCAAACTTATTCTCCTTCAGCTCCTTTGCAAAGGTATTCTGCAGCTTCCGGTTCGCAAACAGCCGGTTTCCGGTATTCTTATCCGTCACATAGATAGCGCATCCGACATTGTCCAGTATTGTCTCCAACGCCTCATAGGAGCTTGTCAGCGAATTTTTCTGGATTCTTCTCGTCAGAATGCTCTGCAATATCTTGACTGCGTCCGCCGTAAACTTGATTTCCTGCATATTCCAGGTCATCCGCTGTCTGCTGTGGTTCAGCGCCAGCACCATGGCATCCTTGTTATCCTTGCTGATAATCGGGAAAATCATGACTGCGCACAGCCCGAGCGCCCCGATCTCCTCCCTGAGCTCTCCGTCCAGTCCGTCCGAGGAGAGCACCAGCGGCTTATCGGTCTGCAGAAATTTCGGAATCGGCAGATTGCTTGTCTTGTCATACATCGAAACGACTCCTTGCGCGCACCACTCGCAGAGCACGTCCATGTTTTCGTCCGCCTTGTGCAGCTGGAATATCTGAGCCGAATCCACCTGCAGCTGTTTACCGAGAATGCCCAGCCATCTATCCATGACTACCTCGATCCGATCCTCACTGTCCAGCTGCTGCACAATCTCCGTCGTCGCCTCGATCGTGTGCAGGTTCCTGCTCATCTCGCGCTCCGCATAACGGCTCCGTCTGCTCTCAAGCTCCGCACTGACGCAGGACATTTTATTTGCAAAAAGTGTGCTGCTCGCATCCCTCAGCAGATCCAGCACATCAAGGAAGGTCTGCTCGTCCCTTCCGTCCTCCGCAAAGCTGAACACGACCCAGCAGATCACCGTGTGCGACTCTACCCTCACAGCGCTCGCCGCAATATAGTCACCATCCTGCTCCAGCTCCTCTATCGCCTGATCCTCGAGAGAGCCTTCCTCGACCCTTTCGATTGCGTTCTTCAGCTGCGCGAGCATCGAAGAGGTCTTTACCTTCTCCCGCTGCTCCTCTGAGCCGGAAATGCTGGTGATCTGCTGCCCCATACAGTCCAGACAATAGGCACATATACCGGTTGCGCGACAAAATTCATCCTGCAGCCGCTGTAATTCATCCCTGTCTATTAATTCCAATGCCACATTCGTTTGCACGGCATACCTCCACTCCTTACGCTACTTCCCCTATAAAATAATAACCATATTGTACCATGATTGTTTCCCAATCATGGTATTGATGTCCATTCGGACGCTTTCTGTTTTAGAATAAGGTTATTCTATCATATTTTCACTTGGTACACAACAACTCCCCGCAAAAAAGAAAGCGCCCATTCCTTTCGGAACAGACGCCTTCCGACCATTATTCGTCTACACTGTAGTTCGGTGCTTCTTTTGTGATATGGATGTCGTGAGGATGGCTCTCCTTGAGGGAGGCAGCAGAGATCTTTACAAATCTGCCGGTCTCCATCAGCTCGGGAATGTTGTGTGCTCCACAGTAGCCCATACCGGAACGCAGTCCGCCGAGAAGCTGGAACACTGTATCCTCCACATTACCCTTGTAAGCGACACGCCCCTCGACACCCTCGGGAACAAGCTTCTTCGCATTCTCCTGGAAGTAACGATCCTTACTTCCGTTCTCCATTGCGGCGATGGAACCCATGCCACGGTATACCTTATACTTTCTTCCCTGGAACAGTTCGTAATCCCCGGGGCTCTCCTCGCAGCCTGCAAACATGCTGCCCATCATGCAGACGCTACCGCCTGCGGCAATCGCCTTGGTGATGTCTCCGGAATACTTGATACCGCCGTCAGCGATAATCGGAATACCGTACTCCTTGGCAACGCTGTAGCAGTCCATAATTGCGGAAATCTGGGGAACACCGATACCTGCAACGACACGGGTCGTACAGATGGAACCGGGTCCGATACCTACCTTGACGGCATCTGCACCGTTCTCAATCAGAGCTTTCGTCGCCTCTCCCGTCGCAACGTTTCCGGCAACGACCTGCAGATCGGGATACTTGTCCTTTATCATTTTCAGGCAGGTCAGAACATTCTGGGAATGTCCGTGTGCACAGTCAAGCACAACCACATCCACCTTTGCATCCACCAGCGCGGACACACGCTCCAGCACATTCGCCGTGATGCCGACGCCCGCTCCGCAGAGCAGTCTGCCCTGCTCGTCCTTTGCAGCCAGCGGATATTTGATCGTCTTCTCAATGTCCTTGATGGTAATCAGACCCTTGAGGTTAAAGTCCTTGTCCACAATCGGAAGCTTTTCCTTTCTCGCCGCCGCAAGAATCTTCTTTGCTTCCTCGAGGGTGATCCCCTCCTGTGCCGTAATCAGCCCTTCGCTTGTCATGGACTCTTTGATCTTCTTGGTAAAATCTGTCTCGAACTTCAGATCACGGTTCGTGATGATGCCGACCAGCTTACGTCCTTCCGTAATCGGCACGCCGGAAATGCGGAACTTGCTCATCAGCGCATCCGCATCCGCCAATGTATGTTCAGGGGTGAGAGAAAAAGGATCGGTGATGACTCCGTTTTCAGAACGCTTAACCTTGTCAACCTCTTCAGCCTGCGCCTCGATGGACATATTTTTATGGATGATACCGATACCACCCTGTCTCGCCATGGCGATCGCCATGCGATGCTCCGTAACGGTATCCATTCCCGCACTCATCATAGGAATGTTCAGCTTGATCTTCTTTGTCAGCCAGGTAGAAATGTCTACCTGATTCGGTACTACCTGTGAATATGCCGGTACCAGCAGCACATCGTCAAAGGTAATTCCCTCACCGATAATCTGTCCCATTGTTATTCCTCCTGTTTTTTATTTACCCTATAAAATAGCAGAACTCAAAATTAAAGTCAATCGGAAAATTCCGTTTGTCAGTCGCTGAAGACCTTTCTCGGCGCAACGTTCTTCATGATCTTAATCATCTCGGGGCTGGGGCTTAAAATCAGCTTTTCGCCTCCCTCATAGTACAGGACATAGCGCAGATCGGGCTGCTCTTCGTAGCCGATGCTGTAATCCTTGTCCTTCGTCTGGCGGTTTCTGAAATTGTCCAGATGATAGCTCTTGATGGGCGCGAGGATTTCCATTCTGTCGAGCTGGTATACCGCAACTCTCTTTCTCTTCGTCTTCGCCATGACCTTATCGATCGTCAGCTCCTTGTCCAGATACAGATACTCATACTCCAGATCCGTGTACATGCCGACGAAATATGCTCCCACACCGGCGGCGATTGCAAGCAGCAGGATAATGATATTCATCGTCAGAAGCATCAGCACCGCCAGCACCACAGCCAGCATTACCAGCACATATTTAAAAAACTTTCCCAGCATGGGGGTTTTCGCCTTCACAAGGCATTCTACATAAGCGTCACTCATTTTTTCCTCCAAATATTCCGTTTTCCCGGATGATGAAATACATATAGCTATGATAGCTCAAGTTCCTGTAAGTTGCAAGCGGACTTTCCCGATTACGACCTTTTTTATCCTTTTTTTAGATTCTTGTTATCGCCGTTTCATTGACATTGGTTTTTACTGCTCGTATGATAAACATATATTTATTAACAAGACGAAAGAAGGTTTTCTATCATGCCGGTAATGGATGAATTCAAAGAAGAACGGGCTGCCATGAAGAACGGCACCCCGAAGGAAAAGCTCGCCTATTTTTTTGACTATTATAAATGGTACGTCATCATCGGGGTCATAGCGGTAATCTTCGCCGTCACCCTCATTCATCAGGTGGCTACCCGCAAGGACACCGCCTTTTACGCCCTGATGCTCAACGTCTCCGCCTATAATTATATGGACGACTCCGAGAACACAACCGCCTTCGCGGAATACGCCGGAATCGACACGAAGGAATATGATATACAGTACGACACCACCGTACAGATCGGCACAGATGCCGGTGACGACTACAACTCCAGCCAGAAGCTCATGGTCTATATCGCCGCTGCCGAGCTGGATGTCATGGTCTCTGATGCCGGTTCGCTCGCGCATTACGCCTACTTAGGCGATTTCTATGATCTGCGCGACTTTCTCTCCGCTGAACAGCTGGAAAAGTATGCGGATTCCTTCTATTATATCGACGGTGCCGTAAAAGACGAAATACAGGCTGCAAGCGAGAATGGTGATCTCGATTATCAGCCTGTATACGGTGATCCGCATCATCCCGAGGCCATGGCAGACCCGATTCCCACCGGACTGTTCCTCGGAGAGAATTGTTCTCTCCTCAAGGACTATTACTTCCGCGGGGAAGACCCTTCGGTCAGCGTATTGATAAACACAAAGCGCCCTGAGATGACTTCTGAATTTATTGATTTTCTGATGCAGTAAGAAGCTCCTTCAACAGCTTATTCACACTTGCAGGATCGGCTTTTCCTTTCATCGCCTTCATCGTCTGGCCGACAAGGAAGCCGATCGCTCTGTCTTTCCCGTTCCGGTAATCCTCCACAGACTGCGGATTCGCCGCTATGACCTCCTCCACCGTCTTTCGGAGCGCACCCTCGTCGCTCACCATCTTAAGCCCCTTTTCCTCCACATAGGCCTCCGGATCGACATCCTCCGTAAACATCACCTCAAAGACCTCCTTCGCCACCGTGGAGTTGATTGCCTTGCTGTCCGTCAGCGCGATCAGCTTCGCAAGATGAGCCGGTGAGAAGGTGATGTCCTCGGGATCAAGCTCTCTCTCCTTCAATATCCGCAGTGTTTCCACCATCAGCCAGTTGGAAACTTTTTTCGGCTGTGCGCCCAGCGCGACCGTGTTTTCAAAAATGTCCGCCATATGCTTTGACCCGGTGATGATCTCAATGTCATAGTCCGGCAGATCAAAGGTCTCTCTGTAACGCTTCATCTTTTCCGTCCGGAATTCGGGCTGCCTGCCTCTGATCTCCTCGAGAAATTCATCACTGATGCTGATCGGTGTCAGATCGGGATCGGGGAAATAGCGGTAATCCTGTGCATCCTCCTTGGAACGCATCGCATAGGAGGTCTCCTTTGCGTCGTCCCAGCGTCTTGTCTCCTGAACAACCTTCTCTCCCGCCTCCAGCAGATCAATCTGGCGGTTCCTTTCGCCCTCTATCGCCCTTGCGATCGATCGGAAGGAATTCAGGTTCTTCATCTCCGTTCTGGTTCCGAAGGCTTCCGTTCCTGCCTCACGCACGGACAGGTTGACATCCGCTCTCATGGAGCCCTCCTGCAGCTTACAGTCGCTTGCCCCGAGGTACTGGATGATGAGCCGCAGCTTCTCCAGATAAGCGATAACCTCCTCCGCGCTTCTCATGTCCGGCTCCGACACGATCTCGATCAGTGGCACACCCGAGCGGTTGTAATCCACAAGCGTGCAGTCCTCCCACTCGTCGTGGATGAGCTTTCCGGCATCCTCCTCCATATGGATCTCGTGGATGCCGATCTTCTTTGCTCCCTGCTCCGTCTCGATCTCCACATAGCCGTTGCGGCAGATCGGAAGATAGAGCTGCGAGATCTGGTAATTCTGCGGGTTGTCGGGATAAAAATAGTTCTTCCGGTCAAATTTGCAGTAGCGCGTGATCGCGCAGTTCGTCGCAAGTCCGACGGCGACGGCATGCTCCAGAACTCTCTTGTTCAGCACGGGAAGCGAGCCGGGCATTCCGGTACACACCGGACAGGTGTGGGAGTTGGGTCTGCCCCCGAACGCGGTGGAACAGCCGCAGAATATCTTCGTCTTTGTCGCAAGCTCCACATGTACCTCCAGACCGATGACGGTTTCGTATTCTTTCATCACTGCTCCTCCTTCCTTAACTGTTCATAGGTGTATGCAATACGGATCAGCTTCTCTTCCTGGAAGCAGTCGCCGATGAGCTGAAGCCCGATCGGCAGTCCCGCTGCATCGCTTCCGCAGGGAACGCTGATGCCCGGCAGTCCCGCAAGGTTTACGGAAATGGTATAGATGTCGCCCAGATACATCTTGATCGGGTCCGTCAGGCTCTCTCCGAGCTTTGGTGCCGTTGTCGGCGCAACCGGGCCTAAGATACAGTCATATTTTGCAAATGCCTCGTCGAAGGCTTTTTTTATCATCGCCTTGACCTTGAGTGCTTTCAGGTAATAGGCGTCATAGTAACCGGAGCTTAAGACAAAGCTGCCAAGCATAATGCGGCGCTTGACCTCCGCCCCGAAGCCCTCCGAACGGGTCTTCTTATACATCTTGTGCAGCCCCTCCGCCGCTCCGGCCCTGAGACCATACTTGATCCCGTCAAAGCGCTCCAGATTCGAGCTTGCCTCCGCTGCCGCAATGGTATAGTAGGTGGGAATGGCATATTCCACAAGGCTTAAGTCGAATTCCTCCACCACAGCACCGTTTGCCTCCAGAAGCTTTGCGGCACTCCTGACGGCTGCCGCCACCTCGGGGTTGAGTCCCTCCGTGAAGTAATCTCTCGGAATGCCGATGCGCATTCCCCGCACATCCTTTACCAGCGCGTCCGTAAAGTGCGTGTCCTCCCTTTTCAGGGATGTGGAATCCTTTTCGTCATGTGAGGCGATCGCCTCGAGAACCGTCGCGCAGTCCTCGACCGTTTTCGCCAGCGGCCCGATCTGATCCAGCGAGGAGCCGTAAGCGATCAGCCCGTAACGTGAGACGGTTCCGTAGGTCGGCTTCATGCCAACGACGCCGCAGTAGGACGCCGGCTGCCGGATGGAACCGCCGGTATCGGAGCCGAGTGCGAAGAAGCATTCCTCCGCCGCCACCGCCGCTGCCGAACCGCCGGAGGAACCGCCCGGTACATGCTCCGGGTCACGGGGATTTTTCGTCGCCCCATAGGCGGAGGTCTCCGTCGTGGAGCCCATCGCAAATTCATCCATGTTCGTCTTGCCAATCAGCACCGCTCCCGCCTGCTCCAGCCTCAGAACCGCCTCCGCGCTGAAGGTCGGGATAAAGTTCCCCAGAATCTTCGAGGAACAGGTCGTCAGCATCCCTTCCGTACACATATTGTCCTTGATTGCAACGGGAACTCCCGCGAGGGCGCCGGTCAGCTCCCCCGCCTCGATTTTCGCCTGAACCTCCGCTGCTCTTTGCAGCGCGCCCTCCCTGTCGACCGTCACATAGCAGTTGTACGCAGGCTCTGTCTTCTCTATCTGTTCAAGCACAGCCTCCATCGCCTCAGTCGCGGTCGTTTTCCCGCTCCTGATCGCCTTTGAGAGCTCTACTGCGCTCAATCCTAAAAGCTCTGTCTTCTCCATCATCCGTTTCAGCCTCCTCAGTCAAAGGTCCGGGGAACGACAAACATATTGTCCTTCTCCTCCGGTGCATTCTGCAAGGTCTTCGCACTCTCATCCCCATTTATGACAACATCCTCGCGGAACACGTTCTGCACCGGGAAAATGTGTGACATGGGTTCCACGCCTGTCGTGTCCAGCTCATTCAGCTTGTCAATGTAGTCCAGCATCCTTCCCATATCCTTCTTGGCAGCCTCCCTCTCGTCCTCCGAGAGCTCCAGCTTTGCGAGAATGCCGACATACTCTATCGTCTCGTCAGTGATGATATTCGCCATCGTAATCTATCCCCTTTCTAGTCTCTGACCTTGATGTGTACCTCACGCAGCTGCTGCTCCGTCACCTCGTTCGGCGCTCCGCACATCAGATCCTGCGCGGAACCGCTCATCGGGAATGCAATCACCTCTCTGATATTCTCCTCCCCGCGGAGCAGCATCAGCATACGATCCACGCCGGGAGCCATGCCCGCGTGAGGCGGTGCTCCGAACTGGAATGCCTGATAGAGCGCCCCGAACTTCGCCTTCAGCGTCTCCTCATCATAGCCCGCCAGTGCGAACGCCTTGACCATAATGCCGAGATCATGGTTGCGGACAGCGCCGGAGGACAGCTCAATGCCGTTGCAGACAATGTCGTACTGGTAGGCAAGGATGTCCAGCGGGTTCTGGGTCTCCAGCGCCTCAAGCCCGCCCTGCGGCATAGAAAAGGGATTGTGAGTAAATCCGAGCTGCTTCGTCTCCGGATCAAGCTCATACATCGGGAAGTCATTGACATAGCAGAAGCGGAACGCATTCTTTTCCGTCAGTCCGAGCTTTTCGCCCAGTTCATTCCTTATCTTCCCGGCGTAGTAGCACGCCTTATCCTCCTTGTCGGCAATGAAGAAAATCGTGTCTCCCGTCTCAAGTCCCGCCAGCTCACGCAGCTCCGGCTTCAGCTCCTCCGGGATGAATTTATCAATAGGCCCCTTGTAGGAGAGATCCTCCGCGACCTCCAGATAGCCGAGCCCACCCATTCCGAGACCGGTAGCGAAGGAAAGCAGCTTCTCATGGAAGCCCTTGCTCATCTCCGCATGTACCTTGATCGCGCGGACGCATCTTCCAATGAACGGCCGGAAGGTACATTTCTGGAAGAAATCGGTGAGATCCATGATCCGGAGCGGGTTGCGGAGATCGGGCTTATCGCAGCCGAATTCCAGCATTGCCTGTCTGTAGCTGATTACGGGATACGGAGCCTGTGTCACCTCCGCGCCCTCCGGTGCAAACTTTGCGAAGGTGGCGGAAAGAACCCCCTCGCCAACCCGGAATACATCCTCCTGTGTCGCAAAGCTCATCTCGAAATCGAGCTGGTAAAACTCTCCGGGAGAGCGGTCAGCCCTCGCGTCCTCGTCGCGGAAGCAGGGGGCGATCTGGAAATACTTATCGATGCCGGATGCCATCAGCAGCTGCTTATACTGCTGGGGTGCCTGCGGCAGTGCGTAGAACTTACCCTTATACTTTCTGGAGGGTACGATATAGTCTCTCGCGCCCTCCGGGGAGGATGCGCAGAGGATCGGAGTCTGGATCTCGACAAAGCCGAGCTCCGTCATTTTCTGTCTCAGGAATGCGATGACCTGTGAGCGGAAGAGAATATTGTCCCGCACCTTCGCGTTCCGCAGATCGAGATAGCGGTACTTGAGTCTTATATCCTCCCTTGTCTCCTTCGAGGTCATGATCTCAAAGGGAAGCTGCTGATATACTTTTCCGAGAACTGTGATCTCCTGTGCCTCAAGCTCGATCGTTCCCGTGGGGATCTTAGGGTTGTAAGTCTCTTCATCCCGCTTTTCCACCGGCCCCTGAATCGTCACGCAGGTCTCCTTCGTAAGCCCCGCGAGCAGACCCTCCTTGCGGATAACGACCTGCAGGACGCCGTACATATCTCTGAGATCCAGAAAGGACACTCCTCCGTGATCGCGGATATTTTCAATCCATCCCGCAACGCGCAGCGTCTGACCGATATGCTGTTCACCGATCTCTTTTACCGTAATGTCTCTGAAACAGTTTTTCATTTTTATATTCCGCCTTTCTGCGAAAGGCACCAATGCGTCATGAAACATGTTGGCTGACTTTCGCGTTTC
>CAKRTS010000025.1 GCA_934402315.1 uncultured Acetatifactor sp. | reverse complement strand
CCTATGGCTCATTCTGCTGAGAGTAAACAATAAAAATTCCTTGATTTTAAAGGAAAAAACACTTGACTATATAGGGAAGGAATTTCATGAGTAAGATAAGACCGGCGGTGGGAAAACAAACTAAAAAACTGGTGCTGTTTAATATTCTGGATATTCTGCGCAGATATACTGACCCGGAGCATCGTTTGAGCCAAAAGGAGATTCAGGATATTCTGGAAAATGAGTATGAAATGGTGGTGGATCGTAAGACAATTAAGACGAGCCTTATGAATTTGGAAGAGTTTGGGTATGAACTGGAATATAGTGAATCTATTCGACCGGTTAAAAATAGAACAACTGGAGAAATAGAAGAATCAACAATATATTCTGATTTTTATCTGCTCCGTGAGTTTGAAGATGGAGAGCTGCGTCTGATTATTGACAGCCTGCTTTTTTCACGACATCTATCTTATAGTCAGTGCAAGTCTCTTGTTGAGAAATTAGAGAGGCTTTCCAATGTATATTTTAAGTCACGGATCAGACATATTGCAACTATGCCTCATGATAGAACAAATAATCAACAACTGTTCTATACGATTGATTTATTGGATGAAGCCATTTCTCATAATAGAAAAGTGCAATTCAAATATATGGAATATAATACGGATCTGACTCAGACGGCAAAGAAGAATGCTGCGGGAGAGGATCGCATTTATATTGTCAGTCCGTATCAGATGGCAGCCAAGGAAGGAAAATATTATCTCATCTGTAATTATGATAAATATGAAGATATATCGAATTATCGCATAGATAGAATTCTCGATGCCGAGATTTTGGATGAACCAGCGAAACCATTCGAAAAACTCATAGGCTCCAACGGTCAGCGCCTGGATCTGGCCAAGTACATGAACGAGCACATCTATATGTATAGCAGTGATACAACAAGGGTGAAAATGCGTATTGTGAAATCCATGATTACGGATATCATTGATATCTTTGGTACAAGTGTCAGATTTTCGGATCAGGACGACTCACATGTCGTGGTTTCTGTACTGGCCAATGAGACAGCGGTAGTGCAGTTTGCGAAAAACTTTTCTCCTGATGTTATCGTTCTGGCACCGGAACCGGTAAGAGATAAAGTGATTTGTATGCTGAGGGAGGGCCTAGAAGAGTACAAGTAATACGTCTCCGGATGGGTATTTTTGTGGACATGAAGTATTGTATAGTTATGGCACGGATAGAGAACCGGTTGGAAGTGAGAAATACACTTTCAAAGCAGTTGTATGAGGTGGATGTAAATGAGTGCCAGCAAAAATGCCAGAGAAAGAGAATGGTTGACCCTTGAAATAGTTAATGAATATAGAAAGAGGATAGACGAATTGCCGGAGGATGGCAGACAGGATGTGGGAATGCGGAGAAAATTGCGCATTGAGTTACAGGAGAGGTGCAAATTAACTGAAGTTGAAGCAATCAATATTTTGAACGGAAATCATATATCCGAGTATATTCAAAAATATAGTATGATGAAGGAGGATGTTCCGTTCAACCACACACATAAAAAAGGTGAAAATTTATTTAATTTGGAACTATTGGATCAGCTGGACAGATTAGTATTGCTGCTTAGGGATGACTACAATATACCGGATGAAGATTAAATATCAAAGTTCCTAATGCGCTTTAGAAATGATATAATGATTTTACACTGAAAAATAGACGGGAGAAACGATATGGAAAAAGGGCATAAGCCGTTATTTACGGAAGAAGAAAAACAAGAATTTATCGGAAGTGTGAAGGTGAAAAAAACGAAGAGGGAGACAATTCTTAGGGATGGTTTGTCTCTTTCGGAGGCTTTTACATGTGCATATTTGGATGTTGCACGAGCTCCTTTAAGGGGAATTGCAAAAGCTGTTGGAGATTCAAAAAAAGTAAGAGAAGAGTGTATTGAAGAGATAATTGTTCCGCTTTGCACGGGAAGCTTATTAAAAGCAAAATGCACAGACGATTTTGATAACGCGCATGAAGAATTGGGTAACAGGATTCGGGAGTACTACGCAGAAAAGGGATATAATAAGGGATATGATGTTTTTACAGTTGGCAAGACGCAGAAGTGGATCAATATGGCATTGAAATATGCCTGCATCTATGCGAATGAATACACCGGCGGGCTGCAGGAAATTTTCCATTACTGTCATATCCCGATTGACAGATACATTGCAAATCCGATCGCCAAGGAATTAGATGTGAAGCTGCCGGAGTATGAGGGTTTTGTAATGCCTCAGTGTAATACATTTGATGCAGAGAAGCACAATTATTCATGGAGTAAAATCGACGATTACCAAGCATATCTGACCTGTCAGAACGCAATCAGAGAGGCATTGGGGCGATCTACTCCTGCGAAGTGCGCCCTGGAATGGGAATTTGAGTGGTGGCTTAAGGAAAAACAGAAAAAATAGCAGAACCAAGGAGGCATCACAATGACATTGCAGGAAGAAATTTTACACCTGTTGGATTCTGGAGAATTGAGGCAATATCTGCTGAAGTGCGCTGACAAACTCCAACTCCGCAATTATGCGGACATCATTGCCGGTGCGCCGATTAGCCTTGTGCAGAAAAGGGAACTTCTGAAGAGGGTGTTGACTGACGCTGAACAGGAAAAAGACCCTGATGGGTACGATCAGTGCTATTGCTATTTGGTCTGTCTGGAGGATGCCCTGAAGGGAATGGAAGTGAAGCAAGGCGTATTATCTGTCAGCCTGTGGGGAGCTGTCGATGGGCAGTGTACCGATCGCCTTGTCGATGGCTGTTACTATGCGCCATCCATGGATGCAGTGCAGAAAGCAATTCGCACATATCAAGTGGAAAATGACGGATGGGATTGGAAACATCTGTACTGGGAAATTGAGCAATACAGTCCGGACGGTCAACCGGAATCTAACGGTTTCTGGAAGCCGGAATACATTTATATTACCAACTCAGTCGGAGAAGTTCAATATTTTTTGCACGATTATCACAGAAAAGGCACCACCTCATATGCATGTGAAGAGGATGCGTTTGGCGGGGATTCTGTAAGCTTGAATTTGCCGGTACCCTATCGCCCCGGGGACATTCTGAAAATCGATTGCTCGCCTTATGCGTTCGGTCCCTGTTATTGTATTTTGACCGAAGTAGGAGAAGATTGCTGCGGCATTCAGTGCCTGTATCCGGGAGAGGATGGGGAAATTGAACGGGGTGCCTTGAAACATGGACATTATTTCTCGGGAGCATACAGTGGACCGGGATACCTCTCTCCGTTGTACCGGGCAAAGATTTATACGGGCGAACTTCCAATAGAATGCAAATTTATGAAGAAACTGTCAGATAAGATTCATGCTGCCCCTGAATTCGGAAAAAATTTGTAGGAGATTGGAGGGGATGTCCGTTTTTTTTTCTGCGCACAATTACTGGTATGTTACTTATAAAGGGAAAAGCATGTAAACATATTTTGTTGAAGGAGCCGGTTGTATACTTAATGATTAAAAATAGTTATGAAATGAAAGTAGTAGTCAGCGGCCGTGAAATTTCCATGATACGGGAAATTCTTCGGAACAGAAATTATTATTTGATAGAGTGTTATGAGCCAACAACGGACACCCATCCTAATTATATATTCTCAGTTTTTAAGAAAGATTTTTTTTCGTGTGCTATCCGAAAGAGATCTGCAGAAGGTGACAAGGAGGGCTATAGATATTTCTTGCGGCTTAATGCTGTAAGGTGCAGTAAAGAGGATTGCGGGATTCGTGGGCGCAGAGAGATGGCAGATGTCAAATACAAAGTTACTTACCCCACTGCGGATGAGTTTATTATTTTCATGAAGGATAAAGAGATGACATTTTCAGTAAATTATGTTGGACATGAGGGAAATGTTGAATACACAATTAATCGCAAATTTCATGATTTCATCATGCTCCTGAGAGATAAAAGGGAGAATTGCATATATGATGATTTTTATGATGTGAGAATTTTTCTACAGAAGGTTATGGATAAAACGGAAACAATTCCTAATGAGCTCCAGCCTGTTGATATAAGAGACTTTAGTATAAATAAAGAGATACTCCAATATCTCCGAGAACTGAGTAAAGGTTTTTTTGGCGATGAAACAATGGATTATGCAGGTGTTTATACCATGCAATCCGAAAAAATTAATGCACAATATTTTTTGACGAAATATCATAGTAATCCGTCTTGGGAATTTAATCCTGTAGTCGTTTTTAATTTTCGTATTTCAGCCTTTATGTTGCCCGGATATACAACGATGAATGAGAAAAGAAACCTGACAAAAAGTACTTTTTCTCAAGACCGTTTTGGAGACAACTACAGAGTAGACTCTATTCATTTTAATTCTGATATTTGCTTTGATCTTAGTGAATTTAAAACGTTAATGATCTGGCATTATTATGAGGTAGATTTATGAGCAAACGCGCATTGCGCCAGATCAGTATCATTATGCTGATACACTGCAATATATTTGTGATATGATTTCTGCCGCGGATTATGATGCTTGTCTGCACACTGAAATAAAGCCTTGGTGTGCCGCGGAAAGAGAGTATTTGCCATGATGCTTTGGAAATGATAAAATTGTAATTATCAGTAGATACTTGCGAAGTTCGCAAAGCTGAATATTACAGTTAATAAAATTCGCAGGAAAGGTTGTCAGAATTATGAGCCTTAAATTTGTATTTGGCCCCTCCGGTTCGGACATGAGCCGGTATATTTATAAAGAAGTAATCCGAAGGGCAGCAGAAGCCCCGGGGCAGAATTTCCTGATTATTGTTCCCGACCAGTTCACCATGCAGACCCAGAAGGAGCTGGTGGCGCTGGATGAGAAGGGCGGCATCATGAACATCGATGTCTTAAGCTTCGGGCGGCTGAACCACCGCATTATGGAGGAGGTCGGCAGCGATGAAATTCCTGTGCTGGACGATACAGGAAAGAGCCTTGTACTCCAGAAGGTTGCGGCGGATCTCAAGGATCAGTTGCCGGTGCTGGGGAGCTTTCTGTACAAGCAGGGCTATATCCATGAGGTAAAGAGCGCCATCTCGGAATTTATGCAGTACGGGATCGGCACGGAGGATGTGCAGAAGCTGATCCGGTTTGCCGGGAACCGCGGAGCGCTTGTCCAGAAACTGAAGGATCTGGAGACGCTTTACCGCGGCTTCACAGAGTATATTCAGGGCAACTTTATCACGACGGAGGAAACACTGGACGTTCTCAGGCGTTCGCTGGGGAGATCCCGCCTGCTTCCGGGAAGCGTGGTCGTGTTTGACGGCTTCACAGGCTTTACGCCCATCCAGAACCGCGTGATTCAGGAGCTGATGCGGCTGTGCGGGGAAGTCATTGTGACGCTGACGCTGGGTGAGGGTGAGAATCCCTATGAGCAGGACGGGGAACAGAGGCTGTTTCATTTAAGTAAGAAGACGGTCGCCGATCTTGCAAGGCTTGCGGCGGATGCCGGAGTGAGCAGGGGGGAGGATGCCTTCGTGTCCGACGGGGCTGTGCCGTGCGCTCCCGGAGAGGAAAAGGCAGCGGCGCTGAAGCATCTTGAGAGGAATCTGTTCCGCTATCACGTCGACAGCTATGGTGGGGAGCAGCGGGACATCCGCATTTTCGAGACGACGACACCGCGGGACGAGGTACATCAGACCGGGCTTTTCATCCGAAGGCTGACGAGGGAGGAAGGGCTTGCCTACCGGGATATTGCGGTTATCACGGGCGACCTCGAAGGATATGCGCCCTATGTCGAGACGGAGTTTGCCCAGATGGACATTCCATGCTTTATCGACCGGACGAGGGGGATTCTTCTGAACCCGATGGTGGAATATATCAAGAGTGCGTTGGAGCTGTACCGGAAGGATTTCTCCTATGACGCCGTATTTCATTACCTGCGGAGCGGGCTGGCGGACATGGAGCCGGAGGAGACGGACATTCTGGAGAATTATGCGATCAGAACCGGACTTAGGGGCTACCGGCGGTACAGCCGCCTTTTCACCCGCAAGACGGATGAGATGGAGGAAGAGGAGCTGAACCGGCTGAATGCGCTGCGGGAGCGCCTGATGACACAGACGCAGATGCTCCATATGAAAGAGAAGGAGCCGGTGAGCGATTATGTGAACAAGCTGTATGATTTTCTGGTACAGAACAACGTGCAGAAAAAGCTGGCGGAGTACGAGGCGGAATTTCAGGCGGAGGGACAGCTGTCCCGCGCAAGGGAATATGCCCAGATCTACCGGCTGATTATGGAGCTTCTGGAGCAGATCTATGAGCTGCTCGGCGATGAAGTGATCTCGCTGCAGGAATTTTCGGACATTCTGGAGGCAGGCTTCGGTGAGATCGAGGTCGGCACGATTCCCCAGAACGTTGACCGCGTCCTTGTGGGCGATATGGAGAGGACGAGGCTCAGACAGGTCAAGGTTCTGTTTTTCCTCGGTGTAAACGACGGAAATATCCCGAAGAATGCGTCCAAGGGCGGGATTATTTCGGACATGGACAGGGAGTTCCTGCGGGAATCCGAGCTTGAACTGGCGCCGAGTCCGAGACAGCAGATGTTCATCCAGAGGCTTTACCTCTATTTAAATATGACGAAGCCTTCCAAGAGACTGTATCTTGGCTATTCAAAGATCAACAGCGCAGGAAAGTCCATGCGCCCGGCGTATCTGATCGACACGGTCAAGAAGCTCTTTCCAGACATTGAGCCGGAATACCCGGAGCTGCAAAGTCCGCTGGAACAGATCGTCACCGGCAGAGAAGGTGCAGGATATCTTGCAGAAGGGCTGCGCGAGCTTGCCACCGGTGTCCTGACACCGGAAAAGGAGCGGGAGATTCTGACAATCTATTCCGCCTTCGGGGAACATTTGTCGAAAGAGCGCGATTTTCTGCGGGCTGCGGCGTTCCGACGCTATCGGGACAGCGGTCTTTCGGAGGTCGTCGCGGAGGCGCTCTACGGAAGATATCTGGAGAACAGCGTTTCGCGTCTGGAGACCTACGCAGCCTGCGCCTACAGGCATTTCCTGCAATATGGACTGACCCTGAAGGAGAGGGAGGAATTTTCTTTTGAAAACGCAGACATGGGTAATGTATACCATGCTGTATTGGAGGAATTTGCAGGAAAACTTGCAGAAAAGAATTATACATGGTTTGACTTTCCAGAGGAATTTGCCACACAGGCAGTGCGCACGGCGCTCGAGAGCTATGCGGCGGCATATGGGGATACCGTGCTCTACAGCAGTGCGCGGAATGAGTATGCGATTACGAGGATGGCGAGAATCCTGACGAGAACAGTGCTGACGCTGCAAAAGCAGCTGCGCAGGGGGAGTTTCCGCCCGGATGCCTATGAGCTTTCCTTCCGCTTTACGGATGATCTCGCCAGCGTCAATGTCGCACTTTCCGAGCATGAGAAGATGCGGCTGCAGGGAAGAATCGACAGGATTGACGTTGCGGAGGAAGCGGATCGCGTCTACGTCAAGGTCGTGGATTATAAATCGGGCGATAAGCACTTTGATCTGGCGGCATTGTACTATGGCTTACAGCTCCAGCTTGTCGTCTATATGAATGCAGCGATGGAGGTGGAGGCGAAGAAGCATCCCGGGAAGGAGGTTCTTCCAGCGGCGCTTCTCTATTACCATATCGATGACCCTGTCGTGGAGACGCCGGTGGAACTGACGGAGGAAGAGCTTCAGCAGCAGATTGCGGCACAGCTGCGCATGAGCGGCGTTGTCAGCAGTGAGCCGGGAGTTGTGGAACGGCTGGACGGGGAGATGGAGGACAAGTCGGATGTCATTCCGGTCGAGCGGAAGAAGGATGGCAGCTTCAGCGCAAGATCCTCCGTGCTGACAGGGGAGCAGTTGAAGATGGTCTCGGAGTATGTGACGAAGAAGATCGCCGGAATCGGCAGAGAAATCTTAGATGGAAAAATTTCGCTCAACCCTTATAAAAAGGGTAAGGAGGAAGCCTGCGAATACTGTGCTTACAAGCATGTCTGCGGCTTTGAGGCGGCAATGCCGGGCTGTGAAAAGAGAGTGCTTGAGAAAATCGGTGCGGAAGAGGCATTGGAAAAAATGGCGGAGGAGGTGAGCACATGGCAGTAAAATTTACACCGCAGCAGCAGAAGGTGATTGACCTACGGGGCTGCAATATCCTTGTTTCTGCCGCCGCTGGCAGCGGAAAGACGGCGGTTCTGGTGGAGCGCATCGTCAACAAGGTGTGCGACGAGGCACATCCCGTCGATATTGACCGCCTGCTCATCGTGACCTTTACCAACGCCGCGGCTGCCGAGATGCGGGAGCGTATCGCCGTGGGAATCTCCGCAAGGCTGGAGAAGGAGCCTGACTCCGAGCATATTCAGAGACAGGCGGCACTGCTGCACAATGCGCAGATCACGACGATCGACAGCTTCTGCCTCTTCCTGCTTCGAAATCATTTCAACGAGATCGGGCTTGATCCTGCGTTCCGTATTGCGGATGAAGGAGAGATCAAGCTGATGCAGCAGGAGGTTCTGGAGGAGCTGTTGGAGGATGCCTATGCTTCAGGGGAGGAAGCCTTCCGGTATTGTGTGGAGTATTTCTGTCCGGGCGGGAAGGAGATTACACTGCAGCAGCACATCCTGAATCTGTCGAGATATGCAGCCAGCTTTCCGTGGCCGGAGGAGTGGCTTGAGGAGAGAAGAACCGACTATGACGCAGCCGGGGTGGAGGAGCTTTGCGAGAGCAGCTACGGGAAATATCTTGCCCGGCATCTGGCGGCGATGGCGGAGGGCTGGAAGGGGAAGCTGGAGCAGGTGCAGAGGCTCTGTCAGGAGCCGGATGGGCCATATATGTACGGGGAGCTTGTGGACAGTGAGATCGAACAGATGGAGCGGCTGTGCTCCTGCCAGACGCTGGAGAAATTCGCACAGTGGCTTCCGGCGGTGAACTTCGGGCGTCTTTCCTCAAAGCCGGATAAGAGCGTGAATCCGGCGAAGAGAGAGCTTGCGTCCTCGCTGCGCGCGGAGGTGAAAAAGAGCGTGAAGGGGATCGCGGACAGTTTTTTCGCGACGCCGCTTGCGCTTGCCGCAGAGCAGTCCCTTGTCTGCCGGGAACCGCTGAATACGCTGATTGATCTCGTCCTCGACTTCCAGAAGAGAATGGCGGCGAAGAAGCGCGACAGGAAGGTCATCGATTTCACGGACATGGAGCACTTTGCGCTGGATATTCTGCTGAAAAAGGAGGGGGATGCCGTCCGGCCCAGCCGGGTCGCCGAGGAGTACCGGCAGCACTTTGAGGAAATCCTCATCGATGAATATCAGGACAGCAATCTGGTACAGGAATTTCTGCTGGAGGCGGTCTCCGGCGAGGCGGAGGGACGCTTCAACCGCTTCATGGTCGGCGATGTCAAGCAGAGCATCTATAAGTTCCGGCTGGCAAGACCTGAATTGTTCATGGAGAAATACCATTCCTACACAGCCGATGCGGGGGAGCGGCAGAGAATCGACCTTGCGAAGAATTTCCGGAGTCGCAGGGAGGTTGTGGATGCGGTAAATGATGTGTTTTCAAGGATCATGAGCGAGCAGGTCGGCGGCCTTGCCTACGACGAGAGGGCGGCGCTCTATCCCGGGGCGGTATATCCCGACAATACGGGAAACGAGAGCGAGCTGCTTCTTGTGGAGAAGCCTTCGGCGGAGTCCGGGCTGAATGAGAGACCGATGGAGGCAAAGGTGGTCGCCGCGAAGATCAAACAGCTCCGCGCGGAGTTTCAGGTGACGGATAAGGCGAGCGGAGAACTGCGGCCTGTGCGGTATGCGGATATGGTTATCCTGCTGCGCACGAACAGCGGCTGGGATGAGGTGTTCAAGTCTGTGCTGGAGGAGGAAGGCATTCCGGTCTACATTACCTCAAAGACGGGCTATTTCGGGGCGACCGAGGTGCAGGAGCTGTTACAGCTGCTGCGCGTGCTGGACAATCCGCGTCAGGATATTCCGCTGTTCGGGACGATGAAGTCGTTGTTCGGCGGCTTTTCAGAGGATGAGATCGCGCTGATCCGAAGTCGTTACAGGCGCGTGAGTCTCTACGAAGCGGCGGAGAGCTTCGCGGCGGGAGAAGCGGAGGAAACGGCTGGAAGGTCTGCGGAGGAACAGGAGGCTGCGCTGCGGGAAAAGACTGCGCACTTCCTTGAAAGGATACGCCGATACAGGCATCTGACCGTATACATGCCTGTGCGGGAGCTGTTGACAAAGCTGATTACGGATTTCGACTATCTGAACTATGTGACGGCGCTGCCCGCCGGAAGCAAGAGGCGCGCCAATGTGGAGATGCTTCTGACAAGAGCCTCCGACTTTGAGAAGACGAGTTATTTTGGATTGTTTCATTTCATCCGTTATATGGAGCAGCTTGAAAAATATGATGTGGACTACGGAGAGGCGGGACTGCTGGACGAAAACGCGGATGTCGTGCGGATTATCAGCATTCACAAGAGCAAGGGACTGGAATTTCCCGTCACCTTTGTCTCGGGGCTGAGCAAGCGTTTCAACATGCAGGATGTGAACCAGTCGCTGATTCTGGACATGGATCTCGGTCTCGGCATGGATTACGTTGATCCCGTGAAGCGTATCCGCAACAAGACGCTCCGGAGATGTACGCTTGCGAGAAAGCTGCGCGAGGAGAGTCTTTCGGAGGAACTCCGGGTATTTTACGTTGCCATGACCCGTGCGCGGGAGAAGCTGATCCTGACGGTAGTGCTGGAAAATGCCGCAGGGAAGTGGGAGGCAGCGGAGGAGAGCGCCGGAGAACGGCTGCTGTATTCGGACTTCATTGAGAGTGGCAGCTATCTTGATTTTCTTATGCCTGTACTCGGAAGGACAGGAATCCGGGTGTCGGTGTGGAATGAAACGGATCTGGCGACGGACGATCTCAGGGAGCAGATCGAGCTGGGAGGCAGGGAAAGACTGCTCGAGCATGCGGGGGAATACGGGGACGCAGAGGCGCTGGAGAAGCTCCGCAGCCGTCTCCGGGAGAAGTATGCGTTCGAGAAGCTTGCCGGACTGTATACGAAGACCACGGTTTCCGAATTAAAGATTGCCGCCATGGCTGACAAGGACGAGGCGGCATATCACACCTTCGAGGAGAAGGAGGTACAGCCCTATATTCCTACCTTCCGTCGGGAGGAGGAAGCGGTCAGCGGAACGGTTCGCGGTAACGCTTACCACAGGGTGATGGAGCTGATGGATTTTGGACAGTTAGTCTCAGAGCTTGGCGGTGAGCCGGGGGAGGATTATGAGACCTATCGCGGGCATTGGAGACAGGAGAAAGCGGTGGATGTGCTGAGAGCCTTTCTGGAGGCGGAGGTCGCAAGCAGGCGGTTAAAGCGGGAGTATGCCGATGCGGTCAATGTGCGCAAGCTGTTGCATTTTCTGGAATCGGAGCTGGCATACCGTATGCTTGCCGCGCAGCGCGCAGGAAAATTATACAGGGAGCAGCCCTTTGTCATGGGAGTCAGTGCGGCGAAGCTGGGCGGGGATTTTCCCGATACGGAGAGTGTGCTGATTCAGGGAATCATCGATGTGTTCTTTGAAGAGGGGGACGGCATCGTTCTGCTCGATTACAAGACGGATGCGGTAGCCACGATGGAGGAGCTGAGAAACCGTTACGAGACACAGCTGGATTATTACAGCGAGGCGTTGACGAAGCTCAGGCAGAAGCCGGTCACGGAGAAGCTGTTGTATTCCTTCCATTTGGAGAGGTATTAGGGGGATTTCAGTGTGTGGGTCTCTGCATGGGACGTTGCGCGGAATGTATAACTACAAGCGGGTAACAGTTGTGCAGAATGCACCTGACCACAAGCAGCGCACTCTGGAGCCGCCGGTGCTTAGCTGGCGTACTTTGACAGCTTACGCACCGCTGCGTGCGGAAGGTAGCGAGAGCGTGCCTGCGGTGGTCTGTGCATTTTGTGCAACGTCACTTTACTTATATTTATTATCTATGGATTTCCGGGAATTAAAATATTTAGGTCTACTCCTCCGTTAGCAAGAACCGTTTGGTCTGGGGGACTTTGAGGAGGGCAACGGCGCCTGCCAGTGTGAAGATCAGCTCGGGCAGCATGTAGCAGCCATTATATAGGAAGCTGTAGAGGTAGGTGTTTTCGGTGGAGAAGCCGTTCCAGAGCTCTCCATAGCTATGCCAGATGACAACGCCGCTCAGGAAGTGCAGGACGAAGCGCAGAGTGACTGCGAGGGCGATGCCGCCGATCCAGCCGGGAAGTTCCTTCTTGCGGAAGAGTCCGGCGATGCCGAGCACGGTGAAGGCACCGAGGTAATCCAGGAAGATGCAGGCGATGAGCATGCCGGGGGTAAGTCCCCAGCCGAAGAGACCATCCGTGATGCCCTGCGCAAACTGGATGAGCGAGAAGGCGAAGGCTGTCATGAGACCGGCACCGACGCCTCTGCGGATGGAAAAGAGAACGATGGGAAGCATGGAGAGAAGGGTGATGGAGCCGCCCCAGGGGAGTTTAAATACCCGGATGAAGCTCAGGACAGTGGCGAGGGCTACCATGACTGCTCCCTCAACTAAGATTTTTGTTTTTTTGTCTTTCATAAAAAAATCCTCCTTATTCTGGCTAAGGAGGGACAACATCGGCTCCGCATTTTGCGGATGCAGAATGACCGTATGGCTTTCTGCGTTGCTTCCTTACGCCGGTATTACCCGGTTCAAGTAGTGAGGGTTAGAAGCGGCTATGCCTGCTTCAATCTCAGCGATGTGCTCCCCTAGCGGTTTTATGGCTGCTATGCAGCTTTTCCAGACTACTATAAGGATTTTGGGGAAAAATGTCAAGAACAACGGAAAGGAATTTTGAAAATATGCGCAGCTCAAAGATTGTCTTAGGAATACTGGCACATGTCGATGCGGGGAAGACCACGCTTTCCGAGGCACTGCTCTACACGGCGGGAGAGCTTAGAAAACCGGGCAGGGTGGATCACGGAGATGCCTTTCTGGACAATTTTGCGCTTGAGCGGGAGAGGGGAATCACGATCTTCTCCAAGCAGGCAAATCTGGAGTGGAAGAATCGGGAGATCATTTTGCTGGATACGCCGGGACATGTGGATTTTTCCGCGGAGATGGAGCGGACGCTTCAGGTGCTGGATTATGCGCTGTTAGTCATCAGCGGCTCGGACGGCGTGCAGGCGCATACGGCGACGCTCTGGAAGCTGTTGCAGAAATACCGGATTCCGACCTTCCTCTTTATTAACAAAATGGATCAGCCAGACACGGATCGTGTGAAGCTGATGGAGGAGCTGAAGGACAGGCTTGACGGCGGGTGTGTCGCGTTCGACCGGGCGGCGGACGATTCCGCGCAGTGGCGGGAGGAGGTCGCCATGTGCAGTGAAGCGCTTCTGGAGGAATATCTGGAGAGCGGGGAGCTCAGTGACGCGGCGATAGCGGCTGCGGTCAGGGACAGGCGGCTCTTTCCCTGTTATTTCGGGGCGGCTCTGCAGCTTGACGGTGTGGAGGGGCTGCTTGACGGTCTCTGCCGGTTCGCGCAGGAGAAGGAATATCCCGGGGTATTCGGGGCGAGGGTCTATAAGATTTCCAGAGATGCGTCGGGAAACCGTCTGACACATCTGAAGGTAACGGGCGGTGTGCTGCGCGTGAAGATGCTTCTGGACAATCATTGCAGCGCTGCAGCGGAGGAGCGCTGGGAGGAGAAGGCGGATACTCTGAGAATCTGCGACGGAGCGGGCTTCCGGGCGGCGGAGCAGGTAGAAGCGGGAGGCATCTGCGCCGTGACCGGGCTCGGGAGAACCTTCGCGGGGGAAGGGCTGGGAGAAGAAGGGCGGAGCGAGCAGCCCGTTCTTGTGCCGGTGCTGACCTACCGGCTGGTTGCGCCGGAGGGGACGGATATGGTGAAGCTTCTCGGGCAGATGCGGAAGCTGGAGGAGGAAGAGCCGGAGCTGAATGTCGTCTGGCGGGAAAAGGCGAAGGAAATCCATGTGCAGGTCATGGGCGAGGTTCAGACACAGATTTTGCAGAGCCTGATCCGGGAACGCTTCGGGCTGGAGGTGAGCTTCGACGACGGACAGCTTCTCTACAAGGAGACAATCGCGTCAAAGGCGGTAGGCATCGGGCATTTCGAGCCGCTGCGCCACTATGCGGAGGTACAGCTTCTGCTGGAGCCGGGAGAGCCGGGGAGTGGGCTGGAGCTTGCGACGACATGCAGCGAGGATGTGCTTGACAGGAACTGGCAGCGGCTGATTCTGTCCCATCTGGAGGAGAGGGCGCACCCGGGAGTGCTGACGGGTTCTCCGCTGACGGATGTGAAGATTACCCTGCTGACCGGAAGGGCACACATCAAGCACACGGAGGGAGGAGATTTCCGGCAGGCGACCTACCGGGCGCTGCGGCAGGGGCTGATGCAGTGTAAAAACGTGCTGCTGGAGCCGGTGTTCTCCTTTGCGCTTGAGGTGCCGACGGAGCAGCTCGGCCGTGCAATGTCGGATATTCAGAGAATGTCGGGGAGCTTTGAATCGCCCGTGACGGAGGGGGAGATGAGCATACTGACAGGGAGCGCCCCGGTGGCGACGATGCGGGAGTATCAGCGGGAGGTCAACGCCTATACGAGAGGACGTGGACGGCTTTCCTGTATGCTGAAGGGCTACGAGCCCTGCCATAATGAGGAGGAGGTAGTCCTCGGCATCGGCTATGACCCGGATGCGGACACGGAGAATCCGTCGGCATCGGTATTCTGCTCCCACGGTGCGGGAATGCTTGTCGAATGGCAGGACGTCCCGCAATATGCCCATCTGGAGAGCGGCTGGCAGCCTGACGGGGAGAGCGGGGCGGCGGATGCCGGGAGCTATCCTGAAAGAGCGCAGCGGAAACGTCCGGGCGGTGCCGGTGAGGCGGCCTCGGGCTATATCACGCAGGAGGAGATAGAGGCAATTTTTCAGCAGACCTATAAGAAGACGGCGCAGTCCTATGAGCCCTACCGCTATCATCGGCAGAACACCGGCAGCGCAAGGAAGGAAGAGGTTCCTGCGGAGGAGCCGCAGAAGCAGTGGCGGCAGAATGAAAAAGAGAAGGAGAAGCCGGAGGAATTTTTCCTTGTGGACGGCTACAACATTATCTTTGCATGGGATGAACTGCGGGCGCTTGCGGAGGTAAACCTTGACAGTGCGAGGGACAGGCTGATGGACATCTGTTGCAATTTTCAGGGCTATCACGGCGCTACGCTGATACTGGTCTATGATGCCTACAGGGTCAAGGGCGGGCAGCGCTCGGTCCAGAAGTATCACAATATCTATGTGGTCTATACGAAAGAGGCGGAGACGGCGGATCAGTATATCGAGAAGACAGTGCATGAGATCGGCAAGAAGCATCATGTGACGGTTGCAACCTCGGATGCGCTGGAGCAGATGATTATCTGGGGAGACGGCGCGGTGCGGCTGTCGGCGCGGGGCTTCCATGATGCCGTTGAGGCAGCGTCACAGCGGATGCGTGAGACCTACCCCGGCGATGGAAAGCTGGCGAACAGCGTGCGCATACCGGAGGGCGGGGCATAGGAGCCAGAGGGATGTTGCTTTTGCCCCGGTATCTTGTCGCGGCGTGACAACCTGCCCTGCCTCTATACATGCGAAAAGCAGCAAACCCGCTTAGACGTATGTACTTCTCCGGCATTTGTACCAGCGGAAATTGGCAGAATCGCAAATCCGCAGGTACATTCTCAGCATCTGTACATGCGGGAAATGGCAAGATCGCAAATCCGCAGGTATGATTCCCCGCTTGCATGGCAGAAGGAACGGCCCAATGGGCTTTCTACAGCCTATTGGGACTTTTGCCCCCAGTATCGTGACAAAAGCAATGTACCTCTGGTTCAATTTTGGGTCTTGCAAAACTACCATACATTGTGGTAAACTATATCAAAAGCATATATTTTAGAAAATCTGTGGTGAAGTCACCATCTGTGTTCTTAAATCATTTCAGGAATCTATGCTTTTCAATCACATTTATTAAAGTTGAGAGCAGGAGAGTCTGAAAGGTTCCTCCTGCAAAAAGGAGGAATTATATATGGAACATGGAACTACTGTGCAACTGCCGGAGGCAAACCGTAAGTACAAGGACACGATCTTCCGCTGGCTCTTTTCGGACAGGGAAAATCTGCTATCCCTGTACAATGCCGTGACAGGGAGGAATTACACGGATGCGAATGCGCTGGACATTGTCACGCTGGAGAGCGCGGTATATCTCGGAATGAAAAACGATGTGGCGTTTCTGGTGGATATGCGGCTGTACTTGTGCGAGCACCAGTCAACCTACAATCCGAACATCCCACTGCGGAACCTGTTTTACATTGCAAGCGAGTATCAGGTTCTTGTGAAGGACAGGTCGCTCTATTCCTCGGTATTGATTAAGCTGCCTGCGCCGAAATTTTTAGTGTTTTATAACGGTCCGGGACAGGTCGCAGACAGGGAGGAGCTGCGGTTATCGACGGCGTATGAGAACCAGCAGGGAGAGCCGGATCTGGAGCTGAAGGTGACATTGTTAAACATCAACGAAGGGCATAATAAGGAGTTGATGGAGCAGTGCCGGATATTAAGGGAGTATTCGCAGTATGTCGCAAGAGTACGGAAATACGCGGCGCAGATGGAGCTGAACGAGGCAGTGGAGCGTGCTGTCACAGAGTGCATCAGGGAAGGGATTCTGTCGGAGTTCCTGTCCCGGAACCGTGCGGAGGTAATGAAGGTGAGCATTTTTGAGTACGATCAGGAGCTGGAAGTGAAGAAATACCGGAAGGCGGAGTACGAGCATGGAAGACAGGATGGGTACGACGCTGGAATGCAGGAAGGAATAGAGACTGGACGTGCGGCTGGAATACAGGAGGGTCGCGCCGCCGGAGTCCGCGAAGGAATAGAGACCGGGCGTGCCGCCGCGCTCCGCACGATGGTAAGGAATCTGGCGAAGCAGAATCTCCCTCTACAGCAGATCGCGGAGGCGGCAGGGGTCGACGAGGCGACTGTGCGGGAGTGGGTCGCGGAGGAATAAACCAGAGGGACATTTCTTTTATCTTGATACCGGGAGCAAAAAGCCTATTCTCTGCAATGCAAGAGGACAGGCTTTTATTTGCAAAAACCCTTAGCGTGACAGGGGGACACTCTGCATGGCGAGATACTGGGGGCGAAAGGAACGTCCCTGTGGAAAAATTACATAAATTTTACAATTATTTTTGCAAAACACTTGACCTGTCCCCGAAGGGACGTTGTATAATATAGCAGAAAAGGATTTATAAGGTACAAATGAGAATAGGATGTGAACAGGTTCACATAACCAAAAGGAGGTTCTATATGAAGAAACGGGTATTAAGTTTATTCATGGCACTTGCGCTCAGCCTCTCCATGACGCCCACGGTGGCGTTTGCGGAGGAAGCAGGGACGGTGACAGAACAGGAGGCGCAGAGCGGCGAGAGCATTGCCGACGTCTACAGCGGCGGTGAGGACGCTATCGGTAACGATTCCGGTGACGACACCACGGTTGATGACATCACCCGCGACGTAAGCGGTGGAGATGTCAGCGGCGGTGACGCAGAACAGGATGCGGAGGTTCGGGCGGTGCAGGCGCTGATCGACGCTTTGCCAGAGAGCATAACGGCGGAGAACGCGGACGAGCTTCAGGCACAGCTGATCGCCATTGACAAGGCGATGGAGGCACTGGACGAGGCGCAGCTTGCCAAGCTGGATAGGGCGCGCTATTATGCTATCTGTACATGTACAGCTCTGACTACATTTGTAGCGGCGCAGAACGGCGGGCATACTAACCATCCCATCTGCGGTGCAACCTGCAACGGTCATAAAGACGGCAGCTCTCACAAAGATGAGACCGACTGGATACCGCTGTCATATGTAGACGGTAAACTAATGAAAAACGGCGTTGAGTGGAAGATGAAAGATGGTGATCATTCCTATGAACTAGAGACGGGCAACTATTATCTTGAAACTGATATTGAGATTGTTAGTTATACCCCTCCTGAGAACAACCAGAATTTACCTTCCATTAAAATCTCCGGTTATGTGAGTCTCTGTCTGAATGGGCACAACATTACGCAAAACAATGGAGCGTGCGCTATTAGGATTCCGAATGGTCCCAACAGAATTTTATCTCTGTGTGACTGCGCTAGTGCTAATACTGAGAATGGTTTTATCACCTCAAAGGGAAGTAATGGCGTTTTCCTTGGAACTTCATCCCTTTTTAATATGTATGGTGGCATTATCAAAGAATGCAGCAAGGCAGGCGTGAATCTGTGGGGCACTTTTAACATGTATGACGGTAAGATCACCGAAAACACTACGGGCGTGGTTGTGACGAGAAACACTGAGACAAGCACCTTCAATATGTATGGCGGTGAGATCACCGGCAACAGCGCTAACAATGGCGGCGGTGTATATGTTACTAAAGACAGTACTTTTACCATGTCAGGCGGTAAGATCACCGGCAACAGCGCTAACAATGGCGGTGGTGTATATGTTGATTCTAACGGTACTTTTACTATGTCAGGCGGTGAGATCACCGGCAACGATAGTTTAAAGAGTAGCGACAGTAATAACGGTAACGTGTATGTAGCCAATGGTACCTTCAATGTGTCCGGCACGGCGAAGATTCAGGACAACTGGCTTGGTGGTCGGAAGAATACAGTGACGGGTGCGTATGAGAGCGACGGTGCTAGCACGGCAGGTAATGTCTATTTGCCCAACAATAAATATATCACTATCGCTGAAGGGCTGACAGAGGGCGCGTCCATCGGCGTGACGACAGCAACCAAGCCGAGCGGAAGCAACAAGGTGCAGTTTGCCACGGGTGCGAGCAGCAATTTGAATTATACCAAGATATTTAAATCGGATGCGACGGATAATAGGACGAATATACCGTATGATGTGTACGAGAGTGACGGGAAACTTTACCTTAAGCTGCATGAGCACAGGTGGAACTATGAGCGGAATGGTACGCAGAACATCGTGGCTACCTGCGGAGTGGACGGAGCCAAGGGTGGCAGCGTGACGATTAAGCAACCTACGGGTACGACGTACTACACCGGCAAAGAAAAAGTACCAGAGATAGTATCTGCGAATAATGACTGGCAGGGCCCGGATAAGGATCAAATCCCTATCGAATTCAAGGTGAAGGACGGCGATCGGCTTGACAGCGCACCGATCAATGCCGGCTTCTATACCGCCAGCATTACCCTCACAGGTGCGGACGGCAAACCTGCCATCGCCAGTGTGGACTATACCATCGACAAGGCAACACCTACGGCGGAAGACTTTACCGTCAGTGCACCGGAAAACGCGTTTTACGATGGCAAAGACAAAATTGCAAACGTTACGTCTAAAACGATCGAACAGGGCAAGTTTAGGTTATGGCACTATGATGAGCAGGGTGGTGTAGTTGTGCCCAGAAATGCGGGCACTTACACTGTTAAGATCGAGGTAAAGGATAGCAAGAACTATAAGGATGCCTCTGGCTTGACGAAGAATGACTGGAAATTCACCATCGAACAGGCTACATCTGTTATCACTATTACTAAAGATTCACCGGTGATTTTAAAGAATGGCTCGGAAGAGGACATCTCTGACTGGGCATCCTTCAACAACAACGACAGTGGTGCAAAGCTGAACTATGAGTTGGTCGGTGCGCCTACGGGCATTACACTTGCGGATAATAAGCTGAAGGCTACGAGCGCGGCATCCGCTGGAAGCAGCTTTACGATCAAGGTAACTGCCGCAGCCACTGCCAATTTCAAAGCACCGGATGCTACGACTATCACCGTAAAGGTGGTGGATAAGTATGACGCAGACGTTACGATCACGGATGTGCCCGCCAGCGTGACCTATGGCGACGAATTTACCCTGACCGCCACTAAGAACGAGAACACCCCCGATGGCGGCACATGGCACTGGAGCAGTTCCGATGAAACTATTTTGAAGATTGTTTCCGGTAGAACTACCGCAACTCCGACTATCAAGGCGATGAAGGCGGATACTACCGGCGCGACGCTGACGGCGACCTATGACAGCACCACCCACTATGATACCGCTACAGCGACCATTACCGTGGCACCGAAGGAGGTCACCAAAGATATGATTGGTGAAATCTCCGATCAGACGTACACCGGCAGTGAAATTAAACCCACTCCCGATGTCACGGACGGCTTGAGCACATTGCAACCCGGTACGGACTTTACGTTCAGCTATTCCGGCAACCAAAATGTCGGTGGTAACGCTACCCTGACGATCGAGGGCATGGGCAACTACATGGGAACGGCTTCCAAGACCTTCACCATATCGCCGAAACCCATTGACGGTGCGGACATCGAACTGGTGAAAGACAGCTTTAATTATAACGGCTCGGAGCAGACGGTGAGCATTAAGTCCGTGACACTGTCTGACGGAATACAGCTGGCGAATACGGATTATGTCGTCGCGGAAGGCAGCAACAAGGCTACCAATGCCGGTTACATTACCCTGACGATCAATGGCATGGGCAACTACGCCGGAACGGCAACCACGAGATGGACGATTAACAGGATTAAACCTATATGGAACAACTTCACCTGTGACACCAACTTTGCAGAACAGCTGACCTATGACGGCAATGCCAAGGCTGTAACCGTCAAGGTTGCGGACGGTATCGAGGGTATGGGCAACATCACTGTGAAGTACAACGGAAGCAAGGTGGCTCCTACTGATGCGGGCAGATACGTTGTGACCGTTGATGTGGCCCGTGGCACTAACTATGATGCCGAGTCTTTTGCAATCGGTACACTGACGATCAATCAGGCTGACGCTCCCGAACTGAAGAATATTGAAGTAAGCTACAGGTTCATGCTGACCGGAGAGAAGACAGTCAGTGTAGCGGAGCTCGTGGCAGGTGCAAGTAACTATATGCCCGGTACGCCTACCGGAGCTACGGGCATCATTGAAGATCTTTCCGTGAATGCTGACGGTGTTGTAAAGTATACGCTGACCGGTAAAGGCGCGATAGGCGATAAAGTGACCCTGCCGGTGACGATCCAGTCCAAGAATTATAAAGACGCTACCGTCATGGTGGTTATTACCTTGACGGAAAAGGATAATCAGGAGCCGTTGACTATTATCGGTGGCGACGTCGTGGCCTACGACCAGAAGTTGAAGCTGGGCACTACCGGCGGTTCCGGTACAGGCGCAGTGACCTACAGCATTGAAGCAGGCGACGGCGACGCGATCATCAGCGCAGACGGTGTCCTGACTCCGCTCAAGGCAGGCTTCATTGTGATCAGAGCAACCAAGGCAGGCGATGCCGAGTACAATGAGATTACCAGTGACTGCTTTGAAATTTTAATTACTCAGGCTGCTACGACCGGTGAGCCTAAGTACACGAAGATTACCATAGACGGTAAGACGCTGGCGGATGCGAAGCTGACGCTGGAGGGTAGTACCCTGAACCCTGCGGAAGGCGTGCTGGAGTGGATAGATTATGAGGGCGAGACAATGCCCGATGACACCGTGGTTGAGGCCAACACAATCTATGTGTGGTGCTTTACGCCCACGGATACCAATTATGACCATCTGACCGGTGACGTCGAGCTGTATCATGTGGATGCTCCTGCCATCAGCACGCAGCCTGTAAATACCTCTGTGAAGGCAGGGGAAAGGGCAGTCTTTGAGGTGGCTGCAACGGGTACGGATCTAAAGTATCAGTGGAAGATTAACAGGAATGACGGAAACGGATTTGTCAACATCAGCGGTGCGGACAGCGCAAGCTACACGTCAGGCATCACAGATACAGACTGCAACGGGTTCCAGTACTATTGTGTTATCAGCAATGCAGCCGGGACTGTCACAACGGATACGGTAACACTGACGGTTACTGTGGAGTACGAGATTCTTGACGGGGCAGGCAGCTCCTGGACAGAGAATACGGACGGAAGCCTTGCCATCCGGGGAAGCGGTGCAATTGCCAAGTTCCTGAGGGTACTGGTGGACGGAACAGTGGTTGATCCCAGTAATTATACCGTGACAGAGGGCTCGACGATCATCACCTTTAAGCCGGAGTTCCTCAAGACGTTACCGGAAGGCAGCCATACCTTTGAGCTTGTCTGGACGGATGGTACCGCAAGCACGAGCTTCACGGTTGCAAGAAACACGTCCGGCAATAATGGCGGCAACAATAACAGCAATAACAATAATAACAACAGCAATAACGATAGCAGCAATAATGCAGGCAGCAATGCGGATGCAACAGATACGACAATCAAGGCACCGAAGACGGGAGACACGTCGAATGATGCGCTCTGGGTGGTATTGCTTGCTGTGGCATCGGTCGCAGGACTTTCCAGATTTGCGGAAATCTTTGTAAGAAGAAAAAAGAGTGATTGTAAGTAATCTATAATCAGTAATATGAAAAAGTGCCAGAACCTGCATCTGCGGGAACTGGCGCTTTTTCATGATATATCCTTTGACTCCGACATCTTGCCGAGGAATGCCCATGTAGCGAAAAAGGCAACCGAATAACCGAACAACGTATGCATACCGGAGAGCAAAAAATAGGTAGTAACCGCGCCGCCGAAATGCTATAATTTTTGTAACTATAGAATAGGGGGAACGGCTGAATGAATATAAACAGGCTTCCGTTTTATAACAACTGGTTTTTTTTAAGAACCGATCTGACCGTTACCATGGGAGAGATCGAGAATCAGAAGACGCGGTTTGAGGCGGTGGAGCTTCCGCATGACTGGCTGATTTATGATGCGAAAAATCTCTATCAGGATGGCTGCGGCTGGTATCGCAAGGAGTTCGAGTTAGTCACCGGAGAGGTGGAGAACTTTGCGGGAGAGCTTGGCAGGGGCGGCGGAGAGCAGGAGAATGTCTCCGCTGCCGGAACGGAGAAGGTTTTTGCCCGCATCGACAGAGGCGAGCGCGTCATTCTCCGGTTTGACGGTGTCTACATGAATTCTACGGTGTATGTCAACGGGACTAAGATCGGGGACTGGAAATACGGGTATTCCACCTTTGACATGGATGTGACGGCGGCGCTGACACCGGGTAAAAACGTGGTGATGGTACAGGTGCGCTTTCAGTCGCCCAACAGCAGATGGTACTCCGGAGCGGGCATTTACCGCAAGGTATGGCTCAAGGTATGTCCGGCGGTATATCTGCCGTTAGACGGTACTTATGTACCGACGAAGGCGGTCGGAGAGGACTTTGAGCTGGAGGCGGAGACAGAGGTTGCCGGAAGACTGGACATCGGTGCGGGCTGTCATTACCGCCTGTACTGTGGGGACGAGCTGGCGGAGGATCTGGGATGGTTCCCTGTGGAGAAGCTTGGAAAGACAGAGAACGGACAGCCATTCGGCAAGGCGGTCATGAAAGCAACGATACATAAGCCGAAGCTCTGGGATGTAAAGAACCCTCAGTGTTACCGCCTTTCGGTTGCTCTCTGCCGCGAGGGCAGGGAGGCTGTCATGGACAGTGATGACATCACGATCGGCTTCCGGACGATAGAACTGACGACCGACAGAGGACTTTTCTTAAATGGCAGACGTGTCAAGATTCACGGCGTCTGTGAGCACCATGATCTCGGCTGTCTCGGAGCGGCATTCCATGAGCCGGCGATGGAGAGGAAGATCAGGATGCTGAAGGCGATGGGAGTCAATGCCATCCGCACGAGCCATAACATGCCTGACCCTGCGCTGATGGAGCTTGCCGACCGCATGGGTATGCTGATTTTGAGCGAGGCATTCGACATGTGGGAGCGCTCCAAGACGGAGTATGACTATGGAAGATTTTTCAAGGAGTGGTGTGAGGCGGATGTGCGCAGCTGGGTGCGCCGGGACAGGAACCACCCGAGTCTGCTGCTGTGGTCGATCGGCAACGAGATTTACGATACCCATGCGGATGAGCACGGTCAGGACATCACGCGGAGGCTGATGAAGGCGGTGCGTGAGCATGACCCGAAGGAGAATGCACTCATCACGATCGGCTCCAACTATATGCCGTGGGAAAATGCCAGAAAATGTGCGGATATTGTGAAGGTTGCGGGGTATAATTATGCCGAGAAGTATTATGACGAGCATCACAGGGAACATCCCGACTGGATGATGTACGGCAGTGAGACGGCGTCGGTTGTACAGAGCCGCGGTATCTATCATTTCCCGCTCCGGGAGGCAGTGCTCTCGGATGAGGATGAACAGTGCTCCGCACTGGGAAATTCCACGACGAGCTGGGGAGCGAGAAGCTGGGAGAAGTGCATCACGGATGACAGAGATCCGGTTTATATCTGGGGACAGTTCCTCTGGACAGGCTTTGACTATATCGGCGAGCCGACACCTTACCACACGAAGAATTCCTATTTCGGGCAGATTGATACCGCCGGTTTCCCGAAGGATCCGTACTATGTTTTCCAGGCGGAATGGACGGATGGAAAGGAAGCGCCGATGGTGCATCTGTTCCCTTACTGGGATTTCAATCCGGGTCAGATCATCGATGTGCGCGCCTGCACAAACGCGCCCGCTGTGGAGCTGTTTGTAAACGGAGTTTCCCAGGGAAGAAGGGAGATTGACCATGTACACGGACTGGAGCTTGTTCCGACATGGCAGGTGCCCTATGAGCCCGGAACCATCACGGCGGTTGCTTATGATGAGGACGGGAAGGAGGTCGGAAGGGACAGTCATACATCCTTTGGGGACAGTAAGAGGATCGTGCTCTCAGCGGATAAGACAAGCCTTCTCGCCGACTGTGAGGATCTGTGCTTCATCACGGTATCGACGCTCGATGAAAACGGGAATCCCGTGGAAAATGCAGCGGATTATGTGAAGACGGAGATCACCGGTCCGGGAAGAATTCTGGGAATGGACAACGGTGACAGTACGGATTATGATGATTACAAGACGACGGTCAGAAAGCTTTTCTCCGGCAAGCTGCTGGTAGTGATCGGCAGCACGGGTGAGGCAGGGGAGATCTGCCTGACGGTGTGTGGCAGAGGACTGGAGACGGCAAAACTGCAGCTGACAGCTGTGGAGGCTCCAAAGACTGCTGTGAGGAAGCCCTACCTTGAGGATTGTGCGGCGAAAGCAGCTGATTTCCCGGAAAGAGTTCCGGTGAGAAAGCTGGAGCTTTGCGCGGAGGGCAGCAGGACCTTGACACCCGACAGGCAGGAGCTTACGGTGGATGCTGTGCTCTATCCCGCGAATACCACGGACAGGGAGCTTGTCTGGAAGGCAGTGAATGCGTCGGGCATCGACGTGAATTTTGTGCAGATCGAGAGCTATCGGGATGAACAGGGCGGAGAACATGCAAGGTTTAAAGCGGTCGGCGACGGCGAGTTCTATGTGCGCTGCATGGCGAAGAGCGGCGGCAGGGTAGTATTGATCTCACATCTGGAATGCCGTGCGGAGGGGCTGGGATATGCCTATCTGGACCCTTATGGCTTTATTTCGGCGGGGCTGTATTCCGACACGATCGGTGAGATTACCAGCGGAAACGAGAAGGGAATCGCAACATCCAGAGACGGCGTAAGCGGCGTTGTCTATTCCGGCATTGATTTCGGGGAGTACGGCTCAGACGAGATTACGCTGCCGGTATTCTCCTTCTCAGGCGACGAATACCCGATCGAGATATGGCTCGGCAAGCCGGGTGAGGAGGGCAGCAGGCTGTTAGACAGGGTAATTTACCAGAAGCCCTCTATCTGGAATGTCTATCAGGAGGAAACCTATAAGCTGCCGGAGCGCATTAAGGGCATCGCTGCGATCAGCTTCCTGCTGACAAACAAGGTGCACCTCAAGGGATTCTGTTTCAAAAAGCTGGAAAAAGCGTATGGCAAGCTTTTTGCCGGCGAGGCGGGCGCAATTTACGGCGACACCTTCACGAGAGACGGGATGGCAGTGCGCGGCATTGGAAACAATGTGACGATTGTGTATGAGAATATGGACTTCGGCGAGGCGGGCGCGCAGAGCGTCACCCTCTGGGGCAGCACGCCGCTGGCGGCAAATACCATCCATATTCACTTCACGGATGAGACAGGAGAGACGGTAAACCGTATTGTGGAATTCAAGGGCGGAGAGAAGGAGCAGACCTTCCCGATCGAAAAGCTTTGCGGCAAGGGTAAAATCGAGCTGATTTTCCTGCCGGGCAGCAATTTTGACCTAGAGGCAATACAGTTCGCACGCGAGCAAAGGTAGTTGCGAAGCGGCTGCAATATGTGATATGATAAGCCTTAGCGGCGGGGACAAGCTTTTTCCGCTGCCAAGGCTTTTGGGATGGGAGAAAATGACCATGTTACATTTCTGGATATCTGATACTTATGATTCCCTGCTGGCGCTTGCCGGTATTATTTTTGCTTTCGCTGCAACCGTATTTGCGACGCATAAGCTGCAGGGCTTTCTGCCGAAGGATGCGGGGCGTGAGTTCGCCCATGACGGAAAGCTCTCCGCAGGGAAGCCGAGGGGCGCCGGTATCATCTTTGTGCTTTGCTTTGTGGCGGCATCACTGCTCTTTGCCCCGCTGGATGCGGAGATTGTCATTTACCTGATCCTGACAGTGATCTGTATGATGACGGGCTTTCTGGACGATGCTTCAAAGATGCCGTGGGGAGAGTACAAGAAGGGCTTTCTGGATCTCTGCGTGGCGGCGCTGGTCGCAATGACTTTCTTGAAATATAATTCCAACACGATAGAGCTGGCGCTGTTTCATGTCAGTATCACGATTCCACCGGTGCTGTTTGCAATATTGATCGTAATTCTTGTATGGACGTCTGTGAATGTCACAAACTGTGCGGACGGTGTGGACGGTCTGTCCGGCACACTCACGATCACATCGGTCATGACGATCTACCTGATAGACAGAATCCTTGAGAGAGGGGAGGACTTTTCCTTCCTGATCCTGCTGTTTGCGGTATGTATTCTGGGTTATCTCTGGTACAACGCGACACCGAGCAGGCTCATGATGGGGGATGCGGGTTCCCGTTCCATGGGATTGTTCATCGGCATCGCCATCCTGAAGACGGGCTGCCCGCTGCTTTATGTGCCGGTGGCGCTCGTGCTGATTCTGGACGGTGGCTTAGGGCTGCTCAAGGTTGCGCTTCTGCGTTTTTTGAAGATCAGGATATTGAAGAATACGCGCACACCGCTGCACGACCATGTCAGAAAGGTATGGGGCTGGTCGAACACGCAGACCGTATTCCGCTTTGCGATCATCCAGATTATTCTGGCGGTGGCGGTGGTCTACGGAATTCAGGTGTGAGAGTGATGGCGGCGGTCAGGTAATTGGATTCTGCGAGTGCGCTGCTTGCGGTCAGGTACATCTTGCACAACTGTTTTGGAAGAAAGAAGGAATTTTGATATGTATGACGAACTGACAAAGAGTGACATTAAGAAGATGGAGGAGGAGATCGAGTACCGCAAGCTTGTGGTGCGGCCCAAGGCGCTGGAGGATGTGAAGGAGACGAGGGCGCATGGCGATCTCAGCGAGAACTTTGAGTATCATGCCGCGAAGAAGTACAAGAACCAGAATGAGAGCCGTATCCGCTATCTTGAGAGGATGATTAAGACGGCGAAGGTGATCTCCGAGGATTCGGCGGAGGATGAGGTCGGCATCAACAATACGGTCACGGTCGAGTTTGTCGACGACGCTTCGGTAGAAACCTATAAGATTGTGACGACAGTGCGCGGAAATTCACTCGAGAACCTCATCAGCAATGAGAGTCCGCTGGGCAAGGCACTCCTCGGAAAGAAGGAGGGGGATACCGCCCATGTGCAGGTCAATGACACGGTCGGATATGATGTCAGGATTCTCAAAATAGAAAATACCGTGGATGACGGAAGCGATAAGATTAGAAGTTTTTGATAAATTTGGAGGAGCTGCATGAAAAAATATTTACTCTTTGATCTGGACGGAACCCTGACAGATCCCAAGGTAGGAATCTGTACCTGCGTGCAATATGCGCTGGCATCCTTCGGGATCGAGGAGCCGGATATAGAGAAGCTGACACCGTTTATCGGGCCGCCGCTGAAGGACAGCTTTCAGGAATTTTATGGATTTACGGACGAGCAGGCGGCAGCGGCGATTGAGAAGTACAGAGAACGCTTCCAGGATGTCGGCTTATTTGAAAATGAAATCTATGCAGGGGTTCCCGAGATGCTCAAAAGCCTGAATGCAAAGGGGATGTTCCTTGCGGTGGCATCCAGTAAGCCGACGGTTTTTGTGAAAAGGATACTGGAGCATTTTGATATTGCAAAATATTTTAAGGTTGTTGTCGGCAGTGAACTGGACGGCACGAGAACGAGCAAGGACGAGGTCGTTGAGGAGGCGCTCAGACAGCTGTTCGGAGATCAGCCGGTAGATAAGTCGGCGGTCTATATGATCGGGGACAGGAAGTTTGACATTGAGGGTGCAAAGGCGATGGGGGTCGAGAGTGTCGGTGTCAGCTACGGCTACGGCGGCATGGAAGAGCTTCGGGAGGCGAAGGCGGACTATATCGTGCGCTCAGTGGAGGAACTGCAGAAGTTTCTGCTGCGCGGCACGGAGGAGAGTGCGGGAAAGGGACTTACCTTTCAGAAAATATGGCAGTTCGGCTATCCGTTTCTGATGTTCCTGCTGATTAGGAGCATTGCGGTCGGAATCGTGGCATATCTCTATCTGCTGATCGATGGGCATTTTCCCGGAACAGGGCTTCTGATCTATGACGAAGCGGGAAATCCGGCGGGAACGACGGGGAACGGTTCTGCGATTGCGCAGATTATCGGTTTTGTTGCGGGGGCGGCTGTTGTCTGGAAAAGCGCGCGCACGATGATCCGGGAGGCGGCAGAGGACGCAAAATTACTGCATATCCGCAAGGAGCCCGCGCAATCCTATCTCTTTCTGACTGTGGCATCCGTCGGAATGATGCTCGGTTTGAATATGCTGATGGAGCTGACGGGCATGACGAACATTTCCGCTGCTTATCAGAGGGTTTCGGAGCAGCAGTATTCGGCGGGGCTTATTCCGTCACTGCTTCTGTATGTGGCCGCGGCACCGGTTGCGGAGGAGCTGTTATTCCGGGGCGTGATCTATAATTGCTTCAAACGGACGTTGAAGCCTGCAGCGGCAATGCTCGCGGCAGCAGTCTTTTTTGGCGTGTATCACGGAAATTCCGTGCAGGGCATCTACGGCTTCTGCATGGCGTGCCTGATTATTTATGCATATGAATATTTCGGGAATTTCAGGGTGCCGGTCATCATGCACGCGCTGATTAACCTGATCTCTTATCTGCTGTGCAATACGGAGCTGGCAGTGTCCGGCTTTGTGTGCTGGCCGGTCTGCATCATTTCTCTGGCGGTAGGCGCAGGGGCGGTTCTGCTGATGCGCAGACAGAGGAAGGTATTTTAATCAGAGCTTTTTCGGGGAGAACCAGAATGAGATTTTCAATTATTACGGTGTCTTACAATCCCGGAGAGAAGCTGCGCGGGACGCTTCGCAGTGTGGCAGCGCAGACCTTTACGGATTACGAGGTCATTGTCAAGGATGGCGGCAGCACGGACGGTTCTACGGATTTTCTGAAAGGTTCAGAGGGAGAAGGGCTGAACCGCGTGCGGTTCTATGAGGAGAAGGACAAGGGAATCTACGATGCCATGAACAGGGCGGTCGGCTATGCGAAGGGTCAGTATGTTCTGTTCCTGAACTGCGGCGATCTGCTGGCGGATGAAAATGTGCTGGAGCGGGTGAATGAGGTCATAGAGCGGACAGAGCACGACGGGGCGGGAGACAGTAAAGTGCAGAAACAGAGGTATGTGTTCTACGGAGATACTTTCGGCGAACAGACGAAGGTGACGATCGCCTCGGCACCGGAGATCACGGGATTTACCTGTTACAGAAATATTCCCTGCCACCAGTCCTGCTTTTACGGTATTGAACTGTGCAGGGAAAAGCCCTACGATTTAAGCTATAAGATCCGTGCGGATTACGACCATTTCCTTTGGTGCTTCTATCGGGGAAATGCCGGGTTTATCCATATGGATTTCCCGGTGTCTTCCTATGAAGGGGGAGGCTATTCGGAGAGTAAGGAGAACGGGAAGAGAGACGCGCAGGAGCACAGACAGATTACCGGTACCTATATGAAAAAGACAGAGCTGTTCAGGTATCGGGCGATCATGGCGCTGACACTTGCTCCGGTGAGGCGCAAAATGGCGGAAAGCAAGGCGTTTTCCGGGCTGTATCACCGATTGAAAAGTGTGTTATATAAAGGGAAGGAATGACAGCACCCGGCAGATAAACGGTCATCAAAATGATTGCCGTGGCGGAGCCGGAGCTGTCGTTTTTTTGTGTTGACAAATAAACAATCATCTGCTACCCTATACCTATAAGCAGATTTTCTATTTTCAAATTTCTATGCTGGCGTAAGCCGATGTCTATGAATCCAGAGGAATCCCTGCTTAGATACCCAATGACAATAATAGAGTGGGGGAAGACATGGTGGAAACCGGAAGTTTGATTCTGTGTAAGTGCCAGCACATTCTCCTGCGGAAAGAGTGAGGAGAGTACGAATGGCAAAAAGGTATGAGGAACTGACAATTGCGGATGATTTTATATTTGGCAAGGTGATGGAGGATAAAGCGCTTTGCCGGGAGGTCTTGGAGTGCCTGCTGGATCATCCGGTAGGGGAACTGGAAGATGTCCAGACGGAGCGGCAATTCCGGTATACAACGGATGGCAAACCGGTCCGGCTGGATGTGTATACGAGAGACCAGTGCCATGTATATGACGCGGAGATGCAGAATCTGAATCATCAGGCGGTAGAGAAACTGGAGCTGCCGAGGAGAAGCCGTTTTTATCAGTCTACAATGGATATGGATCATCTGGACAAGGGCAGGTCTTATCGGGAATTGCCCAATGGAAAGGTACTGTTTCTCTGTACCTTTGATCCCTTCGGGCTGGGATATGTGAAGTATTCCTTTCAGAACCGGTGCGAGGAAAATAAGGAGTTGTGTCTGCGGGATGGCACGGAGAAGATCTTTTATAACTGTGTCAGCAGCACCGAAGAGGTGCCGGAGCATCTGAAAGAGCTGTATGATTATATCAGGACGGGAAGAGCCGAGAGTGCATTGACGCGCAAGATTGAGGAAGCCGTAGGCAGAGCCCGGAGGAATGAGGAATGGAGGGCGGAGTACATGAAAGAGTTATTGCATGATGATGATGTCAGGGAAGCGGGAAGGGCAGAAGGAAGGGCAGAAGGAAGGGCAGAAGGAAGGGCAGAAGGAAGGGCAGAAGGAAGGGCAGAAGGAAGGGCAGAAGGAAG
>CAKRTS010000024.1 GCA_934402315.1 uncultured Acetatifactor sp. | reverse complement strand
GCCGTGTACCGAACGGTACGCACGGTGGTGTGAGAGGTCGGAATTTCCCGATTAAGAGAAATTCCTCCTACTCGATTTTTATGCCCTTGACAGGCGGAGGACAAGTCTGTAAAATAACATATGTTACGGACGGAGAAAGTGTATCCGTTAGAGATACCGGAACAGAGAGGTACCTGGAGGGAAAATGGCAAGGAAAGAGTCGATCACGATAGACAGGATTCTGGATACTGCATTTGCGATGACAAGGGAAGAGGGCTTTGCGAACGTCACGGCGAGGAAGGTGGCGGCGAAGGCGGGGTGCTCCACGCAGCCGATCTTCAGAGTGTATAAGAATATGGAGGAGCTTTGGGACGCGGTGTACGAGAGGGCAGCTGAATTTTTCCGGGATTTTTACAGTCTCTATCCCCGCATGGGAAAGACACCGTTTGCCAATCTCGGCATGGCATATATTGCCTTTGCAAGGCAGGAGCGGCATTTGTTTGAACTGCTGTTTGTGAATCACAGCGAAGGTCATAAGAGTATGTATGAACTGCTGAACGGTTCGGAGGGAAATGTGGTTTACGAGATCAACCTTGCCAGAGTTGCGGGCTGCCCGAATCCGCAGGAGCTTTTTATGAAGATGTGGATCTTTATCCACGGGGCGGCATGTATGTCACTGACCGGTGACTATGACCTGACGGATATACAGACAAGGGAACTGCTGGAAAACTCCTACAGAGCCTTTATGGCGAAGATATAACGGGGGAAGCGCGACATGGCGAGAGAATATGATATTCTGGACAGAATATCGGAACAATATGACAGAATGAGCAAGAGCCATAAGGCGATTGCAAATTTTATCTCGGAGCATTACGATCAGGCGGTGTTCATGACGGCGGCGAAGCTGGGAGAGATGCTGGGCATCAGTGAGTCAACGGTTGTGCGCTTTGCATCGGGCATCGGCTATGACGGCTATCCGAAATTCCAGAGAGCGCTTGAGGAATGTGTAAAAGGAAAGCTCAGCACCGTGCAGAAGATGGATGCAAAATACGGCAGAAGCTCCCAGTCTGAGGTGTTGACCTCGGTCATAACCTCCGATATTGAAAAGCTGCAGCATACGATAGATAACCTCGATCCGGCAGCCTTCGAGTCGGCAGTCAATACGATCCTGGAGGCGGAGACCATCTACATCATGGGACTGCGCAGCAACGAACCGCTGGCGGAGTTCCTGCACTTTTATCTGAATATGATCCGGGGCGGTGTCGTGCTGTTAAAGACGACAAGCGTCAGCGAGACCTTTGAGCAGATGATAAGGATCGGGGAGAAGGACTGCTTTATCGGAATCAGCTTCCCGAGATATTCCATGAGAACATTGAAGGCGATGGAATTTGCGAGCGACAGGAACGCGAAGGTGATCGCGGTCACGGACTCCACGCATTCGCCGATGAGCCTTTACTCCTCCTGCAATCTGCTGGCGAGAAGCGACATGGTCTCCATTGTCGATTCGCTTGTGGCGCCCTTAAGCGTGATTAACGCGCTGGTGGTGGCGCTCTGCCTGAAATGCCCGCAGGAGGTCAGACATAATCTGGAGACGCTGGAGGAGACGTGGAATAACTATCAGGTCTACCTGAATGATGAGATCGATTTTATAAATGATGAGCCAATGCTTGACTATTCGCTCAGAAGGGAGAACGCGGAATGAGCAGTGTGATCGTTGTCGGCGGGGGCGCGGCAGGCATGATGGCAGCGGCTGCCGCGGCGGACAGAGGCGACGGCGTCTGCCTGATCGAAAAAAATGAGAAACTTGGGAAGAAGCTGTTTATCACCGGAAAAGGCCGCTGCAATGTCACGAATGCGGCAGATATGGAGACGCTTCTGGCAAATGTCTGCTCGAATCCGAAATTTCTGTACAGTGCCTTTTATGACTTTGACAACAGGGCGGTCATGGATTTTCTGGAGCAGGCGGGGTGCCCGTTGAAGACGGAGCGGGGTGACCGTGTCTTTCCGGTGTCGGATCACTCTTCGGATGTGATCGCGGCGTTTCAGAGAGAACTGAACAAGAGAGGTGTCAGAGTACTTTTGGGCACAGAGGTGAAGAAGCTGCTCGGCACGCAAAAGGCAGAGGGTGTGCTGCTGGCGGACGGAAAACGCATGGAGGCGGAGAAGGTAATTGTCTGCACGGGCGGTGTCTCTTATCCGTCGACCGGTTCGACCGGAGACGGCTACCGCTTTGCGGCGGAGACGGGGCATAAGGTCATCGAGCCGCAGCCAGCGCTTGTGCCGTTTAACATTAAAGAAAAATGGTGTGGGGAGCTTATGGGGCTGGCACTGAAAAATGTAGGACTGTCGCTCGTGTGCGGCGGGCGCAGGGTCTATGACGGTTTCGGTGAAATGCTGTTCACGCATTTCGGCATCAGCGGGCCGCTGGTGCTGTCGGCAAGCAGCTATTACCGGCCCGGAAAAGAGACGACGGTGCATCTGGACCTGAAGCCGGCGATGGATATGGAACAGCTTGACAGGAGGCTGATCCGGGATTTTGAGGAGAACCATAACCGTCAGTTCAAGAATGCGCTGGGAGGACTGTTCCCGGTGAGACTGATCCCGGTGATGGTTGAAAATTCCGGCATTCCTGCCGAGAAGAAGGTCAATGAGATCTCGCGGGAGGAGCGGCGGCATTTTGCCGGGGTGATTAAGGATCTGCCGCTGACGGTGGACGGAACCAGAGATTTCGCGGAAGCGATCATCACAAGAGGCGGAGTGTCGGTCAGGGATGTCAATCCCTCGACGATGGAATCAAAGAAGGTCAAGGGCTTATATTTTGCCGGGGAAGTGCTGGATCTGGACGCACTGACCGGAGGCTTTAATTTACAGATTGCCTGGTCGACCGGGCATCTTGCAGGAGGTAGCATATGAGTTATAACATTGCAGTGGATGGACCGGCGGGAGCTGGAAAGAGTACGATCGCCAAGGCGGTTGCGAAGCGGATGAATCTGATCTATGTTGATACCGGATCGATGTACCGCGCGCTGGCGCTCTTTATTGTCAGACAGAAGATCGCTCTGGATGACAGGGAGAAGATTATCGAGAAATGCGGCGGGGCGGACGTGACGATCCGCTATGAGGACGGCGTTCAGGTAGTATATCTGAACGGAGAAAATGTAAATGCCTATCTGCGCACGGAGGAGGTCGGAAATGCCGCTTCGGCGATCAGCCCGATACCGGAGGTGAGAAAAAAGCTGGTGGAACTCCAGCGGAAGCTTGCCGCGGAGAGTGACTGCATCATGGACGGGCGCGACATCGGAACCTGTGTGCTCCCGCATGCCCAGAAAAAGATTTACCTGACAGCCAGCAGCGAGGTCCGAGCGAAACGGCGCTATGAGGAGCTGCTGGCAAAGGGAGAGACGTGCGATCTGAAAAAGATCCAGGCGGACATCGAGGAGCGGGATTACCGCGATATGCACCGGGAGACATCCCCGCTGAAGCAGGCGGAGGACGCGGTGCTTGTAGATACCTCCGACATGACGATCGAGGAGGTTGTCGAGAAGCTGATAGCGCTCTGTGCGAGGGAATAGAGCGGGAAACTGTGACGGAAAGAGGTGGAACATGGAGATCAGGCTTGCGGAATGCGCAGGTTTCTGCTTTGGTGTAAAGCGTGCGATCGATACGGTGTATGAACAGCTCGCGAAGGGGAAGACTATATATACCTATGGGCCTATCGTGCACAACGAGGAGGTCGTGCGCGAACTGACGGAGAAGGGTGTCGGCGTGCTGGAAGACAGGGAGGCACTGGAGAAGCTGCCGGCACAGGGCGGTGCGGAGGCGGCTGCGGTCATTATCCGCGCGCACGGTGTCCCGGCGGAAATCTACCGGCTGCTGGAGGAGAAAGGTCTGGAATGCATTGATGCCACCTGTCCGTTCGTGAAAAGGATACACAGGATTGTCGAAAAAGAGGGCAGAGAGGGCAGCCACATCGTCATCATCGGCAATCCGGGACACCCGGAGGTGGAGGGAATTGTCGGGTGGTGCAGCGAAGCAGCAACCGTTCTTGAGGAGCCGGAGGAGGCTGTGAATTTCATTCCGCCGGAGGGCAGAAAGCTTTGCGTTGTCTCTCAGACGACATTTAACTACAATAAATTTCAATATATAGTTGAAATTTTTGAAAAAAAAGGTTACAATGTTAGTGTTGTGAATACTATATGTAACGCGACAGAGGAGCGTCAGCAGTCAGCAAGAGCGCTTGCACGGGAGGCTGATGTGATGATCGTAATAGGAGGAAAGCACAGTTCAAACAGCAAGAAGCTGTATGAAATCTGCCGTGAGGAGTGTGCGGATACCTATTTTATACAGACACTGGATGACTTGCATTTAGAACTGCCTAAATCTGTCCGCCTGGTGGGTATTACAGCGGGGGCTTCCACCCCAAATAAATTAATCGAGGAGGTTCAAAATTATGTCAGAATTAACTTTTGAACAAATGCTGGAAGATTCAATTAAGACAATACATTCAGGAGAGGTAGTCGAAGGCACAGTCATCGATGTCAAAGCGGATGAAATCGTTTTGAATATCGGATACAAGTCAGACGGTATTCTTACAAGAAACGAATACACCAATGATTCCAATCTGGATCTGACAACGGTGGTAAAGCCCGGCGATACCATGGAAGTAAAGGTTTTGAAGGTAAATGACGGTGAGGGACAGGTTGTACTGACCTATAAGAGACTTGCCGCAGACAGAGGAAATAAGAGAATTGAGGAAGCATACAACAACAAAGAGGTGCTGAAGGCTACCGTATCCCAGGTTCTGGACGGCGGACTCAGCGTAATTGTGGATGAGGTAAGAATCTTCATTCCCGCAAGCCTTGTTTCCGATTCCTATGAGAAGGATCTCTCTAAGTATGCAGGACAGGAGATTGAGTTCGTTATCAGCGAGTACAATCCCAAGAGAAGAAGATATATCGGCGACCGCAGACAGCTTCTTGTGGCTCAGAAGGCAGAGCTACAGAAGGAACTGTTCGAGAGAATCCACGAGGGAGACATCGTGGAAGGCGTTGTCAAGAATGTAACGGACTTCGGTGCGTTCATTGATCTCGGCGGAGCTGACGGACTGCTTCATATTTCAGAAATGTCATGGGGACGTGTGGAGCATCCCAAGAAGGTGTTCAAGGTTGGCGATAAGCTGAAGGTTCTGATTAAGGAGATCAGCGGCAGCAAGATTGCACTTTCCCTGAAGTTTGACGATGCAAATCCCTGGAAGGATGCTGCAAGCAAGTACGCTGTCGGCAATGTTGTTACCGGCAAGGTCGCAAGAATGACAGACTTCGGCGCATTTGTTGAGCTGGAGCCCGGTGTGGATGCACTGCTGCATGTCTCCCAGATCTCCAAGGAGCATGTTGAGAAGCCCGCAGACGTATTGAAGGTTGGCGACGAAGTGACAGCAAAGGTTGTTGACTTCAACGAAGCTGACAGAAAGATCTCTCTCAGCATCAAGGCTATGCTCGTTCCTGAGACACAGGAAAATGAGGATTCCGACGAGGATGTTGTCTCTGTGAACATTGATGCAGTGATCGCTGCACAGGAAGCAGAAGAGAATAACTAAGAAAAGAAAAATCGGGACGGTGAATGCCGATGACATACGATTATGAATATTTTAAGCGGGAAGTGCTGTCACTGACGGGGATAGACCTCAACTGCTACAAGGAAAAGCAGATGAAACGCCGGATCGACACTTTGATTGCAAAGCATAAGATCGAAGGCTATGACAGATATGTACATGCCCTGAAGACGGACAAGGATCTGTTTGAAGAGTTTGTCAGCTATATTACGATCAATGTGTCTGAATTTTATCGGAACCCCGAACAGTGGAAGCTGCTGGATGAAGAGGTAATACCGGAGCTTGTCAAGAGATTTGGCAGAAACCTGAAAATATGGAGTGCAGCGTGCTCTACAGGTGATGAACCGTATTCGCTTGTGATGGCTTTGTCACGGCATGTGCCGTTGAACAATATCCGTATCTATGCGACGGATCTCGACAAGCAGATTCTTGCGAAGGCGAAGGTCGGTTTATACGATGCGAAGAGCATTGCATCCGTACCGGAGGATTTGAAGAAAAAGTATTTTACACAGGTGGGGCCGTCTTATAAGATCTCCGATGAGATCAAGGCGAGAGTTGACTTCAAGGAGCATAACTTGTTGAAGGACACCTATCCGACGGACTACCATATGATCGTGTGCCGTAATGTGCTGATCTATTTTACGGAGGAGGCAAAGGATGAGGTCTTCCGCAAGTATTTAAGGTCGCTGGCACCCGGAGGAGTCCTGTTTATCGGCAGCACGGAGCAGATTGTGAACTACAAAGAGATGGGATATGAGAGGAAGAATTCGTTCTTCTATCAGAAGCCCTTATAAATCGAGAAAAGTCCGGGAAGCTTCCCGGACTTTTCTCATATCATGTATCACAGAAAATACCTGCGTTTTTCCGACTTAAAGGCAGTGGGAACAGCGGATCAGCATATTGTCTATTTCCGGGGAGCAGCGGATGTAGCCCGGAAAGAACAGGTACAGATGCACAACCGATGGGATTTGGAGTTTGATACGGAGATGATACCGGGTTATGACACACTTATGGATTTTTCCGGGAAAAGATTGGCAGAGGGATGTCAGTGGTCCGAGCGGATGAGACTGAGAGACACATGGGAGGATGTTCTTCTGTTATGTGTTCCTGTTATGGACAACAGCGGCAAAGTACGCGGTATCTGTGGGGTAGAGTTGAGCGGATTGTATTTTACCCTCACATATCCGGCTGCCGACAGTTCTTTCGGAAACATAGTTACCGTACTTGCTCCCATGAACGTGGACAATAGACGTTACTATATGACTTGTACAGATGGTACCTGTGTTTACATGGGAACCAGCCAGATGATTGATGCAAAATCGGCAGGAGGTTTTCCACTTGCTGTCATAACCATGATTTCTGAGAGCAGCTACCGGCAGCATTCTTCTGTAACCCGGAAAATGTGGATTTTGGGGTCTTTTGGATTTCTGGTGATCCGTTTGCTGCTGTCGTTATGCCTTTCAAAACAGTTTGCCTCTCCCATCCTTCAAAGCCTGAAGGCGATACAGGGAGAAGAGGCGCTTGGGGAACATCATTCTGGAATTTCGGAAATTGATGCATTGGTTTCATTTATCCATTCAAAGAACCTTCGGAAGCCTATGCTGGGAGATTTGCCGCCGGATATTGAAGAGCTGCTTCAGGAGTTTTCTGCCCGTGTTCAGACGCTGACGCCTACAGAGAGGGTAATTCTACAGTTGTTTATAGAGGGCTGTGATATTCATGAGGCAGCAGCAAGAGCATTTATCAGCGTGGGAACTGCAAGAAAGCATAATACAAACATAAATAAGAAGCTATGTGTGTCAACTCGTGAGGAATTGATGCTTTACATAGACCTGTTCAGAAGGTGTGACAGATTGGAGGAGCTCATTTATCAGAATTGATATTCTGAGTAATCCGTAATCTGCGATCAGTCATTAAGAAAGCTGCGAATGCACCATATCTTGCATAGCGACACATATGCACCACTGTATGTTGTATACTAATGATTCGTATTTTGCCCCAGATGCAGCAAAATACGAATGGTAAGTATATCCTTTTGGCATCCCAACTGCTATGCTGATGTTGAGACCGTGGACAATGGTTTGTCTGACAGGGCGGCAGTGGAAAGGAGATGCAGGGGGCTTTGCAACATACCGGGTGTGGAAGCGGTATCAAGACAAACTCAAATTTAAGACAAAAGAAAATGAGAGGAGACTGATTATGAAGGGACAGAAATTTTTAAAGGTAACAGGCATTTTGATGATTATTGGAGGTGCATTTGGAATTATCGCAGGTATTGTTGCAATTCTCGGAGTCAGCGGTCTGGCTGCATTGTCGGGGAGTGCAGCAGGAACCGGTCTGCTTTATGCCGCTTCTTTCCTGTGTCTGATAAGCGGAATTGTACAGTTGATTGCCGGAATTCAGGGAGTAAAAAATTGTACCAAACCTGAGCTGGCTCAAAAGTGTATTGTATGGGGAGCAATTGTAGCAGTTCTCAGTGTACTCGGAAATGTGCTGAACATGGTTGGCGGAAGTGGTTTTAGCGTAACTTCCCTTGCAACCGGATTGATTCTGCCTGCTTTATATATCTATGGAGCGTATTTAAATAAGAAAGAAAATTAGTCTGTGCAGGAGAGGGTAGACGATGGGATTTTTTGATAAAAAGTATTGTGACATCTGTGGTGAAAAAATAGGTCTGCTGGGCAAGCGCAAGCTGGAGGACGGAAATCTCTGCAAAGAGTGTGCCAAAAAGCTCTCACCATGGTTCAGCGAGCGGCGAAACAGCACGGTAGAGGAGATAAAGGAGCAGCTTGACTGGCGCGAAAAAAATCGTGAGCGTGTTGCACAGTTCCATATCTCCCGTTCTTTTGGAGAGAGACAGAGAGGGGAAGACTGTCCGCAGAAGCTACAATCCTCCACGGTATGATTATGACTATGATTTTTATATCACTATTTCCGTGAATGTACCCTATTTTAATGAGATGAAATTCAAGCTGAATGATGTTCCTGTGCACGTTCCGTTCTGTCCTACCGGAATCATGTGGTCAGTTGGCGGTTTTATGCAGGCAGCCAGTGGAGAACCGCTGGATAATACGCGCTACCGTAATTATAAGGAGACATGCGAGGAGATTTGCAGTCTGCTTGGGTATATGCGCTGTAACGCGGTGGCAGGACAGCGGACTGAGGCACCGGTGCCGGATGGGGATGGCTGTATAAATGGTGCCACCATGCCGGATGAACGCGTGATGTCAGACGCAAATCAGACAGCATACGCCGCACCGACGCGGGAAAATGTCGTACAGAGCTGGAGCTGCCCCTACTGCGGTGCAACAAACCAGGGGAAATTCTGTGAGAACTGTGGCGCAAGCAGACCTGATTTTTGATGATATCTATTTTTGAAAGGAAAGATTACTATGAAAAAAATAAATAAAATGATAACGCTCCTGCTGACACTTGCGATGGTGTTCGCTCTGGCTGCCTGCGGCAGCGGCGATGGCGGCAACGGTGGCGAACAAGCGAATGACAACCCTTACAATCTGGACTATAAGTCCACTGAAGTGCAGCCCATGAGCGACGAGCGCGCTACCAAGGAGACGCTTGCGGAGACCCAGAAGGATTACTTTCAGGATTTGAATGTCTTCACCGGCTCTGATCTCGAAAAGCTGACCTACAAGGACGTGGTGGAGCATATTGGCGTGGATCCTTCTGCATATATGTATGAAGCAAGCTATGGACGTCAGATTTATTTCTGGTTTGTCGATGACAGCACTGGTCCATGGCTGAGTGTCTATTTTAACGAGGACGGCACCCTTTATGCCAGCGGATCTGCAAACCTCAACTAATCCATCTGAGTCCTTTATGGGGACAGAAGGCTAAAACAGTCTTTTGTTCCCCTTTTATACAAGCTTTTGCAAAACAGTTGCTATGGAGGGAAAATATATGAGCATATTTGATAAAATGAGACAGGTTACCGGAGAAATGATGGAAGGTGCAGATAATTCACAGGGAAACAAGAAGGAGAGCTTTACTTTTACGGCTTTGCCGGAAAACTTAAGCCAGATGCAGGCTTTGCCCGAAGCCAGGCTGGAAACTCCTTTTCAGACAGCTGCGCTGACGGTATGCGCACTTTGCGTCTATGCGGTGGAGAAGCAGGCAGGACTGGAGATGCTGAACTGGCTGCGGGGTCCGCGCCCGCTTAACGGTCAGGAAATTTCCTTCCTGAATGACAGGTTCCGGGGAGGAAAGACCTATCTTCCGTTTTCCTATTTTGTGGGTGCTGTACCGGAAAACAACTATACACCGGAAGAACCCTTCCGGCTCACCATTGAAAGCAACCATATTTCGGACGCAGAGGAAGGGTATAAAAAGCTCTTCATTCCCTGTGGGGGAGCAGACAGTCCTCGTCCCATCAAGCTCCGCAGAAAAGGGGACGGCAGATGGTTTCTGTGGGAACAGTATCTGCTGACAGATATCCGGCAGCCCAAAGCGTCAGATCCATGGGCTTAAAATGTGGAGGTAAACAGTACATGAAAAAAATCGGGCTGATGACAGGGGGATTTCTCATTTTTCTGAGTATGACAGCCTGCGGAACTGGTGAGCAGATTACATCAAATAATATTCCGGCGGAGACCTCACAGTCAGGGAGTGGGGTAGAGCATTCCAGACAACCCTCAGAGGAAAGAGAAACAGAAACCGGGGATTCTTATGGTGCTACAATAGAGGATCTGCGTCTTTTAGCAGCTTCCAATGGGGACTTGTGTGCGGCGGTCTTTTTGGGATACGGTACGGATATTGCTACTTTTCTGGCGGAAGCGGATTTGTCGGACTATCCGTTCCTTTGGGAGATACCGGAACAAAATTATGTGGAACAGCCGGATGGCGGAAATGAAATTTATTGTATTATTCCCACTGATCAGTCAGCCTCTCTGGCTGTCAATGAATGGATTATGGATGAGAGCAACGGGTTTTATGGAGAACCCGGACAGGTTCTTTATCGCAGTGAAGCAGGCGGGCCAATCCTGCTCTGTGCAAATCCAAGTGACGTGATCCCCGGAACACAGGTGACAATCGTAGACAGTGCCGGAGAAGTACTGGATTGGAATCCTTCACTGTCCTTGTATGATGGGACGATGAACATCCCATGGTACTCCCCCGGTGTAACCGATTTGACAGATTACAACAGCGGGTCTTTCGCCGGACAGCAGTCAGCTACCCTGCCGGAGTCTTCGGATGGGGATACGTTATATGCTGACGCAGAAACAGAGTATATGAATTTTCTGGACGGGGCAGCAACGGCGGTTGTTATCTCTGACGAGGATGTGATATTGGAGGAAGGGGAGTATACGCTGGGAGAGATTTCCGACAGATGTTCGGCTTTTTTGGGGAAAATGGATATGCCGGATGTTCTGAAAAGCACAACCTATTCATTGATTGACTGCGGTCTGGACGGTGAACCGGAGCTGGCAGTATGTATGGAATTTACGACGTCAGATGAGTATGATTTTGCAAGAGAATATCTGTTCTTTAAATGGATTGACGGAAGGATTCAATATCTTGCGGGATGTAACAGCTATTACCGTCGCGAAGTGTGGCTGAACAGTGCCGGAATGATTGATACATCGACAATGTTTGATTATTACAATTCAAAGCAAACGGAAAGTCTGATTGATGCAAAAGGCAGGATTTCTCTCGTATATTCTGTCCAATATGCGATGGGGCTGGAAGCGAATCTGATTCCCGAAAATTATCTGCCAGCGGATGTAAGGGAAGAACTGGACATTCGTTACAGCAGTCTGGGTGACAGTCAGGAAACGTATATGCTGGCGATTTACAACTTTATGGAGCCTCCCACTGGTGATGATGAAGATGCCTATAATGAATATCTTCGCGGAAATTGGTATGTATTCAGCGATGAGGCAGGAAATCCGGCAATGCCGGAGGATGAGATACTTGGTCTGTACCGGGAAAAGGGGATCCTGATCTATGAAGAGGATGAGATGAATGCCATCCTTGAGGAACATAAGAGGGAACTCGGAATTACATGGGAAATTGAGAATGCTCCGGAGATTCAGTGGACGGAGGTTTTGTAAGGGTTATATGGAAAAAGACAGGGGTAAAAGAATCCTAGGGAGGATTTTGAAGATGGGGATTATGTCGCTGGGGATAACTGCTCTTTTTACAGGATGCGGAAAGAAAAATAGGGAGGAAATTCTGAAAACGCCGTCTACATCCCCGGTAGAGATTACAGAGGTTCAGAAAATCACCTTCAGCCAGCATGAGAGCGCCATGCCGGAAATATCTTCATTTACACTGACCCGTGCGGAAGAGGGAACGCAGGTGTGTCTGGAAATTGCATACGAGGATGAATATCTGCATATGGACGACGCGAAGTTAATGGACCGGGTGCGGGAGATTCTGGAAACGAATGAGGTTGGAAGCTGGAATGGATTTCACGGCAATAACTTCATGGTTCTTGATGGGGGTGGGTTCTCTATGTATGTAGAATTTACAGATGGAACAACGCTTTCCGCATTCGGGGAAAATTGCTTTCCGGCCAATTACCAGACGGTTGCCTCTGAGCTGACGGAACTGATTCAGCCAACCAAAAAGCTGTGGTACGAGGAACAGTATCCGAAAGTAATCGAGGACACGAATATGGATAGCTTTTCCTTTTGTGTATATCCCCGGTTTTCTTCTGAACGATTTGAGTGCAGCTTTGAAACGAGACCGGATGATCCCGGAACACCCTATATGAGAGCCACGATCAGAAACGGGAATATCGATTATTTCTTTTATGGTGCCATTCCGGAACCGCCGTATGAGGCGCTGCAGGAGATTGTGGAAAAATATCATCTGGCGGCATGGAACGGATACAATGAATTTCTGTCATCTGATGAGAGTGATAAGTCGTTTTCTCTGTCAGTACAATATGAATCCGGTGAGAGCATTTTTGCCAATGGCAGTCTCCTGCCGGAGCATTACGAAGAGGTGGAAAATGAGCTTGTTCAGGTGATATGGAGCTACATACAGGAGCACAAGGATGAATTTGCAGACTGGCAATAGGGGAAAGCAGATGATGAAGTCAGAAGGAACAGGAGGAACAGGTGATGTGGTTTTTGACGTTGTCAGAGGCTTTGTGGGCTCCGCTGCTGATGATAATATTCGGTGCAATTTTCAGAAAAGCGGCACCTAAAAAAATAAATTCATTATATGGATACAGAACAACCATGTCAATGAAAAACAGGGACACATGGGAATTCGCTCATCACTATTTCGGAAGAATCTGGTTTAAGACCGGCCTGGTTCTGCTGGCGGTCAGTGTCCTTTCGCTGTTTTTTGTTATCGGCAAAAGTGAAGATATCAGGATTATGGTGGGATTTGGGATCTGTATCGACGATACAGTGGTTATGAGTGTATCCGTATTTCCTGTAGAAGCAGCGCTAAAGAGAACTTTCGACAAGAATGGAAATCGAAAAGACAGCTCTTGCTGAAAGTGACCCTGTTTCTGTGTTAAAAGAAAAGGGAATTGATACCATTGTCGGTTTTGATGAGAACGGCAGAAGCGTGAAACTTACAGAATATCTCGATTCGCTGGACAGTGCTGCTACGGAAAATGTAGCAAGTGCCCTGAAAGTACAGGCAGCACAGGCGCCGGGAACGCAGGCTACTGCCATAATTACACCGGCGTTTGCTGCAAATATAATATATGCAGCAAATGCTACTACTATGGCAAATGCCGTAAGCCATGTCAATGCGGCTGCCAATGCGAATGTGTATGCCAATGCAAATATTGCCACCAATGTAAATTATGGGGCAATAACAGAAGCGAATGTTATAGCTTCTTCGGATGTTGTAGCCGCTTCGAATTCTGTTGCATCTACGGATTCTGTGGTTTTTTCTAGCTCTGATATAGTCACTTCCACGGAGGTGGTTGTTGATACGGATGGTTTTGTTGCCGGCGTTATCTCCGGTGACGGTGGAGATGATGGAGGTAATGGTGGACCCGGTGGTGGAGACGGTGGATCGGGCGGAAGCAGTGGCGGTGGTTCCGTTGTCTCCGGAAACGGCGGCAATGGCGGAAATTATGCAGCAGGACTTGGCGGTAACGAGGTAGCCGGAATCGGTGGAATGCTTATAGCGGGAGTCGGCGGAACCCTGATAGCGGGAGCCGGCGGCAATGAGGTAGCCGGACTTGGAGGCAACCGGATAGCAGGAGCCGGCGGCAAGAGGATAGCGATCCTCTGCGGCACGCTGCTGCTGGTAACAGGCATTGGCGCAGCTGGCGCGACAGTGTACTTTAAAAAGAGAAAAACTCATAAATAACCAGAAAAACACCCCTGCCCCTCAGAATTGAGGAGCGGGGGTGAAGTGTTTTACGGCTTTATTGCGCGTGCATGGCGGCGCACATTTCTCAGTAGGTCGATGCCATCATTGCAAGTACATGGGCTGCATAATCGGAGAATGCCTGACGATTCTTTTTCATTTCATCTGTCAGCTCAAAGAACAGCTCGCGGCTCTTGTAATCCCGCTTGAAGAAGGGTTCAAACACAACATCCCACTGGGGAAGATAGTTGGCAATCTTTCTGGTATAGCAGTTTGCAGCGGAGGCGGGAACGCGGTGCTCTCTGTCAACGAAGCCTGCAACGGACTTGTGCAGGGCGACATCCTCCGTCGGAAGATAGTAGTAATCGTGATAATTGGAGTAGAAATATTTTAATTCTTCCTCGTAGATCGGTATTTTCAACGTCACGACCGAGTCCTCCCCGCGGAGCAGACAGCCGTTTGCGGAGGCAGTAATCAGCTTGGGCAGCGGTGTGTCCGTTGCGATCGTGATGACAAGCTCCTTGCGCGTATGACCGTTTGCATCCTTGTAATAGTTAGCCTGTACCTTTTTTGCACGCACGGGCTGGTTGAACAGGTCATAGTAAGCCAGTATGGGGAGCGTCTCCAGCATACCCTTCAGGTCGTCGGCGTTGTGGAGGAAGAGGGCATTCTCCGAAAACTCGGTCGGATTCTTTACATAGTCATGATACAGTCCGATCAGCTCACCGCCGGAGAAGACATCCTTGCGGTCAATTCCAAGATATTGCTCCAGTGTCTTCTGCTTACAGTTCGGAAGGCGCAGAATGAACTTGTAGGGCGCGATCCGCCTGTAGATGTCAAGGCCCTGGAAAGCATCAAAGCTGTGCGGCAGGGACAGCTGCTCACATTTCTGCTGGATGAAGGGGAGATCAAAGTTATTTCCGTTAAAATGGATCAGATAGCGGTACAGCCTCGAAAATTCAAAGAAGGCATTCAGGATTTCCGCTTCCTGACTGTAATTTTCCGCCATCCACTGGATCGTGTGCCATTTTCCTGCGAGATAATAGGCGCAGCCGATCAGATACAGATAGGAGGAACGCGCCGTAAAGCCAGTGGTTTCAATATCAATAAAGAGAATGCGCTCAAGCGGCGCAAGGCGTTCAAGCGGGTAGGAGATGGAAAAGTTCTCTAATGTTTCCTCGGAAATTCTCATGACAAACCTCCTGTGTGAAATATACTTATAAATATGATAGCATAAAAATAAATTTTGCAGTAGTATTTTATTGAAAAAAATAGTATATTTATTGGGAGAGGTTTTCACAAAATTCGACAGAAAATCTCGGGTAGAATGAAAGGAAAGGACGTAGCAAGGTATGGCAAAATTGACATTTGTGGGCGGTATACATCCCTACGATGGAAAGGAATTGTCGAAGGATAAGCCGATTCAGGACATCCTTCCCGGAAGCGAGCTGGTCTATCCGCTGTCCCAGCATATCGGCGCTCCGGCAAAGGCGATCGTTGCCAAGGGGGACAGAGTGCTTACAGGACAGAAAATTGCGGAGAGCGGGGGTTTTGTTTCGGCGCCTGTCTATGCATCTGTGTCCGGTACGGTCAAGACGATCGAACCGAGGCGCGTAGTGACGGGCGACATGGTCATGAGCATCGTTGTGGAGAATGACGGTCTGTATGAGGACGTTGGATTCTATCCGCAGGCTCCGTTGGAGAAGCTCGGCAGGGAGGAGATCATTGACATTGTCCGGGAGGCGGGCATTGTCGGTATGGGAGGCGCGGGCTTCCCAACCCATGTGAAGCTGTCTCCGAAGGAACCTGGGAAAATCGAATATGTGATTGCAAACTGTGCGGAGTGTGAACCGTATCTTACCTCCGATTACCGGAGAATGCTGGAGGAGCCGGAGAAGCTGATCGGCGGACTGAAAATTGTATTAAGGCTCTTTGACAATGCGCAGGGAATCCTTGCAGTCGAGGATAACAAGCCGGACTGCATTACCCTGCTCAGACAGCTGACGAAGGACGAGCCGAGGATCAGTGTGAAAGCATTGAAGACGAAGTACCCGCAGGGCGGTGAGAGACAGCTGATCTATGCGACGACCGGGCGCAAAATCAATTCTACAATGCTGCCGGCTGACGTGGGCTGTATTGTGAATAACGTGGATACCATTGTTGCGATTTACCGCGCTGTCGTTGAGGGACGACCCCTGATGGAGCGTATTGTCACTGTGACGGGAGATGCGGTGGCGAATCCGAGAAACTTCAGGGTGAAGATCGGAATGAGCTATCAGGAGATTCTTGACGAGGCGGGCGGATTTAAGACGACACCGGAAAAGATCATCTGCGGCGGTCCGATGATGGGCTTCGGAATGTTTGACCTGAATGTGCCGTCGACAAAGACCTCAACCGCGCTTCTGGGATTGTCGAAGGACGATGTCGCGGCGATGGAGCCGGGCCCCTGCATCAACTGCGGGCGCTGTGTGGAGGCATGCCCCGGAAGGATCATCCCGAGCAGGCTGGCAAGCTATGCGGAGCACTTTGAGGAAGAGGAATTTGTGGCAAATCATGGCATGGAGTGCTGTGAATGCGGCTGCTGCAGCTTTGTGTGTCCCGCAAAGAGACCGCTGACCCAGGAGATCAAGTCCATGCGTAAGATACAGCTGGCGAAGAGAAAGAAGTAGGAGGAAGACCATGAGCGAATTGTTTAAAGTATCATCAAACCCCCATATTCGTTCCAAGGTGACTACGAGCGGTATCATGCTGGCCGTCATCCTTGCACTGATGCCTGCGACGGGCTATGGAATCTATAATTTCGGCGCAAGAGCGGCTGCGGTGGTTCTGGTGACGGTTGCAAGTACGGTATTGACGGAATTTTTATTCGGATTATATAAGAAGAAGCTGACGATCACAGATCTTTCGGCGGTTGTGACGGGCTTGCTTCTGGCGCTGAACCTTCCGGTGACAATCCCTCTTTGGATCGCAGCGCTGGGCGGCGTGTTCGCCATCCTTGTCGTGAAGATGCTGTTCGGAGGTCTGGGCCAGAACTTTATGAACCCGGCGCTGGGAGCGAGATGCTTTCTGCTGATTTCCTTTCCGACGGCGATGACAACGTTTGACTGCGACGCCTATACCGGGGCGACACCGCTTGCGGCATTAAAGGCGGGCGAGCAGGTCAATGTCATGGACATGGTAATCGGAAGAACAGCCGGAACCATCGGAGAGACCTCGGCGATCGCACTGATTATCGGTGCGTGTCTGCTGATCCTTCTCGGTGTGATCGACCTGCGGATTCCGGGAAGCTACATAGTATCGTTTCTTATCTTTGTCGGTATTTTCGGCGGACACGGCTTCGAGCCTGCTTATCTTGCGGCACAGCTTGCGGGCGGCGGATTAATGCTCGGCGCTTTCTTCATGGCGACCGATTATGTGACGAGACCGATCACGATCGGAGGACAGTACCTGTTCGGCATCTTCCTCGGCGTGATGACGGGTATTTTCCGAATCTTCGGGCCGGGAGCCGAGGGAGTTTCCTATGCGATCATCCTTGGCAATCTGCTGGTGCCCCTGATCGAGAGAATTACGAAGCCTACAGCCTTTGGATATAAGAGAGGAGGCGGGCGTCATGAAAAATAAAGATGAGATCAGGACGATGCTGAAGGAGGCGGGTATCCTTTTCGGGATTACGATGATTTCCGGTCTCCTGCTCGGCTTTGTCTATGAGCTGACAAAGGAGCCGAGAAGAGTACAGCAGGAGAAGACGATTCAGGAGGCGTGTGTTGCGGTATTCCCGAAGGCGGAGGAGCAGGGGATCACGCTGAATTTCGAGGACGCGAACTATGTGCCGGATGAGGCGCTGGCGGCGGAGCTTGCGGAGACAAATGTCGAGATCGGTACGGTATATACGGCGTACAACAACGGAAGCTGTTACGGCTATGTGGTCGAGGCTGCCTCCTCCAAGGGCTATGGCGGCGACATCGTGCTCTACGTCGGTGTCGGTGCGGACGGTACGGTGAACGGCGTCTCTATCACGGAAATCAAGGAAACTGCCGGACTCGGCATGAAAGCGCCGGATGTTCTGACCCCGCAGTTTGCCGACAAGAAGGTACAGAGCTTTACTTATGTGAAAAACGGAGCGTCTGCGGAGAACGAGGTGGACGCCATCAGCGGTGCAACGGTCACGACAAAGGCGGTCACGAATGCCGTCAACGGAGGCTTAAGAGTTGCGCTGGAGCTTCTGGAGGGAGGTGCTGTCAATGAGTAAGGCTGGAGAGAGAATTTATAACGGACTGGTAAAGGAGAACCCTACCTTTGTCCTGACTCTGGGAATGTGTCCGACCCTTGCGGTTACGACCTCGGCGATGAACGGACTCGGCATGGGTCTGACGACGATGGCGGTGCTGACGCTGAGTAATCTGTTTATCTCCCTGCTCAGAAAGATCATACCGAGCAGGGTGCGTATCCCGGCATTCATTGTCGTCATTGCGACGTTCGTGACGGTGGTGCAGCTTTTGCTCGAGGCGTATCTGCCGGCGCTGAACAAATCGCTGGGTGTGTACATTCCGCTGATTGTTGTAAACTGTATCATTCTGGGACGTGCGGAGGCATATGCATATTCCAATCCGCCGATTCCTTCCATGTTTGACGGACTCGGCATGGGGCTTGGCTTTTCGTTTGCACTGACCTGTATCGGTGCGGTGCGTGAAATCCTCGGCGATGGAAAGGTTTTCGGCATCTCTGTTATGCCGGATTCGTTTGAGCCGATCCGCATTTTCAGCCAGGCGCCCGGAGCGTTCTTTGTGCTGGCATGTCTGGTTGCGCTGCAGAACTACATCAAGGCAAAACGCAAGAAGGCGGGAAAGTCTTACGAGAAGATTGGCTCGGGCTGTACCGAGGACTGCATGAACTGCGGCGAAAAGGGCTGTTCAAAGCGTTTTTATGACACGGATGCGGAGGAAAAATAAATGGAAAATGTAAAAGATTTATTGATTATCCTTATCAGTTCCTCCATGGTGAGCAATGTCGTGCTCAGCCAGTTTATGGGTCTGTGTCCCTTCCTTGGCGTGTCCAAGAAGGTCAAGACCGCAGGGGGAATGGGAGTGGCGGTCATCTTCGTCATCACGCTTGCCAGCGCGGTGGCGGGAGTGATTAACCAGTTTGTATTGATTAAGTTCCAGGTGCAGTATCTCGACACGATTGTATTTATTCTGGTCATTGCGGCTCTCGTGCAGTTTGTCGAGATGTTCCTGAAAAAGGCGATGCCCTCGCTCTATGAGGCGCTCGGCGTGTATCTGCCGCTGATTACAACGAACTGTGCGGTGCTCGGCGTTGCCATCAACAATGAGCAGGCGGAGTACGGAATCCTGACAGGTGTGGTAAACGGATTTGCGACGGCGCTCGGATTTACGATTGCAATCGTGATCCTTGCGGGCATCCGCGAAAAAATGGAGCACAATGATTTCCCCGAGTCCTTCAAGGGAATGCCCACGGTTCTGGTGACCGCCGGACTGATGGCAATCGCCTTTGTTGGATTTTCAGGTCTGCTGTAGGGAGGATGACACATGAATATTACAGGAATCATTACGGCTACAGTGATAGTCGGAGTAGTTGGTATTTTTGTCGGACTCTTCCTCGGAGTTGCCGGTATCAAATTCAAGGTGACAGTGGACGAGAAGGAGGAGGCTGTGCTGGCGGCGCTGCCCGGAAATAACTGTGGCGGCTGCGGCTATGCGGGCTGTTCCGGTCTGGCGGCTGCCATCGCCAAGGGCGAAGCACCGGTCAATGCCTGTCCGGTCGGCGGTGAGCCGGTCGGCAGGGTGATCGCCGGAATCATGGGCGTGGAAGCGGAGGAGAGCGCGAGACAGGTCGCCTATGTTGCCTGTCAGGGCGATTGCGATAAGGCGAAGAAGGATTATGACTATTATGGCATCGAGGATTGCCGGATGATGAGCTTTGTGCCCGGAGGAGGGCCGAAAGCCTGCAACAACGGCTGTCTCGGCTTCGGTACCTGTGCCAAGGTCTGTCCCTTCGACGCGATCCATGTGGTAAACGGGGTTGCGGTCGTGGATAAGGAAGCCTGCAAGGCTTGTAAGAAATGTATTGCTGTCTGCCCGAAGCATCTGATTTCGCTCGTGCCCTATGACGCGAAGCTTGCGGTTGCGTGCAGCTCCAAAGATAAGGGACCTGTCACGATGAAGGCATGTCAGGTGGGCTGTATCGGCTGCGGCATCTGCGTGAAGAATTGTCCGAATCAGGCGGTGACGGTGACGGAGTTCCACGCTGTCATCGATCAGGAGAAGTGTACCGGCTGCGGTACCTGCGCTGAGAAATGCCCGAAGAAGGCAATTGTGAAGCATTGAGAAAGAAATTCGCCGGAAGGAGGGGAGAGAGATGAAGCTGCATGATGATTACGAAGATCGTTCGGGCATGACACCGACGGTGGTGATGACAATCGTTGCGGTGACGGCGTTTGTCGCGGTGATATTGATCGTTGTGCTGATTATGAACAGCGGAAATAAGAAGCCGGGGCAGAGTGCGCAGGAGACGGCAAGTCAGGAGACTTCACCGGTCATCCTCTCCCCCGAACCGGAGAGATATGTATCGGAGGGGGTGCTCCATCCGGACGACCTTGACTTCTGGGATAAATACCCGGAGGAGGTGGAGGCGACGCCGGAGCCGGAGCAGTCTCTGCCGCAGGAGGAAGTAAAGAATGACCCGTCTACGGACGGCAAGCATACGCTGGTCGAAAAGTCTGACGGAACCGAGGAGTGGGTGCTCATCAGTCCTTATCTGCCAAAGAATGAGTATGATTTCACAAAGCTGGTGTGTCAGTCGGATTTCATGAAGTATTATGAGAACGGGAAACAGACCTCCTATGTCGGGGTGGATGTGTCCAAGGTTCAGGATTATATTGATTTTGTCAAGGTGAAAAAGGCGGGAATCCAGTTTGTCATGATCCGTGTCGGAGCGAGGGGCTATGGGACGGGACAGCTGATTGTGGATGACTATTTCAGTGAAAATATCAAGCGGGCGACAGACGCGGGGCTTGATGTCGGGGTCTATTTCTATTCGCAGGCGATCTCAAAGGATGAGGCCGTGGAGGAGGCGAATCTGGTGCTCCAGCAGCTCGGCGAGTACACCATTTCCTATCCGGTAGCCTTTGACATGGAGCTTGTGACAAATGACACGGCGAGGACGGACAAGCTGAGCAAGGCGGAGAGGACAGAGATCACAAAGGCGTTTCTGGACACCATCGGTGCAGCGGGCTACAAGACCATTATTTACGGCAACAAGGAATGGCTCATCCGGCAGGTCGATATGTCAAAGCTGACCGCTTACGATGTATGGCTTTCCCAGCAGGCGGATATTCCCGACTATCCCTATAAGTTCACGATGTGGCAGTATAGCACACAGGGAACGGTGGACGGCATTGCCGGGCTTGTCAATCTCAACATCAGCTTTATTGACTACGCGGAGAAGTAGGACAGTAGTCCAGCAGTTTTTGGGAAATCTGCAGGGAGGAATAGATCTCGGCATATTTCCGCGGCGGAAGACCTTCGATGTAATTTGTCAGAAATTCCTTTCGGACACCTTTCTTCCGCAGAAGATCAACTGCCTTGTTGTATGCGATTGCGGCGCTGACCTCATCGGGATAGCGGCCTACGATATAATTACCATGAAGATGAACGCGGACGGTATAGACATACTGTCCGTTTTTCTTTTCTCTTGTCACACCGTGGTAGACATTCAAAATTTCAAGATTTTCACGGCGGAAGTCGAGCGGATCGCCGTTGAGAAAGCGGTAATCCTGCCCCTGCCTGGCATAAGGGCGTATGCCGTAGCGGGAGACAATGCTGAGCTGCGAGCCATAATCCGCGACAAAGTAATGACCTCCCCTGCGCATGATCTTGTGGGAGGAATAAAAGAAGAGATCGTCCATGTCAAATTTCAGCACCTCGGACGGCGACAGATAATAATAAAACATTTTCCGGCCGACATAGATCGGCGTGCTGAAATAGATGTTGTTGTCACGATAATTAATCAGACAGATCCATTTTTCAAATGACAGCGTATGTGCCGGAGTGTAATGCTCCGGGAAAAGGGAGTCGTCAGCAAGAAGGCTGCGGCCCTCCAGATATGCCGCGTGAGCCGCCTCGGGAGACGGGTAGTTGCCGAGACTGATATGCTTTCCCCTGTGTGTCAGCGAGGAGCGGAAATAGGGTTCTCCATTCTTGCGGCAGGCGGGAAAAACGCCGTCCGGTAATTTCTTATCCATAGGTGGTCTCCTTTGTTAAAGTCACGTGCATTACAAGTATAGCATCAGAGAGAATGTGCAGACAAGTTTTCAGATATATTTTTTCCTTTCCCATCATATACTGATATATCGGACAGGCAAAGCTGTAATTAGGAAGATGGGAAAGGAACGGAACATTATGTATAAGAAGGCAATAAGTCTGCTTCTGACGGGAAATCTGATTCTGCTGATGGGATTTGTCTGCGTCCGGGAGCTGGCGGCGGCAGGACTGAACGCAGAGCCGGCGCAGGCGGTAAGGCTGGAGCTGGAGGAGATTGAGAGCCGGGCGCAGGCGCTGGACGGGGAAAACGCCGGAACGGAGGAAAATGGGAGCAGGGGGATCGGGATCGCCGATGTTGCCGTCTCCGGGCAGCGTGTAGTCAGCTATCAGCTCATGGAGCAGCGTCCGGAGAGGGTGCTCGACGAGGAGGAACTGGAGGTGCTGCTCAGGATCGTTGAGGCGGAGGCCGGCTGCGAGGACGAGGACGGGAAGCTTCTGGTCGCCAATGTGGTTCTCAACAGGGTAGACAACGACAGCTTTCCCGGGACGGTGACGGAGGTGGTTTTCCAGCGCGAAAAGGGCGTGACCCAGTTTTCGCCGGTGGCAAACGGACGCTATTATTCCGTCGAGATCAGCGAGGAGACGATCTCCGCGGTGGAGCGTGCTCTCGCGGGGGAGGATATTTCCGAGGGCGCCCTGTATTTTGCGGCGAGAAAATATGCGAACAAGAACCGGATGAGATGGTTCGACGAGAATCTGACCTTTTTGTTTACGCACGGGGGACATGAATTCTTTAAGTGAAAGGGAATCAAACAAAACTCTTGCCATGTCAGAACATTTATGGGATAATCAATCTGGAAATTTTTTCGCAAAATGATTGTATGGGAGAGCAAATGAGTAATAACAAGTCATGGAACAGCATGGGAGAGGAGATCCGGGATGCTGTTGATTCGGCTTTAAAAACCGGTAATTTTAAGGATCTGAGCAATGTGATCGTCGATACGGTGCAGGACACGGTCAAGGGTGTGACGGAAAAGGTCGGACAGGCTGTATCGGGAAACCAGACGGAGAGTCATACAGAGCGGTATGCGGCGCAGACAAGGGAACGCAAGCGCGCACAGGAGGAAAGACAGCGCGAGCAGGATCTCAGAGTGGCGGCTGCGGAGATGCTGAAGGCACCGTTTAAACGGATCGGCAGGATTTCGAGTATTCTCTACAGGGTCTTCGGCGGCATCGGGACAGGTGTGCTGGGCATTCTTTCTGCGGTTTTCGGTGGACTGGCGCTTGGAGTCGGGGGCGGCTTTAAGGTTGCATTTTCAATGATTTTTCTGATGCTTATTGTCTGCATTGTGCTGATCAATGTAGGCTGTATCCAGAAGCTGAGGCTGCGGCGCGCCGAGAAATATGTGGAGCTTGCCGGGAACAACCATTATATCAATCTGGAAGAGCTGGCACTTCACACGAATAAGACCCAGAAGTTTATATTGAAGGATGTACGGAAAATGCTGGATGCAGGCTTTTTCCCGGAGGGACATCTGGATCATCAGGAAACTTGCCTGATGCTGGATGACAAGATTTACCGGGAGTATCTGGCACTGGAAAAGCAAAGGAAGCTGCAGGAGCGCGAGCAGAAGGCGCAGGAGCTTAAGCAGGGCGTGAGCGGCGTAAAGCCGGAGCCGCAGATGACGGCGGAGGCGGAGCGGAGCGAGCTGGATGAGATGATCGCGGAAGGACAGGAGTGCATCAAGAAGCTGCGCAACATGAATGACAATATTCCGGGGGAGGAGATCTCGGCGAAGCTCTTCCGTCTGGAGAATCTGCTGAAGGAGATCTTTGACGGACTGAAGGAACACCCGGAGCAGATGCCGCAGATGAAGAAATTCATGAGTTACTATCTTCCCACGACGCTGAAGCTGGTGGGCGCGTATGAGGAGTTTGACGATCTGAGTTCCCAGAGCGCAGAGATCCTTGAGGCGAAGGCAGAGATTGAGAAAACGCTGGATACGATCAACAGTGCCTTTGAGGAGCTGCTGAACAGGATGTTCCGGGAGACCGCCTATGATGTGACGACGGATGCGCAGGTTTTGCAGACCATGCTCGCCAAGGAAGGACTTGCGGGACAGAGCGTCTTTGCAAGGGAGAAGGAACTGGAGAAGGTGCCGAGATGACGGCACGGTGATGAGAGAAAATACACATACCATAAGGAGGACACATAGATGAGTGATATTGATGAACTGTTGAAGGAGGCTCCGACGCTGACCTTTGAGCCTGTGCTTGAGACAAGCCAGGAGGAGACACAGGTAGCGGAGGTTAAGCCTGAAAAGATTGAGAAAACGGGTGAGGAGCTGGGTGTAGAGCTTTCACCGGAAGAGCAGAAGATGGTAAATGACTTTGCGGCGCAGATTGATATTACCAATACCCAGCAGGTGCTGCAGTTTGGCGCGGGCTGCCAGAAAAAGATCGCCGATTTTTCCGAGACGGCGCTGAGCAATGTCCGCACGAAGGATATGGGAGAGGTCGGCGAGATGCTGACACAGGTGGTTGCCGAACTGAAGTCCATAGACGACGGGGAAGAGTCAAAGGGATTTTTCGGCATGATCAAGAAGAAGACCAACCAGCTCTCCAACATGAAGGCGAGATATGACAAGGCGGAGGTCAATGTCAATAAGATCAGCGACGCGCTGGAGGCGCATCAGGTGACACTTCTCAAGGACGTTGCGATGCTCGATAAGATGTACGAGCTGAATCTGAACTACTTCAAGGAATTGTCCATGTACATCCTCGCGGGAAAGCAGAAGCTCAAGGAAGCACAGGAGAAGGAGCTTCCCGCACTGGTGGCGAAGGCAGAGCAGAGCAAGCTGCCGGAGGATACGCAGGCGGCGAGAGACTATGCCGAAATGTGCAACCGCTTTGAAAAGAAGATACACGATCTGGAGCTGACAAGAACGGTTTCCCTGCAGATGGCGCCCCAGATCCGTCTGATCCAGAATAATGACACGGTCATGAGTGACAAGATACAGTCCACACTGGTAAACACGATTCCGCTCTGGAAGAGCCAGATGGTCATTGCCATCGGACTGAACCACTCCACGGATGCCGCGAGGGCGCAGCGTGAGGTCAGCGACATGACGAACGAGCTTTTGAAGAAGAATGCCGAGAATCTGAAGGTCGCTACGCTTGAGACAGCGAAGGAGAGCGAGAGAGGAATCGTCGATATTGAGACGCTCAAGTCGACCAACCAGACCCTGATTACCACACTGGATGAGGTGCTCAAGATTCAGGAGGACGGCCGTGAGAAGAGAAGAAATGCAGAGGTTGAACTCCAGAAGCTGGAGAGCGACATGCGGGAGAAACTGCTGGAGCTCAGCAGAAGAAACACGGCGCAGTCGGTATAAGGCCGGTATAAGATAAGGAACAGCGAAGGCGGAGGAAGAGATGATGGAAGTATTCTATAACAGTACAAGAAGCAAGGGCACAGCGGTCAGGGCATCGGAAGCGATTTTAAAGGGACTGACTGACGACGGCGGACTTTTCGTGCCGGATCATATTCCTGCTCTGGATAAGAGCCTGAGAGAGCTTTCCCAGATGGATTACCGGCAGGTTGCCTATGAGGTGATGAAGCTGTATTTCACGGATTTCACGGAGAGTGAGCTCAAGACCTGTATCGACCGCGCATATGATTCCAAGTTTGACACGGAGGTGATCGCACCGCTCGCGGAGGCAGAGAATGCATATTATCTGGAGCTGTTCCACGGCCCGACGATCGCATTCAAGGACATGGCGCTGTCAATCCTGCCGCACCTGATGATAACATCCGCCAGAAAGAACGCGATCAAAAATGAGATCGTTATCCTTACGGCAACCTCCGGTGATACCGGAAAGGCTGCACTGGCAGGCTTTGCCGATGTCGAGGGTACGAGGATTGTCGTATTCTATCCGAAGAACGGTGTCAGCCCGATTCAGGAGAAGCAGATGGTTACGCAGAAGGGGAAGAATACCTTCGTTGTCGGAATCCACGGGAACTTCGATGATGCCCAGACCGGCGTGAAGAAAATCTTCTCGGACAAGGAACTGGCGAAGGAGATGGAGGAGAACGGCTTCCAGTTTTCTTCCGCAAATTCCATCAACATCGGTCGCCTGATTCCGCAGGTCTGCTATTATGTATATGCTTATGTGACACTGCTTAAGGAGGGAAAGATCGCGGAAGGCGAGAAGATCAATGTCACGGTTCCCACCGGAAACTTTGGAAACATCCTTGCGGCGTTCTACGCAAAGAATATGGGACTTCCGATCGACAAGCTGATCTGTGCGTCCAACGACAACAAGGTGCTGTATGACTTCTTCCGCACCGGTGTCTACGACCGCAACCGGGAGTTTGTGCTGACAAGCTCTCCGTCCATGGATATATTGATCTCCAGCAACCTTGAGCGTCTGATCTACTGGATCGCCGGAAATGATGCCGGAGAAAACAGAAGCCTGATGGCAGCGCTGACCGGAGAGGGCAGATATGAGATCACGGATGAGATGAAGGCTGCATTGAAGGATTTCTACGGAAACTACGCAGATGAGGCGCAGACAGCCGCAGAGATCAAGCGTCTTTACGAGGACTGCGGATATGTGATCGATACCCACACGGCGGTTGCTTCGGCAGTGTACCGGAAGTATGTGGAGGAGACGGGGGATCACACAAAGACCGTGATTGCGTCCACCGCGAGCCCGTTCAAGTTTACGAGAAGCGTCATGAATGCCATTGACGGCAAATATGACGAGATGGGTGATTTTGAGCTGGTTGATGAGCTCTCGAGAATTGCCAATGTCAAGGTTCCGCAGGCAATCGAGGAGATCCGTACCGCACCTGTCCTGCACGATACACAGTGTGAGACAGCGGAAATGAAGGACACGGTGAAAAAGTTTCTCAAAATCTGACCGGACTGCGTAAATACAAGAAATAGATACTTTACGGAAAGATAAAATCATGGTAGAATGACCGTGAGTAAATTTCAATTTACATTAAAGAAGAGAGGTAAATGATATGGCAGCAATTGATTTGAACAAGTATGGCATTACCGGAACGACGGAAATCGTGTACAATCCTTCGTATGATTTCCTGTACGAAGAGGAGACCAAGCCCGAACTGGAAGGTTACGAGAGGGGTCAGGTTACTGAGCTTGGCGCAGTAAACGTAATGACTGGTATCTACACAGGACGTTCTCCTAAAGATAAGTATATCGTTATGGATGAAAATTCCAAGGATACCGTATGGTGGACCTCTGATGAATATAAGAACGACAACCATCCTATGACCGCAGCTGCATGGGCAGAGGTTAAGGAGATCGCTAAGAAGGAGCTGTCCAACAAGAGACTGTTCGTTGTTGATGCATTCTGCGGCGCGAACAGGGATACCCGTATGGCTGTCCGCTTCATCGTAGAGGTTGCATGGCAGGCACACTTCATTAAGAACATGTTCATCCAGCCTACAGAGGATGAGCTGAAGAGTTTCGAGCCTGACTTCGTTGTTTACAACGCATCCAAGGCAAAGGTTGAGAACTTCAAGGAGCTTGGTCTGAATTCCGAGACCTGTGTAGCGTTCAACATTACCAGCCGTGAGCAGGTAATTGTGAATACATGGTACGGCGGAGAGATGAAGAAGGGTATGTTCTCCATGATGAACTACTATCTGCCTCTTAAGGGCATTGCTTCCATGCACTGCTCCGCAAACACCGATATGAACGGTGAGAATACCGCAATCTTCTTCGGACTTTCCGGAACAGGTAAGACTACACTGTCCACAGATCCCAAGAGACTGCTGATCGGTGATGACGAGCACGGCTGGGACGACAACGGCGTGTTCAACTTCGAGGGCGGCTGTTACGCAAAGGTTATCAATCTGGACAAGGATTCCGAGCCCGACATCTACAATGCAATCAGACGTGACGCTCTGCTTGAGAACGTTACTGTTGATGCGGCAGGCAAGATCGACTTCGACGATAAGAGCGTAACGGAGAACACCCGAGTATCTTATCCGATCAACCATATCCAGAATATTGTTCGCCCGATTTCTTCCGCACCTGCTGCAAAGAACGTTATCTTCCTTTCCGCAGATGCATTCGGCGTACTGCCTCCTGTGTCTATCCTGACACCTGAGCAGACCCAGTATTACTTCCTGTCCGGTTTCACAGCTAAGCTGGCAGGTACAGAGCGCGGAATTACCGAGCCTACCCCTACCTTCTCTGCTTGCTTCGGTCAGGCATTCCTCGAGCTGCATCCTACAAAGTATGCAGAGGAGCTTGTTAAGAAGATGCAGAAGAGCGGCGCTAAGGCTTACCTTGTAAATACCGGATGGAACGGAACCGGCAAGCGTATCTCCATCAAGGATACCCGTGGAATTATCGACGCTATCCTGAGCGGTGATATCAACAAGGCTCCTACAAAGAAGCTCCCGATCTTCGGCTTTGAGATTCCTACCGAGCTTCCCGGAGTAGACAGCGGAATCCTTGATCCTCGTGACACCTATGCAAATGTTGCAGATTGGGAAGCTAAGGCTGACGATCTTGCAGGCAGATTCATCAAGAATTTTGCAAAGTACGAGGGCAATGACGCAGGCAAGGCACTGGTAGCTGCAGGTCCTCAGAAATAAGTTTTTAACTTAAAAAGTTTGCGGCGGAGCGGAATGCTCCGCCGTCTGTAGTTAGGAGAAAGACCAAATGACGACACAGGAAATATTGAGACACGTGGATCACACGCAGTTAAAGGCTTATGCCACATGGGAGGATATTGTGAAGCTGTGCGATGAGGCGATCGAATTTCAGACGGCGAGCGTCTGTGTTCCTCCGGCTTACATCCGGCGCATCCATGAAGCTTATGGAGATAAGGTAAATATCTGCACAGTGGTCGGTTTCCCGCTTGGGTACAGCGTGACGGAGGCGAAGGCCGCCGAGGTAAGACAGGCGCTGGCGGACGGCTGCAACGAGATCGATATGGTGATCAATATCAGCGATGTGAAAAACGGGCTGTATCAGAAGGTGGAAGAGGAAATCCGCACCTTGAAAAAGGAATGCGGAGAGCACATTCTGAAGGTCATTATTGAGACCTGTTATCTGACAGACGAAGAAAAGATTGCGATGTGCAAGGCGGTGACCAATGCCGGGGCGGATTATATCAAGACTTCCACAGGCTTTGGAACCGGCGGCGCGACGAGGGAGGATGTGGAGCTGTTCAAAAAGCACATCGGCCCGAAGGTGAAGATCAAGGCAGCGGGCGGGGTCTCGACCATGGAAGACCTCGAGGGCTTTTTAGCGCTTGGCTGTGACCGGATTGGGACATCACGAGCGGTCGGACTGTGCAAGGGACAGCAGACAAGCGATTATTAATAAAGGAAGAGAAAAGGAAGATAGGATAAGATGGAAAACAAGGTAATACAGGGACGTCTTGCGGCACTCAGAGGTGCAATGCAGGAGGCCGATATTGATTTTTATATGATTCCGACGGCGGACTTCCATAACTCGGAATATGTCAGTGACTACTTTAAGGTAAGAGAGTATTTCTCAAATTTCTCCGGCTCCAACGGAACCCTGCTCGTGTGGCAGGAGGGGGCAGGACTGTGGACAGACGGCAGATACTTCATCCAGGCGGAAAAGGAGCTGGAGGGGACAACGATCACGCTGTTCCGCATGCAGGATGAGGGCGTGCCGACGATCATCGAGTTCCTCGAGGAGAACATGAAGAAGGGACAGACCCTTGGCTTTGACGGCAGGGTAATACCGATGTCGCAGGGCCGTGGCTATGAGAGGAAGCTGGAAAAGAAGCATGTCAGATTCCTGTACGAACAGGATCTCGCGGAACAGCTCTGGAAGGAACGTCCCGCTTTCCCGGCAGGAAAGGTGATCGTGCTGGACGAGAAGCTCGCAGGTAAGAGCTTTGAGGAGAAGAGAGCGGATGTCATGAAAAAGACGGTTGAGGAGGGTGCGGACAGCCTTCTTCTGACGAAGCTGGATGACATCATGTGGCTTTTCAACATCAGAGGCTGCGATGTGGAATGCAATCCGGTCGCTATGTCCTATGCTTGGCTGACAGAGGAGGAGACGGTACTTTTCATTCAGGAGTGTGCGCTGGATGAAAAGGTGAAGTCTTACCTTGCTGCGAAGAAGGTAGAGGTTCGGGAGTACAATACCGTCGTTGAATATCTGAAGGCACTGCCTGCCGGACGTAAGGTACTGATGGATAAGAGACATTGCAGCTATGCGTTCTACAGAATACTGAACGAAAGACAAGAGATCATAGAGAAGAATAACCCGACAGAGTTGATGAAGGCTGTTAAGAATCCCACAGAGCTTGCCAACATGGACGAGATTTATCTGAAGGACAGCGTCGCTCTGACGAAGTTCATCTGCTGGCTGAAAACAAATATCGGCAAGGTGGAGATGGATGAGATTTCGGTTGCAGATAAGCTGGAGGCGTTCCGACGGGAGATTCCTGAGTTTCTGGATCTGTCCTTCCCCTCGATCTCCGCATACCGCGCAAATGCTGCAATGATGCATTATGAGCCCACGCCGGAGAACCATGCGGTATTAAAGCCGGAGGGAATGTACCTGATCGATTCGGGCGGACAGTATTTCGGCGGCACGACCGATGTGACGAGAACGATCGCGCTCGGATCGGTTTCAGACCTCGAAAAGAAGCATTACACAATGGTTGCGGCGGGTATGCTCCAGATGACGAATGCGCACTGGCTCTACGGCTGTACAGGGCGCAATTTGGATATTCTGGCGCGTCAGCCGATCTGGAACATGGCGCTCGACTATAAGTGCGGAACCGGTCATGGCGTCGGCTATATCCTGAATGTGCATGAGGGACCCCAGAATCTGAGATGGAAGTTCTTAGAGGGGCAGACAGAGGCAGTGATCGAGGCTGGAATGGATGTCACGAACGAGCCCGGCATCTATATTGAGGGCAGCCACGGCATCCGCATCGAGAATGTCATGGTGGCAGAGAATGATGAAAAGAACGAGTACGGACAGTTCATGCATTTCAAGACCCTGACATGGGTTCCGATCGATATGGATCTGATCGTGAATGAGCTTTTGACAGAGACACAGCTTGCCTACCTCAAGGCATATCAGGCGGAGGTTTACAAGCGTCTGGCACCTCATCTGACGGCAGAGGAAGCCGAGTGGCTGAAAAAAGAGACAACAGTGGAATAAAAGAAAGACAAGAGCGGCATGTCTCGGGAGGGAGATGCCGCTTCTTTCTGGGCGGCGGAGAGGTTGAGAGTCGATGAAAACGAAGAATTATAGAGAAACTCTCTGCTTTGTGGATTGCCAAAATAGCAGCTATAACTGTTCCTTTATTGATGAAGTGAGTTCCGTTCCTTGTTTAGATACAATGCAGATACATATTAGTTCCATTATAAAGACTATTTTAGATGTAAGCAGCTTTGTCAGGCCAAAATTGTCATAGAGGAAAAAATGTGTTGACTAATCTTTTGGAAAAGATTGACATATGGGATTGATTTCATTTGCTTAACTGGGTTCGAGAAAGTCGGAGGTGACGCAATGTGTAGAATTGAAATATGACAATACATAATAAAAAGAGAGTAAAATAATAAAAGAGGAGACAAAGTATGGAGACAACACTTATAGAATGGGGAACAGTATCTATAGCAAGTATGCTTGGAATGATGATTACGTTGATTATTGCAGTGGGACTGCCCGTCATCCTATTGACTTTAGTATATAAGAAAACAAAAGCTAAAATATCTAGCTTTTTTATAGGATGTGGTATTTTTGTATTATTTGCACTGATTTTAGAGCAGATTATGCATTCTATCGTGATAGGGATCACGGGTACTTTTTTGATGGATCATATTATTTTGTATGGTTTATACGGTGGGGTGGCAGCAGCGTTATTTGAAGAAACTGGTCGATGGATAGCGATGAAATTTTTAATGAAGAAGAATTTGAATAAGCAGAATGCACTAATGTATGGTGTGGGTCATGGCGGAATAGAAGCCATTATCATTGTGGGATTAACTTATGTCAGCAATTTATTGACAGCGATTATGATTAACTCTGGTAGCTTGCAGACCTCTCTAGCTGTTCTGGATGAGGGAATACAACAGGCAACATATGAACAGTTAAAACCGTTATGGGAGTTACCTGCATGGCAGTTCTATATAGCAGGAGTGGAGCGGTTAATTGCTTTTATTTTACATATTGCACTTTCAGTACTTGTATATAAAGCAGTAAAAAGTGGTCGAAAACGGTTTTGGCTGGTGGCATTCTTAGTGCATTTTGCGGTTGATTTCCTAACAGTGGTAATCAGCGGCTATGGTGCACCTATTTGGTTAATTGAGGTAGTGTTGTTGGTGATTGTTCTTTTTCTTGCATTTTATGTACGCAAACTGTATCAAGAGGATATGGAAGAAATATAGAAACATAACACAGAGCGGGCAGTGGCATAAATTAACCATAGGATTTGTAATATAGAATGATATTTGATGGGTTTGTATAACAAAGTGTGGTTGAAAATAATAGCTTTTATAGGAATATTTTAGTCAAATGCCATTTGAAGTGATGATTGCTACCTTTTCATATTTGCACAGAAAAAATATGATGGACTAAATTATTGGGAAAGATATTAAATATATTGGTTGAATGCCAAAGTAAATTCCAGTGACAAATGAAATTCCAAAATGCCAAAGAAAATGTAGGGTTTAAACAACATTTTCTTTGGCATTTTTGCGAGAAGCTGTATGATATTTATGGGAAACAGACAACCGGAAGTGATTCTGTCAAACTGAATTTCGCTTGTCTAGATGAAAGGGTATGCAGTTGTCGTGCAGTATGTCTGTTTCAAAAGATGTTTAGTGTAGACGTACGTTATGGTACACTATCATTGCTTGCTGCAATTGATTTACTTACGGGTGAGGCGATTCCACTTGTAAGTGAAGCACATAAAAGTTCTGATTTCGTTGCATTCTTGAAGAAACTGGATAATCATTATCCAAAACAAGATAAAATCAGGATTATCCTAGATAATCATTCAGCCCATACATCAAAAGAAACACGTAATTTTCTGGCAACAATGCCAGAAGGAAAGATTGACAGGGAGCAGGCAAATGAGCTTGAGTATGTCGATGAATTACAGGAGTCTGATGCTGCTGACAGTGCCTGTTTATGATACACTGAATTTACCGAAAAAAAGCGTCAGAATTCCCTAAAAGCAGCAAGGGAATTTCCCCACAAAA
>CAKRTS010000023.1 GCA_934402315.1 uncultured Acetatifactor sp. | reverse complement strand
ACTCTTACTAATCAATCGAAAGCTTAACCAAGACGAAAAGATGTTTTATTTAAGATTTCAGTGTTCGGTTTTGAAGGTACAAGTTATCTTCTGAATGGCCCAGTGGCTCAGTTGGTTAGAGCGTCGCCCTGTCACGGCGAAGGTCGTCGGTTCGAGTCCGATCTGGGTCGTTATATGGGGTCTTAGCTCAGCTGGGAGAGCATCTGCCTTACAAGCAGAGGGTCATAGGTTCGAGCCCTATAGGCCCCATTAAATTTTTGTATATTTGGTTTAGAATGATATTTCGCCGATGTGGCTCAATTGGCAGAGCAGCTGATTTGTAATCAGCAGGTTATCGGTTCGAGTCCGATCATCGGCTCTATGGAATACAATTCCATATGGATGGGTTCCCGAGTGGCCAAAGGGGACAGACTGTAAATCTGCTGCAAATTGCTTCGGTGGTTCGAATCCACCCCCATCCATTTGCTTTTAACCGGAATATTTCAGAGGTAAAGAGCATAGGATATATTAATTGAATATCGCGGGGTGGAGCAGTCTGGAAGCTCGTCGGGCTCATAACCCGAAGGTCATAGGTTCAAATCCTGTCCCCGCTACTCAAGACTTATAGAGGATGTTCCTTTATAAGTCTTTATGCCTAGATAGCTCAGTTGGTAGAGCAGAGGACTGAAAATCCTCGTGTCACTGGTTCGATTCCGGTTCTAGGCATTTTTTATTGCATATTGTATTTGAAACGCTGCATCGGAGGCTATAATTTAAGCCTTTTGATGCTATTTTTTTGCGTGTAATCATGCTATAATAGCCGTGTATGCGTAGAATGAGATGAATGGAGTTTTTGGTGACATGGAAGAAAAGGAATTAAAAGATACTACCGAGAGCAAAGGGAAGTCAGGCAAAAAAATAAAGTGGTTTATTCCGGTAGGGGTAGTGTGTGTACTGATAGCCGGAGCTTATGTTGGAATTGCTATGTATTATAGATCGCATTTCCTGCCGAACAGCTCGGTGAATGGGATCGAGAGCAGGAATATGGATGCGCAGAGCGTGGCGGCGCAGGTTGCTGCCCAGCTCAGCCGGTATTCACTGGAGGTGACAGGAAGAGACTATAACACGGGAGAATCAGGTGCGGTTCTGGGAACGATCAGACCGGAAGAGATAAGCTTATCCTATGTTGACTGTCTGGAGACTGTGCAGGAGCTGCTTCAGGCGCAGAATGAGTGGCTGTGGCCCGCCGCCTATGCGGGAGAGCATAATTTTTATTCGCTGGAACAGGGCGTAGAGTTTGACGGGGGAATGCTCAGAACCGTCGTGACAGGCTGGGACGCATGCCAGAAGGGAAATATGACTGCTCCGACAGATGCTTATATCAGCAAATACATTGACGAGAAAAAGGGGTACGAGATCATTCCCGAAACGCAGGGGAACGAGCTTGACATCGACAGAGTAATCGAATGTATAGAAAATGAAATTTATGCGCAGAATACTACTGTGGATCTGGAACAGATGGAGTGCTATAAAGAGGCAAAAATAAAACAGACGGATAAGAAGCTGACAGAGGCAGTCGATACGGTAAATACATGGCTCGGAACCGTCATTACATACGATTGGAACAACAACGAGGTTGTTCTGGATGTGGAGACGCTGAAGGACTGGATCACTATGGAACAGGAAAAGCCGGTTCTCGACGAAGAGGCTGTTGAAGCATTCGTGAAGCAACAGGCAAGGCAGTATGACACCTATGGCAAAAAGAAGAATTTTGTTACGGTGCATGGTGTGGAAATGACACTTGGCAGCCCGAATTACGGATGGAAGACGGATACGGAGACAGAGACAGCGGAGCTTATGGAGCTTATCTATCAGGGCAGTCAGGCAGAAAAGGAGCCGGCATACAGCATCCGTGCAAAGAAGAAAGGCAGCAATGACATCGGCGACTCGTATATCGAGGCAGATCTGACGCATCAGCATGTCTATGTACATAAGGATGGAGAGATCGTTTTTGAGACGGATTGCGTTTCCGGAAGAATGAATTCCACACCGGGCTGCGTCACCCCGCCTGGAATTTTCGGACTGACCTACAAGACGACCAATGCCGTACTGCGCGGAGCAGATTATGCGACTCCCGTAACCTACTGGATGCCGTTTTACGGAAATTACGGTATGCATGATGCAACATGGCGTTCCTATTTCGGTGGAACGATCTATCAGGAGCATGGCTCGCACGGATGTATCAATCTTCCGCTGGCATCCGCTGCAACGATCTATGAGTATGTTTCGACCGGCTTCCCGGTAATCTGCTATTACTACGAGAAGGATCCGTTGGAGACAGCCCCGGCAGAGGGACAGACGCTGACGGAGGAAGAGCTTTTGCAGGAGCACGAGCCGACCATAGACCAGAATCAGGAGAATGCTGAAACTGCAGGGCAGGAAGGACAATAATGGGGGAACACAGAGTCCGCTCAAGACGTCAGGCGGAGAGGTGGAAAAAGGAATTGAACCGCTACAGGCATTTTCAGCGCTTTATCAGAGAAAATGCGCCTGACATACTGGCTTCAAGAAATTTTCATAAGAACAAACAATTTATCCAGCATGGAAATATAACAGTCAGCGACCATGTACTGAGTGTGGCGCGCTGTAGTCTGGCGCTGACAGATATGTTTCATATTTCCTGTAATAAAAGGGAGCTGATCCGTGGGGCGCTTCTCCATGATTATTTCCTGTATGACTGGCATAAGCCGGACAAGGTGCATCCGCACAAGCTGCATGGCTTTTACCACCCGGGGACGGCACTCCGAAATGCGTCGCGGGAATATAAGCTGACTCCGCGGGAGCGTGATATTATAATAAAGCATATGTGGCCGCTCACCGTAGTGCCGCCGATGTGCAGAGAGGCATGGATTGTCACAACAGCGGATAAGTGGTGCTCGCTGCTGGAGACATTGCACATGCATAAGGGACACGGCGCAATTCTGCAGAAGTTGAGGAAGGACTAAGTTGGAACATTTACTGGAAAAACTCACACAGTATAGTGAAAGCGGGATTTATCCGTGCCATATGCCGGGACACAAACGTAAGGCGTGGGGGGAGCTGCCCGCCCAGCTTTACCGGCTCGACATTACGGAAATAGACGGATTTGACAATCTGCATCAGCCGGAGGGCATATTAAAGGAGCTGCAGGAACAGGCAGCAGCGTGTTGCGGCGCGGAGGAAAGCTATTATCTTGTCAACGGAAGCACGGGCGGCATCCTAAGCGCGGTCAGCGCGGCATTCCCGGCCAGTGGACATATCCTGATGGCGAGGAACTGCCACAAATCGGCATACCATGCAGCTTATCTCAGAAATTTACGCACATCTTATCTTTATCCGAAAATGCTGGAGGACTATGACATATTCGATATGGTCAGTCCGGAACAGATCGAAGAGGCGTTGGATAAGGAGCCGGATATTCAGGCAGTATTGCTTGTATCGCCAACCTACGAAGGAAGAATCAGCAACATCAGACATATTTCAGAAATCGTTCATGCAAGGGGCATTCCGCTGATCGTGGATGAGGCACACGGAGCACATCTGGGATGGAGCGATGCGGTTCATGAGAACAGCTGCAGGCAGGGTGCCGATCTGGTCATCCAGAGCGTACATAAAACGCTTCCGGCGTTGACCCAGACAGCATTGTTGCATGTGAATGGTACCATAGTGGACAGGGAGCGGCTGAGACGTTTTCTGCATATTTATCAGTCCAGCAGCCCATCTTATCTCTTAATGGCAAGTATTGACAATGCCTTGCAATATATGGAGCGGGATGGGAAAAAGGCACTCGATATATTTTGTTCGAGGTATGCCGCGATGTGTGAAAAGCTGGGAGCTTGCAAGGCATTGAAATTTCTTCCGGCGGATCGGCAGCGGCAGGATATTGGGAAATTGCTGATCTCGGTGAAGAATACGGCTATCACAGGCAGGCAGTTATATGATATACTTTTAAAGAGATACCGGATTCAAACGGAGATGGCAGCGGAGACCTTTGTGCTCGCCATGTTTACGGTGAATGACGGTCAGGAAGGCTACGACAGAATGGCAGCCGCACTGTTGGAGATTGACAGGGAATTAATTCAGATGCAGCAGGCGCAGATTGTTCCGGTTCCGGCTCAGGATCGGATTGTGCCGCCGGTCAGAGTAATGACCCTGACGGAGGCGTGGGACAGACCACGGGAGGAAGTCCGGCTTGAACAGAGCGTCGGGCGGGTCGTGGGAGAATTTATTAATTTATATCCACCCGGAGTTCCGCTGCTTGTGCCGGGGGAGAGGATGTCCGGGGAGCTGAACCGGAAAATTCATACATGGATCAGAAAAGGTATGGATGTACAAGGGGTGCGAAGCTGTCAGGACGGATACATGATTCAGGTATTAACGGAAACAGAGTATAAATAAAAGAAAGAGGGAAAGAAAAATGAGAAAAACAAAAATTATCTGCACCATTGGACCGGCAAGTGAATCGGAGGAGTGTCTTCGTGAATTGATGCTGGCGGGCATGAATGTGGCAAGGTTTAACTTTTCACATGGTACACATGAGGAGCAGAAGGCAAAATATGAACGTGTTTTAAAGGTTCGCAAGGAGCTTGGGCTGCCGGTTGCGACTATGCTGGATACAAAGGGACCGGAAATCCGTCTGCGGGATTTTGAGGGCGGTAAGGTAGAGCTTAAGGCGGGGGAGACTTTTACCCTGACGACAGAGGAAATTATGGGAACGGCACAGAGAGCGACCATTTCCTATAAGAACCTTAAAAATGATATTTCGGTGGGAACCACTCTTCTGATTGACGACGGACTGATCGAGCTGGAGGTGGAGAAAATCAGCGGAGAGGACATTATCTGCCGTGTCATCAACGGAGGCTTCGTATCGAATCATAAGGGTGTAAATGTACCGGGTGCGATCCTCTCCATGCCCTATATCAGCGACGCGGATATGGAGGATATTCTGTTTGGCATCAAGGAGGGCTATGAGCTTATCGCTGCATCCTTTGTACGGAGTAAGGAAGATATTTACGAGCTCAGAAAAATTCTTCAGGAGCATGGAAGCGACATGAAGATTATTGCCAAGATCGAGAATATGCAGGGAATCGAGAATCTGGAGGAGATTCTGGAGGCTTCGGACGGCGTTATGGTTGCCCGTGGCGATATGGGTGTGGAGATTCCGATGGAGGAAGTGCCTGTGCTCCAGAAGAAGATGATCAAGATGGCGAATGCGCAGGGCAAGCACGTTATCACCGCGACGCAGATGCTGGAATCTATGATTAATCATCCCAGACCGACGAGAGCAGAGGCGACGGATATTGCGAATGCAATCTACGACGGAACGACGGCAATTATGCTTTCGGGGGAGAGCGCTGCCGGAAAATATCCGGTAGAAGCAGTAAAAACTATGGCGAGAATCGCAGAAGCTGCCGAAAAAGATATTGACTACCGTTCCAGAATGCGCAGAAACGACGAGGGCGATAAGAGCGAGATCACAAATGCGATTGCATATGCGACCTGTTCTGCGGCAATGGATCTGAATGCAGCAGCAATCATTACGGTCACGATGTCCGGTTACACGGCAGAGGCGATCTCCAGATTCAAGCCGAGCTGCCCGATTATCGGCTGTGCGGTCAATGAGCGTGTCTGCGACCAGCTGAATCTGCTCTGGGGTGTTAATCCGCTGCTGATCAAGAAAGAGGAGAACTCGGAGGAACTGTTTGCCGATGCGGTGACCGCTGCAAAGGAAGCAGGCTATGTGCATACCGGAGACATCGTTGTCATCACGGCGGGAGTTCCGCTCGGCATTACAGGAACGACAAATATGATTCATGTAGTTGAGGTAGAATAATACCATGGGAAAGATCATATGCCTGATGGGAAAAAGCTCCACCGGGAAGGATACGATATTTAAGAGGCTGCTTGCGGATCAAACGCTTGGGCTTCAGACGATCGTATCCTATACGACAAGGCCGATCCGGGACGGGGAATGCGAGGGAATCGAATATTTCTTTACGGATGAAGCGGGCTTTGCGCGCTGGAAGGAGCAGGGACGGATCATCGAGGCGCGTGAATATCATACCTTTTACGGGCTGTGGCGCTATTTCACGGCGGATGACGGTCAGATCACCGAGGCAGGCAATTACATCATGATCGGTACACTCGAGGCGTACCGCAGCCTTAAGGAGTACTTCGGGGCGGAGAGGATACTTCCGGTCATGATAGAGCTGGATGACGGGGTGAGACTACAACGGGCATTGGACAGGGAGCGAAGACAGGAGAAGCCGAAATATGAGGAGATGTGCCGCAGATTTCTGGCGGACAGCACGGATTTCTCCGAGGAAAAGATAAGCGAGGCGGGCGTTACCAGACGCTTTGTCAATGAAAATCTGGAGCAGTGTCTGGAAGAAATTAAGGAATACATAATGGAATCCGTGAACTGAGAGAGGAGGGCAGCATATGGACATTAAGGTTAATCAGGTCAGTCAGCCAATGCCTGTCGAACAGACGCAGAACACGCAGCCGACAGACGGCACCTTTAAGTTTATGCTTGCCAGTCATATCGAGGAGGCGGAGCTTCAGGCAAGGCTGCAGAATCTGATGGAAGAGATCACCATGGAGGGTGAGAAGCTGGCAAAGCGGCGCGATGTGAAGGACATGAGACATTACCGCGGGCTGGTCAAGGAATTTCTGAATGAGGTGGTGACGCGTTCCCATTCCTTTTCACGCGAGAATTTTCTGGACAGAAGGGGAAGGCACAGGGTTTACGGTATCATCCGCCTTGTGGACGAGAATCTGGATCAGCTGGCGCAGGAGCTTATGAAGGATGAGAAGGATAATCTTGCGATACTGAATAAGATCGGTGAAATCAGGGGATTGCTGCTGGATATTTTTACCTGACCAGGAGTTACATAGGATTCGTGTGAAATGTACACAGAAATGAGGGAGTATGGCTGACTTTCGGGACATTATAGGACAAGAGCAGATGAAGGAACACCTGCAGAATGCGGTCGGAGCGGGAAAGGTTTCCCATGCGTACATCATCAATGGTGAGAAATCCTCCGGCAAGGAGTTCATTGCGCGGATCTTTGCTATGACGCTGCAATGTGAAAAGAAGGGGACGGAGCCGTGTCAGGAATGTCATTCCTGCAAACAGGCGCTGTCGGACAACCATCCCGATATTATTCATGTGACGCATGAAAAGCCGAATACCATCAGTGTCGACGACATCCGTGCGCAGATCAATAATGACGTGGGGATCAAACCCTACAGCGGCCCCTATAAGATTTATATTGTCAACGAGGCGGAGAAGATGACGCCGCAGGCACAGAACGCGATTCTGAAAACTCTGGAGGAACCGCCTGCCTATGCGGTCATTCTGCTGCTGACGACGAATGTCAATTCTCTTCTGCCGACCATTCTCAGCCGCTGTGTCATCCTGAATATGAAGCCGGTGGCAGATGAGCTTGTCAAGAAATATCTGATGGAGCAGCTTCATGTTCCGGATTATAAGGCGGAGGTCTGTGTCGCTTTTGCGAGGGGAAATATCGGCAAGGCGAAGGCTCTGGCATCGAGCGAGGACTTTGAAAATGTGAAGTCCGAGGCGCTGTCTCTGTTGAAGTACATAAAGGACATGGAGCTGAACGAGATCATCGCGGCGATCAGGAAGATCACGGAATATAAGCTTGAGATCAACGATTACCTTGATATTTTCGCCATCTGGTACCGGGATGTCCTGCTTTTCAAGGCAACGAATGACGTCAATCACCTTGTCTTCCGGGAGGAGATACAGACGCTCCGCAGAACGGCGCAGCGCAGCAGCTATGAGGGAATCGAGACGATCATTGAAGCACTGGATACGGCGAAAAAGCGTCTGGATGCCAACGTGAACTTCGACCTTACCATGGAGCTTCTGATGCTGACAATACAGGAGAACGGATAAAACAGACAAGGATTAACAGTAGCATTTTTGGCGGGCTTATGTTAAAATAGCAGTTGTGGTGTCGCTTGTACACTACGGCTGCTATTTTGTTACTGCGAAGCTTTTCGCATATTTTTGTAAGGCGCATGGCGCCGGTGAGGTGGATAGATGACGAAAGTAATTGGTGTAAGATTTCGGACAGCGGGCAAGATTTATTTCTTTGACCCTTTGAATTTTGAAATAAAGCGGGGAGACCATGTCATTGTCGAGACCGCGCGAGGAATCGAATTTGGAACAGTAATGACCGGTGTTACAGAGGTTGAGGACGAGAAGGTGATCCAGCCTCTTAAGCCTGTGATAAGGATTGCGAATGAGAGAGATATCGAGCAGGAGGCAAACAACAAGCTCAAGGAGAAGGATGCCTTCAGGATCTGCCTCGAGAAGATCCGCAAGCATGAGCTGGAGATGAAGCTCATCGACGCGGAATATACCTTTGACAATAACAAGGTTCTCTTTTATTTTACAGCGGACGGACGTATCGATTTCAGAGAGCTGGTAAAGGATCTGGCGGGTGTCTTTAAGACCAGAATCGAGCTGCGGCAGATCGGTGTCCGGGACGAAACAAAGATTGTCGGCGGAATCGGTATCTGCGGACGGCCGCTCTGCTGTCACAGCTATCTGGCGGATTTTGTGCCGGTGTCGATCAAGATGGCGAAGGAGCAGAATCTGTCCCTTAATCCGACAAAGATTTCCGGTGTGTGCGGCAGGCTGATGTGCTGTCTGAAAAATGAGGAGGAGACTTACGAGGAATTAAACCGTAAGCTGCCCGGAATCGGAGATTATGTGACCACGGAGGACGGTCTGAAGGGCGAGGTGCAGAGTGTTAATGTTCTGCGTCAGCTTGTCAAGGTCGTTGTCGAGGAGGGTGACGAAAAGGAGATTAAGGAGTATCCGGTGGAACAGCTGCAATTCCGCCGCAGACATGGCAAGAAGGACAAGGTTGATCTGTCCAGAGAGGAAATGCAGGAGCTTGAGAAGCTCGAGGAAGAAGAGCAGCAGGAGACCACTGAGAAAGCGGAACAGCCGGAAGCCGGACAGCGCCAGAATAGCCGGAACCGCGGACGTCAGGGCGGTGAGCAGCGTCAGAACCGCCAGAATAGCGAGACACGCTATGAGAACGGGGACGGCAATGCGCAGGGGAACCGTCAGGAGGGCGAGCAGCGCCGTGAGAACAGGAACCGGCAGAACGGTGAGCAGCGCCGTGACAACAGAAACCGCCAGAACGGCGAACCGCGCCAGAATCGTCAGAATAACGAGAGACGCTATGAGAATGGGGACAGCAGCGCGCAGGGAAACCGCCCGAACCGCCAGAATAACGAGAGACGTTACGAGAATGCGGACGGCAATGCACAGGGGAACCGTCAGGAAGGCGAACAGCGCCGTGAGAACAGGAACCGGCAGAACTATCATAGAAACCGACACAATCGTCAGAAACCGGGAAATCAGGAAGGACAAGCAAGACACAATGACAATCAGTCTGAAGGATAATGAGAGAGTGGATGATCTGCAGCGGAACGGCTACCACATCATCCAGAATCCCGAGAAATTCTGTTTTGGCATGGATGCCGTCCTGCTCACCGGATTTGCGCACGCCGGGGAAAACGACCGGCTGCTGGATCTCGGAACAGGGACGGGCATCATTCCGCTTCTGATGGAGGCAAAATATCACTGTGCACATCTGACCGGGCTTGAGATACAGCCGGAGAGCGCAGACATGGCAGCGAGGAGCGTTGCGCTGAATCATCTGACAGACAAAATTGATATTGTGACAGGAGACATCAAGGAAGCAGACACATATTTCCCGTCTGCTTCCTTTGATTGTGTCACATGTAACCCGCCGTATATGATCGGGCAGCACGGCATTACGAACCCGGATGCGCCGAAGGCAATCGCCCGGCACGAGATCCTGTGTACCTTTGAGGATGTGGCGAGACAGACGGCAAAGCTGCTGAAGCCGGGAGGACATTTCTTTCTGGTACACCGGCCGTTCCGGCTGGCAGAGCTGATGGGGACATTGATGCAGTATAAGCTGGAGCCGAAGAGGATGCAGCTCGTATATCCTTATGTGGACAAGGAGCCCAATATGGTTCTTCTTGAGGCAGTGCGGGGAGGAAAGCCGCGCATGACGGTGGAGAAACCGCTGATCGTATTTGAAAAGCCGGGTGTCTATATGCCGGAGATCAGAGACTTATACGGATTTTGAAACAGGAGGTGACGTTAGTGTCAGGTACTTTGTATTTATGTGCGACACCAATCGGGAACCTGCAGGACATGACGCCGAGAGTGGTCGAGACACTCCAGACGGTTGACGTCATCGCTGCGGAGGACACGAGGAACAGCATTAAGCTCTTAAACCATTTTGACATTCATACTCCGATGACCAGCTATCATGAGTATAACAAGGTTGAGAAGGCGAGACAGCTGGTCTCACAGCTGCAGTCGGGGCAGAATATTGCGCTGATTACGGATGCGGGAACTCCGGCAATATCCGATCCCGGAGAGGTGCTCGTACAGATGTGCCTTGAAAGTAACATCCGTGTCACATCCCTGCCGGGCCCTGCGGCATGTATTACAGCGCTGACGCTCTCGGGCTTATCCACGAGACGGTTCTGCTTTGAAGGGTTCCTTCCGGCAGATAAGAAGGAGAAGAAGCAGATACTGGAGGAGCTGGCGGCGGAGAGCCGTACAATGATTCTGTACGAGGCGCCGCATCACCTGATCCGCACACTGGAGGAGCTGCATGATGCGCTCGGCGAGCGCCGGATTACGATATGCCGGGAGCTTACGAAAAAATTTGAAACTGTAATGCCGACCACGCTGGAAAATGCGCTGGCATTTTATGAAAAGGAAGAGCCGAGAGGCGAATACGTGCTGGTGCTTGAGGGTAAGAGCCATGAGGAAAAGCGCCGCGAGGAGATCGCGTCGTGGGAGAGCATGTCGATCGAAGAGCATATGGCTTACTACGAGGAGCAGGGAATGGATCACAAGACGGCGATGAAGCAGGTCGCCAAGGATCGCGGCGTCGGCAAGCGCGACATCTACGCACATCTGAACAAAGCCGCGGATGGCGGGGAAGAATGAAGGGCGAATGGAGGCGAGAAGATGGCAGCATCAAATTGTGACGCATGTGTCAACTATGTGTACGACGAGGACTATGAGTGCTATTGCTGCTTGGTGAATCTGGATGAGGACGAGATGTACCGTTTCCTTTCCGGCACACAGCGCGAATGTCCCTATTTCCGGCTGGATGATGAATATGCCGTGGTGCGGCATCAGATTTAGAAGAACAGAGGTCAAAGTAACGAAGGATGAAATATGTTCGACAGGTTGCAATTATTATGTCAGTTTCTTTTGTGGCGGAGCTTATGGAGTTTCTGATTCCACTGCCGATCGCTGCCAGCGTTTACGGGCTGGTGCTGATGCTGATCGGACTGGTGACAAAGCTTATTCCGATCGAGAAGGTCGAGGGTGCGGCGGATTTTCTCGTTGAGATCATGCCGATATTGTTTGTACCGCCGACGGTCAGTCTCATCACGAATGTGGAAGCGCTGGCGGATATGCTTGTGCCCTTGTGCATTGCCTGTCTTGTGACGACGGTGTTTATCATGGTAGTCACGGGGCGTGTGGCGCAGGGCATCATGCGGCACGACAGGAAAAATCAGGGTGAGCCCGGTTTACAGGAGGAGAGCCATGAATGAGATACTTACCGGATCGGTATTCTTTGGGGTGTGCCTGACGCTGGTCTGTTATGAGATCGGCTTATGGATCAAGAAAGAGACGAAGCTTTCAGTGGCGAATCCCCTGCTGATTGCAACAGTTCTGGTGATCGCAGTGCTTCTCGGCTTTCACATTGATTATGAGAACTATCAGAACGGCGCGAAATATATCCAGTTCCTTCTGACCCCGGCGACGGTCAGCCTTGCGATTCCGCTCTACCGGCAGATGGAATTGTTGAAAAGGTACCCGAAGGCAATTTTCGGTGGCATCATAGCAGGCGTGCTGGCGGCGATGGGAAGCATCTATCTGCTTGCGGTTGCCTTTCAGCTCAGCCATGAGCAGTATGTCACCCTGCTTCCGAAGTCCATCACGACGGCGATTGGCATGGGTGTCTCGGAAAAGATGGGCGGAATGCCCGCGCTGACGATTTCCGCAATCTGCATCACGGGGATTGTCGGGGCGATTCTGGCGGAGCTGGTGTGCAAGCTTTTTAAGATTGAGGAGCCTGTGGCAAAGGGGCTTGCAATCGGCACGAGTGCCCATGCGCTCGGAACCTCCAAAGCGATGGAGATGGGAGAGGTAGAGGGCGCCATGAGCAGCCTTTCTATCGTTGTGACAGGTATTTTGACGGTCTTTGCGGTATCCTTCTTTGCAAAGCTGATCTGAATAGAGATGATTTGGAGACACGGTCTGAAGGAGACCGTGTCTTTTTTGTCTGCGGAGGGAATAGAATAGGATAACGAACCTGTTTTGTGCCTGCGGGTCAAGGTCGCAGGTTACCGAAAGGCATGGAATTTTATGTTAAACATGATCTGGGCGGTGATGATTCTTCTGGCTGTGGTCTATGCCGCGTTCACAGGCAGGATGAGCGATGTGACGAACGCGGCGCTGAACAGTGCGGGTGAGGCGATTTCGCTCTGCCTGACGATGGCGGGCGTAGTTGCCCTCTGGATGGGGCTGATGGAAATTGCGAAGAAGGCGGGGCTGATTGAAAGACTGACAAAGGGCATTTCCCCATTCCTGACCTTTCTCTTTCCGCGCATCCCCAAGAGTCACCCCGCCAGAGAATACATAGCGACGAATATTATCGCAAATGTTCTGGGGCTTGGCTGGGCGTGTACTCCGGCGGGTCTGAAGGCAATGGAGGAGCTGGCAAAGCTGGAGGGGGAGCGTGGGACGCCCGGATACGGAGAGGGCGCAGCGACGCAGCGCTCTGCCAGCAATGAGATGTGCAGCTTTCTGATCCTGAATATTTCTTCCCTGCAGCTGATTCCGGTAAACATGATCGCGTATCGGAGCCAGTACGGCAGCGTGAAGCCGACGGCGATTATCGCGCCCGCAATTGCGGCGACGCTTTTCAGCTCGGTCGTCGCCATCCTTTATTGTAAGCTGAAGGACAGGGGAGGGAAGAGAGGATGAATGCGCTTGCACACATTTCTGATATTATCATACCGATCCTGATCTTTTTTATTGTCGGCTACGGATATGTCTCGAAGATCAAGGTTTACGAATGCTTTCTGGACGGGGCAAAGGACGGTCTTAAGATCGTGTTGGATATTGTGCCGACGCTGATCGGTCTGCTTGTGGCGGTGGGAATGCTGCGGGCATCCGGCTGCTTCGATCTTCTGGGAACGCTGCTCGGACCGCTGACAGAGAAGGTCGGACTTCCCGCGCAGCTCATGCCGCTGCTGATCGTCAAGCTGTTCTCCTCCTCGGCGGCGACAGGGCTTGTCCTCGATATCTTCAAGACCTCCGGCCCGGATTCCTACGCAGGGATGCTGACCTCCATCCTGATGAGCTGTACGGAGACGGTCTTCTACACAATGAGTGTATACTTCCTTGCGGCAAAGGTCACGAAGACCCGCTACACGCTGGCGGGCGCACTGCTGTCCACGCTCGCCGGGACAGTCGCAAGCGTGGTGCTGACAATGATGATGATGTGAGTATTTCCACCTTGCTTTTCCGGCAGGCTGACCGTATAATAATTCATTATGAAGAATGAATACGGAAATCTTTTGTGGATCATAGGTCTTATTGTGGTCGCCGCGGTTGCGGCGATCGCTGTTTATATGCTGCGGCGGCGAAGAAAGCGCCCCTCCGACATTGACCTGATGGAGGGACACGATTTTGAATATTATTGTGCCGAGCTTCTGAGACAGAGAGGCTTTCAGGAGGTCGAGGTCACGAAGGGGAGCGGTGATTACGGCATCGACATCCTCGCCGAGAAGGAGGGCGTGACCTATGCCATCCAGTGCAAGCGCTACACTGCCCCGGTCGGGGTCAAGGCGGTGCAGGAGGCGTATGCCGGACGCGATTATTATGACCGCATGGTGGGGGCAGTGCTGACGAACCAGTATTTTACCCAGCCGGCGGTAGAGGCGGCGAAGAAGCTGAAGATCCTGCTCTGGGACAGAGGGTATCTGGAGAGCATGATCGAGGAGCAGGAAACGGTGTGAGGAAGCGGCATGCAGTGGCAGGAATTTGAACAGACATTTCCCATTCAATTAAATATGCAGCAAAAGGAAGCAGTACAGAGCGTGGACGGGCCGGTACTGCTTCTTGCTGTGCCCGGATCGGGCAAGACTACCGTCCTTGTCACCAGACTCGGCTATATGGTCTATTGCAGGGGAATCCCGCCGGAAAACATTCTGACCGTTACCTATACTGTCGCGGCGACCGGCGATATGTCCAGACGCTGCGCAGCGTATTTCGGAGAGGATCTGGCGCGGCGGCTTGAGTTTCGGACGATCAACGGTATCTGCGCGAGAATCCTGCAATATTATGGAAAATGTACGGGAAAAACACCCTTTGAACTGGCAAGTGACGAGAAGGTCACGGCGGAAATACTGTCCGAAATATACCGCCGTGTGCAGCGGGAGTATCCGACGGAGAGCGATCTGAAAAATGTCCGTACCCTGATTACCTACATTAAGAACATGATGCTCGATCAGGAACAGATCCGGCAGCTGGACGAGGAGGCAGGCTTTGCCATCTCGGAGATGTATAGGGAATACTGCGCACGACTGCGGGAAAGACATCTTGTGGACTATGACGACCAGATGGTCTATGCCTATCAGATGCTTCGGAAGATCCCGGGATTGCTGGCATATTTTCAGGGAAAATACCCGTACATCTGTGTCGATGAGGCGCAGGATACCTCGAAGATCCAGCATGCGATTATCGCGCTGCTTGCGTCTAAGACGGAGAACCTGTTCATGGTCGGGGATGAGGATCAGAGCATTTACGGCTTCCGCGCGGCATACCCCGAGGCGCTTCTGAACTTTGAGGCGCAGCATCCGGGCGCAAAGGTGCTGCTGATGGAGGACAATTTCCGCTCCAACGCGCATATTGTCCGGGCGGCGGACCGCTTTATCCAGAAAAATACCCTCCGCCATGAAAAACATATGAGGGCGACAAAAGAGGAAACGGTGGAAATCAGGGAGATCGCCCTGAAGTCCCGGCGGGCGCAGTACACCTATCTCGCAAAGGCTGCGCTGAGCAGCACGGTGCCGACGGCGGTGCTGTACAGGGACAACGAATGCGCAATCCCGCTGATTGATTTGCTGGAACGGAATGCCATACCGTATCGGATGCGCAACGCGGAGCTGACCTTTTTTACGCATCGCACGGTACTGGATATTATCAATGTCATTAAGCTCGCCGCAGACCCGGAGGACACGGAAGCCTTTCTGCAGGTTTATTACAAGATCGGGACCTACCTCAGAAAGCAGGATGCCATCCGCATTGCCGAGATCAGCAGGGAGCAGGGGCTGCCTGTGCTCGATGTGGCGGCGCAGTACAGTGGGCTGAACGCTCACACGGTCGGAAGCGTGAAGGCTGTGCGGACACATCTGAAAAATATGCTGCTGGAGTCCGGGGATAAGGCAGTCAACCGGATTGTGCAGTTCATGGGCTACCGGGAATATCTCGAGAGAAGCGGCATGAACGACAGCAAGATCGAGATATTAAAGACTATCGGCAGCAGGGAAGATTCGCCGGTACGTCTGGTGCAGCGGCTGGAGGAGCTGAAAGCCATTATCAGGGACAAGGAAGCAGCCCCGGAATGCAAGTTTACGCTCTCGACCATCCATGCGAGCAAGGGGCTGGAATACGATACTGTATATCTGATGGATGTCGTGGACGGCATACTGCCGGAGACAGTGCCGAAGGACCCGAAGGCGGCGTCCCGGGAGGAACTGGAAGCATACGAAGAGGAGCGGAGGCTCTTTTATGTAGGAGCCACGCGGGCAAAGAGCCAGATGTTTCTCTTTACCATGAATAAACAGGCGAGCTTTTGCAGTGAACTTCTGGGTAGACCAATCCGGCCCGGAAGGACGTTAAGCGCTCACCCGGGGGTTTCGCACGGTGCTCCTCTTGGTGTTCCGTCGGGCGGGAGAATGTCGGGGACGAACTATTACCTAACGGGCGGCAGCAGTGCTTCAGAGGAGAAATACGGGAAGCTGTCTGCACAGCTGGGAGCCGGACTGCTCGTCGTACATAAAAAGTTCGGGGAAGGCGTTGTTGTGGATATGGACGAAACCAACGTTAAGATTCGTTTCGGCGACACTGACAGAATACTGAACATCAGGACGGTGGCGGGAAGCGGACTGCTGAAGGTGCGGAAATAATAGTATTGACAGTGGTTCGGTTGACCGATATATTATAAAGTGAAGGAGGGAATTAAATGATAATAAATGATTTACTCCAAACAAAGAATATGTCGAAATATCGCCTGAGTAAAGAAAGCGGAGTTGCAATGACAACGATTATTGATATATGTAGTGGAAAGGCTGCGCTTGATAAATGTGCAGCCGGTACTTTATACAAGATTGCAAAGGCATTGGATGTTACCGTTGATTCCATTTTAGAAAAGAGCTATGAGAAATCGCCAGATTATAGATGTTCATTTGAAACGTTTAAAAGTAATACATGCCATCATGTAAAAGATATGGGCGACTTGGACTTTATTATAGAGACACTTAAAACGGATGAAATCAGAAAATTATATGACAGGCAATGGTATCGTGAAGCGTTGTATCTGCTGGCAATGGTTGACTATTTGTCCAGAATCAATCACCTTCCGAGCTGCACTAATTATAATGACATCCGCAGGCAGAAGCTTGAAAATCCATGTTTTCCGGCAGGAATTCTGGTGTCCTGTGCAGCAACAGGAGATGAAAGCATAAAGGATGAGGCGATTGCCAGAGCAATACCGGAATTTATGAGATTTAACATTGTTGAGAGTGAGGTGCGCGATGTCTGCTGATAGGCATTTCACAAAAGAAAATTTGGATCATTATCTAAGGGAGCTTGCCAAAGAATTCAAAAAACAAAACGGAAATAAAATGCCGGCTGAAATAATACTAATCGGAGGGGCATCAATATTAATCAACTACGGCTTTCGGGAGATGACCTATGACATGGATGCCATCATCAATTCATCAAGTGCTATGCGGGATGCGGTTAACATAGTCGGAGACAGGCTGGGACTCCCGACTGGCTGGTTAAATACAGATTTTGTGAGGACCGATTCGTACACTCCCAGATTGGCAAGATTTTCGAGGTATTATAAAACCTTTTTAAATATATTACAGGTCAGAACAATATCAGCGGAATATTTGGTTGCGATGAAATTGATGGCAGGAAGACAATACAAAAATGATCTGTCGGACGTTGTGGGGATTTTAATCGAGCAGGAAGAGCGAGGAGATGCTCTTTCGTTTGATGCGATAAGAAACGCCGTTATAGATTTGTATGATGAATATGAGCGTATTCCGGAAAATTCTCGCAGGTTCATTGAGGCAATTTATGTACAAGAGGATATGAAGGCTTTTTATAAGCAATGTCGTGAAATGGAACTAGAAAATAAGGATGTCCTTGTCGAATTTCAGGATGCCTATCCCGGTGTGTTGAACGGGGATAATCTGGCAGATATTCTGAGGGCGGCAAAGGCAAAAAAAGAAAGAGGCACGTGAGTGTAGATTGTAGTCAAAGACTGCTGTTATCTATCACTTTGCCTCTTTCAGTGTGAATATCATTATACCTTTTCAAACTCCGCTGCCACATCTTCTAACAGCTTGCGGATTGGCAGATGTTGCGGGCATGTTAGATATTTTCCTGTAACACTTGCTCTGTTTTCCTGAATCTCCTGCGGCGTTCCCTCTGCCACGATCCGCCCGCCGGCATCTCCGCCGCCCGGGCCCATGTCGATGACATAATCGGCGTTGCGGATTACGTCGAGATCATGCTCAATGACAATGACCGTCGCACCATTATCCAGAAGCGCCTGAAAGACGCCGAGCAGCACCTGCACATCCAGAGGATGCAGACCGATGGACGGCTCATCGAAAATGAATACCGAATGCGTCTGTATCCTGCCGATTTCGCTCGCTAGCTTCAAGCGCTGCGCCTCACCGCCGGACAGACTTGGCGTCTCTTCGCCGAGCGTGAGATACCCGAGGCCGAGCTGCCGGAGAATGCCCAGCTTCTGGCTGACGGCTTTCATATCCTTGCAGAAGTCGATAGCGGAATTCACGTCCATGTCCATCAGCTCTGGCAGAGAGGCGGATTGCCCGCTCTTGTTCCGAAGCTTTGCCTCGTATGCCATCCTTGCGTAGCGTGAGCCGCGGCAGTCCGGGCAGGGGATATTCACGTCCGGCAGAAACTGTACATCAAGACTCACGACGCCCGTGCCGTCGCAGCCGGGGCAGCGCAGGGAGCCGGTGTTGTAGGAGAAATCACTCGCCTTGTATCCGTGTGCCTTGGCATCGGGCGACTTTGCGTAGAGCTTGCGCAGTTCATCGTGAATCCCCGCATAAGTAGCCACGGTAGAGCGGACATTGATCCCGATGGGCGTTGCGTCAATGAGCTTGACATGCTGTATGCCATCTGCGCCAATGCCGCGGATATGCTCAGGCAACGCACTGCCACCGATCTTTGCCTCCAGCGCGGGAACAAGACTTTCCAGCACCATTGTCGTCTTGCCGGAGCCGGACACGCCGGTGACAACGGTGAGACGACCTTTTGGAATGTTTACCTCCAACGGCTTGACCGTGTGAATCTGGGAGGTGGAAAGGTGAATCGTTCCGTTTGCAAACAATTCTTCCCTTGCGGCGCAGCTCCGCAGCTTCGTCTCGGCTTTGCCGGAGAGGAACACGCCGATTTGAGAAGCAGGATTTTCTTTAATGGAAGGGATTGCTCCCTGAGCGATGATGTGCCCGCCGTTGGCTCCTGCCTCCGGCCCCATCTCTATGATCCAGTCAGCCTCCTTCAGAATCTGCGTATCGTGATCCACGAGAATGATGGAGTTGCCGTCGGCTACCAGATCGTGCATTACACCGGTGAGACCGATGATGTTCGAGGGGTGTAGACCGATGGACGGCTCGTCCAGCACATAGAGGACGCCGGTTGTGCGGTTGCGGACGGCGCGTGCCAGCTGCATCCGCTGACGTTCGCCGGTGGAGAGCGTGGCAGCGGAGCGATCTAATGTCAGATAGCCCAGCCCCAGATCCATGAGCCGCTTCGCAGTGCCTTCAAATGCCTCGCAGATGCTCGCCGCCATAGGGCGCATTTCTTCCGGCAGATTTTCCGGTACGCTCTGTACCCACGTTACCAGTTCGGAGAGTGTCATGGTGCAGGCCTCGTCCAGCGAAATGCCCCGCAGCTTTGGTGCCCTTGCGGCAACGGACAGGCGTGTGCCGTGACACTCCGGGCAGACATCCTCCTTTATAAACTTTTCCACCCGCTTCATGCCCTTTTCGTCCTTGACCTTGGACAGAGCGTTTTCCACGGTGTAAACAGCGTTATAGTAAGTAAAATCCAGTTCACCCGCCTGATTGGAGTTTTTGGCGTGGTAAAAGATGTGTTTTTTCTCTGCGGGACCGTGGAAAACAATGTCCTTTTCCCGCTCTGTCAGATCGCGGAAGGGCACGTCGGTGCGCACGCCCATCTCACGGCAGACATCGGTCATCAGGGACCACATCAGACTGTTCCACGGAGCTACCGCACCGTCATCAATGGTAAGAGAATCATCCGGCACCAGTGACGCCATATCTACCGTGCGGACACTGCCTGTGCCGCCGCATTTCTGACAGGCGCCCTGAGAGTTAAACGCCAGTTCCTCGGCGGATGGCGCATAAAAATGAGCACCGCACTCCGGGCACACCAGCTCCTTTCCGGCGGCAACCAGCAGGGATGGCTTCAGATAATGCCCGTTGGGGCAGCAATGATTCGCAAGGCGTGAGTACATGAGCCGCAGGCTGTTCAGAAGCTCCGTTCCTGTGCCGAAGGTGCTCCGGATGCCCGGCACACCGGGACGCTGGTGCAATGCCAGCGCGGCAGGGACATACAGCACCTCGTCCACACATGCCTTGGACGCCTGTGTCATGCGGCGGCGCGTGTAGGTGGACAGTGCCTCCAGATAACGCCGCGACCCCTCGGCGTACAGCACGCCCAGAGCCAGCGAGGACTTGCCGGAGCCGGAAACCCCGGCAATGCCGACAATTTTATTCAGCGGTATCTCAACATCAATGTTTTTCAGGTTGTGGACTTTTGCTCCACGAATGAGCATTTTATCGATCATTGCTTTTCTCCAGGTATAGACCAGTGGCAGGTGGTGAATGGCGCACTGGCTGATAGGGTTATTTTATCATAGGCTGGGGAGAAAGGGTAGGAGGAAAGTTGGGGAGGATGCAAATATAGGGAGCGTAATGTTAAAACGTAAAAAAATATTTTACAACCCATTGATAAATTCTCCTTTTCTACATATAATAAAAGTGAAGTAAAAGAAGGAGGTCATCGCAATGAAGTTTGATGAATTATTTGAACAGAGAAGTCTGGTGGCTTCAAAGTTAAAAGATTGTATTAGAGATATGGGTTATACAAAAGTTTCCTTTGCATCGAAAGCAGATATTTCACGCCCAACACTAGATAAGCTGTTAAATGGTAGTATAGATAATAAGAGTTCTTTTGATCGTCATTTGCAGAAAATATTAAAGCTTCTTAACATGACTGCGGATGATTTGATGCTATATCATTCGGTTCCAACAAAGATTGCCACAGCGACCGTGTTTTCACAAAACGCACCGATGAACCATAAAATGAGCGATACAGCAAAGAAACAATATAATTTGCTTCTTGATGTTATCGATTTATGTGCAATTTATTATTAAGGAAGTTGATTATATGAGTGAATTAATTACTGCCCAAAATCTGGATTTTGTAATAAAAAAGAATCGTGAGATTAAGGAAGAAGTATCAGCACAGGCAATTAAGCTTCAGACAAATCCATCAATAATGAAAGTAGCATCAGCTCCTCAACTTGCACTATTAATCCTGCAGGGATTCGGACTGATCCAAATGCCTATAGAGGATAAATTTTGGAGTGGGGCAATATTTGTTAAGGATGGAAAGATTATTCCTGTTGTAAATACTTCTCTGCCAAGAGCAAATCAGTATTTTGCAGCATGGCACGAAATATATCATTTGATATTTGATAAAGTATCATTTGATCATTTCATCGAGGTTGACAATACACTAGAGGAGAGAAAAGCGGAGTGTTTTGCTGCATGTATGCTTTTGAATGGTGTTGACAGATATTTTACGGAACTGCCAGAAATGGATTTTGTTTCGAAGATCTTTTATTGTATGTCGACATTTCAGGCGCCATACAAAGCGGTGTTGGTCTCGTTGTATGAATATGCCGTTCAAAGTGAAAATGAGAAGCTTTGCGGAAGAATAAAAGAAGCGTTCGATCTTCAGTTTGAGGATTTGCCAAACAGATTCAGAATGTTGGGATTGGATGATAGCTTAGTAAGTCCTTCCTACGTTATCAATACATCTTCTTTACAAGAGAGAATAAAGAGAATGAGAGTTGCAAATCCCGAACTTAATTATCACAAGAATAATGAAGAGTATTTGATGAACATTATGACAGAAATAGCTATGATAACGAGGAGAAGTGAATGATAGAAATAGCTAGGCTCTCAAAAATAGATGATAAAAGACATATCGCTCTTTTAGACACTTCATCAATCTCATTTATGCAAGGATTGGATGGGAAAGGGGTGCAACCGGAGTCTGTACTGAAAGATTATGATTTGATTCTTATTCCGGAATGGGTATTAACTGAAATAAATGATGCTCCGGGAAGAGCCAATTATGTGCAAGAGTTGATAAATCGGGGATATCCGATATACTGCATTGAAGAGGGAGCATATTCAGATTTGACAAATGGTGAAGAAGGTAACCTTTACCAGATAGTCCTTGCATCAACACGTCAGTTAGCAAGAATTAGAAGTTATTTGCGTCAGTATGTTGAAAAGGCAGATCCGCTCGATATGGATGCATATAAAGATTGGATTAAAAAGCTATATGATGAGTGGCCGATTTCAGAAGAGATGTTATCAACAGGCAGAATGAGAAAGAAAAATGCCGGTGAAGTATCAATTACAGTTTTAGCGGAAATTGTATCGTGGTATTATCCGGAGACAAAGGCATTAACTGTATATTCCCAAGATTGTGATACATATGAATTTCAGAGAAAAGCTGAGGCTGATTTAAGAGACGTATTTGCAATGAGAACGCCAGTGCCAGTTTCATACAAGAGTAATGATGCTATATTATGTCAACTTGCAAGAGATGGAAAAATTAGAATAGATAATTTAAGCGACTATAGGAAAGATGTACGTAAGATTACGTACAGTAAAGAGCAGGCTGATCATTCGATCATATTAGTTACAGAATTGGTAGATAACGAATTGTTTGTTCAACTTGTCTCTGATAAAACTGTTCATATTATTTTTTAGATACTAGGAGCAGTTGCATGCAAAGCAATCAGAGCATTCGACACAGCTTTTACATATTATTGTATGCTTATGGTGCATTATCAAAGATAATTAAGAATTTGAAAACAGGTACGGGAAGTTCATATTCTGTATTTGCAGCTAACGGCCAATACAAATTGGAAAAAAGAAAATTTGGTGAATCCGTTCCAGAAAATGCTCGCCTCATGGATACTGGGCGTTTCAGTATTGCATAAAATAGTAAAGCAGACCTAACCAAGCATTTCATGCTCAAACCGGTTAGGCTTTCGGCGAAGTGTTACGATAAGCACTTCGCCTTTTTTATATCCAATTTTGTACTATTTTTAGAAATGGGCGGATGGTAAGCATATCTTAGTAGTCTATCTTCACAGGAGGAAAGGATAAATTCTGTTTGAAAGTATTTGCAATACGTAATATAATAGGAATACAGTATTGCAGGCTTATATACGGAGGTTATTTTTGAACTTTGTAAAATTATCCGTAAAAGAAAAAGAGATAGAGAATTACACAAGGATAAGCTGTTATTTTTATGTAAAGAAGGGAATATCCTAGGCGTAGACTTAGTTGATAAGAGAATTGATTTTGTAAAACCTAAGAAGCCCAGAAAGGCCTAAAAAATGAGAAGTAGTATAGCAAAGCCAATTATTAAGCAAATTAAGGATAGTCGAGATGCCTTAGATTTCTTTGAAAATGTATCATTACAAGCAGAAGATGAGAAGACACGCGAAATAATTATGAATTTTCCAACGGTTTATATTCACAATTGGAAAGATTCTGGAGACTTCGAGGTGTATGTGGGTGAGTCAAATGATATTTTCAAGAGGACTCGTCAGCATTATGATGCAGCGTCAGATAAGACAAGATGGCAAAGTAAATTAGGTGAGAAAGAGGCTACTCTTTTTATCATTGGACATGAGCATTTTAATAAATCAATGACACTCGATATAGAAAATCGATTAATGCATTATATGATGAGCGTAGAACGTGTAAAACATGTGCATAATTTGAGGGATAATCCTCAGACAAGTTATTATCCAATGGAAGAAATGGATGAAATTTTCAGTAAAATTTGGAGAGGCTTGCGTAATGAAAATAAGGAATTGTTTCCGACAGAAAGTGTAATAAAGGATTCCGCAATATATAAGGCTTCGCCACTTCATAAGCTTACAAAAGAGCAGGAAAAGGCTAGAGAGTTAATTATTTTTAAGATTACAAAAGCGCTCGAAAATGGTGAAACAAAGCAATTAATCTTCATTGATGGTGAAGCAGGTACAGGAAAAACAGTTCTTAATAGCAGTACATTTTATGAATTGTATTGCCAGGCGGAAGAAAATTGCAAAGACTTAAAATGTTATTTATTGGTTAATCACGATGAGCAAATTACTGTATATGAGCAGATAGCTGATAAGCTTGGCTTAACTGAGAAGTATGGGAAAGTCATAAGCAAACCGACTGCATTTATTAATGATCATTCAGTGGACGATCCTGTAGATGTTGCATTTATTGATGAAGCCCATTTGCTCCTTACACAGGGTAAGCAATCATATCAGGGCGAGAATCAGCTTAAGGATATTATTGATAGAGCACGCGTGACAGTGGTTATGTTTGATGAAAATCAGATTCTTACAACAGAACAGTTTTGGGAAGCACAGATTCTTGAACAATATCGAAACCAAGCTAAAGCGTCCGGTAATCACATCATATTAGATAAACAACTGCGTATGCAGGTTGATCCGGCAACAATGGATTGGATTGATTCTTTTACAAAAAGAGGGGAGTTAAAGAAAATTCCGGAAACGTTTGGGGGGTATAGTATTAAAATTTTTGATAAGCCGGAGCTGCTTGATTTAGAAATTCAGAAAAGGGCGAAGGAAAATGATTCGGCGTTATCGAGAGTGATAGCAACATATGATTGGAAATATAGTTCTGGTCACAAACCCGAAGATCGTTTAATGAAATATTGGGAAGTTTCTATAGGGAAATGGCACAAACCATGGAATAAACAATTAAAGGAAGAACTTTCTATAAAAGATAAACGGAGCATAAAGGGCTTGGCGTGGGCGGAACAGCCACAGACAATTCATGAAGTTGGATCTACATTTACGATTCAGGGATTCGACTTAAGCTATGCAGGAGTAATTCTTGGCCCTTCAGTGAAGTATCGCGATGGGAAAGTAGTATTTGATCCATCTGCCAGCAGCAATGAAAAAGCTGTCCGAAACAGGACTTTATCAGATGGCACAAAGAAGAAATTTGGCGAAATATTGATTCAGCATGAAGTGAGAGTTTTAATGACACGTGGAGTTAATGGGATGTACATATACGCATGCGATCCAGAGCTTCAAGCAGCATTGTTGGCGGCAGCAAAATAAAAGGAGAGACCATGAAACAAGAAACTATAGATAGAATTAGAAAATTCACAGAAGACCGTGACTGGGATCAGTTCCATTCACCGGCAAACCTCGCAAAATCAATTGTGATAGAAGCTGCGGAACTGTTGGAATGCTTTCAATGGTCTGATAAAGAATACGATTTACAGCATATCAAGGAAGAACTTGCGGATGTAATGGTGTACAGCCAGAATCTACTGGATAAACTCGGCTTAGATGCTGATGAAATTATTAATATGAAGATGACTCAGAATGAGGCCAAGTATCCGGTAGAAAAAGCAAAGGGAAGTGCAGCAAAGTACGATCAGCTATAGGTATGGAAAGGCAGTAGGGGAGTAGATTCGGAGGATATGAAGTAGTAAGCTGATAGCAGTGGGAGAAGTGTATGACAGAGCAAGAGAGAGTAGCTTTTTTATCTGAGAAGATAAAAGAGTTAAATAGAATTACATTTGAAATACAACAAGTATTTCCAGAAAAATCATTTAAGTTGGATGGAATACTTATAGGAAATATTGTTGAAGTATTAACTGCGCAAGCATATGGAATTACTTTGTATAAACAATCTGAAAAAACTCATGATGGAGAAGTGGCGGGGAAAAAGGTTCAGATTAAAGGGACTCAGGGGAAAGATTCTATTGTAATTCGAGAAGAACCTGAATACTTACTTGTAGAGTATTTGGATAAAGAGTCGGGAACAATTCAAGAAATATATAATGGTCCGGGAGCATTAGCATGGCAGTACAGAAGTTATGTCTCAAGCATGAACTTTTATACAATTCGTATCAACAAGTTACTTGAGCTTGATGCAACTATTTCTAATGACGAGCGTATCACACCTGTTGTTCCGGTGAGAAAGTACATTAAAGATGTTACAGGGAAAAAGGAAATAAAGTCAAAACATGGAGAAGCCAAGAAAAAAGTAGGAAAAACATTGGTAAAAGGTTATATAAATCGTAATAATCAAGAAAATTATGGATGTTTAAATAAATTAGGTAATCACTATAATCAAATGGCTTATTTGCTACATTGCAATGAGTGTGGATTTGAATATGAGGCTAATGGTTGTGATATTGCAATTCGAAAATGCCCAAGATGTATGCAATAGATGAAGGAAAGAGTGAAGCATATAGTTAGGTATACAATCTAAGTAATAAAGATAGGGAAATAAGAAATATTTTATTGACCTTTATGCCGAGTAAAAATATAATTGCAAGCGTGAAAGTCAATAAGCAGGAAGGAAACTATCGTGGGAGCAACTGAAGAAATTATCAAGATGGCAAAGGAGAATAATGGTACAGTTACTACTGCAATGGTGGTTGCGGCAGGCATCTCTCGTGGGAATATCAAATATCTCGTTGATAAAGGCATGATTGAAAAGTCAGCAAGAGGTGTTTATATTTTGCCAGAGATATGGGGTGACGAGATCTTTAATTTGCAGAATCGTTTTAAAAGAGGAATCTATTCTCATGAAACAGCATTATTCCTTTGGAATTTAACGGATAGGACTCCAAACAGGTATCACATGACTTTTCCTGCGAATTATAATTTGACAAAGCCAAAAGAAGAAAACATCTGGTGTGTGCAATGTAATGAAGCCCTGTATGATTTGGGAGTGGTAAAAGTGCTTACGCCGGGCGGTAATACAGTAAGAGCTTATAGTGTGGAGCGCACACTCTGTGATATTTTACGCACCCGTAGTCATGTGGATATTCAGATAGTGACGGAGGCTTTTAAACGGTATGCAGCTAGAATGGATAAAAATATTCCGCTCTTGTCAGAATATGCAAAAACCTTGAAGGTGGAAAAAAAACTTAGAGCATATCTGGAGGTGCTGTTATGAAGAATGCAATGCAGTTGAAAGCAATCATCAAAAATCTGGCAAAAGAAAAACATATATCCGCACAGCTTGTAATGCAGAATTTTATGTTGGAAAGATTGCTGGAACGAATATCTATTTCGAAATATCAGCAGAATTTTATTTTGAAGGGCGGTTTCCTGATTGCAGCTATGGTAGGACTTGATACCAGAGCCACCATGGATATGGATGCAACCATAAAAGGATTGCCTGTCAATGAACAGACTGTTCGGGAAATGTTTGAAGAGATTTGCAAAATAGAATTAGATGATGATGTGACCTTTAGTTTCCGTAGCATCGGAGAAATTCGAGAGGGCGATGTATATACCGGGTATCGTGTTTCTCTGTCTGCAAATTATCCGCCAATGGCTGTTCCGTTGAAATTGGATATTACCACAGGGGACAAGATTACACCGAAAGAGATAGAGTATCAATTCAAGCTTCTCTTGGAGGATAGAAGTATTTCGGTGCTTGCGTATAATTTGGAAACCATTATGGCAGAAAAACTGGAAACAGTCATATCCAGAGGTGATCAGAATACCAGACCAAGAGATTACTATGATATATACATATTGGGCAAACTACAATATGCAAACATAGAGCCGGGTGCGTTGAAGGCGGCCTTGAATGCTACCACAGAGAAACGAGGCTCGTCAGTGGTGGTTAAGGAGTATCGTGGCATTATGGATACGGTTAAAAATAGTGAAGTAATGCAGAGACAGTGGAAGAACTATCAGAAAGATTTTGAGTATGCAACGGACATTGCGTTTGAGGATGCGTGTGACGTGGTGGTTGAGTTGATGGATGAAATATTGGCCGAATGTTAGAAGATATGATAACTAAAGCGAAAACGTTTTTGCAGTTATGTTTGTTCAGCTATTGAAAAAAACGGAAAAAGCTTATAATATAATTTTGAGAAAGTAGATTTTGTCTGCAATTTCATTGCCGGAATTTGTCCAAAGAAGTTCTAATACGAGAGGTAAATGAAAGAATGCGATGTCTAGGGTAAACATAAGAAATTATATCTAGATAAAGATATGGAAAAGAAAGAGTTAAGGGTGTAACAGGTATTAGTTTATTTTCGATGGAAAGCTAAGAAAAACGAGAATGTAACCACGGATGTGCTTGTGCGTATATGTAATGCGCTTAACTTCGAGTTCTCTAACATTATGGGATTGTAGTTAGTAGATTCCAGCGAGACAAAGGAAATTTAGACTCATACAAATTTTAGAAGAGGTGTTAAGTTGGCTAGACGTAAAAGTACGATAAAGGATTTTGAAAATAAATTTATTATTGGTGATTGTGAAACAGTAATGAAAAGTATGCCGGAAAAGAGCATAGATTTGATAATTACATCTCCACCATATGCGGATCAAAGAGATTATGGTCGAACAGAGTCTTCAATAGATCCAAATGATTATGTCGAATGGTTCATGCCCAAGGCAAAACAAATATATAGGCTTTTAAAGGATAATGGAAGTTTCATATTGAATATAAATGATAAAGTGGTTGATGGCTTTCAGCATTTATATGTTTTTGAATTAGTTGTTGCTTTATGTAAACGAGTTGGTTTTCATCTTGTGAGGGATTATATTTGGTATAATCCAGCAACGCCTCCAAATGTATATTCAAGAGGCGGCTACGGCCGCACCAAGAAATCACACGAATATTGTTTTTGGCTTGCTAAATCTGAGAATTGGACATTTGAGCTAGATCCTATTAGAAAACCTTACAGTAAAGATATGCAAAAATATCTTGAAGGGAAAGGTAAAGGAGATAGAAATCAAAACACAAGACCTAGTACACATAATTTTAATTGTGAAAAAATATGGAGTGATAATGGTGGTTCTGATCCAGGCTCCGTGATTGAAGTGGCAAATACAAGTAGCAATGATACTTTCATTAAGCTATGTAAGGAAAAGAATATAGCGCATCCAGCACGATTTCCTGAAAAGTTGGTGGAATTTTTTGTTTTATCAGGGAGTCTGGAAGGACAGATTGTATTAGATCCGTTTTCAGGATCTGGTACGACAGCGGCTGTAGCTAGTAAAAATAATAGGCGATGGATAGGAATAGATGCAAACCCTGAATATTGTGAGTTAGCTACTGCGAGACTAGAGCAAGAAGAGGCGGATAGAAACAAGATAGAGGTGGGGGAAGCAAAGAATGATTAATCAAATCAATGATGAGGGCTTTGCTGTTGTCTGTAGAGATGGAGTTCAAGGAATTCTTACTTTACCGGACAAGTCAATAAAGCTTGTATACGGTTCACCACCATATCCAAATGCAGAACGGGATTATGGCAATTGGAAATCGTTCGAATACATTGAGAAAATCAGTCCGTTCATTGATGCGTCCATAACGAAGCTTAGGGATGATGGCTTTATTGTGATAAATGTAAAAGCAAATAGAGAAAAATCCACAACTACAATGTCATCTAAAAGATCACTTGTAGTGGAAAAGTTAGCTATAAAGATGGAAGAAGAATGGGGATTACATTGTGTAGATATTGAAATTTGGGTTAAAGAGAATCCGGTGCCTACGGGCTTAAGGGTTGCTTGCCAGGACGCATATGAACAAAATTTGTGGTTTTCAGTTTCACCAAAGTGGACGATTAATTTGGATGCAATACGGAGACCGTATGAATCTCATAGTGTGAAAACCTATGAAGACTATGAATACAAACCTAGAGCTAACGGAAATACCTACGTAAGGAAAAATAAAAAAATACAGCCTAATCTGAAAGGTGCGCTCCCTAAAAATATTATTACAGGGTCGGTATCGGCTAGGATTGGTAATCATCAAGCAACGCAACCCTTTTATCTCCCAGAAAAGTATATTAAGGCTGTGACAGAAAAGGGAGATTTGGTAGTTGATCCGTGGTTAGGAAGTGGAACAACAGGCTATGTGGCTGTGAGTTTGGGACGTAGATTTGCAGGCTTTGATGTGGTGGAAGAATATGTAGATAGTGCAAGACAGTGGATAAATCAAGCTTATCAGGAGGTGAATGCCAGTGACTGATAAGCCTCCAAAATTAAAAAAGCAAGAATTGAATAAGGTTTTTTTAAATGGACTAAATGGATATGTGAAATGGTCGAGTGGGGAGGATAGCGCACCGCTTCTCATTGATATTGAGACTCTTTCGGGTATAGAATATCGCTTGAGAGCATACCTTTTTAATTTGACTAATCCTCCAGGAGGACGTGCTGCTGATGAGTATAAAGCTCAGCTTATATTGCCTGGTCAAAAGAAAAGAGAGAAAGCTTTATTAGATTATTCGGACGGAAGAATGCCAATATTGGCAGCATATGCACAAGAGGGAATTGATGGTGTTTTTGTCTTGTGGGATGCTGATATGCACGAAAAAATATCATTCAGTAGTAACATTCAGGTAAAGTCTGATGCAATAATAATGGCTACCTATAAAAAAATTGCGTGTAGTAAGCGTGCTAATAATGAAATTATAGTGTCAGCTAGACCACAATATCTATTTGAAGCCATTAAAGAACGAATAAATATAATGAAATGTAGAATATTGGAGGACGTAAATGGCTCTGAATGATATAAACTATGCAACCTCATATAACAAAGCAGAGCATGACATCGCTAATGATTTCTATTTGCCTTGTATGAGAAACGCAGATAGATATGACAGAATATCAGGCTATTTTGGAAGTACTGTTTATATTATCGCTTGGGATGCTTTAAAGGAATTTATGGAAAATGGCGGCAAGATGAGAGTTATTTGTTCGCCGTATATTTCTGAAGCGGATGAATTGGCGCTTTCACAAGGCTATTCAGCTAGAGGCGATGAAATACTCACAAACGCGATAGTTAAAGAAGTAGAAGCGATGCTTGATAGTCCAAATCTTTCGGCACCTTCAAAACTACTTGCGTATTTGGTTGTAGAAGGAATTGTTGATGTTAAAATAGCTGTTCCGACTGGAGAAGAAACGGCTTCTGCAAGAAGGCTTTTTCATGATAAGGTGGGAATTTTTCATGATCGACAGGGAAATATGGTCGGTTTTAGGGGTTCTATGAATGAGACCTTTAAAGGATTAGCAGAGGATGGTAATATTGAATCTGTTGATGTGTTTCCTAATTGGTTAGATCAAAGAGATTGTGAAAGAGTAGAAGAGGCTGCAAGCTTTTTTAATAAATTATGGAAGCATATGATACCTGGAATTAAAATATTTGGATTCCCCGCTGCAGCAAAGGAAATTTTAAAGGCTAAAACAGATGGTGTAAAATGGCAGGACCTTTTAGATGAGATTAAGGTATCGGAGAACAAGGCACTAAAGTGGAAGCCTAGTGCAGAAACTAATGGTAGAACGCCAAGAAAGCATCAAATTAATGCACTTGAGGCATGGGAAAAGAATGGTAGAAGAGGTATCTTTCAACATGCTACCGGTAGCGGAAAAACCTTTACTGCAATTTGCGCAATCAATGATGCATTAAAAAAGTATGAAACGGTATTGATATTAGTTCCATCAAGTGATTTGTTAAAGCAATGGAATAAAGAACTACGTGACACCTTAACAGACTTAGATATATTTTATTTTTTGTGCGGTGACGGCAATTCAGAATGGAAAAAATCTGGCAAGCTTGCGGCATGGAGTGGTAAAAATAGAGATACGCATAGAATCATAATTGCTACGATGGATACAGCGAGCTCAAATGATTTTATCAGGATGCTTAGTCAGGGAGAACATTTAATGATTGTTGCGGACGAATTGCATCGCATGGGTAGTCCAAAGCGAAGAAATATTTTAAGAATAAATTCCGGTGCAAGATTGGGCTTATCTGCGACGCCTAGGCGTTATGGTGACCAGGAGGGTACGCAGTCGTTATTTGATTATTTTGGAGGCTTAATACCACCACCATTTACATTAGAGGATGCGATTAAGAGTGGTGTGCTAACCAGATATTTTTATTATCCACAGAGAATTAGTCTGACGCAAAAAGAGCAAGCGGAATGGAATGCGATAACAGAAGAAATAAGGAAACTGATGGCGCGAACGGATAATATAGAGGATGGAAGATTGAATATCAATTCAAATCCCCAGCTAAAACAATTGCTGATTAGACGCTCAAGAATAGTAAAAAATGCTGAGGAGAAGGTACCTATAGCAATAAAGATATTGAAAGAGAGGTTCAAAGAAGGACAGAAGTGGATAGTTTATTGTGACAACATTACGCAGTTAAATGCGGTTTGCTCACGAGCAAGGAAAGCTGGTTTCGATGCGTATGAGTATTATGCAGAGATGGAGGGAGACAGAGAAACCACGCTAGAGTATTTTTCTCAAAATGGGGGAGTCTTAGTTTCCATCAAATGCTTGGATGAGGGAGTTGATATTCCTTCAACGACAGATGCGTTACTTTTGGCATCATCACAGAATCCGCGAGAATTTATACAACGTAGAGGAAGAATATTAAGAAATTCAGCAGGAAAGCTATTTGCACATTTGTATGATGTGATTACAGTGCCAGTGGTAGCTGAGGATGAAAAAGAAAAGGGTTTATCTATTATTGCGGCGGAATTATCTAGAGCAATTCATTTTGGTGAGGGAGCTGAGAATCCTGCATGTGTTACGGATTTGAAGAACATTGCAATTGATTATCAGATAGAATATGACACGATTAAAGAAGGAGGTATTGAAGACGATGAAGAAGAGTAATGTAGAAGTTGAAGAATTAATCGGTGTCTTAGAAAACATTCGAGAAGCGAAATATCCAGAAATTCCAGAGACACTTATCAGAGAAATAGTAGCTACGGAATTTGAACAACAAGATGATAGAGCGCAGGCTCGAAAGAATACTAAGAAGCTCATAGATGAATTCTTGAAAAATGTAAAGCTGGAGGAGGTATGACAAGGCTTCAGTTTACTGGTTTAGTTATTGAAAATTTTGGACCATTTAAGGGGACACAGACGGTAGACTTTGTAGATGCGGATGGTGTTACTATTATATGGGGCAATAATGGAAGAGGAAAGACGACACTATTAAATATTATTAGATATGCTCTTTTTGGAAAATATCAAAATAGAAGAGGTGCAGATGTAGATCTTCCAAGTTTAGCAAATCTTGAAGGGAAAAAAGATGGAAAATATGACTTTAAGGTGATTTTGAAAATGATAAACGATGGAATCCGATATGAACTAACAAGACAATATGTGGTTCGTAAAGGCATTTTCAATCCACAGAAGAATGACGATTATGAAGAGCATGTTTTTTTGAAAAAAGAGGGAGCCATTTTATCACCAAATCAAAGAGAACATGAACTGAATCTTATTATGCCAAATGAAGTGTCAAGATTTTTCCTTTTTGATGGAGAATTATTACAGGAATATGAAGAGCTTTTGATGGAAGGTACGCAGACCGGAAACACTATTAAAGAATCTATTGAGCAGATACTTGGAGTACCAGTACTTACAAATGGAGCTATAGATACGGAAGCTACATTAGATGAATACCGGAAAGAAAAGAATAAAACGGCTCAGAGTAATGCGCAAACACAGAAAATTGCGGCTCAAATGACAGCCCTAGAGGCGGAGAAACAAGAACATACTGCAGAAATGACTCGTTTAAGACAAACATTAAACATTGAATTGGGCAATAAGACAAGGTTTGAAGATGAGGCGCAGCAGAGTGAGCATGTATCTACACTAATAAAGAGTTTAGAGGCTTTGGATCGAGACGTTGAAGCAAAGACTGCACGTAGAGATGATATTTTAGCAAACATTGTTTTAGCAACAGGTGAAGCGTGGAAGGGTCTTGTTAGCAGTAGGGTTGAAATAATCTTGAGTGAGGTTGATAAGGAGATTAAGAGGCTTGAAGAGCGTGAAAGTGCTCATAAGGTGGCAAATCATTTCATGAGGGAGATGAAGAATGCTGCTATGAAACACCACTGCGATTTATGTGATCAAGATATTCCAGATGACAAAATAGAAACATTAGTTCAGAGAATTACTGTAGCATCAAATGAATTCGGAGGATTAACTGAAGATGAAGCTAAAGTACTTCAGTCTTTGAGGGTTCGAAAAGGCACTTTACAGAGCATAAAAGCTGAAAGTAAAAAAGATGTACTTGAGCTTTTAGAAACACAGTTAGCCAATTTAGAGGTGGAAATAGATGATGCTACCAGACAAAGAAAAACTGTAAGAGAGGAACTGGAACGTCACGGTGATATAGAAGAGCTTTCAAAGGATACTAAGGATAATGTAAGGCAATTAGCAAATTGTTTGAAGAAAATAGATAATCTTAAAGATGGGATACAGCAGGAAAGGGATAAGATTAAAGAAGTCGAAAGTGCATTGAATGCATTAGAAGAAAAACTGAATAAGGTATCAACAGATTCTGAAACTCAAATAGCAAAGCGAAAGGTTGAACTTTGTGAGGCGATAAATAGTATTTTTGAAGAAGGTATCGGATCGTATCGAGACAAACTGAAGGATGATGTGGAAAGGGATGCTACAGAGTTGTTTGTACAGATTAGCAATGATCCAGACTATACAAGCTTGAAGATTAATGATAATTATGGACTATTTATGGTGCATAGTTCTGGAGAAATTGTTCCTTTAAGATCTGCAGGTTTCGAACATGTGGTGGCTTTATCACTAATAGGTGCATTGCATAAGAATGCGCCTCTTCGTGGACCAATCATTATGGATTCACCTTTTGGTAGATTAGACCCAACTCATAAAGGGAATATTACAAAGGTTTTGCCGAAAATATCAGAGCAAATTGTATTATTAGTATATACTCATGAGATTGATGAACAGACAGCGAGAGATACCTTAGGTTCTGTATTAAAGAGGGAATATAGATTACAAAGATATACATCCTTTAATACCCAAATTGAGATGCAGTAGGAGGTGATCAAGCTATGACGGATCTTGTGAATATTCGTTTATCTAAGGAATCTAATGATATCGCGGAGGCACTTGTGGCTACAGGAAAGTTTGAGAATGCTATAACAGCGGCAAGGTTTGCACTGGCATATGCAATCAAAAATTATTTTGATGAATTTGAACCATCAAAATATGCAGTTGCCGATAGCGGTGGAAATAATTATAACATCGGTACTGTGGATAAGGGCGGTCAGCTTTCACAGCTGTTACGTGCACTCTATCCAGATACGGATACGCCGTACATATATGCACGTGCTCTGATGGTGTTTGGTTTATTAAAAATTGGAGAGAAAATAGAAAATGAAGGAATGCCTTCAATTAGTTCTCTTTGTGAGTAAGAATATTAAGGAGAAAATGCCATGAGGATAGAAAATGCGGACACTTATGGCATTTTTTGCTATGAGGTAAAGAATCGATTTAGGTGTATTGTGGAGGTCAAGGGGGATAAAAAGCTTTGTTATGTAGCATCCTCTTGTAGGTTATCAAATTTTTTGAAACTTGAAGGTAAAAAAGTTTTATTGCTTCCCAAAGGTAAAAATGCAAATTCTACATACTATACTCTATATGCGGTAAAATATAGAAATAGTTATACCCTTTTAGACCTTTCATTGGCAAACAATGTAATTAAGGAACAGATTCATAGACGTTATTTCAGTCTATTGGGTAGACGGAAAAATGTTGTTGGTGAAAAGCTTATTTGTGGTTACAAAGCAGATTTATTTATTTGCGATACGAACACAATTATTGAAATCAAGACGGTGATTTCAAATCATGACGAAACGGTGTTTCCGACAGTTTACTCAGATAGGTCATTGGCACAGCTTGACAGGGTTAAGACACTATTGCAATCGGGGTATAGGTTTTATTATATGTTTGTCGCACTCAGTCCATCTGTTAAGAAGATCATAATAGATAAGGATACGCTCTTTTACAGGAAGTTTGTAGAGTGTATGGATTGCGGTATGCAAGCTATAGCGTGCAGATTAAGAACTACAGAGAAAAATGTAGAAGTTAATAGGATGATAGAAGTTAAAATGCCAGAAAGTATCTAATATGGCGTGCTATACTTATGCTGTAAAAGGAGTGGCTAATACGTCTGACAGAAGTGGTAATTGCTATGCCACAAAGTTACACTTCTGAGTTCAAGAAAAAGAATCTATGGCTTCACGAGGAAGAAGACCGTACATGCAAAAATATCACCTCGGAATATGGCGTTTCCAAGATTAACATTTCCAAGTGGTGTAGCGAATTCAGCAATGAATGTCAAGAAAAAACCTTAGAAAATCCTGATAGCCCAAATGAAATGGAACTTATGAAAGAAAGCCTGCGGTTACGCAAAGAACTGGAAGAAGCAAAAAAGGAATATCTTTTCCCCAAAAAAGCGATGATTTTTTTTCAAGGGAAATCGATTAGTGTAGGTTATACTAATATATGCAAGGAAAAATCAAAGTACTATTTATCTGCCACGGCAACATCTGCCGCTCGCCGATGGCGGAGTTCATCTTAAAGAAAAAAGTCAGCGACCTCGGCATAGCCGACCAGTTCTACATTGCTTCCGCGGCGACGAGCACGGAGGAGATCTGGCACGGCGTGGGCAACCCGGTCTATCCGCCGGCGAAGGCGGAGCTGGCGAATCATGGGATTTCCTGCGAGGGAAAGCGGGCAGTCCAGCTGAAGGCATCGGACTATGACGATTACGACTTCCTGATCGGCATGGATGCCATGAACATCCGCAATATTGAGCGCATGACCGGACATCAGGGCGGCAAGATCAGGCTGCTGCTTTCCTTCTGCGGGCGGAATGAATCGATAACCGATCCGTGGTATTCTTCGAGATTCGACGATACCTACCGGGACGTCGACGAGGGATGCGACGCTTTTCTGGAATATCTGCGTGAAAACAAGCTTCTATGAAATCCGCTCTGCGGAAAGCCTCTCCACCGCGTCCACAAACCGTCTGACATCCTCGGGTGCCTCCCGGCTGTAGAGCAGCCCGTAGGGAATGCTGTACTGCCAGTTCACGGGAATGGAGACAAGTCCGGGGTGGACGTCGCGCCAGCACTCGATGGTGAGGAGAACCTTTCCCGTCTCGGCACAGCGGTTGAATACGGACATATCGTAAAACTGCGGTGTATCTTCAATGTGAATCCGGGGATGATTCTGCTCGATGTCATTTCGGAGAAAATCGTTGACGCCGGAATCGCCGCGGCAGACCATCATCAGGGTCTCGCCATATAAATCTTCAATTTCTATCACCGGCTTTGCCGCGAGCCGGTGTCCGCGTGGTACGGCGATCATTTTTCTGTAGTTGCCCAGCGGCAGGAAAGAGCACAGTGACAGCCATGATTTGGAGTCACAGACACCGATCAGAAAATCAAACTTTTCACCCAGCTTTCCGATTTCAGAGAGAATCCCCTCATGATTATCTTCAAAAGGCACAAGGTGTAGCTTATACTCGGGAAAATCCTTATTGACGCGATACCAGAGATCCATGAAGGGCTTTGCCGGGTTAAGCAGCGATGTCCCGACGCAGAAGGTAGTGTCAGCGTAAGCAGGTAATCATCCGTACCTTGACGCCTAAAAATAAGCCGTCCTTTTCGGGCGGCTTCAATGTTATTTTTTTGTATAAAACAGTGGGTACAGGGCAGGATAAGGGCATCAGACAGTATGCAGATGCACCTGCAGAAAGAGTGTCCCTGAAGGCGAAGCTGGAGGTGATGAAAGCAAAGGTTGCTGGAGGAGATACAGAAAAGCCTATGCCACTAAAGGCAAAGGGAAAAGAAGAAACCTTATAAGATAATTTGAAATTTTTTATTTTTATTCCCAACTTTATTCCCAACATGATATAATGAATTTGGTTGGGAATAAAAGTTGG
>CAKRTS010000022.1 GCA_934402315.1 uncultured Acetatifactor sp. | reverse complement strand
GTCGCATTGCTTCTATTATTATAGTAAAATTGCTGCAGGATGTCGGGAAGCTCATAATCCAGTCCCTGATCGAAGCAGATATAATGTCCTCCCATAGCGACGGTATCAAAGATCATCCATGTCAACGCCCGCTGTTTTTCTTCGATCGACATGTTGTAGCCGCCCGAGGAAAATGACACCAGCTTTGCTTTCTGCGTAGGATAGTAGTTCTGCATATAGTTATAAATCTTGTAAGCCGACGCAGCCGTGCTCCAATATCCATAACCGTCTATAGGCTCCTTGGGATAAAATTCGCAGGATTCCACCAGCAGATAATCATCCTCGCCAATAGAGGACGGCAACGAATCAGGATTGTATACCGGGTCAATGCTCATCGGCTTGCCAGACACCATCTCGATTACATACCATGCATTTCCAAATGAACAGAGCCCCAAGCGTCTCGCTTCTTCAATCAGATCGTTCTGCTTTTCCACAACACTTGCCCATGACGGCTCTTCACCTTCGTTCAGCTCGGTTATTCCGGCATGAGAGTCAAACTCATCCCAGAAGATTCCGTCATACGGGATGCCGCCCGTGATAATATCATAGCCGTCGCTGTCCGTCGCTGTAGTCCATGTTCCGCCCATATGCAACGTAGCTCTGATTTGCTGATACATATCCTTTTTGTTGATAGGTATGCGCTTATCCTGCGCACTATCATACTTGGAATTGACCGAGATGTAACGAAAAAACTTTACGTTCGGATTGTGCTCCCGGACAAGCTGCACGAGCGCAAGTTCATCCTGTCTCTTGGTGCTGTCAGTCCACTTGCTGATTGCTCCCTCGCAACAGATCAGATCATATTTTGCCAATTTCCGGGCAGACTCTTCCATGTCCTTACCTACAAAATACTCGGTATAATTAAAATATGCCGCGCCAAGCGGATATTTCCGGGCGTAGGTCGTTTCCGCGGTATCTGTCGATATTGATCGACCAACCTCAACAACCTCTCCGATTATCTCAAGGTTCACATCTGTTGTATCCCGGTCATCCGGGGTACTGCCGTCCACGAATTCCGTTGCAAGGGTCGGCGCTATATAGATACTCTTGAGCGTTGTCTTGGCTACGGATTTATTACTATAATTAATCTGGGCTTCAATGTCGATATATTGCCCCGCAAGCGATGCAGTGTCCTCCTGCGTCAACGGAACGCGCCATCGTCCGTCCTTAAGCTCCACCTCCCCGGGATAGATTTTCTGTATTTTATCAGATTTCTGTCCCTTGAGAGTAATTATCATCTTGTCTATACTGATGGCGTCAGCATTGACTGACACCACCAGTTTATATGTAGCTCCTGCTTTCAAAATTCAATCCTCCTTGTTGCACCGGTGCAACTTACATCCCCAGCATCGCCCGCCACGTTCTGCCCTTTGCGGTGATCTCTCCATCCGGCTGTTTTACACCTTTGCCGTATACTTAAGGTATATCCATCCGGCACCGGACTTTAATCTGCCCCACCCGTCACACTCCGCCGTGATGGTATATACCTCGTTCCTTCGGACTGTTGCAACCACCTCGGACTTTGTGCTGCCAAGCCGCCTCACATTAAGGCTGGATGCAGTGATCCGCACCCTGTAAGGCAGCGCCGGGGCAAACGGATCGGGTGTATCTGCTGTCTGTGCATTGCCAAGTCTCTTATTGACCTCTGCCGCAATGTAGCTGTGCTTGCCGTACAGATAATCACCGGGACAAGCCTTGTTTTTAAACCACCGATGCACGGTCATGTTTTGCTTGTCAGTCTGACCGATCAAGGTCTTGTCTCCCCTCCACTTAAGCTCCGCGATGTCGTTCCGGCGGCAGATGTCTGCCACCAGAACGATCAGCGCGGCCATTGCTGCATCTGTCACCTTGTAAGGGTGCACCGGCTCACACGCAACCTCGATTGTGATTGCTCTGTGATCGTTTGCCTTATTGCTGCTACACCATGACCGGTCAGACTCCGGCACACACAATCCAATACTGCCGTCATATCCGACCACATAGTTACAGGATGCGCCGGAGATTGGGTTGTATATCGTAAAACGTCTACCATTACAACCGGTTTTCGCGGTCACCTGTCCTACATAGCAGTGGATCGTGATGGTATCAATCTTATGATTTCGAGGGCTTGTCCGGTTGGGGCTGATTCGTGTGTATGTAACCAATGGGCTATTACTCATAATCTGCCTCCTCTACCTCGGGCAACCCGGCGACACTTGTCAACATCGACAGCACACCCGCAAGCACGGATGCCGATGCCACCATTACCCAGTTGACGTCTCCCATTACCGCCGCCGTGCCGATTGTTGCAACGGCAGTCTGTGCCACCGTCTTTACTGCTCTTACCCCTGCTGCCTTGATCCAGTTCTTCCAATTCTTCATACCTGTTTCCTCCTTATTAAATGAATTTACCGATTACAAAACTTGTTACTGCTGCCACAATCAGTGTGATAATCTGCTTTGTGACATCCCGCCACCTGTCGCCCGGTTCGGCTTCCAGCTTTGCCAGCCGCTGCCCCTGCAAGGTCAGCTCCTTACACATCTGCTCTACCGATATGGCGAGCTTCTGCACAGACAGAGCCAATTCCTGATTCGCCTTTTCGCGCTCCTCCAGATCCTCAAGCCGGTGCTCTGACACCCGGATACGATTCTCGTGCTTTGCAAGGGTGACTGCAATCTCTTCCTGCGTCATGGTCTCCCCCTCCTTTCTTATGCTATTAGAGTGATTTGAGCACATCCATCACCCGTCCGCTGCCCGTTTGACCAGCTGCCGTCAGACACGCCTCCGATATACCCAGAGCCACCGCCAGCACCGCCACGCCAGAATTCATCCTCGGAGGAAGCCTCATCTCCGCTGCCTCCACCGTAAAGACCGCCACCGCCAGCGGGGTAATTATAATCAATAGGATAATCTCCTCCACGGCCAAAAACGCCACTACCAAGGGTATTACCTGATATACCTCCGGCAGTCTGTGTGCCTCCGCGACCGCAATCAACAGCGTCAGCATAGTGGTATCCATAACCATCTCCACCTGATGCACCTCCTCCATCGCCAGCTCTAAATGCCATACCTAATGCACCTCCGTTTGGATCATGGGTACGGTCGCCCCATCCTGCACCGCCTCCGCCGCCGGCAGCAATAAATAATCCGTTAGTGTTCCCATATTCTACCAACGTGCCACTTCTTGTGCCAATATGGGTTGCACCTCCGCCGGGCGAGTCATAAGATACACCTCCACCGTTATAGGCACCTGCACTATTCCATCTAGCACTATTTCCCGACTCACCTACACAAATATAAATGATCTGCCCTTGCGTCAGTGTGACATAGCCAGCTCCGTACCCGCCTTTGCCGGGCACCCCCGGTTTATCATGACGATCACTGATACCTCCTTCAGCCCCCCATACCTGTAACAAATATTTGCCGCTGACGGGAGCCGTAAAACTCTGCATCCCGCCGGTATATGCATATGTGTACACGGACTGTACCCATTGAGCAGATACCGTGATGCTATCCGTTAATGTTACTACTGTCCCGGGCGCACCATAATCCCACCCGGTAAATGCATAATTTGTACGGCTGAAGCCGCACGCCTGTAACTGCAAAGTCGGATTAACAGTCCCGGCCGGTGCCCAGTATTGGGTACCGCTTTGAGCACCGACAGCTCCTCCCGTTGCTCCGTTGCCGTCGTAGTGCAGATACAATGTCCTGTAATACAGACTGTAAAGCGTAATATTGCCAGTACAAGCAAATGCAACGCCGCTGCTGTAAGTAATATCTGCATTACCTTGATTACTTGTACTCCACCCCCTTATTGTCCAGCCAGACGCGGCAGGTACCACCGGCGCGAATGTCGGGTTGACCATGCTGTCGAAGCTGTTATAGTATCGCGTACCGCTGGGATATGTTGTGCCGTTTGGTGTAACCAGTGTCACTGTGATTGTTTGATAATACAAACCATACAAAGTAAGGCTGCCCGTCAACGTAACGGTTGCACCATTTGCGTATACTGCTTCGGCATTGCCGGCCGCATCCGTACTCCATCCCCTAGTTGTCCATCCGGATATAGCTGCCTGCGTCAGAGTCACTGTAGGATTTGCCACATTGCCGTTGTTGTAATACCTCGTCTTTGTGGCGGTAGTCGGCGTAGCTGATCCGTTATAATATGTCAGCGTCACTGCTTGCTCAAATACTGCGTAAAGAGTAACCGGCTCGTCGCCCATAACCTTACTTGCAAACACCGATCCCGCCGCTGTGGCATCCTCTCTCCATCCCACAAAGGTCCAACCGGATTTTGCAGGGGTAAATGTCTTTGGTGCCAGACAGGATGCGTCACTATCAACCTCCTCCTGATACGTCACACCGCTATCCACCTTATAGGTGACAATATTTCCGGCACTCCAGACCTGCTCACCCATACAGTAGGCTTTTTTTGCCTTTTCCCCCATTATGTACAGCTTGGGTTTAACTGCCTTTGCACATAAATCTCCCATACTTTCACCCCACTATGACATAAAGTCTGCCATTTTTCTTCGCTGCTTCCGATAGGGCATCATATTCTGCCTGCGTCAGCGCCAACGGCAGCTTCCCCTTTACCTCACTGATCTCGGCTTTTATCTTCGCCTCTGTTGTGCCGTCAATACATTCCTGCACGAAACACATATATTTATCCAGAGCACTCTGATACTGCGTAAAGATTGAGGTTGTATCCACCGCCTGAGGATTAGCCACTACAACCCCGCATTCTTCCTTTAATAAACGTGTATCTGTTATCCTCTCGCCCGAAATGTTCGTAGTGTTTTTGGCGATAAATACATTTGCAAGTCTTAACTCATAGATGCCGCCCATTCTGGTCAGTGCCGGTGCTGTCGGTGTAGCTGCCTCTGTCCCCTTAATCACATACAGATCAATCTTGCGGTAGTCATGATTTGTATTGAGTCTGGCTACAACCGCATCAATTCTGTCATAATTTTTACCCGCTGCCTCGAACACCATTGTCCTTGACGTATCCTCGATTCCGAGTGCACCCTGTATGTTTATGTTACCTGGCAGCACTGTTACACTCATCTCCTGCGTCGCTGCTGTCACCTGTAAACCAGTTGACGGGGTAGAAAACACCCCGTCCGAATACAGCAGACTGAGATATTCTCGCAAATCCGCACTCCTGCTGCCCCTGTCATACTGCGGCATACCATCCTCGTCATAAGTCACTTCTGAATCAAACGGAAAACTTTTCATCACTTTACCCTCACTTTGTCATATATTGTCGGAATCTTGTCCCCAAATGTCAGTGTCGTTCGATGCTCTCCGTTACTCCACGTTTCCAACACTTCAATAATCCTTGCTTCATAAGCTCTCTGAATCGGCTCGACCAATATGTCACATTTATCCCCCAGATCATAATCCTCAAGGTATTTTGCTCCGCCATTTGCATCAGCATCGAATTCAATATTATGTATACTTACATAGTTTTGTGCTTTTTCGATTCCCTTCTGCCGGAGTATCTCCTTGTACTCATCAAGAGTCTGCTTCTTCTCGTCGTAGACCTCACCCTTGTAATCAATAAACAGCTCCTGCCTGTAGCTCCCTCCGCTCAGATCGAGGATCTCACAAATACGCTCATCCCCTTCTCCGCTCCCTGCAATTAAAAAATAGTTTTTGTAATCGCTGCAGTCCTCCTGCACTCTCACATTTTTAATATTGCGAAAGCCTTTTGAAAAAGTAACGAAGTTATTCCGCGTCTGTGACTGTGTCCGATCCACACCCGCGTATATTTCAAATAAAATAACATCCTGCTCAAAATCATATCTACAACGGTATGTTTTGTTTTCTACCCGCAGCGTGCTATGAGCCATTTCCTCCAGTGTGACTCCTGTTTCCTGTTTCTGGATCTTTTCACCCGTGGCATCATACCCGGCAATTCGTATTTTGGGTATATCTGCTTTGTATTTTTCTACTGCCGCCGCCACAAATGCCGCTCTGGTTCCATACTTTGCAAACGTCGGATATACGATCTTGTCCGCAAGTTTTCCTTCATAAAAAAAGCCTCTCAGTAATACCATTTGATCCTCATCACTGTATTCCACTTTCTGGATCATGCCGATTTCCGGTCTTTCCGGCGTGTAAATATATTGCATTTCTGATGCGTAGTCCCGCGCCCGAATCTGCATCGAAAATATTCCAACTTCGTAATATTTCCGATCCCATGTCAGGTCAAAATGTCTCAGGGCTGTCGGTCCTACTGGTATAAAGTTCGCGTCTAGTGCTCGGATCTCCATTTGCTCACACTCCTGTATATCGATGATAGTAGTACACCGTAACCGTCATGTTGGTGTCCCCATTATCTGCGTCAAACGCAATCTCATTATTACCCATCCGTATCTCCATGCCAGAAAAGGAAGATCTGCGGTCTATTTTTGCGATACAGTTGTTCCCATTCTTTTTTACGGTATTGTTCACCATATCAATCTCGACCTCATCTCCGGCCGACAGCTGATCGATTAATCTGATAAACTCTCCGTTTTGCATGATCTTTGGGTTGACCACAATACCATCCGCCTTGATAATCACCTTGGCATAGGTGCTGACATCTCCCAAATTTTCTATTTCTACCTGTTTTGCAAAATTATATACACCAACCCGAAATCCTTTTGAAATCGGTGAGATATACGGGAACCCGAAACACCCGGTTATTGCCGCAATATTCTTCCCGTAGTTATCCAGTGAGTAAAAAAACGGATCTGGGCATATCAGAGACAGAATCAGCGATACATGGTTTTCCACTTTTTGTTCTGGACTCTGAAACTGTTCAATTCGCGCAGGTATCCATCTTGTTTCATCATCCTTTGTAATGTAAACAGTGTAGCCATACTTGGGGTTAAAAAAGGAGAGTGCGCGTCTTCGTTCCGTCGCGCCCTCTCTCCTCTTTTTCACGCTGGCCGTAATATCAATGTGTCTCACGTCCACCCTCTCATGGGTGATGTCAACGCCATCCCTGACTGCCGGCACAACCGTATCCAGCACATTCCGACACTCCCCTATGCCCGATATCTTAGTAATTCCCCAGCCGGCATCATCACGGATTGATCCGCCTAGTTCAAATTGCTTTTGATCCTGTCTGATTATTTTAATGTACATCAGATTTCCCTCGCCAATTTTAATTGTTGCTCCAGCCGCACAGCTCTCATCATCTCGCTCGGAGTCTTTACCGGCTGGTAAATATTGATTTCTGTCTTTGATTCTCCCGTCTGACTCGCGGTATTCTCTTTCTGGATGTCGAGCATTTCCCGGAGTATCCCTTTGACGTTATCAGATCGCTGTTCCGTTCTGGAGGCATCAGCCAGCGAACTTGTCGCTGACAGTTCCGCGTCGCGGATCGGTACTATGTCGTCCGACAGTCTGTCCATCTCCGACTTGTATGTCTTGACGGACTCGGATGCCATTTTTTTATACGCCTCCGTTACTTTTTGTTCGTTCTTTTTAATACCTTCAATCACTCCGTCCGCCGAATATTGCGCCGATTTTTCAAACTTTTTCGATGGCGAGTGTGCATCCTGTCCCCGGTTATATGCCGCGTTCGCTGCGGCTCCTAATTGCTCATGGAGCTTCACCACCTCACTCCAACGGCTATTTACACCGTCAATGATGCCTTGCATGGTATTCATCGCAGAGGAATATGCCGCATTATACTGATTCATCTCTCTGACCGCCTCTTCTTCCGCATCTGTAATTTCTACAAACTTCCCTTTGACATTAGCCTTCTTGTCCTCTGCTCCGTTGATTGCCCCCTGCAGGGTATTAGTTGTCGATGTGTATGCCTGCTGATACATATCCAGCTCTGCTGCGGCCTCCTCTGCCAACGTCACCATTTCCTGCATTTTTTCATCGTAATCTGTCTGCATACTGGCGACAGTATCCGCAAAGTTCTGTTTCCCCTCCTCGACTCTGCTTAACTGCTCATTTAGCTCCTCGATATGTTTGCCGCCGTCATTGACAATAGCCTGTAGATACTTTGCGGATTCCTCCGAGCCGTCTGATAATTTTTCGAGTAGTCCTTCGTCAATGCCGTACTCCATCGCCTTTTTAATGTTTTCAGCATATTGGTTCAGGTATTCCTCCTGTGACTCCAGATTTTTAATCATCCCGGTGATTGTCTCATCGGTTTCTGTTTTCATTTCCGCAAACAGGTCGATCTGCCCTTGAATGTTTTCGTAAGCCGTGTTATAGCTCTCAATATACTCCTGTTGCAACTGGTCAATATTCGCCATTACCTCATTGAGATTGCTGGTCAATGAAGTGGTATACTCGTTATATGCACCTGCAACCTCCGCAATCTGTGCAATCTTTTCGGCGTACAGCGTTGCATTGCCCCGCAGATACTCCGCCTCTGCCATCATGGCATCAATCTCGGCCTGCTGCGCTGGAAGCAGATTAGCTGTCTCAATAGCATACAAGTTAATCTGCGTCTGTGCTGCCGCCATTACCCCATTGCTGGCAGCCATCTCCTGCTCCAGCGCTACGACGCTCTCTGTCAAGGCATTTGCTTTTTCCTGCGCCTCTGCCAGTTTAAGTCCTGTATCCTGCCATGCCTGAGGATAAGTTCTTCCCAGCTCAGCGGCATTTGACGTAAGTTCTTGTGTCTGTGCTGCTTGCAGCTCCTGTAGTTCCGCTACTTCCTCCTGCGCATCCGCTAGTTTATGCTGCATTTCCGCCAGCTTCTCTGCTGCCTCTGCCTGTCTGGTATATGCCTCCGTCCAGCTCTCCTGTGCGGTTGCATATTGCTGTCTCGCATATTCCGCATCCGCGAGCTTTTGCAACTCTTTTGTCGTATAATTAATAGCATCCGCCTCGGCATCATACTTTAAGTTCAAACCCGGGATTGCATCATTGAGCTGCTCAACAATCTTGAGGATTGCCGCTCGCTCGGTCTCTGTTTTATTTTCAATGGCTAAAAGATCTTTCAGGCTCTGCGTCATTTGCGCCGTATTGCTCTGCGTTTCTTCTATTGCCGCACGATTCTCCTGATACGCTGCCGTATTATTTTTGATCTCTTCTGTCAGGTTCCTTACCTGCTCAACCTCTTGTTTCCATTCTTCTTTTGCTTCCTCACCTATATTTCGTAATGTAATATAGGCGGCTATCAACGCCCCCACTGCCGCCGAAATAAGTGTCATAACACCTAATGTACCCTTGAGCTCAATTATCAGCGGAATTAATATCTTTGTAACCGCGATGACAGCGGCCGTCCCCGCAGCAACTGCACCTAGTGTTATTGCAACCGCTTCAAGTACAGGAACAAGCCACTCGTTTTTTGCGATAAATTCGTTTGCCCATGTCAGCACATCCCCTCCTGTGCTGTATACCTCCTCCAGACTCGGCTTGAGCTGCTCACCAACCGTAATTTTCAGATTTTCAAATGCGTTGGTCATCCTGTCGTTAGCCATCTGCGCCGTATCCGTCATTTTCTGGTAAGCGCTCTCTGTTGCACCGGTGCAACTCTCCATCTGCTGCAGAACCTCTGTGTATTTTTCCGTTCCTGCGTTCAGCAGAGTCAGCGCACCAATTCCAGCTTCCGAACTGCTCCACAACTCATTAAATGCTCCTGCATTTCCGCCTACACTGTCTCCCAGCACCTTCATGATATCGCCAAGTGTTTCACCCTTTTTCATGAGGTCCGCGAACGAATATCCTGTCTCATTCGTCAGTACCTTCGACACTGTACTGCCGCTGTCCCCTAACTCATTCAGCATTGCTTTAAGATATGTCGTCGTTTCTGCTGTGGCGATACCATTTGCTGTCAGCACAGCATAGCAGGTTGACAGCTGATCCATCCGCACATTGTATGCCGCGGCGATTGGAATAACCTTGCCGATCGATGATGCCAGCTCATCAACCGATGTTTTACCTAAGTTCTGTGTAGTGATCAAATAGTCGGAAATTTTTGCTGCTTCGGAAATTTTTAATTTATACGCGTTGATGGTTGTTGTCAGTACATCCACCGCCGTTGTCTCGTTTGTGAATCCACCTGTTGCCAGCTTGGTTGCCTGTAGTACAAATTCGGTCGCCCTTGCCGTGTCGACCGATGCGGAAATCGCATTGTATACCGATTCAGACAGGTCATTCACTGATTTGCCCGTTGCATTTGACAAATCCAGTATCTGTCGTTTCATTTCGTCCAGTGGAACGACAGTAGTGTCGGCGATAGTTCCCACTTTTGCCAACGACACTTCAAACTCCGTATAAGCATCCGCGCAGGCATTCAACACATTCGCAATTTCTTCCACTGTTCTTTTGATGCCTGCGGAAGCAAGTGCAGATGCAATCCCATAGATTGCATCCTGCGATCTCTTACTTTTTTCATTAAATTCTTTCTGGTCTGTTGACGCACTCCGTACCTTTTTCCCGTACTCGTCAATACTGTTTGCACAGTGATCTGTGCTTTTTTCTGCCTCGTCCAGATATTGCCGGTTCTGTATTAACTGTGTGGATAACCTGTTAAGAGCTGTTTCTGCTGTATTCTGCTGCTTCTGCCACTCCCGAACACTCTCGCCGGCAAGATTCTGCTTTGATGTATAGTTATCCAGCTCCTGCTGGTATTCTGCAAGTTCCTGTTTTAGCTTCTCCTGTTCCTCTGTCGTGTCCCCAATGGATTCCTTCAATTCCTCCATCCGGATATTTGCTTTCGCAATTTTTTCCGCGGATGCTTCTATCTGTTTTGTATAACGGTCGTATTCTACCTGCGCATTCGCCAGTCCGTCCTTGGCCGCAGAAACCACTTTATTCTGGGCTTCCTTTGCCTTGGTAAGTAAGTCTACCTTCTTCCTCAGCACATCCTCTCTGTTTGCCTGCCCATCATATTCCTTTGCTAACAGGGACAAGGCACTTTTTTGATTCCGCAGCTCCGCGTTCGCTCTGGCCAGTGCCTCTCTGTATTCTTTTTCTCCCCCGATTTCCAGTACGGTTTTAATTTTTCGGACTGCCATTTTTACCCTTTCCTAATTGACATTGCATTACTCTTGTAGTAAAGTGATATTATAAATATGGAGGTGTTAAAATGTCTCTTTTGTTCAGTTGCATTGTTTTGCTTGTAATCGGCTTCTATGCCTTTAGGGAAGCATTTTTTATACTTCGCAAGTTATGGCATAGGTTCGTTCATTTTTTGCTGGATGATCCTACCGCCTAATTTACTGTGTATTCGTATGCTTAAACTGTTTTCCTCTCAGTGTAACGATGTCAATGATCGTTCCCACTGAGAGGATGTCCAGATCAGCTATCCGCAGACCAGCATTAAGAGCCAGATTAATTATATGTGCTCTTGTCGGTCTGTTTTTTTTTGCAGTTCTGCCAGCCCAACATCTACCTCATCCTCGTCATATATATCCTTGTGGTATCCACACATGACTGCTGCCAGCGCCTCTCTCTTAAGCTCCAGATATTCCACCGGATCCACCAGCATAAGACTCTCTGCCGATACCGGCTCCTCGGCAAGATGTCCCTCTGTGCGCCGTATTCTCTCTCCATAGCCTGCCATTATAGCAACCACTTTGCAAAATGTCGGGAATGTGTCTTTTGTGCCCACGAGGACATCCGTCACCTGCTGCCCATCCTTTAAAACATCATAAATATCAAACATAGCAGAGGCTGTATATGCGAGATACAGCCTCTTTTCATTGCATGATGCTACTCTGTACTTTGTCATCCGTCACGCTCTCCTGTTAGACTTCACTCTCTGCAAGTTTCTTATCGACAAAGGCAATTGCTTCGCTTTCGTCCTCAAATTCCTTGCGGATTCTCCAGTCTCCATTAAGCGCTTCCATAATTTTAAACGTTACCGGAGTGTTCTGGAAACTTGCACTACTGCCCTTGGTCTGCGCACTGTCAGATACCTGCTGGGCACGCACCTTCGGATAGTAAACACCCTCATAACACTTCTTGCCATTTCGGAGCAGCGTTTTATAATACGCAATGCCCCCTGTGGGCGCGTTGTCTGCAGTGTTGTCTGCCAGTTCCTGTGCCTCATTAAAGTTCGATCCGTATACTGCACTTGAGATCTTTTCCGTCATATCCGCCACTTCAACAGCCAGAGTTCCGCTGATAAACTCCTCCAAGCTCTCGCTCAGCCTATCATCCGCATACTGTTCCGCGCTTGCCAGAGACAGGGACAGATCTGCCTTAACCAATCCCCCCAGTTCTACCGGTTTTGTGTAAGTCGGGAGCGCGTTTTTTTCCTCTCCCTTGATTGCTGCAAATTTGATATACTTTGCTCCAAATGCTGCCATATTTCTTTCCCTCCTGTTTTTTAAAGATTGTGTTTTTCCAGATAACGCTCATAAACATTTGCGGCGCTTTCAACCGCCTGATCGGCACAACCCTCGTTAGCTTTCTTCATCCAGTTTTTGGCCGGAATCTTCTCCCTCGGTGCTCCAAACTCATGGATGAATCCAACCTCGGCATTTCTGATTTCTTTTTTTCCGTTTTTCCTTGTACCCTGTGGATATATATCCATCTTCCGTCCGAGGTCTTTAGAGTATTTTTTCCCTCTGCTGATTGATCTCTGCAACTCGCCTGTGTCTATTAGTCCCTGTCTCGCAATTTCTTCTTTCTGCGCCCGCACAACAACATCAGCCTCCGCATCCAGCATATCATCAAGCACCTCATCCGGGATGTCTGCGATACTGTCAATGTCTTTCAGCAAATCGTCCAGTCCGTCATAAGATATTCCCGCCACTTTTTTACCCCGCCATGATTTCGCACTCAAAAATGTACCTGATCTGCTTTGTATCCGTGTCAAATACCGGCGGTTGCTCCTCGAAACATATCAGGTCATTATCCAATGCCATCCTCAGACTGTCCACCGTCGGATCAAGCTCGTCGTTGGTATAAAAATCCACCTGTACACACTGGACTGTTTGGCATCTCCGGTTAGACCCATAAGAGCCATTTGCTCCTGTCTCCTGCCAGACTATATATTTCCCGTCTGTTTTAAATGCTTCAAAGTGATAGACATCAGGAATTACCGTCAGCAGCAGTTTCGCAAACTCGTCCAATGTCATAATTTACCTCCAGTCTCCTCAACGAGACATCCATGGATGCCGGAATAGCGTCTCTGATCCGCTGGATTTGCTCAATGGCATATTGAGTGTCTCCTATCTTGCATATATCCTGAGTGGATATTCCAACGCTTTCCGGAATCCTGATTACCTCGCTTAACTGCACATTTTCCTGTTTTGCCAGATAATGCCTTTTGACGCCGATCGTCCTTTTTTCAAATGGAATCCTTTTGTACTTCAATTCCATGCCCTTTTTCGGCATCAAACCGGGAACTGCAATGTTCCCGGTTCGGTATATTTGGCAAATGCCGTCATTATAAGTCTGAAAGGCTGTCGGCGTAATGATCCGCATGATATTGTACCTCCGTCAACTCGCGTAATCCCATGAGATCCCGGCGGAAATTGACCTCAAACATCTCTGTCGCATGGCTTCTGGCATACCGGCAGTAATCAAAAAGCAACTGACGTGCTTGTCCGGGCTGTTCGTAATCTAATTCTGTCCCCGCGTAGTCATTTATAATTGCTTTTCCATTTTCCAGTACATCCTTAAGCATCTCATCCGTATCCTGATCCTCATAGGATATATTCAAATAACGCTTTAGCTGTTCAAGCAGTTTCATTCTGCCTCCTTACCCCGACTTACTTGCCTGTGGTGTCCTCGGTTGTTGTAGTTGCATCTGCTGTCTGCTGGAGCTGTACCATGCATACAGGAGCTTCCAGCTCTGTGATATCCAGCAGTTCAAAAGCATTGTTATCCAGCGGCATACCGTTCCCGTGCAGATGAGTAGCGTAAATACGATTGTCCTCCAGAAACTGCTGGTGATCGTCATAGTCGATAAATCCTTTTTTGCTGGTTCCCATACCCATAAAGTACCGCTTTGCAATACCGACCGATGCATAGCCCTCCGGCATACCCTCGCTCTGGATGATCTTTGTCGGGAACGGCAATACATCCGATACATATACTCCCTGTGGAGTCAGAATGGTTGTGGCAGGCATTACCTTGAGCATATAGTCTGACGGGTTTACCACCATGATAACGCCCTTGATTGTGCGCTTGCGTCCTGTCGGTGTCTTGGTCAGCTTCTGGAGGATTGCTCCATAGGTCTTAGGATCGAGGGTCTTCACTTTTGTTGCCTTCTTACGCTTATAGGTCGTCACTCCGGTATCCGTTGTTCCGCTGGTAAGGTCTCTGGTCATGCCGATCGGGCACTTCTGCCCATCTCCATCCACAATAGCCTTTTCCAGCGCGAGACCATTCGCTTCGGAGAGGATGGCGCGCATATATCTGTCAAGCCATACAGGACCCAACGCCAGAAAATCCTTGCTGATAATCATGTAGGCCGTCAATTTTGCCATTGTCAGATCCATGCTGCCGATGTCTCCCTGCAGTTCTTTGCCGATCTCTGCACCGATAATGTCCCATTTTGCTTCCTGCACGCCCTGCTTGTTGTAAAACCACTTTGTGATTGCTGTCGTGTTGCGGAAGTCGATTTCTTCCAGCAGCGGAAACTCTGATTCGATATCTTCCATTACCGCATCAATGATTGTTTCCGGCATTGCCACATCAATGTTCTGAATTGCAAGCTTGATATTCTGCGAATTCTGCTCCTTCATTGCGTCCGCAATCGCCGTGTAATACTTGACTTCCTGACTCGTCAGGACTCTCACACCTCTTGCGGCCAGCACCGCCGAATCAGTGTTGCCGGTACGGCTTTCCTGCATCAGCACGTCCTGCAGCTGCTCGGAATATTCTGCAATTGCTGCTGCCACTGCTTTTTCATCCCCGGTCTGGATTGCCGCCAGAAACTTTGTCCCGAACTCCTCTCTTGCCTTTTTTTCCAAATCCTTTGATTTCATCCTTCTTCTCCTCCTGTGATGTTGAATTTATCAAAAAGCCTCTGAAATGGTGTTTTATTTTCCACCCGCTCAGGCTTTTCTCCATGTGGTGTACTTACTGCCAATACCCTGCTCATCACTGTCCTCCGGGCGGCATACTGCTGTTTCGTCGTGCTATCCGGCTGCTCAATGATACCGGTGGCAAATCCTTTGCTGACCGCATCCTCCGGGCTGATCCATGTCTCATTATCCAACATGGTTTCCACCTCTTCGTCCGTGATATTAACCGCCGCTTTATAGATATTTGACGTTGTCTGCGATATCAGTTCCAGTTCATCCGCCTTTTTGCGGAGCTCTTTTGCATTGCCGCTCGCGCTTGACCATGCATTATGTATCATCAGCAGACTTGCAGGATTCATCAACCTTGTGTCACCCGCCATAAATACGACGCTTGCAGCGGAGCAGGCAAACCCATCACATACCGTAGTGATCTGTGCCTTATGATTTTTTAATGCATTGTAAATTGCAAGTCCTTCCGCCACTTCGCCGCCGTAGCTGTTAATTCTGACCCTGATGTGTGCCGCATCAGTCTCGGTAATCAACTTAGACAGCGTGTAGCTTGATACATCCGAGTCTAACCATTCCCACGATGTGATATCTCCGTAAATCACAATTTCCAGCACGTCCTCATGCTGGTCGGTCGCAAAATATTTTGTTTTCTCCCCCTGCTTCATTACTTTTTTTCCTCCGTTCCAATTTGCTCATAATTTTTTGTTACATAATGTCTCTGAGCCTCCTCCGTCCCCAACAGTGGCTCACCTATCTTGCCTCTTACCTCGTCAATGCTGTACACTCCGCAGCCGATCAGCTTATCAATCTTTTCAGCCGCTTTAAATATTCCTCCGATTTCAACATTTGAGGCATCCACAACGATATAATATCCTTTGTCGATCCCGTCTCTCCCACATCGTTTCCGCGTAATCTCTTCCTGCAGCATGTTCGTGATTGGGCGGATGGCAAAAAGCATGAAATTGTCCGTGTTGTCCTCTGTCTGCTCCACTTGTCCTCTGAGCAGTGACGGCGGTATCCCAAAAGCCTGTCCGACGCGGTTATACACTTCGTCCGTCATGCTCTTAATATCATTTATTTCCGATACATTTCTGACAGCGTGTGTATGAGGTGTGTACGAAAATCCATCATACAATGGTAAAACAGAGTTCTTGTTACTGAAGAAAGCCTTAAAACGTTTATCAAGTAAGTCGGTCTTTATTTCGTCGTAGCCAATTTTCCCCTTTTTGCTTGCATCAATGTTCAGGATGCCTTTCTCAGCATTTGCTTTCTCATAGCTCTCCATCGCCTTTGTCATGATGTCCTCGTACTGCCTGCAGACATTTGACAACAAAGGACGGATGTTGGTGTTTGAGAGCTTTAAATAAATCACTTCTCTTGCTCTCCTGTTCCCCAGATTCTCATTCCCTACTCTGATTCCCTCAAAAATGATCTCTCTGGTTCCATCCTCTGTCATTCCATAGCTGTCTGCTACAAATAACTGCCCACATTTCTCCACGACCAGCACCTCATTGTTGTAGACCAGTGTTTCTATCAGCTCTGATAGAAACTGTGTGCTGTTCTGATTTCTGTTCGGTTCATAGTTCCACAGGTAGTATTCCTCATACTTTTTCTCCTCTCCTCCCACAAAGGTCCGAAAATCGCACTGTGCCACCACTACTGCAATCAATCGTACCGCTGTTTGGATCGCCACCCTCTCAATCTCCAGCACCTCACTGTTTTCCGGTCTATAGTTTTCGCTCTTCACCGCCTCCGCTTTTGCTCTCCCAAAAAGATTTGAGAGGAAATTTGCAAAACTTGACATCCGACTGCCTCCCTTAGTAGGTATAAACCTCATCAAAGATCACGTCTGTCTCATCGTTCATACCTTGTATTTCTGTAATTCTGCATGCTGCCGACACAAATGCCATAAACCCATCTGTTTTCCGGCTCTTGGGCTCCTGCTTTCCGTATGTGATATTCCCTTTTGCATCAATAATCTGCTTTGCGTTACCTGTATACCAGCGCATCAGTGGATTATCACCCCAACAGATACTATGTGTCGCAAATTTGCTCGTTATTAATGGTGCTGTTTCCATGATATTTGACGGTCTAATCAGCTTAACGTTGTTTTTTCCGTCCTTTTCCGTATCAAAACCAACCTCTTTTAAGGCTTTAGCCAATAGGGTGTACCGAAACTTGTCTATCGCAAGACCTCTGATGTCGTACATCTCCATCTTGTCACTCAGCCATTCTGCAGGCATTGACGGCGGTATCTCCACCTCATCCACGATAGTCAGCAACCCCTTTTGCTCTGCATCCTCGATCGGAAATTTTACCCGGCAAAGCGTCTTACTTTGTTTGCATACCCATGTATGCGTAATCCAGTACCATATGCCAGCCACCTCAAACAACAGTCCTGCTGCCACAAAGTCCTGTGTGCTGGCATAGTCGATACCCGCCACACAGGTATATCCTGTCAGATCAATTACTTCTCCACATGCCGCAACAATGTTTTCCCATGATGTTACTTCAGCTTCCGCATTTCCCGCCGGTCGGTTCATCCTTTTTGTCATAAATGCGCTGTTGCCGAACTGATCCAGCTTATAATCAGCGTATTCACGCTGCATCTCTTTCAACAGCGTCGGAAGATATCGGAGTGATGGATTTGCTTTATGCCAGTTTGCCTGGATATCTACCTCCTTCTTGTCATCCAGCCAACAAATAAAAGGCAGAAGCCCGTTATCCGGTACCTCGCCTTTCAGTATGCTTTCAGCTCGTCCAATTATGTGATCCAGTGGACCATCCCTGACATCCCCGTTAGTCGTCATGATCGTGACTCTCGGATGCTCTTTCTTTCCCAACCCAGTACGCGCCACTGTTATCATTTTGTAATCTTCGTACTGGTGATACTCATCAAAATCCACCTTTCCGGGTCTGCGTCCATCTTTAGTATTGGCATTTGACGTCTGGAACTGTAACTTTGATCTGGTCTTTTTATTTGTAATCAGTTCTTTCGTCCAGCTAAAGTGTTTGCTCATTTTCTGCTTGTTGTCTTCAAGCATGGTATAGATATCATCAAAACTTGTTTTTGCCTGTTCCTCGCTGTTGGCAAAAATATAAATATCATAGCCCCGGACATTATTTGTGGGTGTCAATAAGGCAAAGTCCTCAAATGACAGATAGCCGTTTTTCCCGGCTCCGCGGCCTACCAGAATCAGCATCTCTGGGAATCGTAACTGATTTTCCCCATCATATACGCAATTATGTAGAGCAAAAACAAACTTTTCCCACGGAAACAGTTCGAACGGAAAATATTTTTGTAACTGCATATATTTTTCAAGCTGCTCTGTGTCCACCCGCAAATTTTCGTCCTGATTAATCCTCCTAATCATCTTTGCCAGTAGCTTTTGTTCTCGGCATACCGGATATTCTTCTTTTTCAACCATCTGCAAATATTCGGTTATTTCTTTACAGCTCATCATCGTCGTCATAACACATATCCGTTTTCAGGTTAAGCTCTTTCAGAATCGCCAGCATTTGCCGGTTATATAAAACAATATTTTTTACTGCCGGATTTTCTTTCTCATACTCCTTTCCGGCCGCAGAAACCGCCGGAATTGTTCGCCCATTTTTGCGTATGTCCGCTTTCATTTCCCTTACCTGACCGAACATAAAAATATAGTCATCTACGAGGGAGAGAAAGTGCGGATTATCTGCGCCGCGGCTGGCTAACTGCTTTTCCAGACTTTCCCTTATTGTCTTTTTATTGACTGCTGTTTTCTTCTCCACTCGCGTCCCTCCTCTCTATTTTTTTCCTCACGCGCGCGAGGCTCTCCGATGTCAGGGGTATGGGCGGTAGGTGGGGTGCTGAGAATTTTGCGTTTTTTTTACCGGGGGGGTCACCAACGTTCGGGCGTCAATGGTTTGCTATTACGACCGTGCTCCGTTTCGTGGCACTCCCTGCATAAACATTCCAGATTACCAATATCCAGCGCAAGATCCGGTCTGCGCTTAACATACTTAATATGATGCACTGCCTCACACGGACTGTAAAAGCCATTTGCCTTGCACCTCTGGCACTCGTTGTGTTGCTGATCCCTTGCCTTTGCCGCAAGTCTCTCCCATTCTGCGGATGTATAAAACCTGTACAACTCATTTTTGGATATCAGGCTTCTCACCCATTCTCCGACCTCTGCTTTTTCCACCTCATGCTCCTATGTCATTGCAAAGAGGTGGCATACGACTGCTGCCGTGTGCCACCTCTTGCTGGTCTCTCAAGTATTATTATAACGGTGCATTCTGTGAATTGTGTGCAACTTTGAAAAACTGATCAATTTTTCTACTCACGCTACTCCTGTCAAGGCTTACTGCTTTTGCTACACATTTCTGACTTAATCCGTCTATGTAGTACATCCGAAATATCCTACGAGTTATGCTATCCTCGATGTCCTCTATATACGTCTCTATCTGTTCGCATTCCTCTTCTAATTTTGCTATCCTGTTTTTGTATCTTGCCTTCAGCCGGTGGTACTTATCCAAATCCACACCTACAACAGACTGCGGCACCGGATATCCACTCCTGTAATCCATAATGACGTCATTGCCTACCATGGCATCATTATCTCCCAAGTGTTGCACCTTGTAAGTCAGTTCGGTGATTTCTGCCTTTTTGCTCCTGTAAGACTCCAGCTGCTCCTTTGTCACTATATCACTCCTCTCTGTTGCACCGGTGCAACTACACTGTTGCGACGTACCGGTTAAAAATATCCACTGTATGATCCTGTGAGACATACGCATAGTACTGTCCGGCTGTCGATCGGTCCTTATGTCCCAAGTACTCTCCTGCGTCATGGACGGACCCGCCACGCTTAACTATATTGGTGGCTGTCGTTTTCCGGAAAAGGTGCGGATAGACACGACGATCCATATTGGCACGCTGTTTTATACCTTTGACTGCTGCCCGTATGCCCGCTCTTGTCAGTCCCTCATGCTGTCCGCTCTTAAGCGTTGTAAATAGTGGCTCTGGGCTGCTGGGCGATACTCCCCGCTCGGTGATGTACTCGCCGAGGTACTTGAGCGCGACGCTGTCAAGACACACGGGGCGGTATGCTCTGGTCTTTTCGCCATAAATCAAGAGTTGACCCTGTCTCCAGTCCACGTCCCGCACCTTTACGTTTTCCAACTCACCGACACGCATTGCCGTACTGCGGAGTACTTCGATCAGTGCGCGGTCTCGCTTGTGTAAGCATCCCGTCTTGAGCTGCTCGGACTCCTCCGGCTCCATGTGATCGATAGGCTTTAGCGGCACCTTGTACGGATCGACGGACTCACAAGGATTTTCCTGCACGATGTGACTGCGGCGCATCCATGTGTATACAGCAGATATGTGCCTGCGCTGGTTGTTGATTGATACCTCTTGATTGCAGCTGCGCAGTCCTGCAAGGTATCTGTCGATATCCATGCTCGTAACATCCGTCAACGGTTTTTGTACGGTATCGATCAACCGTCTCACTGCATCCATGTACTGTCTGACGGTGCGCTCGGACAATTTGGGCGCTTTTTGCACGCGGAAGAGCTCCATGATATAACTGTTGGTATCGTCCCTTGTTGCTGGGAGTGTCGTGTTGCCGGTGATCTCCACCGCTGACAGCTCTTGTGTCAACACTGCTGCCAAGATATCCATAGTCCCCGCGTCCATGTGATACCGCATTTTAATCATGATGTTGTTTTTTACCTTTTCCCTCTCCGTCATAGCTGCTTCCCCCTCCACTTTTATTTAGCTTGCCCGGAGACTGTTACTATGCTATACTGTCTCTAGGCAATGAGCGATAAACGTAGACTTGGCGGTTGAGTTTATCGCTATTATTTTGTCATAGACTAATCCTGCTGCCGGGCAGCTCTCTTGTTGCCACCCGGTATATTATGATCTGACTATTCCCATCCAAAGATTACATACCCCGGCAATAAGCCGTATTCCGGAACATTCCGCAGGACATATATAACATTTCTCCCTGTGGTGAGTCCTGTATATTGTTCTCCGTCCCATTCCCTGAGTATGACTGCATCTCCCACCTGTATATCATCCTCGTCTTTTCTCAGTTCAAACTTTTTCTTCCCATGAATAACATCATCAAAATACTGCGGTAATATTTTCTTTTCGACTATTTTACGCATCTACTCCACCTCCATTCACTACCTCGATCACCCTCCTGTTCCACAGTTCTATCACTTTTCCAACTGCTCCCCCAGTTGGTTTTCCCTGCATATGTGTGTCTACAAGGGGTTGTGTCGTTGCTCCACATACTGTGCAGATCACACGCACACCATCATTTACATGTATAACTGCCTTTCCGCCACAAAACGGACACGGCTTAAGTTCTTTGCTCATTCCTCATCCTCCCACTCCTCACCATACAAAACAGCAGCTCCGTTAATGACTTTTTGCGCGATCCAACAGTACACGGCAGGATGATCTCAAGTCTCCATGAGATGTCACCCGAAATCGGCGTAGGCTCTTCAAACTCTCTGTACTTGTCCCTCATCACCGGCACCGCCACCATAATGCCGTAGTGTGCGGATGAATCTGGATTTGTCTTACACAAATGTTTACTAAATGTCCAGTCCTTTAAGTCCGGAAGAATATCCTTGTAGCACTGCATCGTGGTTACTATGTAATTCTTCTCCCCATAAAAATTTAAGCCATTGCCGCTGTATACGTCCTCTTTGCAACTCTTAACCTCATAGCAAATGAAGATTCCCTTTTCCAGCGCCCCAACGGAAGATTGATTCGGCGGTTCGAACTGCATGTAATCCACCCGACCGCCTTTTCCCGAGGCGGTAAATGCGTCAATGCTGACCTCGCTTGCCCAATACTTCCCCGCGCCCCTAAATCTATCTCTTTTCAGTAGTTCGCCAAGAAACTTCGTTGTCTCTACTCTGTTCATACGCCCTCGCTTTCCGCCCGGAGCCACTTTAATAAGCACTCGTAGCAATTACAATTATCATTTTTATCGCAGTCAATTTCGGCTAACCCATTTTCATTCGGACACATCATATTGACTGCCAACTCCTCGTCCGTCATGCTCCGAATCCTGTCAGCGTTGGTCTGCTTCGGTGTTCCTTCGCGGTACGGCTCCGGCAGTGGCAGCCAAGCGATAACTTTGTAACCAGGATTTGCCTTAAGCAAATCACAGCTCCACTTGCCATCAAGTGTATGTGCGGTTCTTGTGGTTTTTCCCCCACCCACATCACTTATTGTTACAAGCACTTTGTCTGATGTCTTTTCAAACATTGCCGGATTCCATTTTGCAGTACCTTTCCACTTTGCGAATATACTGTCACGCTCCTCTGGCGGTCTTTCCTCCACCGGTATCCATCTCTGTTCCATGTTCTTCCTCCTTTAAATTTTCAGTTTAAGTTAGTAACCCCATTCCTTTAATACCCGTTCGATTTCTTCGGATTCTTTTGTCCATTCAATGCTCTTAGCCGCTTCTATACCTGCCACAAAAGCACCTCTTTTAATTTCATCTAAGTGCTTTGCACAATCCGAAAATCCCTGTTTATATGCGGCATCCAAATCTGTTTTAGTTATAGTTCTACTACATCCTGTTTTACTAATGGCCATATTGTCACCTCCGTTAAATCCTAATTTGCTGAGCTGCCGAATTTTCCTCGGCAGCTCAACTCCTGCCCCGTATTTACCGGAGCCCTTATTTACAGCTACTCTTTTTGCCAATCTCCAGTATCCGCTCCGCAAGCTCCTCCGCGGGCACCACTGCGCAAAACTTTCCATACAGTCTCAAAAAATTATCCTTCAGCTCCTGTCTGGACTGCTCCGTCGGGCGGTACGTCCGGCTTAAAACCTTTCCGCTGTGCGTAACACCACAAACCTCAACAAGGTTGTCCCCAAGAAGTTTTCTCAGGACAGCAATAACCGTGCTCTGCGTCAGGCCTCTCATTTCGTTCACGATGTCAGTAGAAGTCATGGGCTTCCCAGACTTCCAAAGGATATTTAATACATCCAATTCTCTAGCATTTAAAACATTTAACATTATTTTTTCCTCCGTTATTTTATCTACAATATTGCTTTCTGCGCCTTGCGCTCCTTTGTTATCGGGACAATCGGGACGTTGAGGTTTACGCGGCTGCGCTTCAGGCGAGCAACGGCCTCCGTAAAGTCCTGATCCTTTTCAATGATGTAACTGCGTGAGTATTCTTTATTGATTTCCTTGACCGCCCTGATCCCCTCTTCGCTTATCATGTTGCTCCTTTCCCGCTCTGTGCTTTTCAATCAACCCATTAACGATTTTGACACCCTGCATGATTACATCCGTCTGAGTCATCCCGAGGCAGCTTGCACAGTGTGTGATCATTGCCTTCTCATCATCTGTGACCCTGATATCAAGTCGGTTTTTCCTTTTCATTTCCCTTTTCCCTTTTTTGTCTGTACATTTCTTCCTATTATAATGTCTGTACATTTATACATTATTTGCCGGAGGCTTGATGTCTCCGTGCTTACGCAGATAGGTCAGATAGTACGGCTCTCTATTACCTACGGCTGCTGCCTGTGGTGAGCATCTGGCAATCAGATCCTCGTACTGCGTCTGCTTGTACTTTTTACGGTTTGCTTTGTTCACTCTTCTCCTTTCCGGGTGCCCTCCGGGGCACCCTCGACATGGCTTACATTGAGTTACCTTGTGATGTATATCAAAATTCCTCCCAAAAGGGCTACTTTACTGCCATTTGCTGTAGATCAGCTCGTCCTCAGACCAGTCATCCGGGTACTGTCTCTGCAAATAGTCTTTAAATATCTCCAGCATCTCCGCCCGGCGACCCTTGTTGCCGTTATCCAGCATCTCATGGTGACACTGGCAGCCCAATGCTCCGTTTTTAGCGATTCCCATGCCATTTTTTGATCTTGGTATATAATGCATGATGCTAAACATATTGCGGCCGTACCAGTTTGTGTCCTCCATGTGGTACTCGCAGGCACAAAAGATGCAGCACCCTCGGTCTCTTGTTTTAATCAGCTCTCGCACTTTAGGGCTAAACTCCCTTATTCGAGCCTGTTTTGATTTACCCATTGTCTGCTCTCCTCATCAGCCGCTCAAAGCCTGCTGCCATGGCAACCGACATCTGATAGAGCTTACCGATCATCTCCGGCTCCATGAGCTCCCTCTGTGCCTCCCAGACCGTCAGGTACTTTGTGAGATCTGAGTTGTTTTTATAGATCTCCATCCAGACGTCCTCTACTGTGCCATGATCTGTCTCACATCCTCCGCCCTCTGCAGCTCCAGCGCCCTCATCAGGATCGCAAGCGGCATCTGTCTCCGGCTCTCCAGATGCTCCCGCATCCGCTCCGGATTGCAAAGCATCTCCTGCTGTTCTGACTCCATCTTCGTCCTCCTTTATTTCCTCATAGGTCGCCTCCGGTACCACTCCGTCATAGTCCTCGACGTTCATTTGCCCTTCAAGCGGCATATCTTCCTGTACTGCAGGGATTTCTTCGGTCTGCCGGGCTTCCGGTCCTTCCTTATGTTTGATTTTAAAATAATTTTCCGACAGGTTATATGGGGCTCCCTCGGGCATGGTGGGCTTAAACTGCCAGATAGGCTCCTTTGCTGTCTTGCTTAACAGCATCCCTACCGTGGATGACATTACATCTATCACAACATCCCCGGGCTTATAGTCACTCTCCCATGCTGTCCTGTCGATCACTTCCGGTTCTTCCCGCTTCGGCACTTCCTGCTTTGGTGCGGATATTGTAACCCTCGGCTCCTTCTTTGCTTTTTCTGGTTGCACCGGTGCAACCGCGCTCTTTGGCATCTCCTTTTTGTACAGCTCCTCCCACGCCGCTCTTGCTGAGATGTCCCCAGCCGTGTCCTCCAGACAAATATCCAGCAACTCCGCCCATGTATGAGGTTCCTTCGTCCCCGACCGCACATCAAACAGGGCAACATAGTTCCCATTGTCCGCATCCTTTAAGATCAGCTGTTTCCTGCCAATACCGTCCAACTTCACGACGTATATGGCATCTCCGGCCGGAGCGAGGATTTCCTGTACCCTTTTTTCTCCCCACTCCTGCTGCCGGGCAGCTTCCCACAGTTTGCTGTACAATTCTGTGTTTTCCTCGCATAATTTCCGCAGCACCTTTTTTAGGTCGCTGTCAAGCTCTGCTGTACTCTCCGACTCCTGCTCGAGCATAACCTCAATATCTGTTACCTTGCTCTCCTCGTCGATCGTGTCCTTGATTGCCTTTATCTCTGTCTTACTGTAGTCCGGTGTCAGCTCCTCGTTGATCTCGTCCGGCAGCTGTAACATGATCGACAGCTTTGCATAACCAAAATTCCGGTATTTTTCTTCGAGCCGGTCGCTATAACCGCCCTCGGAAAACCTGTCATTAATGTGTATAAAGCGCGACACCTGCGTCTTGTCAATGTTGTATTCCGCCTGCGCAAACTCCGTCACTGTCTTATATCCTGATGCAGCAAGGACATCCGTGTCCCTTGCTACCTTCAGGCGGTAGCCGATGTCTACAAAATTTTCAGCTGCTCTGTTCAGCGCCATGTCAAATCCCGCCTTGTAGGTCTGGTATTTTTCCAGCGCTGTTATCTCCGGTGTGTTGTCTCCCATGCCGTTATCCTCCTTAAATTTTTTATAGTATCATCCGATTACTCCCATAAAGTCCTGCTCGAGCACATCCGCGAGGAGCTGTCCCTGTAACTTGCCATGCCATATCCTATTCTGGTTTTTACGCAAGTTCTTGTAGTTCTCCTTACGGAGCCTGTCTGATTCGACCGCCAAAAGTTTTTCCTTTTCGCCTATCCTCTTCTGGATTTCTTTCTGCCACCTCCGCAGGAACGGTAATGCCTTATTCAGATCCTTGTTCTGGTTGTCGCCTGTGGTACGCTTCGCCCTGATATTTCCGGCGGGTTCGACTTCCAGCGTGTACCACGGTGCCGTGGGTGATTTTACCGAGCGAAGGAAAAGTATGTATGACTCCCTCCTGCTGATCCGGTCAAGATAATAATCACAGGTGTGGATGCAGTGTCTCAGGATAGTTCCCTCCCTTACAATGTCATTCACTCCAGCCGGGGCAACGATACAGTATTTATCATCACTGTACTCGTACATCTTGAGGGTCGGGCAAATCTTATCCACCTTCGGCCACTTGCGGCGGATGCCCTTGGCGATCTTTTCAATGCCCTCCCTCTCAATCCATTCAATTACTTCCGCGTGTGCCCGTTTTAAATCCTTGGGCTTATAGATGATTTCCTGATCGACCATCATTTTGGCTTTCTTCGCCATGTTCAGGTAGTCCCGCCATGTGGTAACGACCTGATCCGGTGGCTCGTCCGATCTTTCTGCCTGCCGGGCGAGATAGTGATATATCTTGACTACGCTCATCCTGTCTGCAATAAAGGCAATATCGTCCGGGATGATGCCATTCTTTGCCAGATACCCTATCGCTTCGTCCGGCCAGACTGTATTTGTCTGCTTTTCGTGCTGCAACCACTCAAGTGTTTCAGCCTGCGCCCCAATCTGACGGAAGCGCTTAAATCTGCTGCCGTCGAGCTTTAATATCTTTACAAGCTCTGTCTCCCGCTCGTCAAATTTACTCAGCCCTATCTCGTATCTGACTATAGCAAGTGCCACGTCTTTCATCCCTGCCTTGGCAAGCATTTCCACCACCGGATGCTTCCTTTCAAAATACAGATACCGTTCGATTTTGACACGTTTCCCTGCGCGAATCAGCTGTGGCAGTGCTGTACTGCTATCCAGCAGCCGGTTTACTGTGCGCATATTGCCTTTGTACAACAGTGGCGGTGTAATCCTGTAGTTGAGATAGCCGGTATCCTCTTTCGTGTGACACCATCTGATATACTTGTTTTTGTATGTAGTATAGTTATAAATATCGATCCTTCCCTGCCTGTAGAGTGTCCGCGTTGTCTCGTAGATGTAATACTCCGGCTGGCTATACTTTTGGGTCACCACTCTATATCTGACCTCATAGGTCCGCACCACATATCCGCCCGTGATGGGCTGGATGATCTGCGCCGGGGAGTTCTGCGTCATGATTACCCTTATTTTGCCGATGCTGATCAGTGTCGACGATCGCCCGCACTTAGGACATTTCATTTCTTCCCTGTGGTACGGGATCTTGGTCAAAGAGACATCACAGTCGCAATGGCGGCAGTAGCCGGTTTTTGCCCCCCCTCTCCGGTACTGATAAAAAATATGGTTTTCTCGGGGGGCTTCTTTTTGCAGCCACTCTTTAAAGGCTTTGCTTGTCTGTGGCATCAGTGCCATATCCCTGTCCCATGGCTCCTGTTCTTTTTTCTCGGCGGCCAATATTCTCGCCGCCCGGATACATTCCTGCCAGCGGTCGAGATGATCCATTCCTTTGACCTTTTTCAGGTAGTCTCCCTTCCCTGCAACCGTCAGAGTATTAAGGGTGCGGAGTGCGTCATTATTGCAGTAAACACCCTTTTCGCTCTCTCTTCTGACTCTATACCAGTCCAGTCCCACAAGGTTGTAAGCCATGGCTGTCGACCATTTCACTTCCTGCCCCGCCTCATCCAGCTCCCTTGTTATCCACTCCATACCCTCAGGATTAACAAATATCTCATATCTGGGTGTCTTTATTCCCCTGTACATCCATTCCGGCATGAAAACCGCGACCTTGATATAGGCACCTAACTGCTGCACCCTCGTAAATGCTGCATATATCCTTTTTATCTCGGTATATGAGCCTTTAAAATGCGTCACCGTCTTTTCGATGGTATTATGCTTTGCTTTTTCCATCATTTCCTTTGTCGCGGGCAGTGCCCGCAGTTTCCTCAACACATCTTTACGCATTCTGCCGCCCTCCCATCTGTCCGGTAATAAACATCCGGCAGATATGTCTTGCCGTCTATCTGATAGACAGCAATCTCCTCGATCTCCCTGCCTTTTTTTGCTTCCCGGCATAAAAACAAGACCGTATTCATGCCGCCTGCTGCCTTTGGATGCTTTCCGCGGACGATAATAATGTCATTCTCGGCGCTTGTGTCTCCCTTGTCCCGGTGGACGCGGTTACTGTATTGCCGTGCAGGGTGTGTCTGGAGCCATCTGCATTCCAGCATTCCCAGCTGCACCAGACTGATTTCTTTTATGATCGTGATCTGTGTGCAGGCAATCCGACCGTCTCCTACCTCATGGATGTCACCGCTGGCGTCCACAATACAATGCCTGCTGCCAGAGCCCGAGTACCAGTTCAATACATCGATCGGCTCCTCCACCGCGTGGAATCCTGCACCTCCGCATTTTGCAACCTCCTCGGTATAGGTTTTCCCTATCTCGTAGTGATAGGTTCCCTGACCCATTGTGCAGGATAGATTTGCATTAAATCCTTTAATGGCTATCATGACGCCTCACCTCACTTGCAGTAATACTCTCTGATAATTTGCCTGAGCTGTGCTTTATTAGGCACGCCCATATATAGCGGACCTCTCAGCTGCTCCTCTTTGCCGTCATGCAGCACCTTTGTTACTTTGACGATCTCATTGCTCACCTGTACCTTATTTCCGAAGGAAAAGCGTATGACTGCTGCCATATAGCCTTTCAATGTTTTGGTTATGCGGAGGGCACCCTTGCAAAGCTCCTGATCCTCCGTGCACTCGGCCAGCAGTGTGTCCCTCCAGTCTGCCAGAACTCCGGCTATCTTTAACTCCTTGGATTCCATGCCAATCCGGGCATTCACTGCCATCGGCAGTGTTGCAAATTCCTCTACCGTACCGTCCATGTAATCCTCCGCATCTGTCTTGTCCAGTCCGCAGTCTGCCGCAAGCTCCTTCAACTTCGCCGCGTCCCCTGTCTCCTTTATGGCGGCTGCTGCCGCGTTCAGTTCCTCAATCGTGTCAAATTTCCACATAAAACGCTCCTTTCTCGTTGCACCGGTGCAACTCGTCCTTTTTTTGCTATCCAATAGCCCGCCAGTTCTTGATTCCGTCCTGTGTTCCCGGACTTTTACCCCTGCTGCCAGTCAGCATTTTTATCCATCTGAATAAACACATCCTTGTACGGTTTTGCCAGTGCCATTTCGCACCGCATCCGGTCAACAAGCTCATGCTTCTCGGCGAGCGCCGTAAGCACATGACCGTCCTCCTCCAGGTCTTGCAGAAGCATACTCCACAGGCACGCATCCTTGACCTCTTTGTCCCGGCTGTTTCGCCATCCGTTTTGTTGCCAGCGGGTGAGCCATCCCTGACTAAGTACTGATGCAATGTAATCGCACTCCGTATGTGCCACCACCATGCAGGGATATTTTAAAGAGCTGAGTGCGTCCCTGATGGCGCTGAGTATCAGCTTGCGCTCCGACGTGTCGTCATACTCTGCGACTGCCGGTCTGCTCTCGTATGGTTTTCCGTCTTTTTTGAGTGTACGGAGGACATACATCACGCGCCCCGGTCCTTTGGCACTGCCCCTCAGGCTTGTTGCAATAAACAGGTCTACTGTCCGCATTGTCTGCTCCATGGTCTCCCTCCTCTCTATCCTGACTCCGGTTTATCCGAGCCCAGCCGGATCATTGTGTATCGCCGGTATTTATACCCCGTTACCGGATTCACGCCCTCGACAATCCTGTATATGTAATAGCCTTTTTTCGGCTTTGGCTCCTTTTGCCACCGGATCAGCTTGTCCTCCTTTGGCGTCGGCAAGGGCATATTGCGGGATGTGTTATAACTTGACTCTGATATCCGTGGCTTGCTCTGTGTGCCGTCAGCCTTTGTCTCTGTAGAGTACTCGTCGCGGGTCATGTAATTGGCGAGCTTTGTAAAATCCTCGTCATAATACTTACTGTTGCGGATCGCCACAGACCATGTGCCGCCATGCGGCCACGCCTGCTGTATGATGCTTGCCGTGTCTCCGATCTCATTGAGTACCAGATGGATATGCCACGCTCCCTTTGTTCCCTTCTGGATATTGCGGAACCAGACCAGCTTCTTTCCCCGCTTTTTATATTTCTGCCGCACCTTCCGCATCGCCTTTTCAAAATCGTCCAGTGCGGTCGCCATATTCGGCGGGCGGTTCTGCACCTCGTAGGTCCATGTGGCAAATAGGTCTCCCTCGTTTATATACAGGAGCATCCTCTGGCGGCATCGGCGTGCCTTGTTCATCTGATTGATCTTTCTTATCTGTTCCTCGGTGGGCTTTCTCTTTTTTGCTCTCTCCTTGCCCCTGCCTCCATAATTTCCGTCGTGGTACTCTTCGACGTCTATGATTTGTCCCGACCGGTAAGTATATTTTTTCCTCTTCGTCATGCTCTCCCATGTCCTAACTTTAATATCTTTATCAAGTCCTACCGGGGCTGCTCTGCCCCGATTTTTCTTGACTTTTTTAGTCCACGGTGGTATCATGATCTTGTGATGAATCGCGATACCATCGTGATTGCCGGCAACTCCCATTGCCGGCTTTTTTATTGCGCATAATACGCCGGATTTTGCTCTGCCCGCATAGGCCGCGCTCCCGCCTCTGGTTTTGCGCCGTGATACCCGATCTCTCCGGGTACCCGGTACACCATACACTCAAAGCCCATGTGATTCTTGATCAGGCACTCCTTCATGACCTTATCTCGCTTGGCATCCGAAAACAGTCCGTCGTTCTCGGCGGCATCCTGCTCCTCGTTGTAGTGCCCGAAGAGCTGTCGCCAGACCTCCGGCGGTGGGTCGAGAAAGCTGATTACGGTGCACGCCTTGTCATAGATCAGCTTTGCCCTGCTCCACTGCTTGTCCGCGTAGGCTCTGTCAAAGTCCTCAGCAAGCCCTATCAGCTTTTTGATGTTTGGATCTGTCGCGCTCTGCATCCAATTTCACCTCCCTAAGTACCGCCATAATCTCACTGATCCGGCGCTGTCTTTCCCGCTTTTTCCGCCATTTTTCGGTCAAAAAGTCCCAAAAAAGGCAAAAAATAATAAGGATCGTCGAAAATCCTACATAAACACCTATACTCTCCCCTCTGGTCAGCGGCTCCGACCACGGCACATACCGCATTACGGCAGCCGCGCCCAGCAGGGATATGATAATATTTTTAAGCATGTCCGTCCCTCTCAGCTGCACAGCTCCACCGCCTTTGTCTCCTTGTTGTAAGTAAACTCCGCGGTATCCCCGGTGGCATCCGTGACTCTTACCCTGTTGCGATCCACAAGCTCTACCTCGATCGAGTCAAGGTTAAAATTGTCGTGAATGTGCTGCATGATATGGAACTGCTCGATTGTGTTTACCTTCATCCCTTCACCTCCATAGTTCATTGGCACTCGCCTATAATTTCATAAGCTGTAATATTTCCTCATCGCTCGCCTTCAGCTCCCGGAAGAGTATCAGCAGTTCCCCGAACTCATACTGACTCTTCTTGTTTTTTTGCCCGACAGCCTGTCCGGTCATGCCGAGCTTAGTGCCTATCATCCCATTTGTTACGTCCTCGGCCGCCTTTTTGGTCTTTATCCATTTGGCAAATGTAGCTTTCTTACGCTCTATCTCGCCGAGCGGTAATACTCTTGGCATTTTTATCCCTCCTTTTAGACTTGTCCGTCATTTACAACCTATTACTCTCCGTCTTTGATGGGAAATCTGACTACAAGTTTTAAATTCAGTTCTGCCAGATTCCCATTGCCGCACTTCTTGATCCCATAGTCTACAACATGGTGGATTCTCTTTTCATCCAGCCATATTTCAAACGCTGAATTTTCTGTCGCTAATACTTTCAATTTATGTGGTTTGTTGCTTTGCACTTTTCCCTTTCTCCTGTCATTTGAACGACATAACAATAATCCATTCTGGATAATACATTATTGCTTTTTCCCGAGATTACTCCTATACTATCTGTACAGGCTGTTACCGCAGCCGAATACACTACATAGGGAGGGAATTTTGATGGCTGGTTTTCAATGTCCTTATTGTTCAATGATTATGCCAATTTCGAATGACACCAAAAGCATTCTATATCCATGTTTTAGTAATGCATATGGAGCAACTAGTGTTCCGGGCGCAACAAAATACGAAGAGTCCTGCATTGCGGTATCTTTTTATTTGTGTCCAAATTGCAGAGAATACACAATCATGGCAGACGGGCGGGGTGCTAATGTAACAGATGTTCATGCTAAAATCCGTCCATTGTCCTCTGCCAAGCAGTTTCCCGATTACATTCCCATGACTATTCGTCAAGATTATGAGGAAGCATACTCTATCCTTGATCTAAGTCCCAAGGCATCCGCAACCTTATCGCGCCGCTGCCTTCAAGGAATGATCCGCGATTTTTGGAACATCAAAGAATCCAATCTTGCCGCTGAGATAGCCAAACTTGAAAATAAGATTCCCGCTACACAATGGCGTGTAATTGACGGTGTGCGTCGAATTGGTAACATTGGTGCTCATATGGAAAAAGATATAAATCTCATCGTTGATATTGAACCTGATGAGGCTCTTAAGCTCGTTAAACTTATCGAGCATCTTATTGAGCAATGGTATGTCAATCGTCATGAACAGGAAGAGCTCTATGCGGACATTATAGGTATTGATGAGACTAAGCAGGCTGATCGAAAGAAAACAGAGTAGGAAACTACTCTTTTTCTTTTGCACACGGATCGTTCTCTGCCAGTAATTTTCCATCAAAATCCCAATATTGCTTCACCTCACGGCACATGTCCTTTTCATCTACCCCTGCTCCTCTTAGTGACCGTGTTTCAATCACCTGTATAACCCTAGCGCCATCTGTTCCTCTAGGTCTTGCTGCCCTTACCACATTTTTCACCCTCTTTCTTTCAGAAAACTCTCATGGTTTTATCCGGGCACCCTGCTCTTGCTGACCTCTGCTGCCGCGATTGCCTCGCCTGCTGCCATACCGTCCATGTAGGCATTCGCCAACGCCACAAACATATTGCGGCGCGTGGCCGGTACGGTCATCAAAGATCGAATGAAGTCCTTGTCTTCTTTCTGTACTCTCGTTACGTTCTTTTCTCCGTTTAACATCTCTTCTCCTCCTCTCTAAATAATATATTATTGCGTTTTTTCATGATTGCTCCTATAATTGTCTTACAGGCTCCCGCCAGAGCCGAGTACATTTTTTGAAAGGATAATTATAATGCTCAAATTCCTGATAATTCTTTTGATCGTGATATATATCTGGTCGATCTTAGATAAGAGTATTAAATTTATCAAGATTACTTCCTGCATAGACACACTCTATGCTTTTTTGCAGTCTGCATCTCCTTCCCACGTCGACGGTGATTATAGACGCCAATTAAATGCTGTTCTTGCAAAATACCCGGATATATGCGAGTTCACGTCCTTTTCCTCCGATACTCTTCGGTATGGTGAATCAGATCATAACAACTATGTTGCTTCTGCCAATCTTTATAACGAACTTTTGATGCAAAGAAATTTCCTTAGGAAAAAACTAATCCGTTGTTTAAATCCAATTAACGCCGTGAAAATTCAGATTACTTTGCCAAGTTCTATATTCAAGCTATTTGGATTCAAACTTAACTCATTTTTTACAAAATTCTTAAATTTGGCAGGATGGATAATAACGTATTTTCTGGGTATGTATCAGGACGAAATTAAAACGTTTATCACCTCTCTTTTAAAACTTCATTGATGCACAAGTATAAAAGCATATACAAACAGCTAAATTCGTAGTCCTTCGTGCCAAAATAACTGATATGTGTTATCAGATTTACCAGAATAATAGCTACCAGAATGGCTAACACATGTCTTTTGGTCTTTTCATCACTCTGCATCTTCTATCCCTCCTCTCTGGATAATTGTCTATGTCAAGTCCTTTCTGTGTTTTGTTTGACTTGATGAAGTCATTATATATCTGTATCTTGCATCTGTCAAGTCATTCTAAATATTTTTCTTTTGTGTTTTGGCTTGACTAAATCATTTTGGGAATATATACTGTAGTTGTCTCTGTACGAAAGGTGGTGAAAATGAATTGGAAATGAATGAGAGAATTAAGGAATTAAGAAAAGAATATCTGCATTTATCACAAACTGAATTTGGCGAGCGTCTAGGTGTCAGTCGTTCTGTGATCAACAACATCGAAAGAAACGCCCTCGCTCGTCCGGATCAAAAACTATCCTTAATCAAATTGATGTGTAATGTTTTTAATGTTAATGAGGAATGGATTGTTAATGGGGTCGGCGATATGTTCGTTGAAACTCCATCTTCCACGATGGAGCAGCTGCGGAAGGAATTTGATCTTGATGATTTCAGCTACAATCTGGTTTACCAGTATCTGAGGCTGGGCAGCGATCAGCGTCAGGCGGTACGCGATTTCTTCTACAATGTGGTTTCTGGTGGTGGCGATGCTGAAGACGACCTCTTCAGTGGCGTCCCGGACACCGTCGAGGAACTTGAAGGGTTGTATCCGCCGATTAATCCGCCGCAGAATAAGGATATGGGCTAGGTGCTACGCACCCGGCCTTTTTTCTTGTCCTTTCCCACCAGTATATACAGCTTTGCCCCGCCCTCGAATGCCATGTTGTAGTACAATGTGTTTTCGTCCATATAATACAATGCATATACCTTGTTATTGTTATAGTAAATGTATTTTGCTTTCTTCATTTGTGCGTCCTGTCCTACTGTCATCTTTTGATTGTGATTCGCTCTTGAGAGTATTTTTGGCGGTTCTGTAAGTCCATGATGATAACTTTCTTTCCTCTCTTTTTGCAATGTAATTGTATCACCTTTTAGCAGTGTTGTCTCGTTTTCCCTAAATATTTCCATAATTATGGAAATATTTACTTGTACTCTGACTCGAACAGATCGGTAATTCTGACGCCAAGTGCTTTCGCTATCAGTTCCAACTGGCGCAGCGTGGGCGAGTTCTTTTCGTTTTCAATGTTGTTGAGCAAGGACTTGCTGAGGTGTGTCTGTTCAGCCAATTCTATCAATGTCAATCCTTTTTGTTTGCGTGCTTCCCATGTCAATATTTTCATGCTGTCTACTCCTGAATATTTAGTGTAGACAAAAATCTGATATATTATTAGATTGCATGGCATCATAAGATGTACAAATTCGTCTTTTCGCGCAGAAAGTGAGAGTTTCGCTTGTATAGCGTTGTTTTATGTAATATACTTTGTTTATGTTATTTGCAAATCAGTAATTTATAGTGTGATTCTGAAAATTTATACTTAGGAGGTTTTAATTTATGAGTAACCGCAAAATGCCAAAGATCAACGGTAAGGGATGGCTGTTTGTGGCAGCCGCCGCTTTAGTCGCAACCATCGGTACTTACGGAGCGCAGTCAGCAAAGTCGGACTCTGACGCCCAAGCAGCCGAAGTGTCTCTTGCAGATGATGCCCTTTTGTCCGCGTCTGCATCGAGTACCACGCCGGAACCATCTGTCACTCCAACTGCAGCTCCGACATCCACTCCAACACCCAAACCAACACCTAAACCTACACCGACTCCAACGCCCGAGCCAACACCGACACCAACTCCGACACCTGAACCAACACCCGAGCCGACGCCCGAACCGACGCCAGTGCCGACACCCGAGCCCACTCCCGAGCCGACACCTGAACCGACGCCAGTGCCGACACCCGAACCGACGCCAGTGCCAACACCTGAACCGACACCGGTTCCGACACCAGAACCTGCTCCTGAACCGACACCGGTTCCCGCTTCCACAACCTCTCAAATGGTCTGGGTTGATGATACGGCTAAAAAGTATCACAGAAAAAGTGATTGTAGCGGTATGGACGCGGCATATGAAGTGACGAAAGAAGTCGCGGAAAGCATGGGCAAAACACCCTGTAAGAAATGTTTTCGGAAGTAAATATACCTTGTTAGGAGAATAATACTATGACCATTGAAAAGTTACCCTCTGGGTCCTACCGCGCCACAATCATGGAACACGGGAAGCGCTATCGCAAGACCTTTGACCACAAGCCCACTCAAAAAGAAGTACTGCAAGCTCTGGCTGGAGAAATGAGCGAAAAGCCGAAAAAGATCGGTATGACCTTTTCGGTCGCGGCTGGTAAATACTGCGACAGTAAAAAAAATACCTTATCTCCTAAGACCTACCGCGAATATCTCCTGCAGTGCAAGCGTCTCCCGGAGTGGTTTCTTGATATGTCTGTGGATGAGATCGAGCAGGTCGATTTAAATAAACTGGTAAGCGATATGAGTGGCGGGGACGATCCAAAATCCCCAAAAACAATAAGTAATGCCCATGGCTTTGTTTCTGCCGTTTTGCGGACATTCCGTCCCAACATGGTCATTAATACAACCTTACCCCAAAAGCGCAAAAATGAGCCTTATATCCCCTCCGTGGACGAGGTGAAGCTAATGCTCCAGCACTTACAGGGTACGGAATTTGAAATACCCTTTATCCTCGGCTGTTATGGTATGCGCCGGAGCGAGATTTGTGCACTCACTCCCGATGACATAGAAGATCGCGTTGTGCATATAAATAAGGCTCTCGTCCAAAATGAAAAGAATGAATGGGTGGTCAAGTCAACAAAGACCACCCAATCTACAAGGGATATTGTTATCCCTCAGGATGTAGCAGATAAAATCCGCGAGCAGGGATATGTCTATAAGGGATTCCCTCATAGCATATCGAAGCACCTAAGCGCCTTAGAGCAAAAGCTCGGGATAAATCATTTCAGCATGCACAAGCTCCGGCATTATTTTGCAAGCCGTATGTCAGCTATGGGCATCCCGGATGCTGACATTCTTGCAATGGGTGGCTGGGGAACTGACCATGTCATGAAAACCGTCTACCGACATTCCATGATTGGCAAAGAGGCTGACGCAAAGAAAAGGGCTTCCGACAAGCTCACGGATGAGCTTTTTAATTGACCTTCCCATGGGTAAAATCGTGGGTAAATCTTTGAAAAATGCCCTTTTTGAGTGTAATGTGTGCTTTCAGAAATTCACAGAAAAATGGCCGAAATTCTTGATATTTTCAAGAGTTTCAGCCATTTTCAATACTTTCAAAAGAATCGGGGTGACAGGATTCGAACCTGCGACCTCCTGGTCCCAAACCAGGCGCTCTAGCCAAACTGAGCCACACCCCGCAGCAAATATGCTTGATTATTATATTCCATAACACCATGCGCTGTCAACTACAATCTGCTGTGTTTATATATAGTGTAGAGAGAACTGCAGCTCGTCCCGGTCATCCATCTCCATGAGGGCATAGGAGGGGCGGCGGCCTTCCTGTCTCGGATAGGACAGGCTTCCCGGATTCACGGCAATGACATCGTCGTCCATATCAATGACCGGCCGGTGCGTATGTCCGTAAAAGACAATGTCCGCGCCGCGCTCCACAGCCTCCCGCTTCAGATTTTCGTTTCCCATGGAGACATAGTAATTATGCCCATGCACCACCCATACCTTGTACGGTCCGATGTCAAGCATCAGCTCTCTCGGAAGCTCGGAAAAGAAGTCGTTGTTTCCGAGGACGATCTCCACCGGGCAGTCCGCAGCCTTCGTCAGGGCATACTCGCAGCCCTCCGCATCCCCGCAATGGATCACCAGATCCGGCTTCTCTTTCTCGAGGACGTAAAAGTAATTCTCATTCTTCTTGTGTGTATCACTGACAATCAGTACCTTCATATTTTCTTATTTCCTTTTTCATAAGCTGAAGTGCTTTTCCTCTGTGGCTCACAAGATTTTTCTCCTCGCCGGTGAGCTCCGCCGTCGTCTTGCCCAGCTCGGGCACATAGAAGATCGGGTCATAGCCGAAGCCGCCCTCTCCCCGCTCCTCATATCCGATCCTGCCTTCAATCGTGGCTCTGACCGTCAGTTCCCTGCCTCCGGGGAGCACCGCCGCAATCGCGCAGACAAAGCGCGCTGTCCGCTTTTCATCCGGCACTCCGTCAAGTCTCCCGATCAGGTTGGCATTTTTCACGCGGTAGGAGGTGTCCTCGCCCATATATCGCGCAGAATAAACACCCGGCTCCTTGTTCAGATAATCAATCTCCAGACCGGAATCGTCCGCCAGCACAATATCATCCTTGGCACACGCCGCGACAGCTCTCGCCTTGATAAGCGCGTTTTCCTCGTAGGTGCTTCCGTTCTCCTCGATGTCAATGGAAATTCCCGCCTCCTTCATGGACAATATCTCCGCTCCGAGATCAGCCAGGATCATGCGTATTTCCTTCATCTTTCCGGCATTGCCGGTCGCAAAAATGATTCTTTTCATTCTCCGTTTCTCCTTCTGCGCTATTCGCATAACCGCTTTAATTCTTCCACCGCTTCCCCGATTGCTGCCAGTATTCCGTCCGCAAGCTTCTCCTGATAGGCCTCCTCCTGTAAAAGATAGGCCTCCTGCGGATTGGACAGCCAGCCGACGGATATTTCAGCGGCGGGGAGCGTCAGCTGCTTCAAGATACTGTCCTCTGCCGCAGCCGTCAGTCCCAGCGCGCGGTTGCTCGCCGCAATGGTAACCTCCCGGGTGAGCAGATCAGCCAGCTCCGGGCTTCCAAAGTCCGGTATGAAAAATTCGTCCTCATAAATCCCTGTAACGCCGTAGATGTCTGTATTGTCCTCGCTCCTGCTGACAGAAAGCCGGATAAAGAGATCAGCCCCGGTCTCCTCCGCAAAACCTGCCCTCTCATCCGCCGTCACGCTTCCGCTCTCTGTTCTCGTGCAATACAGCCGGACATCCGTGAGCGCAAATTTTCTCTGCACCCGTCTCGCTATCTGCAAGGTCAGTTCCGCATCCGGCACACCCTGCGCCGTGTCCTGCTCCTCGCTGCCCGCCGGGTCAAGAACCACCACAAAATCAAACAGTTCCTCCGGTCTGTACCATTCTATTGTCAGTATGCTTCCGTTCAATGTGCTGCGGTATTCATACACCCGCTCCATGGAAAACTTCAAAAGAATTCCATCCTCCTGCACCTCGCTCTGCCCCGACAGGATCGGGGAAATATCCCCGCTGATCGCATTTTCTGTGTAGAAGGCTTCCTCCGCCCCCTGCACAAACAACCGCAGCTCCCTGTCCATATAGCGGTTTTCCATAATGACATTCTCCGCCCTGATTCCCTTCGGCAGCGGAATGTTAAAGCTCCCCTGCACTCCGTAGGTCTTATCCAGCAGCAGCTTGCTGTCGCGGACTTCCTTGTCCGGAGGCGCCGTATTCAAAGGAATCGCGTCCTGCTCCTGCGAGGCTTCCACGATTACAATCGTCTTGTTCGCCGCAAGGAACAGCATTCCAGCCATGCTGACGACAAACAGAAGCATCCACGCCGCGAAGGTCAATCTCTCACTCTGCTTCATCCATTCTGTACCTTTCCCGCTCTCGGCGGTCTCGGGCCGAGAAACTGATAGTAATAAGTCTTCATCATGCCGTTATAGATTTTCCGGTTCTTGTCTGCTTTTCTGCCGATGTCCTGCTCCGCGTTCTCATATGCCGTGATGAGGTACATGCTCCAGAAATCCAGCGCCCGGAAACGCTCTCCTATCAGATGGTACAGCGCCGGCATCTCCGCCTTGTCCTGAAGTCTTTCCCCATAGGGCGGATTCGTGATCAGAAAACCGTATTTCTTCGGGTGGCTCAGATCGGCAACGCTGCGGCGCTGAAAATGGATCAGCTTGTCAACTCCCGCCAGCTTTGCGTTTTCTCTGGCGATCGACACCATCTGGTCGTCGATGTCATACCCCTGAATATCCGGGGCAACCGACAGATCCACAAGCTCATTCGCCTCATCCAGCGTGTCATACCAGTTTTTCTTCGCTATGATATGCCCCCAGTTCTCCGCGGTAAAGCTCCTGTTCATTCCCGGAGCGATACCGGCAGCCATCATCGCCGCCTCTATCGGGAAGGTTCCGCTGCCGCAGAACGGATCGACAAGAATGCGATCCTTATTCCATGGTGTCAGCATAATCAGCGCCGCCGCGAGATTTTCCGCGATAGGCGCCTTCGCCGTCAGCTTCCGGTAGCCCCGCTTATGGAGCGATTCGCCGGTGCTGTCAAGCCCTACCGTGACCTCATCCTTCATTAAAAACACGCGGATAGGGAAGCTCTCTCCGTCCTCTTTAAACCATTCAATCCCGTAATGCTTCCTCAGACAGTCTACCATCGCCTTCTTCATTATGGACTGGATGTCCGAGGGACTGAACAGCTTTGATTTCACGCTGGCAGCCTTCGCCACCCAGAATTTCCCGTTCTCCGGTATGTATTCCTCCCACGGCAGATTGCGCGTTCCCTGAAACAGTTCTTCAAAGGTCTCGGCATGAAAGCTGCCGACTTTGATGAGGATTCTCTCCGCCGTCCGCAGGAATACATTCGCCCTGCAAAGCGCTTCCTCATCTCCGAAAAAGGTCACACGCCCATCCGCGACCTCTGTAATATCATATCCAAGCTCTGTGATCTCCCGCTTCAAGACGGATTCCATACCGAAATGACATGGTGCGATCAGTTCAAATCTTCTCATATCTTCCCACTCCCGCGCTGTATTCTGCAATGCGAAATCATTCGCCCATTCAAATATGCAAAGTCAGAATCCAGTATACATTTTTTTCGCAGATATGTAAATAGGGACACCGCTATAACGGTGTCCCCATCGACGTCTTTCAGCCTAGAAATTGTTGTTCTGGTTGTTCTTCTGGCTGTTGTTCTGATTGTTCTGGTTGTTCTTCTGGTTCTGGTTATTCTTCTGGTTCTGATTGTTCTCCTGGCTGTTCTTGCAATTCTCAGAATAGCTGTTGCTGCACTTATTGTTATCCATGTTTTTGTTCCTCCTGTTGGTTATTTGTTACAGGAGTTAGTATGGCAAAAGCGCACAAAAAATATACAGAAACCGCATAAGTACTTTGGTACTATTTTCTCTTGCCTTTTTAGATCGAAAGTACTATAATGTGCCTTGTAAAGAGTTGAACCCCATTCATCTCTTTATACCCCTTATATTATATTTATACTCCCCTCATGAAAGCCATCGGTCCCCTCCGGTGGCTTTCGACTTTGTTTAAAGCCAGTCGCGGAATAATTTCACAAGGAATAGGACTACTGCCAGAACGGCAATCACGGGCCAGAGCACGGACAACAGCTTAAAAGCAATGCTCAGAATAAATGCCAGCACAAAGAAAAAGCCTACCAGCCAGACCCAGCCCGGAATCGTGTGCACACGATTCTGTAATTCTCCGGTGCCGTCGAAGCTCTGTTCCGGCTCATCCATTGTCCCAGCCGCCTGACTGTTCAGCTGTCCGCCCTTCGTCTCGGCGATCGTCCGCGCGATCAGTCTGGGATCGCCGAGCGCTTCCATTACTTCCGCCTCAGTCTTTCCCTCCTGCATTTCAGAGCTGATATATTCGTCATAATAATCTAACGTACTGTTCACTGTCTCAGGCGCAATTTTGCCATTCAGCGAAAGACGCAGTTTCTCCAAAAATTCTTCTTTTTCCATAAATACCTCTCATAATCTGTCCCTACCATTTTTTCCGCGGGCAGACATTTTTAATCACTGCGGCGCGAAGTTCGACATAGCAGCCACAGCTGCGGCACATACCCTCCAACAGCCATTCGCACTGTCTGCAGGTGTCCAGCCGCTGCATGTACTGCTCCTGATCCGCTCTGACATCCGGGTCCAGATTATCCACATGTTCTTTGATTGTCCGATAGGTGTCTGCCTGCTCCGCAAGCTCACTCGTCAGACACCTTCTGCAAAAACGTATTTTTTCATCTTTCTGTTCCATACTATTTATTATACTGTTTCTGCTCTATTAGGACAATACTATTTCGACACAAGTTCCCGGAAAACAGCATCTTTGTCAAATGTTCCTTCAAAAAATCCGGGAATTTCCTTATGTGCCTTGAAGATGCTGACACTGAATTCTGTCAATATGTTGCCCATCTCCTCTTCTGTATAGGGCGCGTTTCCGGTGACCGTCAGGGTTGCCAGACTGTGAACCACCAGCCACATATCCCGGAAATACTGATCCGCTGCCTTATCATCCATATGATAAATCTGCTTGATTGACTCCCTCAGCATTGCCTGTGAGTTCTCAAGCTGCCCCATGACATTATTATGTCCCTTCACCGGTGGGGTCAGAAAGAGCATTCTGTACAGCTGCGGCTCATCCTTTGCAAAGCGGATATACTGCATGCCAACGCCCAGAAAAGGGATTTTCTGTCTCAGCCCCTCCTGTACATAGGCGCGATAGATTTCTTCCGCCTCCTGATAAACTTCCACCTTCAGCTCGTCCATCGAGCGGAAATAAGTAAAAATAGGTCTGGTAGAAACACCGAGTACGGCGGCAATATCTCTCGTTGATACAGCTTCCATACCGCGTTCTCTCGCAACCTTCAACCCGGCTGCCACAATTTCCTGCTTTGTAAATTTAGGTCTCGGAGGCATCTTCATCCTTCCTTTCTGTGATGTTATACATCATCTGTAATTATATATATGGATGGATGCCGTGTCAAGCCATGTCTGTGAACTCCCACTGCCCATTCGTGCAAAAACGCCCGGCTGTACTCTTCTTCCGCTTTCCGGCGGCTGCCACAGCACTGCAGCAAACAAGGAACAATGCCGTCAACGACACCGGGACGTTTACAGTAGTTTTCCAAAAGAGTCAATTGACCGTTTTGAAAACCTGTCCTTCAAAGGACTTTTCTTTTGTGAAAACGTGCTGTACAATAGCGTTAAAAAGATATTTACGGAGAAGCATTATGAAATTCAGTGAAAAATTAAACGAATATATTAACCTGCTTTCCTGCACGTCGAAGGATCTCTACACGCTGACGGACATTTCGGCGGCATCCTTCACCCGCTACCGGAAGGGTGAGCGTGTGCCGGAGCTCGGGACACAACCCTTCGACAGTCTGTGCACTGCCATTGCAGAGCTTGCCGCCCAGAAGGGGCTCCCGGATGTCACGGTCGAAACGGTGAAGGAATCATTCCTATCCTGCGAAGACTTTGTCACAACCGACAAAGAACGTCTGCGCCAGAATTTTAACGCGCTCCTCACGACGCTCAACCTCAATCTGACACGCCTTTGCCAGTACACAAACTATGATGCCTCCACCATTTTCCGCATCCGCAACGGTTCGAGAAAGCCGGGCGATCCCGAGCAGTTTGCCTCTGCGATTGCCTCGTTTACAGCGCGGGAAATGCGGACGCCGCAGGAATTATCCTCCGTCGCTGAGTTGCTCGGCTGTGAGGTGGAAAAAATTTATGACCAGTCGGTGCGCTATACAAGACTGAAAAACTGGCTGTTGGAACGGGAGGGGCAGGACGCCGGAAACGACAGTGTCGCAAAATTCCTGAATAAACTGGATGCGTTCGACCTGAACGAATATATCAAGGTCATTCACTTTGATGAGCTGAAGGTGCCGACCATGCCGTTCCAGCTTCCCTCCTCCAGGACCTATTTCGGCATCACGGAGATGATGGAAAGCGAGCTGGATTTCTTAAAGGCTACCGTTCTTTCCAAGTCCATGGCTCCCGTCACCATGTACAGCGACATGCCGCTGAAGGAAATGGCGAAGGATCCGGACTTCCCGAAAAAGTGGATGTTCGGCATGGCAATGATGCTGAAAAAGGGTCTGCACCTAAATCAGATCCACAATCTGGATCGTTCCTTCGATGAGATGATGCTTGGGCTCGAGAGCTGGATTCCGATGTATATGACGGGACAGATTTCGCCTTATTATTTCAAAAATGCACAGAACAATGTCTTTCTGCATTTTCTGAAGGTTTCGGGCACTGCCGCGCTTTCCGGCGAGGCGATTGCCGGCTGCCACGCTGACGGCAAATACTATCTGACGAAATCAAAGCGCGAGGTGGAATATTATCAGAAGCGGGCGGACGAAATGCTTGCCAATGCCTACCCACTGATGGAAATCTACCGCAGTGAACGGCAGGGCGAACTGCAAAGCTTTCTGCTTTCCGACGCCGCAATGCCCGGTAGCCGCCGCAGCATCCTCTCCACGCTGCCGCTGTATACCATGAGCGACGAACTTCTGGATCGTATACTCACACGCCACGGCATGGATGCCATGCAGAAGGAGGCGATAAAGAGACAGGCCGCAGACCAAAGGCAGCGGCTCCTGACGATCCTTGAGACCGAGACCGTCGAAGATGAGTTGCCTGCGGTCACACCGGAGGAATTCACAACAACCCCGCCTGCGCTTGAGCTTTCCGGCATGTTCTGCGAGACCGACATTACATACAATGAGAAGGAATATGAGTCTCATCTGAAAGAGACCAGGGTCTTCGCCGAACAATACCCGAATTATAGCGTGAAACAGGGTTCCGCTCATGCTTTCCGCAATTTGCAGATCTTCATCCATGAGGGGCAGTGGGTAATGGTGTCCAAGGGCAAGGCTCCGGCAGTTCATTTTGTCATCCGCCACCCCAAGCTGCGCAATGCAATCGAAAACTTTATCCCGCCGGTGACGGAAGAATGCTGAAATAATAATCGGGCAGTCAGGATTACTCCCGGTTGCCCGTAATGTAATAGTCCCTCAATGCTATATTGTCACTCCGTTCATTTCGATTACGCCGTAATCAATTACGCTGTAGTTATAGTTGGAAATAATGAGGCTGTCAAGAGGGCAAAAGACACAAAAAAAGACCCAGACAACCGTCTGAGCCTTATGCCGTGCGTGAAAGGATTCGAACCCTCGACCTACTGGTCCGTAGCCAGTCGCTCTATCCAGCTGAGCTACACGCACACTCTATCTTGCAGTATCACCTGCAACATTAGATATAATAACCGCTTTTTACAAAAAAGTCAAGCATTATTTTTCAACATTTTTGTCTTATAAAAATTTTTATCTTGCGTTCCGGAGCTTTTCAGCGTTACTGCTGAGTTCCCCGACAACACCGGTCACATTCTCCACGAGCAGACTGTTCTCCTCGCAGGCATTGAAGGTCTCGTTTGCATGCGCGGAAACCTCCTCCGTAATCGCCGAAACAGTCTGGATGTGTTCCACAATGTCTGCATTCGCCGTCTCAAGCTCACCGACAATTCCCATCAGTTCCTTTGTCTGGGCTTCTACATTTTCCGTTCCCTGTGTGATTCCCTCAAAATTCTCGCCCACAACGCGCGTGCTCTCCGCGTTCGCCCTGTTGCTCTCCGTGACGACATCCACCGCCTCCTCAACAGAGACAAGCTCCTGATTGATATGACCGATCAGATCCGTGATGTTCACGGTAGCCGCCTTCGTCTGGTTCGCAAGCCCGGAAATCTGGCTGGCAACCACTGCGAAGCCCTTTCCGGCCTCCCCTGCACGCGCCGCCTCGATGCTTGCATTCAGAGCCAGCATTCCGGTGCTGTTTGCAATGCTTGTGATCGTCTCGATAATCGTATTCATCTGTCCGGTGTACTCGCTGAGCGCCTTCATCTGCTCCAGCACCTGCCGGTTCGCCGTCATGGATTTTTCAACCTGCGCTGCCAGCGCGTCCATCTGCTGTCTGCCAGTCGTCACCTTCTCAGCCGTCGCATTCATATTTTCCTCGATCCCAGCCGCCGTATCCTTGACCTTCGCAATGTGCTGCTGGATCACTTCCGTCTTCTGCAGCTGCTGCTGCACGGATTCCGCCGTCTCGGAGCTTCCTGTCGATACTTCGCTCATTGAACTGTGAATCTGCTCCATGGAAATTCCGAGCTGCTCCATCTTCTCCGACACCTGCCGGATTCCCGTAATCATGTCGCCGGAGGTCTGCAATACATTATCTGTCAGCGCATGGGCTGCTTCCTTCTGCTTCTCGATCTGCTCAATCTTTGCACCGTTCACCTTTTTCACCGCCACCGTCGTCACGACCATATATGCCGCCGTCAGCAGTGTGCATAGAATGCGGATTTCCACATCCGGTATCTGCTCCGGCGCATAACCCTTGGAAAATGCCGTAACCGCAACGCTCACCACATTGCCGAGACAGCAGAACACACCGACCAGCGCACAAAACTTTACATCCATATAGAGAATAATGATCAAAAACATGGGAAAAGCATAAGCAAATGTCAAAAGACTGTTCGATGTGAAAATAGCAAACAGATACAGCGCCCCATAGGAATCGCCTATGATATGTATGATCTTTCCATCCTCATGATTCCTGCGATACAGAATGTGCTCCGTAACGACCGGCACCACGCAGAGCAGGGCAAAAAGCGTAAAGTACATCGGTGTCCTCGAACCCTTGATCAGCTCTACCGCATAAGCCAGAAGCAGAACCGTATTTACTACCGTATGTCCCATTGTAGCCACATAATTGATATGGCCTTTTTCAGAAAAAGCTTCGTTCATTGTCTCTTCCCTCCGAAATATGCTAAAAATCCGAATAAATTCTACCACATTTACCTATTGATAACAAGTAAGAGCTAATTTTTTGTAACAAAATATTTTCTTTTTTACTGTCTTTTTAGAAAAGAGGTATAGTTTTCCGGTAATCTGTGTTATACTGATAAAATGTTATATACATAATCTGCCGGAAACGGCAGTTTTCAGGAGGAAATTTATGCTTGAATTACAAAATCTCTCCTTTCAGGTAGCCGATGCGGCGGACGGTCAGAAAGAGATCATTCGGGATCTCAATCTCACCTTTGAGGATCATACCTTTATCGCCATCACCGGCCCCAACGGCGGGGGAAAATCGACCCTTGCCAAGCTGATTATGGGTATTGAACAGCCTACGTCCGGAAAGATCCTTTTCAACGGAAAGGACATCACCGGCTTAAGCATCACCGAGCGCGCCAGGGAGGGAATCAGCTTTGCTTTCCAGCAGCCCGTGCGCTTCAAGGGGATCAAGGTAAAGGATCTGATTACGCTCGCTGCGGGCGATCAGGTTAAGGTTCCCAACGTCTGCGACTACCTCTCCAAGGTCGGTCTGTGTGCCAGAGATTATATTAACCGCGACGTCGACGGCAGTCTCTCCGGCGGTGAATTAAAGAGAATTGAAATTGCAACCATCATAGCGCGGAATACTCCCCTCTCCGTCTTTGACGAGCCGGAGGCTGGCATCGATCTCTGGAGCTTTAACAATCTCATCAAGGTATTCGAGGAAATGCATGCTTCAAGCGACAACTCGCTGATTATCATCTCGCATCAGGAGCGCATCCTCAACATTGCGGACGAGATCGTCGTTCTGGCAAACGGAACCGTTCAGGCAAAGGGACGCAGGGACGAAATTCTTCCCGAGCTTTTGAAGGGTACAGAGGGCTGCCGGTTCTATCAGCAGTCATAACGAACAGAAAGGAACAAACCATCATGGATGAGATACAGAAAAATCTGCTGGAGCAGGTAGCCGGGCTGCACGAGATGCCCGCCGGTGCCTACAACATCCGTGCCAACGGAAAGAGCGCGGCGCGTGCTACGACAGCCCATATTGACATTGTGACAAAGACTGATAAGCAGGGAATCGATATATTAATCAAGCCCGGAACGAAGAATGAGAGCGTACACATCCCCGTCGTTTTAAGCCAGAGCGGTCTGACGGAAATGGTATACAACGACTTCTATGTGGGCGACGACTGCGACGTTACCATCATTGCGGGCTGCGGCATCCACAACAGCGGAGATGCTGACAGCAAGCACGACGGCATTCATTCCTTCTATATTGGAAAGAACTCGCACGTAAAATATGTGGAAAAGCATTACGGAAGCGGCGACGGCAGGGGTGAGCGCATCATGAACCCCGAGACGGTTGTTGAGCTCGGCGAAAACAGCTTCATGGAGATGGAGATGGTTCAGATCAAGGGCGTGGACTCCACCGTCCGCTCGACCAAGGCGACGCTCGCTGACGGCGCAAAAATCATCGTCACGGAAAAGCTGATGACACACGGACATCAGACCGCACAGACTTCCTTCCACGTCGATTTAAACGGCGCAGGCTCGAGCGCAAACATCATCTCCCGCTCCGTCGCCAGAGACGAATCGACACAGACCTTTCTCTCAAAGATCAACGGAAACAACCGCTGCGCCGGTCATTCCGAATGTGACGGAATCATCATGGATCATGCAAAGATCTGCGCGATCCCGGAGATCACCGCAAACGATCTCGACGCGGAGCTGATCCACGAGGCCGCCATCGGAAAGATCGCCGGTGAACAGATCACAAAGCTGATGACGCTGGGGCTGACCGAGGCTGAGGCTGAGGCACAGATCGTCAACGGCTTCCTGAAATAACGCATAAAAAAAAGTCTCCCGGAGACAATGTCATAGTCAGGAGGCTTTTTTTATGCAGAAAAATCATACATCTTTAAGCAGACGGGAGCGCAGTCTGAAAATCATGGACGGCAATACCGCAGCGGCACATGTTGCCTACGCATACAGCGAGGCTGCCGCAATCTATCCCATCACCCCCTCTTCCCCCATGGCGGAGCTCTGTGACAGCTGGGCTGCCGCCGGCAGGGAGACGATCTACGGAGCGCCCATGCAGCTTGTCCAGATGCAGTCCGAGGCCGGTGCGGCGGGTACCATGCACGGGGCACTGCTCTCCGGGCTGCTCGCCACAACCTTTACCTCCTCGCAGGGACTGCTCCTCATGATCCCCAACCTCTACCGTATGGCGGGCGAACTGCTGCCGGGCGTTCTTCACGTTGCATCCCGTGCGCTTGCGACCCATGCCCTCTCCATCTTCGGCGATCACTCCGACATCTATGCCTGCCGCCAGACCGGCGCCGCCATCTGGGCATGTGCCGGAGTACAGGAGGTCATGGATCTGTCGCCTGTTCCCCACCTTGCCGCCCTCAGCGGCAGGATCCCCTTTATCAGCTTCTTCGACGGCTTCCGCACCTCGCACGAGCTGCAGAAAATATCCGTCTGGGATTATGAGACATTAAAGGACTTCACAGATACGGAAGCCCTCTCCCGCTTCCGCGGGGGCTGTCTCCATCCCCATCATGCGAAAATTTACGGCTCCGCCCAGAACCCGGACATCTTTTTCCAGACGCGGGAGGCGGCTAACCCTTTCTACAACGCCCTGCCCGGCATTGTGGAACAGCAGCTCTCAAAGATCAACGCAGCGCTCGGCACTGACTACGGTCTGTTCGACTATTACGGCGCGCCGGATGCCACGCACGTCATTGTCGCCATGGGAAGCATCTGTGAGACGATCCGTGAATACCTGCTCTCCTGCCCCGATAAAAAATACGGTCTGGTCAACGTCCACCTCTACCGCCCCTTCAGCACGGCGCACTTTATTCAGAAGCTGCCAGCCTCCGCGCGTCAGATCACGGTGCTGAGCCGCACAAAGGAGCCCGGCGCGCCCGGCGAACCACTCTACCTCGATGTCATGTCCGCCCTTGAGCAGAGCGGTCTGCTCGCCGTCGGAACCGACCGGTGCGGCTCTCCTCATCCCGCCCTCCGCGTCTTTTCCGGGCGCTACGGCTTAAGCTCGAAGGACACCACTCCCGGGCAGATTGCCGCCGTCTACCGGAATTATCAGAAGAAATTCTTCACGGTCGGTATCACGGATGATGTCACCGGGCTGTCACTGCCCCTTGACGCAGCCTTCACGCCTCCCGCCTCCGATGCCATAGCCTGCAAATTCTGGGGACTGGGCGGGGACGGCACGGTCAGCGCGACGAAGAATATTGTCAAGATCATCGGCACTCACACCCAAAAGCAGGTGCAGGGTTACTTTGAATATGACTCCAAGAAATCAAGAGGGCTTACCATCTCGCACCTGCGTTTCAGCGGTCAAGCCATCCGCAGCGCCTACCTGATCCACCGGGCGGATTTCGTCGCCTGCCACAATCCGGTCTTTCTGCACAAATACAGAATGGCGGAGGAATTGAAGGACGGCGGCAGCTTCCTGTTAAACTGTCCGTACCACGGGGCTGAGCTCGCCTCCTACCTCCCCGCCGCCTTTAAACAATACCTCTCGGAGCACTCTATCCGCTTCTATGTCATAGACGCGCTGAAAATCGGGAAGGAAACCGGTCTGAACGGCAGGATCAGCACCATCCTGCAGGCAGCCTTCTTCGCCGTGACCGGACTGCTGCCGGAGACGGACGCGAAGCGGCACATGAAGGAAGCCGCCCGGAACAGCTATGGGAAAATGGGCGAAAAAATACTCCGCATGAATGAGACGGCAATCGACCGTGGCTTTGCGGAGGTGGAGGAGATTTCCGTAGCGGAACTGCCGCTGCAGCCGGAGGAAGCAGCAATGACCGGTTTAGACAATGTTCCTCTTCCCGCTCCCCCGGCTCTGGAACACTATGTCAAAGCCATCCAGCAGCCGGTCACGGATCAGCGCGGAAACGAGCTTCCCGTCTCCGCCTTTCTGCCCTACTGCGACGGCGCCACCCCGCCCGGAAGCACGGCGCACGAGCGGCGCAATATTGCCACAGAGCTCCCGAAATGGCTGCCGGAAAACTGCATCCAGTGCAACCGCTGCTCCCTTGTCTGCCCGCATGCGGTCATCCGCCCCGCCGTTCTGGATGCCGCACAGGCATCGCAGGCACCGGAGGGGATGCCGATGCTTCCGATGACCGGACTGGACGATCATTCCTTCGCCATCGTCATCTCGGAGACCGACTGTACCGGCTGCGGCGCCTGTGCCGCCATCTGTCCCGGACGGCAGGGGCATAAGGCATTGGAAATGCATCCCGCAGAGACAAACGGATCGGCAGCGGCTTCCCTGACACAGCGCTGCTTCGATTATGCCAAGCCCCTTCTGCCCTCGCATGCCGCGTTGGAGAAATATGCTCCCCATACGGCAAAGGGAAGCCAGTTCCGCCTCCCCTTCATGGAGTTTTCGGGCGCCTGCTCCGGCTGCGGCGAGACGCCTTATGTCAAGCTTTTGACCCAGCTGTTCGGTCCCGACCTCTATCTTGCCAACGCCACAGGCTGCAGCTCCATCTGGGGAAATTCCTCCCCGTCCTGCGCCTATACCACGGATGCGGACGGTCATGGACCGGCATGGTCAAACTCCCTGTTTGAAGATGCCGCGGAGTTTGGTCTCGGAATGCTCCTCGGCGCAAGGGCGCATGTCCCGGATGCTTCGTGCTGGGTCATCGGTGGGGACGGCTGGGCATACGACATCGGCTTCGGCGGTCTCGACCATGTACTGTCCACCGGACGGAATATCAACCTGCTCGTGCTCGACACGGAGGTCTATTCCAACACGGGCGGTCAGGCATCCAAGGCAACTCCTCTTGGCGCCACCGCCAAGTTCCTGTCCGGCGGAAAGCGCACGCGCAAAAAGGATCTGGCTTCCATCGCCATGACCTACGGGGATGTCTATGTCGCGCAGATCGCTCTGGGCGCTGATTTCAACCAGACACTCCTTGCGCTGACCGAAGCAGCCGCCTATCCGGGACCGTCCCTCGTCATCGCCTACGCGACCTGCATTGCGCACGGCATACGCTCCGGGCTCGGCTCCTCCTGCCACGAAATGAAAAAGGCGGTCGATGCGGGATATTTCCACCTCTTCCGCTTCAATCCCGCCCTGCGCGAACAGGGAAAAAATCCCTTTCACCTCGACAGCAGGGAACCATGCCTTGACTACGAGACCTTCCTTGACGGGGAAATACGCTATGATGCCCTCCGGCAGTCCTCGCCCGAACAGGCAGAAAAGCTGTTTGCCGAGGCAGCGGCAGCCGCCGCAGACAGGTACCGCCAATTAAAAAGACTGGAAGCCTTTTACGCTCCCAGCCCATAATTTTTATCTTTTTTCCGCATATGCCCTGACACTGTCCCGGAGCCGGTTAAGCCCCTCTTCCAGCCGCGCTCTGGGACAGGCTGTATTCAGCCGGATAAACTTCTTCCCCGGCTTTCCGTACTCCTCTCCCTCCGTCAGATACAGTCCGCTGTACTCCCTGATAAAATGGACAAGCTCCGTCGCATTGTCTGTCACATGCCCACAGTCCAGCCAGAGCAGATAGGTCGCATGGGAGGGCACAACGCGGATCGCGGGAAGCTCCCGCTCCACAAAGTCGCGCACAAGCTGCTTATTGTCCGCCAGATACTGACGTAACTCCTCCAGCCACGGTTCCCCTTTTTCAAAGGCAGCTACCGTCGCGCACACGGCAAAGCTGTTCGGCTCCGCCACCTCATCCGTATTCAGCCCCCTGTTCAGCTTATGCCGGATCACCGGATTCGGCACCATTACCGCAGCCGTCTGGATCCCCGGTATGCTGAAGGTCTTTGTCGGGGCGATGCAGGTAATGCTGTTCTCCCGGCAGGTTTCCGACACGGAAGCAAACGGAATGTACTCATAGCCCGGGTCTGTCATATCGCAGTGAATCTCGTCGGACAGTACAAGCACATGGTGCTTTGCGCACAATTCTCCGATCTTTTCCAGTGTTTCCCGGTTCCAGATCTTTCCCACCGGATTATGCGGATTACAGAGCAGCATCAGTGTCGTCTGGGGATCGCTCAGCTTCTCTTCCAGATCGGCAAAGTCGATATGATACTCCCGCCCGTCATAGACCAGCGGGCTCTCTAAGATATTTCTTCCGTTGTTGCGTATGGAATTAAAGAAAATATTATACACCGGCGTCTGCACCAGCACATTCTCTCCGACCGTCGTCAGCTTCCGCACTGCGCTGGAAATCGCCGGCACAACGCCGGTACAGAAGATCAGCCAGTCGCGCTCGAAGGTGATGTGGTGCCTGCGGCTCCACCAGCCGATATAGGCATCATACCAGTCCTCCGTCACGATGTTGTAGCCGAAGATGCCGTGCGCCGCCCTCTCGCTGATCGCCTCGCGGATCTCAGGCGCCGTCTCGAAATCCATATCCGCCACCCACATGGGCAGCTCCCTCTCCGTTACATCCCACTTCAAAGAGCCGGTATTGCGCCGCTCTGTCAGCTTATCGAAATCATACATCTGTCAATCTTCCTTTCGGTCTCTCTCCCATTCGGCTCTGTCAGACTTCCTGTCAATCGTTTCCGCCTCGATCTTCGTCTGGTCGATCTTCACCCGTCTGCCATCCATAATCAGCTCTCCGATACGGTCTGCGCGGATGATGCCGCCCTTGGGGTTAAATACGCTGTCCACCTCGCCGATGATCTCGACATCCGCCTGTGAGTATTCAAAAGCAAGATTCGTATTAATCAGACGACAGTTCTTCATGACGAGGTTATCAATGTAACACATTCCCTGCAGGCTCTCGATTGTGCAGTTAATCAGCGTGATATTGCGGGAATTCCAGCCGAGATACTCACCGGAGATAAAGGAATCGTACACCGTCACATTCTCCGCGTTCCAGAAGGCATCCTTGGAAAGCATTCTGGAGTGGCAGATTTCAATATTCTCGCCCCCGTCAAAGCTGTAATTGCCCACAAGTGTAAAGTCCTTCGCCCTGACATTCTTGCAGTTCATGGCAAAGTAATCTCCCCTTGCCGTCACCTGTTCCATGTCAATATCCTGGCAGTTCCACAGGGTCTCCGCCGCATTCGGGAAGTCCACATTCTTCAGCCTGACACCCCTTGCCCGCCGGAAGTTCTTCGGCGCCTCTATGACCGTATCGGAAACCGAAATATTGTCCACATACCAGATTCCCGCCCTCGCCATGTCAAACAGCGTGGAATTTGTCATCGTAACGTTCTTTGTGTACCACAGCGGATATTTCCATTTAAAAAGGCAATTATCGATCTCAAGGTTACTGCTCTCCTTTAAGGGCGACTCCCCATCAGCAAAAGTGCAGAAGCTGATGCGCGCATCCTGTGTTCCGTAAAGTGCCCTCTCCCCACTCAAGGTCTGCTGAATTATCTCTTTCATTGCTCTCTCCATTTCATTTCTGCTAAAAATCGCGCTTTTTCGCGTCCTATACTATACTACTCTATCTTTTGTAAATCTGCAAATCCTAATCGTTTTTTCTTGAATTTTTAATAAATTTGTGTAAGATGTAATGTGCAGACTACGGAAAGGCAAGGTTGTTCGTATGAAAAAGTATGAAATGGATTTATGCACTGGTTCTCTCTGGAAAAAAATATTTATGTTCAGCGTTCCGCTGATGTTCACCAATATTCTTCAGGTTGTATTTAATATGTCCGATCTGGCTGTCGTCGGAAACTTTGTCGGCCCGATTGCCCTCGGTGCGGTCGGCTCAACAAGTATCCTTGTCACGCTGTTTACGGGCGTGCTGATCGGGCTTGCGGGCGGTATCAACGCCGTGACTGCCCTGTTCATCGGCTCAGGAAATAAAACGGAATTAAAGCAGACCGTACATACCGCCGCACTCATCTCCCTGGCTGCCGGCGTATTGATTACTGTTCTCGGAATTGCCTTCTCGCGCCCGGTACTGACGCTCATGCACACGAAGGACGAGCTGATCGACGATGCGGTGCTCTACCTGCGTATCTATCTTCTCGGTATGCCCGCGCTTGGTCTGTACAACTTTGGTAACGCCGTTCTGAGCGCCAGCGGCGATACCAAGAGACCGCTCTATTACCTGTCGTTCGCCGGGGTGCTCAATGTCCTTCTGAATCTCTTCTTTGTCATTGTATGTAAGATGGGGGTTGCAGGGGTTGCAATCGCAAGCATTCTGTCCCAGTACCTCTCGGCGGTGCTGATCCTCCGCGTGCTGTTCAAAAGCTCTGCGGCTTTCGGTCTGCGGCTGAGGGAACTGCGGATCACTCCCGACAAGGCAGGGCGCATCCTGAAAATCGGCATTCCGTCGGCCTTCCAGTATGCCCTGTTCGCGATTGCCAATCTCTTCGTCCAGACCGGTGTCAACAGCTTTGACCATGTTATGGTGGAGGGCAACTCCGCCGCCGCAAATGCCGACCCACTGGTCTACGACATGATGGCCGCCTTCTATACCGCATGCTCCAGCTTCATTGCCCAGAACTACGGTGCAAAAAAATCTGACCGTATTTTAAAGAGCTATCTGATCTGCCTGCTGTATTCCTTCGTTGTAGGGCTTGTGCTGGGCGTCGGACTGTATCTGCTGCGCTATCCCTTCCTGTCGCTGTTTACGAGCGATACAACGGTCGTGGACGCTGGAATCAAGCGTCTGTCGATCATGGCGCTGTCCTACTCCGTATCCGCCTTTATGGACTGCACGATCGCTGCATCCAGAGGTCTTGGAAAGAGCATCGTTCCTACAATCGTCGTCATCATGGGCTCCTGTGTCTTCCGTATTCTCTGGATCTACACGATTTTCGCCCATTTCCGCACCATACAGTCGCTCTATCTGCTCTATGTTTTCTCCTGGACGATCACTGCGATTGCGGAAATCATATACTTTGTCATAGTCTACAGGAAAGTAAGACCGCAGGCATAGATTTGAAAATGCTAAGAATGCTTTAGAAAAAGCTCCGTCAAACCAGGAAAATCTCATGGATTGACGGAGCTTTATTTTCGGGCATTGAAATGGGGCCTATAGGGCTCGAACCTATGACCCTCTGCTTGTAAGGCAGATGCTCTCCCAGCTGAGCTAAGACCCCATATAACGACCCAGATCGGACTCGAACCGACGACCTTCGCCGTGACAGGGCGACGCTCTAACCAACTGAGCCACTGGGCCATACTATATTTGTTTCCGAAGCATTATCTGCTTCAATGTTTGCGGTGAGATACACTCTCAATGGACCTTCGGGGACTCGAACCCAGGACCGACCGGTTATGAGCCGGTTGCTCTAACCAACTGAGCTAAAGGTC
>CAKRTS010000021.1 GCA_934402315.1 uncultured Acetatifactor sp. | reverse complement strand
CATTGCACAGAGAGCTTTTTTTGAACATTACTATAATGTCAAGGAATCTTCTGCATCTACCCACATCTGTAAATTCCGCATGACCATTTCTTTTGTTTCTTCCGTTACCTGAAACGGATCGGCATCCCAACACCAGTCACCGTCCCAAAAAACACTGTTGTGCAAGTCTTTTTTCAACTGTCGGCTGATTGTTGTTTTGCCAACACCCATTGTACCGCCAATCAAATACAGTGTTTTCATACCGATCCTCCACAAATTCCGATTTGTTAATTTGTTTTATTATGGCACATGTAACCCCCTTCACAATAAAAAAAGAGCAACCGATTTTTCTCGATTACTCTCTGTTCATTACTTCCATGATAATATTATCATCTCTTGTTTGAAAAAGAAAGATACGCGTGGTTAGTCTTTTGTTAGTTTCCCATTATCATCCAAATAGAACATACCGTTTTCCCCTTAAGCTTACCACTCGTTACATTTCAGGTGCTTACTATAAATCAAGCATTACCGCCTTTTTCCAATCCTTACTTCTCATCAACAATCTGGAAGATGTAGACTTTTAGCTGATAACTTTTATAATTTTCTTCTCATGATCTTTGGTAAATTCACTCAATTTATACGATCGGATTCTCTTATTGACTAATATAGGAATCACAAATCCATTTTTTACCAGTATCGTCAGTCTATTAATAACTGTTTTATTTGTTACCGACAATTCTCTACTAATTTCAATCGGAGTAAACTCTCCCCGATAGTTTTTCATTAAAAACAATAATAGTTCCTTTTCTTTTCCTTTCAGAAAAGATAGACTTCCTGCAATATTTTCCTCCTCAGAAGCCAACTGTAAGTCACAGACTTTTCCCGAATAAAGTTTCACCATCCGCAGGAAATAATTAATCCAAATCTCGGGATGGGGCGGATTCTCCCTTCCGGAATAATACAATGCAGGGAGTCCCATCTGAATGGATTCATAATATTCGTCAATATCGTATGCAAAATACTCCTCCAACGATCCGATTCCATTAAATCCGTAGCCGTACAAATCCATAATATAACCGGATAACAGTCTTGCAGTTCTGCCATTGCCGTCTTCAAACGGATGTATTGTCACTAATTGATAATGCACCACTGCTGCTACGATCAGAGGGTGATCATCCGTAGTATTTACATACTCCACTAATTCATCCAAAAGTCCCGGAATGTCACAATATTCTGGAGGAATATAATCCGGATTTCCTGTTTTAGAATCATATACAGCAAACAACACTCCGGGCGGCATAGGTCCTCTGAGTCCGATTTTTTCCTTGGAAGCACCCTTCTCCACCAGTTTCTGTACATCTAAAATAAGCTTTTGGGAAAATTTTTCCTTTTTGCTTACCTTTTCTTCCAAAAAATTCAACGCCAAAAAATAATTCAGTACTTCCTGTTCCGGCTTCAGATAATGCTTTCTTTCACCGCCCTCTATAATTTCGTCCACCTGTTTTTCCGATAATGGATTGCCTTCGATTTTGTTTGAAGCATAAGAACTTTTTTTCTTCGAGTTTTTGCGGAGCTTATTCATGACAGTTTTGGACAGCTTTACCGATGATACTTTATATCTGTTTTGCTCAATCTCTGTAATATATCTTAAAATTTCATTCGTTAACGTCACTTTTATCATATAGAAAAAGCCTCCATTCAAATATTATTATATCCAAAAGAGAAGCTTTTTTCCATTAATTTTTCACTATTTTTACACTATTTTTCCGGACAAACGCCTAGCGTTCCTCCACGACCTGAAAAATATAGAACTTCAAATAGTAGCTCTGGTCTGCCGCCCATAGAATCGGGTGGTCGCAGGCCTGCGTGCGGAACTCGACCTGACGCAGCCGCTTATGTGCGCCGGTGGCAGCCTCACGGATTGTCTTTGCGAACAGCTCAGGTTCCATGAAGTGAGAGCAGGAGCAGGTGACAAGATAACCGCCGTTGCGAACCAGCTTCAGCCCGCGTACATTGATTTCCCGATAGCCCTTTACGGCATTTTTGACGGAATTTCTGGATTTGGTAAAGGCGGGCGGGTCGAGGATTACGACATCATAGCTTTCCCCTTTTGCCTCCAGCCCGGGAAGCAGTTCAAAGACATCCGCGCACTGGAAGCGGACAGTGTTTTCCAGACCGTTCAGCTTTGCATTTTCCGTTGCCTGATCTACGGCAAGCTGGGAGGCGTCGACACCGAGTACATCGCTTGCCCCGGCAATGCCTGCGTTCAGAGCGAAAGAGCCCGTGTGCGTAAAGCAGTCGAGCACCTTTTTTCCCTTACAGATGCGGTGAATGGCGGCACGGTTGTTCTTCTGGTCCAGAAAGAAACCGGTTTTCTGACCGTCCTCCACATCGACGATATATTTCACGCCGTTCTCCACGATTTGAACCTTAGTGTCAAAAGGCTCTCCGATAAATCCCTTGCTGCGCTCCATGCCTTCCTGCAGCCGCACCTTGGCATCACTGCGCTCGTAAACGCCGCGGATCGTGATACCGTCCTCCGACATAACCTTTTTCAGAGCATTTACTATGGTCAGCTTCCAGCGGTCGATGCCGAGAGCGAGAGATTCAACAACAAGAACATCAGAGAATTTGTCTACAACAATTCCCGGAAGGAAATCCGCCTCGCCGAAGATAACACGGCAGCTGGAAGTATCGATCGTTTCCTTGCGATAATTCCATGCATCCCGGACGCGCTGCTCCATAAATGCCTCGTCGATGAGCGTGTCCTTTTTGCGCGAGAGCATCCGCACAGTGATTTTGGATTTTGTGTTAATATAGCCGCAGCCCATGCAATAGCCGTCGAAATCCCGGACTTCAACAATATCTCCATTGTCAAAGCTTCCCATGATGGAATCTATTTCATTGTCGTACACCCACATGCCACCGGCCTTGAGGGTGCGCCCCTCGCCCTTTTTCAATGTTACAACTGTCTGATACATATATCCTCACCTTCTGCCAACAGGATGGCACTATATAGTTTTTTGTTTTAAAATGACGACATCAGTCCTCGCGCTGTGTCTGCTCCGTTGCTCCGAATAAAAGCAGGATGCTTACCGGAAGGATGTAAAACAAAATCAAATAATATCTTACAAGCGAAATCGGGCCAAGGAAAACGGTCAGACACAATGCAAAGACAAAAAGCCAGGTCTGCCAGATCTTTGGCTGCTTCATCCGGATTCCGTAGAAAAAAGTAATGACTGCAACCCAGAACATTGCTCCGATGGAAAAGAGTAATCTTATGACCGGAAGCTTCTGATAAAAGGATTCCAAGGATATTTTCCGGTAAAAATGGGTCAATGTAGGACTTATTGTACTTGTCGGCAGATAATTTCTGCCGTTGAAATCAAAATAATAAATTTCTCCCTGCAGGTTATCGACGATCGAAGTGCCCGGATACCATGCCTGATAGGTATTATCCAGAAAAGCTTTGACATAGGTGCCGGGATTTTGCAGTCCCTTATGAAGCCATAGACTTAAATAAGCCGCAGAATCAGCCATGATTACCTGCCCACTGGTATAATTTTTAACGTCATCTGCCAGAAAGGGGTTATAATTCCCCTGAAATTCTTTGGAAATTGCTGCATCAATCAGATCCAGATCCTCTGATGTAAAGGCTTCTTCTCCCTGCTCCTGATATACCCGTGCGACCTGCTGTATGGGGATACAGAATGCTTCTACGATCGAGCCTTTCTGCGCATGCAGAGCGTTTTCCATTCCCGCCGATGCCAGCAGGGTCAGCAGAACGGAGGAGCCGAACACTGCCAGGATAAGGGCACGCTTTTTCCGGCAGATAAAGATACAAAGTATTGTAAAGAAGAGCACTGCATAAATGACATTTTTCCGGTACAACGCACCTGAGACAAGGCATATGCATAAAGAAATCGGTTGAAGCTTCTTCGAGAAAAATAAGTCCGGATCTTCAAACATCTCATAGCTCTGAAGGACTGCGATCAGCAAAAGCAGGGAACAGACGACGTCCTTGGTGGTACTGATTGTAAACATGGCTATTGTAGGAGACAGCGCGTAAAATGCAAATGCGCATATAATGATCCATTTTCTGGCTGTCCGCTTCTGGATAAACCAGATCGTATACGTGAAAGTGCCCGCACACAGAGCCATTTGAAAACATGAATGAAGACACACGCCTCCGGTCAGTGTTCCGAATAAATGATAGCCGCAGGTAATCACGCCGCCCATGACAAGAGTGCTGAGCAGGGAATGATGCGTATCGTAGGACACCTCCTGATACATTACCTGTGGCAGCTGTCCCAGAATATCGTAGTTGAAAAATCCAGGATAATTTGCGAACAGTACCGGCAGCCAGCATATGATAAGTCCTATGAAAATGAACAATGCTTTCTTTTTAAAGCTTTTTTTCTCTCTTGAAGCAGCCTCTGCATTTTTCCTTCCGGCATTTTCCAGAGCGTAGAAAAGAAATTCAAAGCCGATTCCCAAAACAACAAATTCTATCAGCCACCATACCAGCCATCCGGTTTCCGAGAGCTTCTCTAATATAGGCAGGAGAGTCCGATGAACCGACGTGTGGTAAAAAACGCTGATTCTGCAGCCGACTGTCTGCATCGTTGACAGCAGGACAGCCAGTATCCATACGGAAATGTGTATTGTTCTTTTCCCTTTTAGCATTTCCTGTTCCTCCAAATCCGCAAAACACGCCTCTTTTCTACAATATTTGAAATAAATTTTATGCTCAAACATACGGAATGTCAACGGCGCGATTTTCTTTTGTTTAACCCTTGACAATTACACATTTTTCATTTATTATTTTACTGTTGTGAATTACATTGATCGGCGCGTGGCTCAGCTTGGTAGAGCGCTGCGTTCGGGACGCAGAGGTCGCAAGTTCAAATCTTGTCGCGCCGACTATCTATGGAAATCCGTTAAACCTCGATAAACAGGGGCTTGACGGATTTTATTCGTATATATGATATTTCTTTATTTTGCCTGTTTTTTCCGCGTTACCTAAAACGTTACCTAAAATAATTACTAAACAAATAATTCCGCCGATGCAAGAGAAATTTCGCTCAAATCATTCTCGCTTGTATTTAGTCTTTGGCGGTTAAAATGGGCATAAATATTTAATGTTGTCTGCGTATCGGTATGCCCTAGCCAATACTGCAATTTTTTAATATCCCAACCCTTATTAATCAGCATAGATGCGCAGCTATGTCTAAGTTTGTGCAATGAGATTTCTGGTCTGCCAAATTCCTCTGTTGCCTTTTGGAACAGTTTGGAAATATAGTTCGGATCGTAGGCAGAGCCATCCTCCCATGTGAAGACATAGCCGTCACTGTTTTTATATTCGCTCTGAAAGAAAGCTCGGTTTTCCTCCTGCTCCATGTGGATTTTTGCAAGACATTTCTCGGCAGTGTCAAACAGATTGAGAACCCTTTTGCTTGAATGTGTTTTTGTGGAATCCGCCATATAAGAGGATTTCACCCTAACAACAGTATGGTCGATTGTAATGGTCTTTTTATGAAAGTCTATTGCAGACCATTTCAGCCCTAAAATCTCCGACCGCCTTAAGCCATAGTAAACACCCATAAAAGTGATTCCTAATAGTCTAGGGTATTTTTCCGCAATGAAGTGAAGTAGTTCTCCGATTTCTTCCTCTGTTAAAAACAGCATATCTTCACTATAATCTTTATTCTTTTTCCCATGCACTTTCACACCAAGAACAGGGTTTGTTGTTACAAGCCCATCAATCATGGCTTGATTGAAAACAGCATACAGAATACTTTTATAGCTTCTTACGGAGCGTACAGTCAATGGTTCATTTCCCTTTGTTTTCTGGTTGATTTTTCCGTATTTTAGACAATACTTGAAATAATCATCTACAATTTTGGGCGTTACATCAACCAGTCGGAGCTTTTGCTTTTCAAAGTAATCCTTTATGCGATTTACCCGGTATGTATATGCTTCATAGGTTGGGAGCTTCAAATCGGTTTCTTTTCCCTTTAACCATGCGTCGAGATAATCACACAATAGAACATCTGGACTGAATACAGGATTATAGTCCATTGGTAATTGCTCCAAATAGGAATACTGGTCGATGAATGAGGTTATCATAGCTTCTGCTTTTCGCTTGTTGTTTTTCACTTCCAGTTGCGTCGCCAATGTCTTATATCGCCATTCTTCCGTGCGCATATCTTTATAACACAGCTTTACATAATAATAAGAATTACCCGATTTCAGCTTTTTAACTTGCAATGTGCCCGTCATTTTTCTAATCTCCTTTCAAGAAACGGGCAGATATAAGCTATTTGCATTATATCATACCCGTTAGGAAATCACTATTTGTTTGATAAATATTCTTCTACCATATCCTTGCGTATTTTATAGTTTCGCCCAATCTTTCGACAGGGAATCGCGCCGGAATGTAAAAGCTGATATGCCGTTTTGCGGCTTATTCGCAGGATTTCACACAACTCCTTTATGTCTAATACATCTCTGTATGCTTCTAGCACTTTGTATTATCCTTTGCAAAAGGTATTTGTGCATTAGGTGGAAGAGGTGTAAATCCTTGCATATATTCCTGTGTGGTATATAGTGTTTCCTTTTTGTCTTGAAAAACTTTTACATAGTGAATCCGTCTTAAAAATGCCTGCCATGATTCCTTTTCCAGTCTTTGCAATTCGACATATTGCCAACGTAAATCAATATTGGAAATAACGAAAACTTTTGTATAACAGGCAATCCTGTCTGTGTAGCGGCACGGTAGGGACAACGGGTAGCCGTCAAGATAATTAAGCATATCAGCCAGTGGAAGAGAACTTCTGAACTCTTCAAATATGATTACCGCTTGACCTTTGTATAAGTCAAAAGGGTGCGCATAATTCGTAATCCGATACACATTTGAATATCCATATTCTTCCATAACACTTCTTGTCTTTCCTGCACCTGTGTCGCCCCATATATAGGTAACTTCCAGTTTTCTAAACTGATTTTTATAGCAGTCTTGATATATCGTCTGGCGTACTTTTTCCATGCGCTCTATCTGATTAAAAAACTCTGGATTTGTGTCCAGTATCTCAAAGTCAGTAGCACCTTGCTTTATCAAATCGTATAAATCCGCTAAATCATTTCTTGCACCTTGACGCTCTATAGGCATTTCTCCAAATTCTTCATGAGTGTCTAATAGATTTGTTCCCCGTTTCTTATCATTCAGCCATTTCCCCTCTTTAAAAACATAATCCCGGTTCTGCTCAGAAGTTCCCTTCGCCAACTCAATGTGTGCCGTCGGAAACTTGTTTTTTATAGTGCTGAACCGAACAGGTGAGCTACAGTAAATATATATATGTGTATGATGGGTGCTGCTTACTTCATCACTCATGCAGTAATAACTTACCGATTTCATCTGTGATAAAATTTCTTTTATGTTATCGTGGGTTAGCTCTTTTTCCACAGGGTTATTAATTGTCAACTGCCATTTTCGGGATTGCTTATCAAGTGTATTTACCATTGTGCTCCTTTCTTGCTACATAATACATATGTAGCCTAGAGGTAATACTACCTCTAGGCTACCCCCGCCACTTTCACTCCGTGCGTGGCAGGGGCACTATGCCTTATGTGACACAGCTTTTTTGATTGCGTAATGCAACTTGTTTATATCATTGATACGGGGAACGACTACGGCGTGCAAATCTGTACCATTTGTCAACATATATCCTGTACCCCGTTCCCGGTTGGGCAACATTTCCTTCCGGTATTCATGGAAAAGCATTTCTTTGCTTTCTTCTGACAGATTTCCTAACCCGACTACCAGATTCAGATTATCCCTTGCAGTAGAAAAATATTGCGCATCTGCTCTTTGCTGACTGATTATTACATGCACGTTAAAGCTACGCCCGAGCATGAGTAGATTAGAGATTTTTTTCTTTTCTTCCTCTGCCTGCTTCTTCTCTTGAAAATTCAGATAGGAAGCCCATTCATCAAAGAACAGGACGAGCATACTGCGCGAGGTATCTTTACCTTGCTGTCGGTCAGTGAATCGAGTATAAAATTGGGTTAATCCCTCTGCACATTGCATGAAACGATAGTAATTTTTGCAATCTGCCAAAAAGGAAAAATCATCATCTCCTTTGAAGTCACAAACGTAAATCTCCGCATTTGCGCCATATAAGGAAATCTTGCCAAGAAGCAATTTTGAAAAATATGTCTTTCCGCTTCCCGTTGCACCAATAATGACTGCGTGGGGAGCTTTATCATGCTCCCACATCAGCCACTTTTCAATATTTAGTTGTAAAAAATTTTCATCCAACAATATTGGAATTGACATACTTAGAAATCCCTATCGTTCAGATTTCTAAGTTGCTCAGCCTGTTGTAACAGATGAGCCGATACGCCACGTCGGGTATAACGGCAGTAGTTTTCATCTGCTATAGCAAGGCTCACAGTCAAATACGCGCCATTGCTTACTACATCGTAAACATTTAACAGCGGTACTGCCTGTCCTTCGTACACATAACGGCTATTCCCGATTCCCAGAAAGGACTTAGAATCAAGTCGCCGTATGTATTCCTGTTGCAATAGCTTTTTTACGCTTTCGGTATCTATGCCGGCAGTAGGAAATAAGACAAACTGATACAAAATAAAGTCCAGTTTCCGCACATAATGAGTCGGGCTGTCTAAGTCCGTTTCAGTGGTCGGCTTTTTTATGTGAATCACATCGTATAAATATGAAGTGACCTCAAAAAGCGTAGCGCGTAGCCATTTGTAGTTGGCTTCCACGGTTTCACTGTCGGCTTCTTCCTGTGCTATGCGGTTTTGCTCCTGTGCATTTAATCGCTCTTTTTCCTTGTCAGCGAAGTGTTCTTTGATATAGTAAACAACAACAAAGCCACCGCCGCCAACCAAGAAAATGAACTGCCAGTTTGCCGCAACAAAATTGCATACTCTCATTGTAATTGCAGTCAAAATTAAAACTACGATAAAACTGCAAACTGCAAAGAGTATCAGCTTCCCGATTAGGGAGAAATATTTTTTATTCTCCCAATCGGAAACTAAGCTATTTAATAATTTCTTGAAATAACTTATCATATTATACAATTACCTCCAATCCGTCCGCCGTTGCACTTAATGCATAATCGCCTGTGCCTGTACGATAAAATTTTCCAGTAAGATTTTTAAATCTCACTTTCATGCTTCCCCCTTTTTGCTCAAGCTGTTCCGGCGTGATAAGGCAATCCCCCTTAATTTTTACAGAAATCTTTTCATACTGATTAGCGGGGAGAACCACATCATATTTGTAGTGGTCGCTATTGCCTGTTGCCTTGCCGTCCTTGTATTCCATTCCAGCCCGGACAGCCACCAAGATAGCAGTGGTATCTTTTGTGTTGCAGATTTGCTCCGCAGTTAATACAAATTTAGTAATGTTCATAATTTATTTTCTCCTTTTCTTTGACTGGTAGTAATTGTTATAATTACTACGATTATTACTTGCGGAAATGTGTACATCTACCTTATAATTGGGGATAGAAGTACGATTTTTTTTCTTGCGTTTTGCAAGAGTGTTTGCCGCTGCTTGTATAACGGCTTCTTTATTCAGTTTTTCCATAAATGAACCTTTCTGGAGCTCCGTTGTTTTATTCGATCGATCTGACTTTAGTATAGCGCGCTTTTTCAAATTCGTAATTGGAAAGAGCTTATGCAAAAGAATGAAAAAAGAAAGGCTTAAACTTTCCCATATTGTCAAATTAATTTATGGTATAATATTACAAAAAAGAAAGGATGAATTATTATGAACTACAATCAAACATCTCTCAGAGGTATTATGAACAGGGTCAAAGATCTGAAAGACACAGGCAAAAATCCTTATAAAAGGATATTGATGGAAAAGGAGAAGCAAAATTTGAGCTATGAAGACTTAGCTGAAAAACTTAGTGGTGTCGAACCAGATACTTTAAGGAAAATGCTAAAGACAGGTCAAAGAATAGACGAAGATATAGTCCAAGAACTTTATAGGGTGTTGGGTATACAGGGTGAACTTGATAACAATGAAGCTGTTGCAGTCCATCATTATATAAAAAATCGTCCTTCTGATGCGGGGCGTCCGTCAAAGGACGATCTGGATAAACGACAGAAGTTGTATGATGAAGCGCATCAAAGGAAAAGCAATCCAGACAAAGGAGAGTACAGTGAGGATGAGCTGCTTCTGAACTGGGCAGATATGGATGATGCAGAAATCGAAAGCCTTACGGATGACCCGGAAATCGAAAGCTCTATGGATGACACATATGACGAAATTGGACTTTTAAAGCGCGTTTTGATTCTTAACAGACAGTTCCCTGAACTCTTTGAAGAATTAATAAGTAACTTTGAGTTTGAAAAAGCAGAATTAGAAGAGATGGAGCACATGGAAATCAGTATCGAAATACATGAATAATTGTTAAGGAATTAAGCGGAAGCGGGTGTTATTACCTTGTTTCCGCTTAATGTGTCTATAGACATTATATTTTTTTTAGGGTATAATATCGGTGTCACGTTCCTCACATTGCAGGAGGGGTATCGTGCGTCCGGGATGTTTACATCAGAAGACGGTGTAAAGATGCATCTTGATGCAGAGATTCCATACCGGCAGTTCCAGAGTCTTTCAGTCGGAGATGCAGTTAAATGTATCGCCCATAAGATGGGAAAGAAAATGGAAGGTCAGCTGGAATGGGCAGATACAAATATTGAAACATATAAGGAGGGTGTATAAATGGGTATAGGAGACGCTTTAGATATATACGACCACATTAAAGACTACCAGGAGGAGAAAGAATATAAAGCATGGCTTGCTGAGTCAGATAGGCAAGAGGCTGCAATGATGAATGTGTGCTGTCCTATAATGATAGGCATTATTCTTATCGCAGTAATAATTTCGATAATCCTTGCTGTGCGTGCTAACAAAAAGAAAAAGCTCCAAACCGAAACACAGAAGCTTGCAGGAAATGTCCAGCACACAATCCACAACGGCAATCCTTACGCAGGTGGACAGTACACGTTACAGACTGTTGGCACACTTAAGGTCAAGTCAATTGTCAACGCTTCCAGCTACCGTGAGATTGTTTGTAACTTCGTCAACAACGACGTAAGTCTGGAATTTAACCTAACTGACGTTGGCGAATACACATGGCTCAACGAGGGAGACGAGGTAAAAGTACACCTAGCCAAAGACCAATTTAAATACTACGTCAGCAGGTGTACAGTGTAGGCAGGATGAATAGTGAACATGAAGGGCATATAATGAAACCGCTTCGCGGTTTCAAACGTTTGGTTAAATGGGGAACATATGGGAGTGTCCTAGTAGTTCTGGCATTACTCGCGTACTTCGTACTAGGGAACAACGCGCCGTGCGCGTTTAAGGAAAAGTATGGAATCCCCTGTCCTATGTGCGGTGGGACGAGGGCGGTGCAATGTCTGTTTAAGTTGGACTTCATAGGCGCGTGGAGGTACAACCCATATGTGTACGCACTGATTTTGTGGCTTCCGGCTTACGGATTCTGTTGGAAGAAGCAGTGGTACATAGCGTGTATTGCCGTAAGCGTGCTGAACATTGTTTTCCTGTTTGGAAGTTATGCTATACGTTATGCGAACGGAAGCCTTTTTCTGTTGTAAATGATAGCTTATATCTGCCCTTGCGTTACCTAAACGTTACCTAAAATGCGAATCCGAAAAGAATTTCGCAGTTTCAACCGATTGCGACCCTTATGCCGCGGAACCCTTGATTTTACTGGACTTTTAGTGCATTCGGGTTACAAGCAGAAACATAGAGAAACATCATTCGTGATAGTTCGGGACGCAGAGGTCGCAAGTTCAAATCTTGTCGCGCCGACTATCTATGGAAATCCGTTAAACCTCGAAGTATTGAGGGTTGGCGGATTTTTTGCTACATGTTATCACTCCGTCTGCCTTTTCCCGCAAAAGTGTAATTATGACTGCAATAGATCAGATCGCCAGAATATAACAGAAGGAGAATTTGCTATATGAACGAAACCATCATGGAAACAGAAAGACTGATATTGAGAAGATTTCAGGACAGTGACCTGCAGGATCTGTACGAATACCTGTCCGACGAGGAGGTTGTCCGGCACGAGCCTTACAGGCCGATGAGCCTAGAGGGGACGAAGGACAATCTTGCGTGGAGGGTCTCTACTGATGAGATGATTGCGGTTGAGCTTAAGGAAAACCATAAGCTGATCGGGAATGTCTATTTCGGAAAGAGAGACTTTGACTCATTTGAGCTTGGCTATGTGTTCAATCGGAGCTTTTGGGGAAAGGGCTACGCGCGCGAAGCGTGCAAGGCGGTCATAGGGCAGGCATTTGCGGACGGGGCGCACAGAATCTATGCGGAGTGCGACCCGCAGAATGCCGGGTCGTGGAAGCTGCTGGAGAGGCTGGGCTTCAAGCGCGAGGCGCATCTGAGACAGAATGTCTACTTCTGGAAGGATGAGCAGGGAAATCCGATCTGGAAGGACAGCTATGTCTATGCAGCTTTGCAGGGGGACGTTGAAGACTAAGCAGAAGCAGCAAATCATGGGAGGCGGACATGGAAGAAACAGCTAAGAAAAAGAAGCATACAGGCATTAAGGTACTGCTGGGGATTCTGGTGGTACTTATTATATTGTTCGTCGTATTGGCGATCCGGTTTTATCCGGTCTGTCGGGCAGCGGCATTTCTGGAAAGGAATCTGACGCTGGATCACATGGAATATTCCGTGGAGGTGGAAATTAACCGGGACGAGCTGGAGGAGAAGCAGGTAAAGCTGCTGGATGGGCTTGCGTCGATAACGGGTTCGGACAGGGATGCGATGTACCGGCTGAGAATAGAGGGCAGTGTGGACGGTGACGTCATCCATGCGTATGTTTATCCCGATGGGCAGAAGTCTCCGCTGATCGAGCTTTATCTGAGCGATGACACGGATGTCATAAACGGTGCAATCCTGTATAATGCGGTGCGGGAGAACTACTGTGGGCAGAATCCGCTTCTTGCCTATCTGGTTCCGGTTTGGAGCGATCATGAATATGTGACGCTGGAACAGGTGGAACAGATGCTGGAGGTGGATCTGGGCACTGTCAGGGATTTCAAGCTGCCGTTCAGAGATACAAAGCCGTCCCTGAAAATGTGTTTTGCGGCCTTGGCTGTCATGCAGAGAGAAAGTGCAGCGGAGACGGACAGATTTTATATGAAGCTCTCGGGACTTGACCTTGTGCTGCGGTTAAATGAGACAGATTCTGCGGTGGAAGCGAAGCTCGGTCTGGAGAAGCCGGCGGAACTGCTGGAAAAATATGCTGATAAGCTCTCTCTGCTGGGCGTCAGTTTCAATGGTGACAGATTGCGCATTTTTGATACAGTTTCCGCAACGGTCAGGATGGAAAAGGACGGAACGGCATTGCAAATACCGGAGAATGTCATCAGCCAGAACACGGTGGATATTATCAGCAGTCTGAGGGCAGTCGTGCAGGAGATTTCCGGCAAATAATGTGGAGGCGCGCCTCGTTAGACGCAACTGTTGTAAAAAGAACAAAATTTACTTGACAAGCAGCCTCTCAGTCAGTAATATAAGAGTCCAGATGCAGATGCAACTCATTTGCAACTAGACTCTTATATTTTAGTGTTGTCAGGGAGGAAATATGGTAGACGTAATACTGGATACATTATTGGACGTTGTCAAATTGCTGCCGTTTCTGTTTTTGACTTATATTGTGATGGAGTATCTGGAGCATAAGACAGGTGACAAAACAGCGGCGCTGGTGAAGAAGGCGGGAAAATTCGGCCCGGTGATCGGAGGCATTCTGGGAATTGTTCCGCAGTGCGGATTTTCGGCGGCGGCATCGAACCTCTATGCCGGGAGAGTCATTACTCTCGGCACGCTCATGGCGATATACCTTTCCACATCGGACGAGATGCTGCCGATCCTGATCTCGGAGCAGGCACCGATAGGGACGATTCTGAAAATATTGCTCGGCAAGGCGGCAATCGGTATTGCTGCGGGTCTGGTGATTGACTTATTGATGCGCGGCAAAAATGAGAATGATCACGAGCATATACACGATATGTGTGAGCAGGAGCACTGTCACTGTGAGAAAGGAATTGTCCGCTCGGCGCTCTCGCATACCCTGCAGATTTCCCTGTTTATTCTGGTGATTACCTTTGCGCTGAATCTCATTCTGTTCTTTGTCGGTGAGGATGCGCTTGCGGGGCTCATCCAGAACAGGCGGTTTCTCGGCCCTCTTCTGGCGGGACTTGTGGGCCTGATTCCGAACTGTGCCGGCTCTGTGGTCATCACCCAGCTTTATCTGGAGAAAATTATCGGTATCGGGGCGGCATTTGCGGGACTGCTTACGGGAAGCGGTGTCGGTCTGCTGGTATTGTTCCGCGTCAACCATGACAGAAAAGAGAATCTGAAGATTCTGGGACTTTTATATGTGATTGGTGTTGTGGCAGGTATTGTGATGGAATTTCTTTTTTGAGTTTTTCTGAAAAACACGGAGGCATGTAGATGGATAAGCTCGCAAAGCTGTCTGCCCGCGGGGCGGCATATACCGGTCTCGGTGAGCTGGAGTATCCGCAGGGGATAAAGTGGACAAAGCAGCGTAAAAGTGTATATAAGATATTGTGGAGTGCGGCGGAGCCGGTCAGCGCGGCGCGGATTTATCAGCTTGCGTGCCGGGATATGCAGGGTGAAGAGTATGCGCCTTCGACTATTTACCGTATTCTTTCTGCATTTGAGGAGCGGGGACTTGTGGAGAAGACCGTCTGGATGGGAGACGATACGGCGGTCTACGCGTTGAACAGAGGCGGACACACGCATTACGCGGTCTGCCTCGACTGCCATAAGAGAATCCCGCTGCAAAGCTGTCCGTTCACGCATATTCATGTGGGAAAAGAAACCGGTGACTTTACGATCACCGGTCATAAGCTGGAGCTATACGGTTATTGTGCGGACTGTCAGCGCGCAAGGCAGAAAAAGGAGCAGGTCAGCAGGACTCGTTCTTGATCAGCTGCGTCTGGAAGGTGATGTGCTGATGCTGGCGGTCACCGCTGATCAGACCGAGAAGCAGGTCATAGACATAGTTGATCAGCTCCGACATCGGCTGGGCAAAGGTGGTGATGCTTGGCACACAATAGCTCATAATCTCTATGCCGTCGCAGCCGATGATCTCAATATCCTTGCCGGGAATCTTTCCGGCATCGTGGATAGCACGGATTGCCGCAGGTGCAATGATGTCCGCTACACAGCAGACCGCCGTAGTCTCCGGGTGTATTGCGAGATGCTTTTTCAGCGCCTCGTAAGCCCTCGGAAAGATATAGTCCGTCTCGAGGAAGAAGGAGAGATTCTCATTCAGACCCTGTTCACACAGCGCCGCCCGGTATCCTCTGGCACGCAGTCCGTACACGCTGTTGTCTGCGGCGGAGGAAATCATGGTTGCAATGTGCGTGTGCCCCTTTGAGATCAGATAATTCATCTGGGCATAGGCGGTCTCGAAGTGATTGACCTGTATGCTGGAATAGGTAGTCTGCTCAATCTGGGCGGGCAGCACCGTATTGACAAATATGGTAGGGCAGGAAAGCGTGTCGAACAGCTTCTGCTCGATCGGCTCAAAGTTCCCGCCGATATAGATCAGACCGCAAAGGTTGTGCCTGTCTATATAGGAGAGAAGCTCCTGAAACTTTTCGTGCTTGTCCTGAACGAAATAGTTATCATTAAAAAACATGATCGTATAGTCGGCATTATGCAGTCTGCGGGACAGTTCTTCCTGCAGGGAGCTGTATAAGGAATTGTACACACCCTCTACGACAAGTCCGATCTGCGAAGGAGCGCTGGCAGCCTTTGACTTTGCATTCTGGTGAGGGGAGTACTGATATTCTTCTATAATATGCAGCACATGCTGCCTCGTCGCGTCGCTGATGTCGGGATAGTTGTTCAACACCTTGGAGACAGTACCGGGAGTGACGTTTGCTATTCTTGCAATATCTCTGATATTCATGGGTTCCCTCGCATTTTCTGTATTTATAAAATTATTTTTTCAAGCGGTGTGATTCCGTATTCCTTCAGACAGGCATAGGCATTGTCCGTGGCATCATCCCATACCTGGGAAGGATTATGGCAGTCCGAGCCGACAATGACGCGGATGTCCGTTTCGGCAACCTTTGTCCAGAATGCCCTGTGCGGGTACATATAGCGATCGCCGTCCGGATAGGAGTGGATGCCACGCCGGAAGCCGTTGGCATTAAATTCCAGCATGGTGCCGGTCATCAGGGCGGCATCAATGATGATCTCCGTGGCTCTGATACAGTTGGCATCCCACGCAAATTTGTTCATGGCAAAGATGTCGGGATGGGCGACTGCTTTAAAAAATCCGGTTTTCATGGCATCGGCGACGGCACAGGCATAATCGATATAGGTGAGAGTGTCTGTTGCCTGCGTGATGTTGCGTATGCCGCCCGGCCGCTCGTGGTAAAAATGCTCGCCGAGCAGGAGATAGTCCAGCCCTTTTTCTGTCAGAAGCTGTTCGTAATAATCGCAGTATTCAGGTAAATATTCGATTTCCAGACCTTTGTACAGAATTATATCAGCAGAGTATCTGGCAGTCAATGTGTCGATCGAGCGCAGATATTCCTCCAGTTCCGAATAAGGCATTCTCAGACCGAAGTCGTGATCGGGGAAGGGAGCGTGATCGGAAAAGCCGAGCACACTCAAGCCCCCGGTGACGGCGGCGCGGATATAATCCTCCTCAGTGCCCTGAGCGTGCAGGCAGCGCTGCGTATGCGTGTGATAATTTGTTCTCATATGTTTTCTCCGTTTCTTGAAACATGAAACTATATTCATATTCTTTTATTAGCAATGTTCCGAAACACTTACCGAAACATGTTTCGTACAATATAATAACATTGCACAAACAATAATGCAATACAAAAAAATTTTTGTTGAAAAGTCCAAATATATGTTGACATGTCAGGGAAACAATGATAATATTTGCTCAACAAGAGCGAAACAGCATCTTGTGTGTTTCGGAGTGCACGCCGATAACACGAAAACGGAAATGATACGATTTTCAAAAGGAGAAGGAATTATGAAGAGGAAAGTATTGGCAGTTACAATGGCGGCTGCAATGGTGCTTGGTATGGCAGGCTGCGGAAACAGCGGAAGCGGAGCATCCACTGGCGCTGCGAATGACAATGTAAATGAGAGTGTGGGCACGGTTTCAACGGCACAGAATGAACAGTCTGAAAGCTCAAAGGAAGAGACGGTGGAGCCGGTCGATGTCAGCCTGACGGTGTGGAGCCCTTCGGAGGATCAGGATCCAGAGGTCGGGGCATGGCTGGTGAAAATGTGCGACCAGTTCAATGAGCTTCACCCTGAGTGGAACATCACCTTCGAGTACGGAGTATGTACCGAGTCCAGTGCGAAGAAGGAGGTTCCGAAGGACATGGAGGCTGCGGCGGACGTGTTCATCTACGGTTCGACCGGTATCGAAAACCTCTGCTCTGAGAACTGCCTGACAGAGCTGGGCGGCAAGTATCTGGAGGAGGTGAAGGCAAATTCGCCGGAGTCTCTGGTGGACTGCCTTACCTATGACGGCGGCGTATACGGAGTTCCGATTACAACGGATACTTATTTTATGTATTATGACAAGAGCGTCTTCACGGACGAGGATGTGAAGTCCATGGAGAAGATGCTGGAAAAGGGTAAGGTTGCCTGCCCGATCACGAATGGTTATTATCTGGCATGCTTCTATCTTGCGAATGGCTGTACCTTCTTCACGGATGAGAACGGCAATTTCAGCAGAGAGGCAGGAATTAAGCTGGATGGCGACAACGCAGTGGCTGTGACGGACTATCTTGTTGACCTTGTTGCAAATGAGAACTTTGTGAATGCGGAGCCCGCAGATGCTATTGCAATGATGAGAGAGGGCTCTGTGAACGCTTATTTCTGCGGCAGCTGGCAGGCAGCGCAGACAGAGGAGATTCTGGGAGACAACTATGGGGTTGCGATTGTTCCCAGCATTAGTTTAAACGGCAAGGATACACAGCTTCGTCCGTTCACCTCCGCAAAGGCGGTTGGCGTAAAGTCAACGACAAAGTACCCTGAGGTCGCACTGAACCTTGCGCTGTATCTGGGAAGCCATGATGCACAGAAGGCACATTACGAGCTGAGAGGATATGTGCCTTGTAATACAAAGCTCACGGCAGAGCTGTCCGATTCTATGATCTGCAGGGTGGATTCGGAGACGGTCAGCGAGGTTGCAGTGCCGAGGGCAGCATTCATGGAAATGTCTTACTATTGGACGCCAGCTGAGAGCTTCGGCACAGAGATCAGGGACGGCGTCGTGACACATGCGAATGCGGCAGAGAAGACGGCTGCTTTCAATATGTCCGCAAATAGTTCCGGTGTTGAATAAATGGGGAATAATCGATAAGAGGCTGATGTCTATGGGAAAAGCAAAGAACACAAAAGCACAAAATAAATATGGGCTTGTACAGGCGCTGAAAAGCGGTTCTCCGCTGGTCTACCTGTCCGCAGTTATCTGCGGACTGGGCAGCGCCGTCCGGGGACAGCTGATAAAGGGAATCCTTTATCTGGCGGCAGAGGTATTTGTTGTCCTGTATATGATAAGGAACGGTCTGTATAACTTGGAAAAGCTGGTTACGCTCGGGGATGTGGCGCAGCAGAAGGTCTGGAACGAAGCGAAAAGCCTGTATGAGTATATGGACGGAGACAGATCGCTGGTTATTCTTCTCTACGGAATCATCACGGTTGCTGTATTGGTTTTTGGCATAGTGATTATGTGCTGTTCGATGAAGAGCGCATACCGTGCGGAAACGCTGTATAAGGAAGGAAAGCCGGTTCCATCCTTCCGCGAGGAAGTTAAGGAGCTTTTCAACAACAATCTGCACAAAACGCTGCTGTCGTTCCCGATTGCCGGTGTGCTGGCATTTACCGTGCTGCCGCTGATCTTTATGATGAGTATGGCATTTACCAATTACAGCGTCACGGATAACAAGCTCGTGCTCTTTGACTGGGTCGGGCTGAAAAACTTTAAGCGTATGCTGAGCATGGGCGGCAGTCTTGGAAAGACCTTCTGGCCTGTTCTGGGATGGACGCTTGTGTGGGCGGTTCTCGCAACCTTTTCCAATTACATATTCGGAATGCTTCTGTCCCTGTTCATCAACTGGAAAGAAATCAGAGGGAAAAAGTTCTGGAGGTTTTGCTTTGTACTGACAGTTGCGGTGCCGCATTTCGTCACCCTGCTGATTATCAGGCAGATGCTTCAGCCGGAGGGTGCAGTCAATGTACTGCTGCGTAACATGGGGCTTCTCGGCGCGAAGGAATCTCTGCCCTTCTTTACAAATACTATGTGGGCGCGTGTGACGGTTGTTCTGATCAACATATGGGTCGGCGTTCCGTACGCCCTCTTGCAGATTACCGGCATTCTGCAGAACATTCCGCAGGAGCTGTATGATTCCGCGAGAGTGGACGGAGCGGGGCCGGTCATGACCTTCCGTAAGATCACGCTGCCGTACATGTTGTTCGTGACGACACCGTATCTGATCACAACCTTTACGGGCAACGTCAACAACTTTAATGTTATTTTCCTGACCTCCTGCGGTGCGCCGCGCCCGGTGGAATCCACAGCGGGAAAGACGGATCTGCTGGTCACATGGCTGTATAAGCTGACGATCGATAACCAGTTTTACGATGTCGGCGCTGTCGTGGGTATCATGACATTTATCACGCTGAGCATCGTCTCGCTGCTGACCTTCCGCCATAGCGGCTCCTACAAGAATGAGGAGGGCTTCCGATGAAAAAGAGAAAAAGACCTTTGAAGAAGAGAATCCTCGTTGTGTTGGCGCATATTGTTCTGGCTGCGCTCGCCTTCGTCTGGCTGATCCCGCTGTTCTGGGTGCTGCTCACAAGCTTTCGCGGGACAAAGGGTTCCTACAGCTCGACATTTTTCCCGACCAGTTATACATGGGATAATTATGTCAAGCTGTTCACAGACTTCTCTGTGTTTAACTTTCCGCAGATGATGCTGAACACGCTGATTGTGGCAGTCGTGAGCTGCCTGATCTCTACCTTTTTCGTCGTGTCGGTTGCGTACACGCTGTCGAGGCTGCGGTTCCGGTCGAGAAAGACGCTGATGAATGCCGCGATGATTATACACCTCTTTCCGGGCTTCATGTCCATGATTGCAGTGTACTATATCATAAAGATGCTCGGCTGGACGGGAGGCCCGATGCTGCGCGTCGCCATGGTGGCGGTGTATGCCGGCGGAGCGGGTGTCGGCTATCATGTGGCGAAGGGCTTTTTCGATACCATACCGATTGCACTGGACGAGGCGGCGCTGATAGACGGCGCGACGAGATGGCATGTGCTGACAAAGATCATTATGCCGCTCTCCAAACCGATTGTGGTGTATACACTGCTGACATCCTTTGCGGGGCCGTTTAAGGATTTCATGCTCGCCAAGGTGCTCTGCGGGCCGAACAAGGACTATTACACGGTTGCGGTGGGTATGTACCAGATGCTTGACAGGGAATACATAGACCAGTGGTTCTGCAGCTTTGCGGCGGCAGCGGTGGTTATTTCCATACCGATAGCGACGCTGTTCATGTGCACACAGAAATATTACGCGGAGGGCGTCAGCGGTGCGGTGAAGGGATAGCCGGTTTGACCGCCAGAAGGGTTCGGTATAGCAAATTTCATAAATTGTAGCTGGCGGTTTTACGCCCAAAACCGCCAGTTTACGGTATTTTTGAAATTTTTTAAAAAAATTTGAAAAAAGGTATTGCATTTTTCAAAAGCATGTACTATAATAACTCTTGCGTTGTGAGGGAAACAAAACAAAGCAAATGCACCGCTAGCTCAGTTGGTAGAGCACCTGACTCTTAATCAGGGTGTCCAGGGTTCGAGCCCCTGGCGGTGCACTTAGAAGTCCTAGGCTTGCTAATAGACGAGTTTGGGGCTTTTTTTTGTACAAAAAAGGAATTTATTATCCGGCAAACGGTGATATGGGAAGAGGAATCAGTAATGAATACACGGTCTGAAATGACAAAGAAAATTTTTAAGCTGACGCTGCCGATTGTGGTGCAGAATCTGCTGAGTGCAGCGGTGAGCTCCGCCGACGTTATTATGCTGAACTATGTGAGCCAGTCGGCGATTTCGGCGGTATCTCTGGCGACGCAGTACACGAATATACTTTTCATGGTCTTTTACGGGCTGGGAACGGGCGCAACCATGCTGTGCGCACAGTATTACGGAAAAAAGGATTTTCAGGCAATCCGTGCCGTTGAGGGAATAGCGCTCCGTTTTTCGATGGGCTTTTCGCTGCTGTTCGCCATTCTTGCGCTTGGCTGTCCGGAGCTGCTTATGAAACTCTTTACAAAGGACGCGGAGCTGATCGCTTACGGCGCTTCTTATCTCAGGGTGCTGAGCGTTGCCTATCTTTGCTGGGGCATAACGGAGGTTTACCTCTCTATTTTAAGGAGCATCGGAAGGGTAAAGATCAGCATGGCATTGAATATGCTGGCGTTTGTGCTCAATATCTTTCTAAATGCGGTATTTATTTTCGGACTCTTCGGCATGCCGAAGCTGGGGGTTCTGGGCGTTGCGATTGCAACCTCCGCATCCCGTCTGATTGAATTGCTGGCGTGTATCGTCGTTTCGCTGCGGAGCAAGGACGTCCGTCTGAATCCCGCATACATATTCCTGCGCAATAAGGTGCTCTTTGCGGATTTTGTCAAGCTGTCGCTGCCTGCGCTTGCGAATGATATTGTATGGGGAACGGCGTTTTCCATGTATTCCGTAATTCTCGGGCATCTCGGAAATGACGCGGTGGCGGCAAATTCCATCGTGACGGTTGTGCGCAGCTTCGGAACCACGCTCTGCTTCGGCGTTGCCAGCGGCAGCGGTATTCTGCTGGGCAATATCATGGGTGAGGGGAAGATGGAGGAAGCAAGGAAATGCGTGAAAAGTGCAATAAAGCTGACCGTTGTGAGCGGCGCAATCGGAGGCATCCTCATTCTCTGCGCGACACCGTTTGTCCTGCGTTTTGTCGACCTGACGGACACAGCCATGCACTATCTGAAATATATGCTGCTGATTAATTCTTATTATGTCATGGGTGCCGCAGTGAATACGACCTTGATCGCGGGCGTTTTCCGCGCGGGCGGAGACAGCCGCTTCGGCTTCATCTGCGATACGATAGATATGTGGGGTTATGCCGTGCCGCTTGGATTTTTCGCAGCGTTTGTCCTGAAGCTTCCTGTGCTCTGGGTGTACTTCCTGCTCTGTACGGACGAATTTGTGAAATGGCCGTGGGTTATCCGGCGGTATAAGAGTGAGAAATGGTTGAAGAATATTACGAGGGATAATATAATGGACGCAGAGGTAAACAGTAAAACCAATGCATAGGAGTGACAGACATGAGATTTACGGCGACGGAAGACAAGGTAAGGGTTACGGGAAGAACATTGTTTGTGGATGGGGTCAGGTATCTCGGATTTTCCGGGACAAGCATCGCCTTTACCTTTGTCGGCAGAAAGGCGGCGGCTTCGATCTGGAGCAATGCCAATGAATGGGGTGAGGACAACGACGACCTCAGAGGACGTATTGCGGTTTATGTCAATGATGAGGAGGAGCCGAGGAAGCGCATCTGCCTGAACCGTGAGGAGGATGTCTATTCGTTATATGAGAGCGATCGCGAGGAGCAGGTCACAATCCGGCTTGTGAAATATTCCGAGGCGGCTTTCGGCAAATGCGGCATCCGTTTTGTCGAGATTGATACGGACAGACTCATGGCCCCTCCTGCACACGCTGACAGACGGATAGAGATTATCGGTGATTCCATCACCTGCGGCTACGGTGTGGAGGCGGAGGATGAATTGCAGCCGTTCCGAACGCTGACGGAGAATCCCGCAAAGTCTTATTCCCTGCTGACGGCAAAGCTTTTGCGGGCTGAGGCGAGTCTGGTATCGTGGAGCGGAAACGGAATCATCTCCGGGTATGTCGAGGAGATGGCGACAGCGCCCTCCGACAAGTGGCTCATGCCGGAGGTTTACCGGTATACCGATATTTCCGGTTCGGAGAAGCTCTTCGGAGAGGATGAGTCGAAATGGGAAAAATGGGATTTCAGCCGTTTTGTTCCCGATGCTATTTTAATTAATCTTGGTACGAATGACTGCAGCTGGTGCAAGGATATACAGGAACGTAAGGATCAGTATAAAGTACGGTATATGGAGTTCCTGAAATACATCCGCGAAAAGAATCCGTCGGCGCAGATTTTCTGTATGCTGGGAACAATGGATCAGAGGGTGCTGAAGGAACTCGGAGAAGCTGTGGAGGGCTTCCGGGAGGCACAGGGCGATGCAAAGGTTCATTTCCTGCCACTGCCGGCGCAGAATGCAGAGGACGGCTATGGTGCGGACTGGCATCCCAGCGCCCTGACGCAGAGAAAGACAGCTGAGATCGTTGCTGCCAGGGTTGGCAGTGTTATGGGTTGGGAGTAAATTTTGACAAGGGGAGGTTGTGCGGAATGAAAAGTAAGGTATTACAATCAGATATTCAGAGAGATGAGTGCATGCTGACGGGAAAGTTCGGCGGCAGAGGGTACGACTGGTGGTGGCATTCTTTCACGGGTTACAGCAGAGAGACGGGGAAAGAGAAGTCTTTCTTCATCGCCTTTTTCCTGTGTAATCCGGACAGGGGCGAGCGCAAGCCTGTCTTTAAACCGCGTCCGTCTTATCTCATGGTGAAGGCGGGTGCATGGGGAAAGGATGGCGCACAGCTGCACAGATTCTTCGGCTGGGATGAGCTGACGTTGAAGGGGAAAGCACCCTTCGCGGTGGCGGCGGAGGACTGTTATCTGTCGGAGACGGCGACCAAGGGACGCGTCAATGTGTCCGCTGAGGATGCGGTGGCACACCCGGAATATATGTGTCAGTCCGGCAGAATGTCGTGGAAGCTCAAGATCGAGAAAAAGCTTCCGTTCAATGTCGGCTACGGCGCCGGAAAGCTGTTCCGGGAGCTGAAGGCATTTCAGATGTATTGGCATGCGGAGGGCATGAAGACTCTGTACAGCGGCACAGTGACATGGAACGGTGAGGTATATGACGTAAAACCGGAAAACTGTTGGGGTTATGCGGATAAAAACTGGGGCAGCGACTTCACGATGCCCTGGGTATGGCTGTCCTCGAATCATATGGTGAGCAGACTGACCGGAAAGAAGCTGACAAACAGCGCCTTTGACATTGGCGGGGGAAGACCGGTCGTGTTTGGCATTCCTATGGAGCGGAAGCTGCTGGGGGCGTTCTGCTATGAGGGACAAGGCTATGAGTTTAACTTTTCAAAGTTCTGGATGCTCCCTAAGACAAGATTTGAATGCATTGAGACACCGGATCAGCTGATCTGGCGCGTGAAGCAGGAGACGCTGAAGGCGGTGCTGTTCGTGGAAGTCCGGTGCAAAAAGAGCGAGATGCTGTTCATGAATTACGAGAACCCGGATGGCATTATGCGCCATAAGAGGCTCTGGAACGGCGGCACAGGTACAGGCCGTGTGAGACTGTACAAAAAAGAAGGAATCTACCGCAAGCTGATCGATGACATCAGTGTCAGAAACGTCGGCTGCGAGATGGGAGCAGAGGAAGAGACGGAGCAGTAAGAAAGTAGAGTGATGAAGAATGGCAGCAGGCGGAGAAATTTTGGTCATTGCGGACAATAATCCCAATGGTTTTGGCGTATTTTTGCTGATTGCGCTCGTGACCTATATTATAGTCAATATTGTGACCATAATCATAGACAAGCGCCGGATGAAAAGACTTGAGAAAATCAAAGAGCTGATTGAAAAAGGCTGTCAATGAAGTCTTTGCGGAGAGCTATCGGCGGAGCTTTGGCAAAATGGCTGAACGGATGGGAATTGTGCCGAGATACTTGCCGGTGATGGCGTCTATCGGGATATAGGGATTTTTAAAATATCTTGAATCGATAGATATTTCCCGGCTGTCTCCCATGACAAATACACAGCCCTCCGGCACTTCAAAGGTTCGGCTTGAGTTTGTTTCGATTCCATCAGCCAAATAAGCACTTTCATCACATTGCAATCCGTTAATAAACACTTTTCCGCCATGAAATTCGATATGATCGCCAGCAATGCCAATGACACGTTTGCCCAAATCCATATTGTATTCATCGCTGTGGAACAGAATAATGTCGCCACGCTGGATATCTCGGAACACATAGGCGAGGCGGTTGTATATCACAACATCCCCGGTCATAAGGGCAGGTTCCATTGACCCGGAGGCAACGATTGTATTTGCTGTTGCAAATCGCATAAATAAACCAAGAAGTATTACGGTGACTGCAATATAGATCCAGTATGCAATCCAGATTATCTGAGTTCTTTTTCTTAAAATTTTGGACCCTACAGGTGCGTACTGCGGGGTATTTGTCTTTTTCTTGTTCATTTCACTCCTGTTTAGGAGCGTACTGAGTACGCTCCTAGCTGTTATGAAAATAACTTTCTTATTGATAAGAAAGTATTTGACGAGAAAGAATTATTGTAGTATTATATACATAAGAAGGGAAAGCCAGAGAAGCGGCCTACCCTCGAATGGTGCTTAACGCTTTACAGCGTCAGCCGTCACATGTGAGGATGTGGCGGCTATTTTCTTTTCCCATGAAAGATTGCATAACACAATCCAATCAGGGTGCAAATGAACATTCCAATCTGAATTAAATCAGAGTATGTAACATACATAAGCATCGCCCTCCTCTCTGTATCTGGAGGGTTAGGTCTACGCTTCGCTCCGGTCGTTGCTAAACAAGCCCCACCGGGGCTTAGCAACCCTCCGAAAAGGAGGGTAAGCCGCCTGGCTCTCTGGTTTCCCGTAACAAAAGACTATCATAGATGATATAGAAATGCAAGACTTTTATATACAAAAAATATGATGACGAAAGGTGCCTAATAGAGGACAAGTAACTGGAATTAGATTAAGAAAACTTGTTTATAGAGATATGCATGGAATCTGAGCCCGGATGCAATATACATATAAAACAGAACAAGACCAAAAACATAGAAAGAGGGGTTTTATGAAAATGAGAGTATTGAAGAAAAGAAAATGGTTACTGGGAGTTGCCGTGTTACTTACCTTTGCGTCAGTAACGTGGATATTGCTCTCTACTTCCGTCAATTCCTTGACAAGAGAAGAAAATGAACGAATGAACGAACTTTATAAACAGGGATACTCTATGGAAGAAATTGACAGGATAATTACAGAAGAGTTTTATTCTGGTGCAAAGAATAATTCATCTTCCCTACCTGAAGGTGATCAATCAACAATTTCAACAGATCCTGTTATCACTCCTACCCACACCCACACATGGGTCACCACGGTAACAAAGGAAGCTACCTGTACCGAACAGGGTGAACAAACTTCCACCTGTTCCGGGTGCGGAGAGACTAAGGTTAAAACAACTCCAAAGGCAGAGCATACCTATACCGTAGCATCTACGCCCGGTACCTGCCTTGAAGCGGCAAAGGAAGTATATACCTGTGCAGTTTGTGGTCATTCCTACACGGAAAAGGGAAAAAAGGGAGAGCATGACTACCAGCTTACCAATGCAGAACCCGGTACCTGCCAGACACCGGCTAAGAAGACCTATACATGTTCCGTCTGTGGTGATTCTTACGTTGAAGAAGGAGAACTGGGGGAACATGATTACCAGCTGATCTCAGAATCAGAGCATGACGCATGTACGGAAAGCGGAGAAGCAATTTATTCCTGCTCTGTCTGCGGTGACACCTATACAGAAACAGTTGAGCCACTGGGGCATGAACTGGAAACTACAAAAACGGTGCTGCAGGAAGCCACCTGTACAGAAGATGGCAAAAGAGCATATCTCTGCTCCAGATGCGGTGCGGAAGTTGATCCTGAAGTAATCCCGGCAACCGGACATAACCCGCAGTATAAAGTAGTAAAGGAAGCTGGGCTGTTTACAAAGGGAGAAACGCAGACACTTTGTACTGTCTGCGGTGAGATTCTTTCCGCAGAAGTTCTTCCCGCGGTCATTCCTCTCTGGGCGGTTATCGCCGGAGTAGTCGGGGGTTGTGTCGTTGCTGGAATTATAATCGTTTTGGCAATAAAAAAGAAAAAGTAACATAAGAGCGAAGTATAAATGATTTATGAAAAAGGAAAAGAAAATATTTGACGAGAAAGAATTATTGTAGTATTATATACATAAGAAGGGAAAGCCAGAGAAGCGGCCTACCCTCGACAAAGACAACTAAAGCAATAAGTTCTGCTTAGCCGTCACATTTTGGGGATGTGGCGGCTATTTCCGTTTCCCGTGAAAGATTGCATAACACAATCCAATCAGGGTGCAAATGAACATTCCAATCTGAATTAAATCAGAGTATGTAACATACATAAGCATCGCCCTCCTCTCTGTATCTGGAGGGTTAGGTCTACGCTTCGCTCCGGTCGTTGCTAAACAAGCCCCACCGGGGCTTAGCAACCCTCCGAAAAGGAGGGTAAGCCGCCTGGCTCTCTGGTTTCCCGTAACAAAAGACTATCATAGATGATATAGAAATGCAAGACTTTTATATACAAAAAATATGATGACGAAAGGTGCCTAATAGAAGACAAGTAGCTGGAATTAGATTAAGAAAACTTGTTTATAGAGATATGCATGGAATCTGAGCCCGGATGCAATATACATATAAATCACAACAAGATCAAAAAGCAAAGAAAGAGGGGTTTTATGAAAATGAGAGTATTGAAGAAAAGAAAATGGTTACTGGGAGTTGCCGTGTTACTTATCTTTGTGTCTGTTACATGGGTATCACTCTCTACTTCCGTCAATTCCTTGACCAGAGAAGAGAATGATAGGTTTTGTGAGTTGATGGATCAGGGATATTCGCCGGAAGAAGCACAAAAAAAGGTAATGGAAGAGTTTGGAATTGTTTTGGATTCTGGCTCCACAAATATTCATTCTAATGTTTCAACTCATACCCACACATGGGTCACCACGGTAACAAAGGAAGCTACCTGTACCGAACAGGGTGAACAAACTTCCACCTGTTCCGGGTGCGGAGAGACTAAGGTTAAAACAACTCCAAAGGCAGAGCATACCTATACCGTAGCATCTACGCCCGGTACCTGCCTTGAAGCGGCAAAGGAAGTATATACCTGTGCAGTTTGTGGTCATTCCTACACGGAAAAGGGAAAAAAGGGAGAGCATGACTACCAGCTCACCAATGCAGAATCCGGTACCTGCCAGGCACCGGCTAAGAAGACCTATACTTGCTCTGTCTGTGGTGATTCTTACGTTGAAGAAGGAGAACTGGGGGAACATGATTACCAGCTGATCTCAGAATCAGAGAATGACGCATGTACCGAAAGCGGAGAAGCTGTCTATACATGCTCCATCTGTGGTGACACCTATACAGAAACCGTAGAGCCACTGGGGCATGAACTGGAAACCACAGAAACGGTGCTGCAGGAAGCCACCTGTACAGAAGATGGCAAAAAAGCATATCTCTGCTCCAGATGTGGAGTGGAGGTTGATCCTGAAGTAATCCCGGCAACCGGACATAACCCGCAGTATAAAGTAGTAAAGGAAGCTGGGCTGTTTACAAAGGGAGAAACGCAGACACTTTGTACTGTCTGCGGTGAAGTTCTTTCCGCAGAAGTTCTTCCCGCGGTCATTCCTCTCTGGGCGGTTATCGCCGGAGTAGTCGGAGTTTGTGCCGTTGGTGGAATTATAATTGTTTTGGTAATAAAATAGCAAAAGTAACGTAAAAGTAATACATAAATGGTTTATGACAAAGGATAAAAAAGAGTTTGACTCTATATCTGGGGAGTAAGTCGAATCAATTAAAAAAGAAAGGGGCAGGCCTTATGTATTGCAGAAATTGTGGAACGAAGCTTCCTGATGGTGAGGTGGTTTGTCCAAACTGCGGAACGTCCGATCGGGATTCCTATATGTATGATATTTTACCGGAAATTAATGATGAGCTATGTCAGATTCCTAAGGATACTATTGCAAAGACAATAGGAATCATACTTGCAGTAGTGGCTGCGGCAGTATGGCTTGTCTTTTTTGCCTAAAGGCATTTTTACGAGCGTACTCAGTACGCTGGAATCGGGAGGATGAACGATGACACCTATATTTGATACACATGCACATTATGATGACGAGGCATTCGACGAGGATCGGGATGCTCTCCTGGCTGAGCTGCCGGAAAATGGAATTGCGCGGGTCGTAAACGTTGGCGCGAGCCTTGCATCCTGCGGGCGGACGATAGAGCTTATGAACAGATATGACTATATCTACGGCGCGATCGGAGTCCATCCCAGCGAGACGGCGGAACTGAATGACGAGGCCTTTGAATGGTTGCGACAGCAGTGTCAGCTGGAAAAATGTGTGGCAGTCGGCGAAATCGGGCTGGATTATTATTGGGATGAACCGGACAGGGAGCTTCAGAAGGAATGGTTCCGCAGGCAGTTAAACCTGGCGAGGGAGCTTGCCAAGCCCGTTATCATCCATTCCAGAGACGCGGCAAAGGACACGGTGGATCTCATGACGGAGGAGCATGCGGAGGAGATCGGCGGTGTCATTCACTGCTATTCCTATACAAAAGAAACAGCCGAGGTTTTCCTGAAAATGGGATTCTATTTCGGAATCGGCGGTGTTTTGACCTTCAAGAATGCAAAGAAGCTGAAGGAGGCGGTGGCATATATTCCGTTGGACAGGATTGTGCTGGAGACAGACTGCCCCTATCTGGCACCGGAGCCGAACCGGGGAAAGCGCAACAGTTCGCTGAACATTCCATATGTGGTAAAGGCGCTTGCGGAGATCAAGGGTGTGGAGGAAGAGACAGTAAGGAAAGCCGCATGGGAGAACGCGCATAAGATGTACCGCCTGTAGAACAAATGATACTGTGACGGATAATTGAAAGGAGACCTGAAGATGAAAAAATTTCTTTTCGGAAAAGACTGGGTTCTTCCGGCCCTTGCGGTTGTGGGTTTCTATCTTCTGCTGGCAGCAGTGGGGATAGGTTGTCCGATCAAATTTGTCACCGGAATATCCTGTGCGGGCTGTGGCATGACGCGCGCGTGGCTTGCATTGCTGCGGCTGGATCTGCGGACGGCCTTTGAGTATCATCCGCTTTTCTGGCTGCCCCCTGTTGCTCTCATCATCTTTGCATTTAAAGGGAAAATACCCCCCAAAATGTATAAACTTTTACTGTTTACAATAGTGCTGTTGTTTGGTATAGTATATTTGTATCGAATGATCGGTGGTGATCAAATTGTAATTTTTGAGCCGAAAAAAGGAATATTTTTTCGCATTACCGAATTTATTTATAACAGGAGGAGATAGTATGTTTTGCAGTAATTGTGGACAGGAGGCACCCGAAGATGCAAAGAATTGTCCGAACTGTGGCGCACCGCTTGAAGGGGGCGACAAGCTGGACAATCTGACAAAGGATGTAAAGAATGCATTTGACAACGCAGAAAAAGAGCTTGGAAGCGCAGTGCAGGATATTCATCAGACAATTTCAAATGCAGGAGCACCGTATGCCGGAGAAAAGCTTCAGACTGACAGAGGACTTCTTGCATACATAGTTCTGACGATTATTACCTGTGGAATTTACTCCTATTATTTCATCTACAAGATGGCGCATGATGTCAATATTGCCTGCGAAGGTGATGGAGAGAGCACAGGTGGTCTGGTAAAGTTCATTGTTCTGTCTATCATTACCTGTGGTATTTACGCATGGGTATGGTATTATAAGCTTGGAAACAGACTTTCATCCAATGCCGGCAGATATGGTCTGACTTTCCAGGAGAATGGTACAACGGTGCTGCTGTGGCTGCTTTTTGGTGCGATGCTCTGCGGTATCGGACCGTTCATTGCAATGAATATTCTGATCAAGAACACCAACAAGATCTGTGAAGCTTATAACCAACAGCATGGTCTGATGTAATGTGATCGAAAAACTGATACAGAGACTGAGAGATATTACTTGAAAGTAAATACTGATTTTAAGATACGGCTGCTTCTTCGGAGGTCAGCCGTATTGTAATGCTTGAAGAACCTTGCCGGGAATATTATAATAGAGGTCAGATTTACGGCACTGCGGAAGGAGAGACGAAAGAGCATGAAAAAGCTGATTAACGGACAGAATATCGCCCTTGGGGTATGCTATTATCCGGAGCACTGGGACAGGGCACTCTGGGGACAGGACTTGGACAGAATGCTGGCGGCCGGGCTGAAAACGGTGCGCATTGCGGAGTTTGCATGGAGCCTCATTGAGCCGAGGGAGAACGAGTATACCTACGACTTTTTTGATTCCTTTCTCGACCTTGCGGCGGAGAAGGGAATGCAGGTCATTTTCTGTACTCCCACGGCGACGCCTCCCGCATGGCTCACCGAAAAGTACCCGGAGGTATTGAACGCCGATATGGACGGCAATCTGTACCGCCATGGCTCCAGAAGGCATTATAATTACAATTCCCCCATCTATCTTGAAAAGAGCAGGAATATCGTGGAGAAATCCGCGTCACACTATGCCGCACATCCCGCCATCATCGGCTGGCAGCTGGACAATGAGTTCAACTGTGAAAATGATGTCTTCTATTCGGAGAGCGATACGGTAGCGTTCCGCAGCTTTCTCCGGGAGAAGTACGGTTCGCTGGAGGAGCTTAACCGGGCATGGGGAACCGTGTTCTGGAACCAGACCTACACGGACTGGGGCGAGGTATATGTTCCGCGGAAGACAAACATGAACTCGGTCAATCCGCATGAAATGCTGGACTATTACCGCTTTATCTCGGACAGCGTGAACTGCTATGCGAAGATGCAGGCGGATATTATCAGAAAGTATAAAAAGCCGGACGACTTTATTACAACGAACGGCATGTTTGCAAATATCGACTATCAGCGCATGAAGCGGGAGAGTCTGGATGTGCTGATGTACGATTCCTACCCGGACTTCGGGTATGCGCTGGACGGCTACAATGCGGATGATCCGATGAAGGACAGATGGTGGAGTAAAAATCTGTCCGAGGTTCGCGCGGTGTCGGACAATTTCGGCATCATGGAGCAGCAGAGCGGTGCGAACGGCTGGAATACAAGGATGGAGGCGCCGTCGCCCAGACCGGGGCAGATTATCCTCTGGACGATGCAGAGCATAGCGCACGGTGCGGACTATATCAGCTACTTCCGCTGGCGTACCTGCACCTTCGGAACGGAAATCTACTGGCACGGCATACTGGATTACTCGGGCAGGGACAACAGGAGACTCCGGGAGATCACGCAGCTTGGCAAAAAGCTTTCATTGATGCAGGAGCTTGCGGGCTCGAAGTATCAGGCGAAGGTCGGGATATTGAAGGATTACGACAACATATGGGATGCGCAGCTCGACAGATGGCACAGCAGGGTTGACACGGCGAGCCAGAACGCACTGTTTACCGTGCTGCAGCGCACGCACACGCCCTTTGACTATATTTACTTTGAACGGCTGACCTCTGCGGAGGAGCTGAAGCAGTATGACCTGCTCTTTTATCCCCATGCGTGCATTCTGACGCCGGAGAGAATGGAGCTTCTGGAACAGTATGTGGCGCAGGGCGGAAAGCTCGTCATAGGCTGCAGGACGGGCTACAAGGACAGCAACGGAAGATGCGTCACGGACTATCTGCCGGGGCTGGCGGCGAAGGTCACGGGAACGGACATCCCCGAATACTCCTTCGTCGCGCCGGATGAAGAGCCGGTGATGGCGGAGTGGGACTGCACTGTCTTTGAAGCGGCGGTGTTCAACGATCTGCCGGTTCCGGCGGGAGAGCAGGCGGAGGCAGTGGGCTTCTATCTTTCCAGCTATTACGCGGGAGAGCCGGCGGTCATCCGCAACCGTTTTGGCAACGGGGAGGCGTATTATTTCGGCGGCGCTTTCAGCGAGGCTGCCGTAAAGGTATTTCTGGATAAGCTGCACATGGCAGCGCCCTACCGGGATATTGTGGATCTCTCCGAGGAATGCGAACTGGCAGTCAGGGAGAAGAACGGCAGGAGGTACCTGTTCGTGCTGAATTATTCCGCAAAGGAGCAGGGAGTGATCCTGAAAAAGCGCCTCTGGAACATGCTGACCGAAGAATGGGAGGAAGGCACCTGCATGATCGAGAAATACGGAGTAAGGCTGTACCGGTTATGATGTGCCGGCATGCCTATGAGATATAACAGGATCGGGAGGTTTTGAGAAGATGAAGACAGCAGCAGACTTGCAGACACTGCTCCGCCAGATAGACCATAAGGGTTATCCGGCATATAAGGACACGAAGGGAAAATATCAGTTCCAGCAGTATGTCCTTTCGATAGACCATGTACAGGGAGATCCCTTTGCGGCTCCCTCCAAGGTCAGCCTTCTGCTGCCCGGAAGGGTGGCGGGCTTTGATAAAAAATGTTATGACACAAATGTCAGAAGACTCGCATTTCAGGATTATCTGCTCCGGCGCATGGCGGCGAAGATCAAGGACTTTTCCTTCAGGGCGAAGGGCTCCGGCAAGAGCGGGCTCCTCGGGATCAGCCATCCCGGGCAGGAGATACTGGAGCGCAGCGCCTGCACGGTAGACCCGCAGAGCGGAGATATTACGGTGCGGATGGAGATCGGGTTCCCGGCGAATGGGCGTACCATCAACTCCGGCGAGCTCGGGAAGATTTTATTTGATTTTCTGCCCGTCTGCGTGCGGCAGACCCTGCTCGTGGCATCCTGTCCGAAGGATGGGCTGGAGAAGGTGCTGTTCCTTGCGGACGACCAGCAGTACATCCGGCAGGAGTTAAAGAAGCGTGAGCTGGTTGCCTTTGTGGCGAATGGCGCAATCCTGCCCCGGAAGTCAGGGGTGTCCGCGCTGCCAATGAGGGAGGCGGTTCCCTTTAAAAGCCCGGCAGCCATGGAGATCATCATGGAGCTGCCCCACGGCGGGAAGCTCGCAGGCATGGGCATAAGGAAGGGCGTGACACTGATTGTCGGCGGCGGCTATCACGGAAAGTCAACTCTGCTGGAGGCGTTGGAGCTTGGCGTGTACAATCATATTCAGGGAGACGGCAGGGAGTATGTAATCACGGATGAATCGGCTGTAAAGCTCCGGGCGGAGGACGGCCGCAGCATCCAGAGGACGGACATCTCCATGTTTATACGGAACCTGCCGAACGGCAGGGATACAAAGACCTTCTATACAGAGGATGCCAGCGGCAGTACCTCACAGGCGGCGAACACCGTTGAGGCGATGGAGGCGGGAGCAGAGGTGTTCCTGATCGATGAGGACACGAGCGCGACGAACTTCATGATCCGGGATGAACTGATGCAGCGCGTCGTCAGCAGGGAGGTCGAGCCGATCATCCCGTTCATCGACAGGGTGCGTGAGCTGTATGAGAAATACGGCATTTCGACGATCCTCGTCGCGGGAAGCTGTGGCTCTTATTTCCATATGGCGGACTGCATTATCCAGATGAATAAGTATCAGCCGGTGGAGATCACGGCGCTTGCGAAGAAGGAGGCGGAGAGCTTCCCCTATACGCTCGGAAGAGTGGATGCGGCGGGGGAACCGGATTACCGGCGTGTTGTGAGGCGGGACGCTGCGTTTGCGAAGGATGACAGGATCAAAATGCGGACGGACGGAACGGACGGCTTTTCCATTAACCGCGAGGAGGTTGACCTGCGCTATGTGGAACAGCTGACGGATTCGGAACAGTTGACAGCCCTGTCCCATATGATAAAATACATGAAGCTGCACTTGTTTGACGGAAAGAGAACTCTGCGGGAGGCGGTCGAGGAGCTGTACGGCAGCATCCCCGCGAAGGGCTTCGGCGCGTTCTGTGAGGGTGAGGACAAGCTTCCCGGAAACCTGGCGCTTCCCAGAAAGCAGGAGCTTTACGCCGCACTCAGCCGATGCAGGGAATTAATCGTGGTGGAAAAGGGATAAGGGAATTATGAACGTAAGGAATATGAATCAGGAGGAGAAGGTCTCCTATATGCTCAGCGAGCCGGTGCCGCATCTGGTCTGTCAGATGGCGGTGCCGACGATCATCAGCATGCTTGTGACCTCCTTCTATAATATGGTGGACACCTTCTTTGTCGGGAGGATCAATACACAGGCGACGGCGGCGGTAGGTGTTGTGTTCTCTGTGATGGCGTTTATTCAGGCGTGCGGCTTTTTCTTCGGGCACGGCTCGGGCAACTATATCTCCCGGAAGCTTGGCGCGAAGGAATTTGACGAGGCAAACATCATGGCGGCGACCGGATTCTTCACAGCGTTTTTCATGGGAATCGTGGCGGCTGTAGTGGGGCTTTGCTTTCTGATGCCGCTTGCACGGGTTCTGGGCTCAACGCCGACGATTCTGCCCTACACGAAGGACTATCTTCGGATTATCCTGATCGGCTGTCCGTTTATGATGTCGTCGCTGGTGCTGAATAACCAGCTTCGTTTTCAGGGCAGCGCATCCTATGCGATGGTGGGAATTGTGACGGGCGGACTGCTGAATATGGTTCTCGACCCGCTGCTGATCTTTACCTGCGATATGGGAGTTGCGGGAGCGGCGCTTGCCACGATCATCAGCCAGATTGTCAGCTTTGTCCTCCTCTTTCTGATGAGCAGAAAGGGCGGAAATATCCGTATAGAATTTCGCAATTTCAAACCCACATGGGCGTTGTATAAGGAGATCTTCCGGGGTGGTGTGCCGTCCCTTTGCAGACAGGGACTTGCCAGCATTGCGCAGATCTGCCTGAATCATTCTGCGGGAACCTTTGGCGGAGCCTACAGTGACGCGGCGATCGCGGCAATGTCCATTGTCGGAAGAATTTCCATGTTTGCCAACTCGGCGCTGATCGGCTTCGGACAGGGCTTCCAGCCGGTCTGCGGCATGAATTACGGGGCAAAGCAGTTTGGCAGGGTGCGGCAGGCATTCGCTTTCTGTGTGAAGTATGCGGCGGTCTTCCTCGTCATCGTTTCGGCGGCGGGAATCATTTTTGCAGAGCCGCTTGTGACCTGCTTCCGCCGGGAGGACGCGGAGGTTATCCGAATCGGCACGCTTGCCCTCCGGCTGCAATGCATTGTTTTCCCGCTGAATGCGTGGATTGTGATGAGTAATATGATGCTGCAGTCCATCGGCAAGGCAGCGAGAGCGTCCTTTGTCGCGGCGGCAAGGCAGGGAATTTTCTTTATTCCGCTGATCTGGATATTGCCGCAGATCTTCGGACTGCTGGGCGTCCAGATGTGCCAGACATGGTCGGACATTCTTACCTTCGGTGTGTCTGTGCCGATGTGCGTCGGCGTGCTGAGAGAGATGAAACAGGCGGAAGGCCAGCAGGCAACGGAAGAAGTCTGAGAAAGGATACAGGATGGAAAAGATCAAAGTCAACGGATATTTATATGAGACGCATATGCATACGTCGGAGGGCAGCGCCTGTGCAAGCAGCACCGGTGCGGAAATGGCGAGAGCCTATGCGCAGGCGGGCTACACGGGAATCATCATCACGGATCACTTCGTATACGGAAACACGGCAGTCGACGGGAGCCTGCCCTGGAGCGAGTGGGTCGAGAAATTCTGCCTCGGCTATGAACACGCGAAGGAGGAAGGGGAAAAATACGGCCTTCAGGTCTTCTTCGGCTGGGAGTCAGGCTATGGCGGGCCGGAATTTCTGGTCTACGGTCTGGATAAGCAATGGCTGCTGAACCACCCTGAGATTAAGGATGCGACGGTGGAGGAGCAGCTGCAGCTCGTCCATGCGGGCGGCGGTATTCTCAGTCAGGCGCATCCGTACAGGGAGGCATGGTACATCAAGGAAATCCGCCTCTACCCGGATTTTGTGGACGCTGTGGAGGGAGTGAATGCGAGCCATTCCAGCTACGGAAAAGAAGAGCGCCATCCCGAGTTTAACGAGAGGGCGCTTGCCTATGCGAAGGAACATAATCTGCCGCTGACTGCCGGTTCCGACCAGCACAGTACCTTAATGCTCTGGGGCGGTATGGTCTTTCCGAGAAAGCTGACCGACATCCATGATTTCGGACGCGCCGTCCTGAACAGGGAGGCGGTACAGCTTCTGGATGGAACGGAGCGTCAGGCGGTTATCTCATGATGGATCTGTAATTCGTAGAGCTTCTTATAAATGCCGTTCTGGGCGAGGAGCTCCTGATGCGTGCCGCGCTCTCTGATCTTGCCCTTGTGCATGACCATGATGCAGTCCGCGTGCTGGATGGTGGAGAGGCGGTGCGCAACCATGATTGTCGTTCGGCCCTTCATCAGCTTTTCAAGGGCTTCCTGAATCAGCGCCTCCGTCTCCGTGTCGATGTTGGCGGTGGCTTCATCCATGACAAGGATGCTCGGCTTATGTGCGAGTGTCCGCGCGAAGGACAGAAGCTGACGCTCACCGGCGGAGAAGGTGGAGCCGCGTTCGGACACAGGTTCCTCATAGCCATTCGGCAATTTCTCAATGAACCGGGATGCATTGACATATTCCGCCGCCTCCCGTACCTCTTCCGAAGTAATGTCTTCGTCGTAAAGTCTTATATTGCTCTCCACGGTTCCCTCAAAGATAAACACATCCTGCTGCATCTGACCGATTGCGCTTCTGAGCTGCTTCTTGCTGATATTCCGAATGTCAACACCGTCGATATAGATATGACCCTGCTGGATGTCATAGTATCGTCCGATCAGGTTCAGGATCGAGGATTTACCGGCACCGGTCGCGCCGACAAAGGCAACCTTCTGGCCCGGCTCAATGACAAAGGACACATCCCGCAGGACATAATTTTCATTGTCGTAGGCGAACCAGACATGGTCGAACTCGATCCGCCCCTTGATCTCCGGCAGGACGACCGGATTTCCGGGCTCCGGCACAAGCGCGTCCTCGTCCATGATCGTGAAGATTTTTTCTGCGGACGCAAGAGAGGACTGGAGGGTGGAAAACTGCTCCGCCAGCTCCTGAATCGGCTCGAAAAAGGACTGGATGTACTGCGCAAAGATGTAGAGCGTGCCAATCGAGATGACATTGCCCAGAACCTCGCGGCTTCCGACACCCAGCACCAGCATCAGCGACAGCACGCTGAGAATATAGATCAGCGGGCGGAAGATGGCGAATACCAGCATTTCCCGGTAAAAGGCCCTGTAGTATTTATAGTTTCTGTCGTTAAACTCGTCGAATTTTCTCTCCTCACGCCCGAAGATCTGGATGATGCGCATCCCGGAAATATTCTCCGAAAGGAAGGTGTTGAGGTCAGTCAGGCGCGTTCTCGTAATCCGGTAGGTCTTGCGCGAAATCTTCCGGAAAACGACCGTGAGCACAGCCACGACGGGCAGCAGTACAAAGGAGATCAGCGCGAGCTTCAGATCCAGTGTCAGCATGACGATCGCCAGACCGATGATCTTCACGATGTTACGGAACAGACGGACCAGAATGCCGGAGTACATCTCGTTCAACGCTTCGACATCGTTTGTCACGCGCGTCACCAGCTTTCCGACAGGGGTCAGGTCGAAATAGCGGCAGCTCAGGGACTGGATGTGGGCATAAAGCTCCTTGCGGACAGTCAGGATGATGCGCTGTCCTGTCTTCTGGAGAACCCATGTCTGAACCAGATTAAAGACAAAGCTCAAGGCAAGCACAATGCCGTATTTGATCGCAGTGTCAATGATGACGTCGTAATTTCCCTGTGTCTCGAAGAGATCGATCGCGTCGCCGATCAGGATGGGGCGGTAGAGGTCAAAGCCTGTCAGCGCAAGCACCAGCGCCAGACAGAGAAGAAACCACCCGAGATAGGGCTTCATGTAGGAGAGGAGACGCAGCAGGGCGTTTCCCTTATAGCTGGATTCCAGCTTATCCTCAGTCAAAGTATTCATAGCAATCCTCATTTCTGTACAGATACATTTATAATTCCTTCAGCTCCTGTTCAAGCTGCTGTTTCTCGTTGATATGGGCATAGAAGCCGCCCAGAGCGACCAGCTCGTCGTGCGTGCCGTACTCCGTCATGGCGCCGTCCGTCAGCACGGCGATGTGATCCGCCTTTTGCAGCGTGGAGATACGGTGGGCGATGATAATGGTGGTCTTGTCCTTGCGCAGCCGGAGCAGGTTTTCCAGAATCTGCTCCTCAGTGTCCGTATCGACGGCGGACAGGGAGTCGTCAAGGATCAGGATCGAGGCATCCTTTAACAGCGCCCGCGCGATGGAGCTCCGCTGCTTCTGACCGCCCGAGAGAGTCACGCCGCGCTCGCCGACGAGCGTCAGGTAATTTTCCGGGAAGTCCATGATATTGTCGTGGATGCAGGCATTCATGGCAGCCGCATGGATGCTGTCACGAAGCTCGGGATGCTCTTTAATACGGTCTTCAAGACCGAAGGCAATGTTTTCCTCCAGCGTGTCGGAGAACAGGAAGTTGTCCTGCGGAACATAGGCGACATCCCTGTGCAGGACGGCAAGGGGAATTTCGCTGATCGGTATGTCGTCGAGAAGCAGCATTCCCTTTTCACAGTCATAGACTCTGAGCAGCAGGTCGGCGAGGGAGGACTTTCCGCTTCCTGTGCGTCCGAGAATACCCAGCATCTCTCCCTGACGGATGTGCAGGTCGATGTTTTTCAACACCGGTGCGTCGCCGTCGGGGTAAGTGAAGGTGAGGTTCTTCAACTGAATATCACCCTTTAACTGCAGCTTTGCGTTCATACCGGGGTCTGCGCCCTCCGAAAGAGTCGGATCGACAATATCGGGCTCCTCGCGGAAAATAGCGGCAATGCGGTGGAACGCCGCAGATGCCTGTGTGAAGGAGTTGATGCAGTCGCCGCAGGCGATCATGGGCCATACGAGCATACCGATGTAAGAGTTGAAGGCGACAAACTGTCCGATGCTGACCGTGCCGTTTAAGACCATCTTACCTCCGAAGAGCAGTGTGAGCAGGAGACTGAAGCCCGTGATGGCATCCAGAGCCGGGCCGAAGACCGCCTGGAGCTTTACGACGGCGAGATTCTTTTCCATATTATTGATGCTTGCCTTTTCAAAGGCGCGGAAGTCTTCTTCCTCCTGAACGAAGGCTTTGAGCACACGGACGCCCGCAAGGCTTTCCTGCACCTTGTCGGAGAGCAGGGAAAATGCCTCCTGACATCTGGTCTGGCGCTTTTTCTGTTCAATGCCGTAGTAATAGCAGCCGAACGCAACGAGGATCAGCGGCACAAAGGCGAGTAACGTCAGCCGGAAATCGACGTAGACGACCATCTTGACAAGCACCATTATGGTCATGACAACCGCATCGAAGGCGGTGATGACTGCGATGCCGACAGCCTTGCGGATTGCCAGCAGGTCATTCGTGAAATGCGCCATCAGATCGCCGGTCTTGTGGCTGTTGTAATAGCGCGCCGACAGCTTTTCAAGGTGGCGGAACATATCGTTACGCATCTGGTATTCAATGCCGCGGGAGGCGCCGATGATAAAGAAACGCCAGCCGAAGCGCCCGAGCATCATCGTGAGACCCGCGAGGAAAATACAGATCAGAAGGGGTTTGACACCCTCGAAGCCGAAGGAGCCCTTTGTCAGTCCGTCAATGACCTCGCCGGTATACTGCGGAATGAGCAGGCTTGCCAGATCGACCAGCAGCAGGATGATAATGCCCACGAAATAATGCCATTTGAACTTTAATAGATAAGGGATCAGGGAAAATTCTTTTTTCTTTTCAGTTTTCATTTTAAATTACCTTTGTTGTCCATTTTGTGCAGTCCCAGACATCGGTTGCCAGCCCTTCGTAGAAGTCCGGCTCGTGGCAGACCATGAGGACACTGCCCTTGTATGCCTTGAGAGCGCGTTTCAGCTCGTCCTTTGCATCGACGTCGAGATGGTTCGTCGGCTCGTCGAGCAGAAGAATGTTAGTGTCGCGGTTGATGAGCTTGCACAGGCGTACCTTTGCCTGCTCGCCGCCGCTTAAAACCTTGACAAGAGATTCGATGTGCTTCGTTGTCAGTCCGCATTTTGCAAGCGCGGAGCGGACCTCATACTGCGTGAAGCCCGGAAATTCCTTCCAGATCTCGTCGATACAGCTGTTTCCGGTATCTCCGCTCATCTCCTGCTCAAAGTAGCCGATTTCCAGATAATCGCCCTGCTCCACACTGCCGGAAAGCGGCGGGATAAGGCCGAGGATGCTCTTTAAGAGCGTTGTCTTACCGATACCGTTCGCACCGGTCAGCACAATCTTCTGCCCACGCTCCATCGAGAGATTTAAAGGCTTTGAGAGTGGTTCGTCGTAGCCGATGACAAGATCGTGTGTCTCAAAGAGGACTCTGCCGGGAGTGCGCGCCTCACGGAAGTTGAACTCCGGTTTCGGCTTTTCCGCCGCAAGCTCTATGACGTCCATCTTGTCCAGCTTTTTCTGGCGAGACATTGCCATGTTTCTGGTGGAGACTCTCGCCTTGTTCCTCGCAACGAAGTCCTTCAGGTCGGCGATCTCCTTCTGCTGTTTATTGTAGGCTGCTTCCAGCTGGGACTTTTTCATGGCGTAGACTTCCTGGAATTTGTCATAGTCGCCGACGTAGCGGTTCAGCTCCTGATTATCCATGTGGTAGATCAGGTTGACGACGCTGTTTAAAAACGGAATGTCGTGGCTGATGAGGATGAATGCATTCTCGTATTCGGAGAGGTAGCGCTTCAGCCATTCGATATGCTCGGCATCGAGATAGTTGGTCGGCTCGTCGAGCAGGAGAATATCGGGTTTCTCAAGTAGCAGCTTGCCGAGTAGCACCTTGGTTCTCTGACCGCCTGACAACTCTGTCACATCGCGGTCAAGACCGATGTCGGTCAAACCGAGCGCCCTGGCGACCTCCTCGACCTTTGCGTCGATCATGTAAAAGTCATGCATGGTGAGAAGCTCCTGCAGCGTGCCGGTCTCCTCCAGATAGCTCTCCAGCTCCTCCGGTGTGGCGTCGCCCATTTTTTCATAGAGGGCATTCATCTGCTGCTCCATTTCATATAGAAAGTCGAAGGCGGAGGAGAGCACCTGACGGATCGTCATTCCCGGGGTAAGAACCGTGTGCTGATCCAGATAGCCTACACGCACATTTTTCGCCCATTCGACCTTTCCCTCGTCGGGCATCAGCTTCCCGGTGATAATGTTCATGAAGGTCGATTTTCCTTCGCCGTTTGCACCGATCAGCCCGATGTGCTCCCCTTTCAGCAGGCGGAAGGATACGTCGTTGAAAATGGCGCGGTCGCCGAAGCCGTGGGTGAGATGTTCTACATTTAAAATACTCATAAATTTTTCCTCTTGATTTTTCTTGTGACAATAAGTATTATTCTAACATATTCCCCCATCCTCGTCAAAAAAGAACTTACGGGGAAATAAAAATTCAGGAAATGGGAACAATACAAGCAACACAGCGCGGCAGCAGCTGCGCGGAAGGGAGAGGTTTATGAAAAAATTATTAGTGATGTTAAGTATGGGTCTGCTGATGGTTACCGCTGCGGGCTGCAGCAGTAAAGAGGAGAATCCCGGGAGCCAGAGCGGCGTTGAATCAAGCAGTGAGAGCAGCACTTCGGAGGAAAGCAGCGCTACGCAGGAGAGCAGCGAGGAATCCCAGCCGTCTGAGGATGAGGGTTACAGCGGAACGGTTGCGAACGGCTATGACTATGCAAACGGCTGGACAGAGGAGATGGAGGCAATCCGTAAGGCAGTGACGGATGAACTGGGAGACGATTACTGGCCGAACACGCAGATCTTTCCGGATTTTCTGGAGATGTCCTTCGGTCTGACACAGGATATGTATGAGGACTACATGGGCGAGATGCCGATGATTAGTGTCAATGTAGATACGATCGTTGTCGTGAAGGCAAAGCCGGATCAGGTGGATGCGGTTGAGAGCGCGCTGAATGCCTACCGCGACGGCGAGATCAACCAGCAGATGCAGTACCCCATGAATGTCGGGAAGGTGCAGGCATCCCAGGTGGAGAAGATCGGAAACTATGTGTGCTTTGTACAGCTTGGAGCCGACACGGACGCTGCGATGGAGCAGGGAGACGAGGCTGTGATCGAGCAGTGCAGAGAGGTCAACGGACGCGTGATCGAAATTATCAGACAGCAGGTACAGCAGACAGAGGAGTAAGGCAATGGTTTTCAGCAGTGTGCTTTTTCTCTTTCGGTTTTTGCCGATATTCATGATTTGCTATTATGTGGCTCCCAGGGGGATGAAGAATCTCATCCTCCTCTTTGGGAGTCTGTTTTTTTATGCGTGGGGAGAGCCGGTATATGTCCTGCTGATGCTGTTTTCCATTGCAGTGGACTATTTCAACGGCAGGATGATTGAGCGGTTCCGGGGAACGCCGAAAGCAAGGCTGTTTCTGCTCTCCTCCGTGGTTATTAATCTTTTCGTGCTTGGATTTTTCAAGTATGCAGACTTCCTGATCGGAACGGTGAACACGGTCTTTGGCGCGCACATTCCGCTCCTGAATCTGCCGCTGCCGATCGGCATTTCCTTTTACACCTTCCAGACGATGTCCTATACGATCGACGTCTACCGGGGAGAGGCAAAGGTGCAGAAGAATCTTCTGGACTTTTCCGTGTTCGTCACAATGTTTCCGCAGCTGATCGCCGGGCCGATCGTGAAATACCGGGATGTGGCGCGGGAGCTGCAGAGCCGGAGCGCGGACATCTGCGCGATCAGCCACGGTTTAAAACGTTTCTGCGTCGGGCTCGGAAAGAAGGTGCTGCTTGCAAACCAGATGGGACAGCTCTGGACGCAGGTGTCCGCATATACCTCCATGAGCGCCATGACCGCATGGCTGGGAATTGCGGCGTTTGCCCTTCAGATCTACTTCGACTTTTCGGGATATTCCGATATGGCGATCGGGCTTGGGGAGATGATGGGCTTTCATTTCCCGGAAAATTTCAATTATCCCTATATCTCCACCTCTGTCACGGAGTTCTGGCGGAGATGGCACATATCCCTCGGAAGCTGGTTCCGCGAATATGTCTATATACCGCTCGGCGGAAACCGCAAGGGCAGGGCAAGGCAGCTGTTTAACATCCTGATCGTCTGGATGCTGACGGGCATCTGGCACGGGGCGGGCTGGAACTTCCTGTTCTGGGGGCTCTGGTTCGCACTGTTTCTGTCCCTTGAGAAGCTCTTTCTGGGCAAGGTGCTGAAGGCGCTTCCGGGCGTGGTCGGTTTCCTGTACAACACGGTCGTTGTGCTCCTGGGATGGGTCATGTTCGAGCTGGGGACACCGGGGCAGATCTGGCAGTATTTTCAGGCACTGACCGGCGGCGGGGGACTTTACGACAGACAGGCGCTCTATCTGGGAAGACAGTATGTGATCCTGTTTCTTATCGCGGCTGCCGCGGCGACGCCGTTTCCGCACAGACTCGCGGAACGTCTGGAGCAGTCTTCCACGGGCATCGGACTTGCCCTCTACCGCCTCGGGGAAAAGGTGATTCCTGCGGCGATTCTGCTGCTGTCGGTGGCGGGAGTGGTGGACGCATCCTATAACCCGTTTCTTTATTTCAGATTTTAAGGGGAGGTCGAGAGATGAGCGAAGAAAAGCGGAATGCCCTGTTTACGGTCATACTGCTCGCGGCAGTGATTCTGATTTTTACAGTGGCGGATCTGGCGAGTGCTGACCGGCTGTATTCACCGACCGAGAACAGGCTGCTGACGGAACGGCCGGAATTCAGCGCGGAAGCGCTGTTCAGCGGCGAATATACGAAAACCTATGAAGACTATGTGACGGATCAGTTTGTCAGCCGTGATAAGTGGATCACGATCAAGACCTATCTGGATATTGCTTTCGGCAGGCAGGAGATTGGCGGCGTGTACCTCGCAAAGGACGGCTATCTGATCGAGCAGCATCTCCCGGAGGATTACCCGCAGGAGACAGTGCAGAAAAAGGTTTCCATGCTGGCGGCGCTTGTGCAGGACTGGAACGCGAAGGTCATGCTGGTGCCGACGGCGGATAACATTCTGGCGGAGAAGCTTCCCGCCAACGCGCCGGTCTGGGATCAGACGGCATTTCTCGAGTATGCGAAGACGCAGCTCGGGGACAGTGTATTCATCGATACGGCATCGACCCTGCGGGAGCATGCCGCGGAGGACATCTATTACCGCACGGATCACCACTGGACCTCGCTGGGTGCCTATTACGGGTATCTGGCATGGGCGGAGGCAATGGGAGAGACCGCTTATCCTTATGATGTGGCATCCATGGTGCAGGTCTCCGATGATTTCCTCGGAACCCTGCACTCTAAAATCAATATTGGCTGGAGAACCGATTCGATCTATTATTTCGGGCAGACTGCGCAGCAGCCGGTCAGAGTCACCTATGATTTTAGCACGGTGAAGAGCTCTATCTATGAGGAATCCTATTTAGACACGAAGAACCAGTATGGCTTTTTCCTTGACGATAACCATGCGTTTGTGGAGATCAATACAGGCTATGAGACGGGAAAGACACTGCTTGTCATTAAGGATTCCTACGCAAACTGCTTTGTTCCGCTGTTGCTGCCGCATTATGATACCATTTATATACTTGACCCGAGATATTACAACGCAAGGCTGTCTGACCTGATCGGGCAGTACGCCTCGGGGGATGTCCTTGTTTTGTATAATTGTGTTCACTTTTTGGATGATTTCGTGTATGATAGACAGGCAGGAAACATTGAGTGAGAACAGGAGCTATTATGAAAAATACGGTCGTTTTTGATATGGACGGAGTTCTTTTCGATACCGAGCGGCTCTGTCAGGACAGCTGGCTTGCGGTCGCGGAGGAAAAGGGATTGCCGGGCATGGCGGAAATTTTTCCGCAGTGCATCGGATTGAATGCGAATGACAGCAGACGGATCGTCATGAATGCCTACGGAGAGGACTTTGACTATGAGGGCTTCCGCGGACAGGCATCCGTGTGGTTCTGGGATTATATTGAGAAAAACGGGCTTCCGATGAAGCCGGGCGTGAGGGAGCTTCTGGACTGGCTGAAGGAAAACGGCTGGACGGTCGGGCTTGCCTCTTCGACGCGGCGTTCTTCCGTGCTGAACCATCTGGAACAGGCGGGAATCCGCGACTATTTTTCCACAGTCATCACCGGAGATATGGTGGAGCATTCCAAACCGCAGCCGGATATTTATCTGATGGCATGCAGGGAGCTCGGTGCAGACCCGACGGAAGCTTACGCGATAGAGGATTCGCCGAACGGCATCCGCTCTGCCCACGCAGCCGGGATGTTCCCACTGATGGTGCCCGACATGATCGCGCCGGACGAGGAGATGCGGCGCCTGAGCAGTTGCATTTTTAAGGATTTGTTTGAGGTGTTGGAGTACTTCAATAATAAGTGACGGATAGAGAGGAGTGGCGGAAGATGGCATCCTTGGGCATCCCCCGCAATACCATAGAGGTACTGCAAAAATACAATTTCAATTTCCAGAAGAAGTTCGGGCAGAACTTCCTCATTGACACCTCTGTGCTGGACAGAATCATTGCGGCGGCAGGAATCACGGAGGATGACTGCGTCCTTGAGGTTGGCCCGGGAATCGGCACGATGACGCAATATCTTGCGGAAAGCGCCCGCGAGGTGGTCGCGGTGGAGATTGATAAAAACCTCATTCCGATTCTTGAGGACACGCTCTCGGAATATGACAACGTCACGGTTATCAATGACGACATCCTCAAGGTTGATGTAAACCGGATCGTTCAGGAGAAGAACGGCGGCAGACCGATCAAGGTCGTGGCAAATCTTCCCTATTACATAACGACGCCGATTATCATGGGCCTCTTTGAGAATCATGTTCCGCTGAAAAGCATCACGATCATGGTGCAGAAGGAGGTTGCCGACCGTATGCAGGTCGGGCCCGGAACGAAGGATTACGGGGCGCTTTCTCTCGCCGTGCAGTATTATGCGAAGCCGGAGATCGTGGCAAACGTGCCGCCGAACTGCTTTATTCCGAGACCCGGGGTGGGAAGCGCCGTTATCCGGCTTACCAGATATGAGCAGCCACCGGTGCATGTGGAGGACGAGCGGAAGATGTTCGGGCTGATCCGGGCGTCGTTCGGACAGCGCCGGAAAACCTTAGTCAATGGGCTCGGCAATGCGCCGGAGCTGGGACTGGCGAAGGAGCACGTGGCAGCAGTGCTGGAGGAGATGGGACTTTCCCCCACCATCCGTGGCGAGGTACTCACCCTCGAGCAATTCGCCGAACTCAGCAACCGGCTGTAAGGACTTTCTACTCCACATTTTATTTTTCTACCCCAAAAACATGAAAATGGGGTAGAAAACGGCTGTAAGGGCGGAGGAAAGACATAGCATATAAACCAGCGGAAACAATAATTTAATTTACTCAAACATGATTTACCAAATCGTGTTTGAGTAAATCGTGTTTGACTAAATTTTAAATATGCAGTATACTATAGCCATCCTGAGATGGAGGTGGCATACGATATGGATATGTTTATCGGAAGAGAGCGGGAGCTGAATGCTCTGGAAAAGCTGTATACATCAAACAAGTTTGAATTTGTTGTGATTTACGGTCGGCGTCGTGTAGGTAAAACTGCGCTTATTACTCGATTTCTTGGGGATAAAAAAGCCATTTACATTATGGGCGTAGAAAGTAATGCAAGGCAAAATCTCGAAAACTTAAGCAAGAGCATTATTGAGTATAGCAGTGGAATTGAAACAGAATCCTCCTTCCTCTCTTTTCAGGCGGCACTGGAATATGTATTTAAGCTGGCAGAAACGGAGCGGCTGATTCTGGCGATTGACGAGTATCCATATATTGCCCGGTCTTCAAAGAGTCTTGCGTCTACCCTGCAGCTATTGATAGACAAATATAAAGACTCTTCTAAGCTTATGCTCATTCTTTGCGGCTCTTCGATGTCCTACATGGAAGATCACGTCCTTGCATATAAAGCCCCTTTATACGGAAGAAAAACGGCACAGATGAAAGTCCTTCCCTTTGACTTTGAAGAAACCTGTCATTATTTCAAAGGGTTTTCCGCTGTAGATAAGGCATTGATTTACGGTATTGTAGGAGGAACGCCGCAGTACTTGTTGCAGATGAATGACAATTTAAGCGTTGAAGATAACATTAAAAATACATTTTTAAATCCAATTTCATTTCTATATGAGGAGCCGATTAACCTTCTGAAACAGGAGGTGCGTGAGCCTGCCATTTATACAGCGATCATTACGGCGATTGCGTCAGGAGCTTCACGTCTGTCAGAGATTTCCGGTAAGGTTGGCGAAGACACCAATATATGCGCAACCTATATTAAAAGCTTATTGAACCTTGGTATCGTACAAAAAGAGTCACCTTATGGCGAAAAGGCATCTCGAAAATCCATTTATTCCATTGAAGATAATATGTTCCGTTTTTGGTACCGCTTTGTGCTGGAGAACAATTCTGCCATTGCCCGCGGCGCGACCGATCTGGTATACAAGCGTATTGAGCCGGAATTGTCCGATTATATGGGAAAGGTTTTCGAGGAGATTTGTAAGCAGTACCTGTGGAGGCAGCTTTTAACAGACAAATGTCCGGTACAGTTCACTTCCCTTGGGCGGTGGTGGGGGACTGACTCTGCTGAAAAATGTCAGGTAGAGATTGACATTATGGGCGAACAGGACAAAGATACCATCCTTCTTGCCGAGTGCAAATGGACAAATGAAAAGGTTGATTTGGGTATCTTGGAAACTCTCGCAAAACGCAGCAGGCTGTTTCCTTACAAAAATATGCATCTGTACCTCTTTTCTAAGTCCGGCTTTACCAAAGGCTGCATAGACGAAGCGAATAAAAGGGGCAATGTAACGCTTGTGAGTTATGCGGATATTGTTGCGTAGCGGAGTAGAAATAGCAAGAGCTGTAACTATGAGTATATCATGGTTGCGGCTCTTTTTTGTTTTGTGCCCAGCAGAAAATGTATGTATTTTTGCGCCAATTTCACGGAGTTGGGCTTAAAAGGCGGCCTTTTATTTACAAAAACAAAGCACAACAAATGTTTTAGCAATATCTGGGCATCCCAGAGCAAAAAAAATGAGGAGCGCGCCCGAGCAAATTGCCTATATATATTATCAAATAGAGCTATTTTCTTTGGAAAAATACACAAATGCATTAGCGGGACGGACAACGCGAAAAAATCTTGCACAAAAAAATCCCATTGTGAAAGAAAATTGGTTATTTTGTCCGTGGAAAGAGGGATTTATGAGGAAAAAGGTGAGGCAATGGGTTACGCTCATTCTGGCAGTAGCCATGATTGTCGGAGCGGTCAACAATGACTATCTGATTACACTGGCAACCAATGCTGACGGAACAGGCGTAGAAGCTGTTTCTGGCAATGACACCGTTGAGACAGTATGCCTTTTGTCCAAACTTCATGAAGCAAAGCATCATGTGAGGGTGAAACTGGATATGGATGAGATGGATATTACTTCGGCAGAGAGTAAGGCTACTTATGAGGAGATTAAGAAGTATGTGGCTGAGCATAATGATGGGATGAAGGCAAGTAGTCTTAATATAGCGCAGGTGAAGGCTAAGTATGGAATCATAGAAAGAGAAAACTATAATAAGGCAAAGTCTGAAGAAGCAAGACAGCCAGTATGTCCGAAGGATAAAGAAGAGGCTATTGTAGAGGCATTGAAGGCTTTCCGGATGATATGAAGGTAATAGGGGGAAATGATGGGATATAGAACGCTTGAGATAAGTAGTTCGTGTGAAATACATATAAAAGAAGGACAGTTAGAGGTAACATCTGATTCTGGTTCCATCTTGATTCCAATAGAGGATTTAAGTCAGATAATGGTTCATGGAGCAAATATAAGACTGTCAACTATGGATTTATCAATACTAAGCCGGAATAAGGTTTCGCTTATGACATTGGATGAAAAATATTTACCAACGGCAATTGTACTTCCGTTTGAAGGGCATGCGAGGCAGTCAAAGTTAATGCATGCACAGGTTTTAAAGTGCAGCGATATATATTTGGATTTGTGGGTTCAAATTATAAATCGAAAAGTAAGTAATCAGGCAAGAGCGTTATCTATTATGGGAATGAATGGCGCAGAAAATATAAGTAAATATTTAGAAAGTATAACAGCAGAAAATGTAGATATTACTGAGGCGCCAAAAGCGCCACCGAATAGAACACGGCCGATGAAATCATTATATTTCGGATTTTCACTTTCTTATACAGCAGGAAAGAGATAATAAGCACTCCGGCAATCTTTCGTTTACTGCTCTTCAAGTATAAAGAATTTGAGAAATTCTGTAAACAGAAAAAGAGAAGCCGCAGCAGGGCTTCTCAAGCCCCGTGCGGCCTCTGAATCATCCTGAACAGTAATCTCCAAATCGCTCAAGCAAAATGCTCAGCAAAAGATGATAGAATTGCTTTTCCTTTTGATACACCTGTTCCAGACGTGTTAATATCAATTCATTGTAGCTTTCTTTTATCTTGCTCTTCAGTACCAGGTTTTTCATACTTTCGATGCAGTGAACAATTTCTGCGCACAGTTCCTGCAGCTGTTCAAACTCGTCATCCGAAAGATATTCTCTGTGATGGAAAAACTCCAATCGCTCTGCCATCAATTTCGCATGTTCAAAAATCAAATAAACGACTCTCTGATCATGTTGAATTACATACTGTGCTCTCTGCTCATGAAGCAAAACTTCAAAGACTTTCAGACCATATACATAGTCATCTTCCGGCAGAATATTACTGAATCCAACTCCGGTGGCCGTTCCTTCCACAAAGGCCTGCAGCAACTCGATGAACCGCTTCATTTCAAAGCGAATCGCCAGATTGTTGGGATTATACTTGTACAATTTAACCTGCGAATCATCTTTGATATATTCGTCCACAATGGACTTATCGATTGCCGCAACCTGCAGCTTGTCTTTGTAGCCAAGTCCATAAAATTCACTTTCGTCAGAAGAAAAACCATACAAAAGATTATTATGATCAAAGTGTCTCTGTCCGGTAGCTGCACGATTCGGCACATAGTACTCGTCCAGCGTGATTTCCACATAGTATCCATGCTTCAGATACCACAAAACGCCATCTGCAATACTGCCATGCACTTCATAGACTTCATAGAGAGGCGCATACGTAATATCCAGAAACTGCTGCGCATGATTGAACGAGTAATTCTTTCTGGGATATAAGTAATAGTCCAGCCAGACAAAGTGATCGTTTTCCGTATAGGCAAGCTGCAGATAATTCATGTACTTCCAATTATAAATCTGAAGTTCACCCCAGTTACCGTTAATGCCGATGCACATTTTTGTGTTGGCAAGATGCTCGGGCAAACAAGTGCTGTAAACTTCCACCCAGCCGTTCTCACCCATCGCCCAATAGGTAATCTTCTCATTTTTACGACTCATTCGAATTTTGCTGCACTTTTTCTTCTCAATCCAGCTCATGGGGATATCTTTGTAATCACCGTTTTCGCTGCAGAGAAGTTCCCCTCCGCAAATAATTCCCATCCTGTAAATATCTCGATTTGAATGAGCTGCTTCCAGGTAATCTCCTGCGCAGATAATCAGATTCAGGATCCCACCGTAAGCATCTGTCCGGCACTCAGCCAGTTCCAGCTCCAGTTCATCCTCAATTCCGCATTCCTTCAGCACAAAACATTCCGTATTCCGGGCATACTTCTTATTTCTGATTTCCAGTGTACAGCCCCTTGCAGTTATCTCTGTATCATTTTCTACCACTTCTTCAAACAGGCTGCCGTCTACATTCAGGTTAATAACTGCCAGGCAATGCTGCTTACCTTGTTCCAGGATAGCCATGGGGTATGAATGATGAGCATATGAGATAATGGAAGGATTTACGTTAACCGGCAATATCATGATTCATTTCCTCCCAATACTTTTTTTGCAATTCATAATATCTCTCAATATCAAATCGACTGGAGACCAAATGGACAATTTCCTGCCCTTCTGCTTTTTCAAAGCCGAAACAGTTTATTTTATATGTCTTCATCATGAAAAGATTCTTGCTCAGATATTTTTCAAACATCTTCTTCTGCGTAGCATAAGGACATGCGCCCCGTACATAACGCAGTTTTTCCGAGAATGTTAATTCCTCTCCCCGCGCAAGATAATCTCTTGTCTCCAGAAGCGAAAGCGGCTCACCATCCTTATTCATAACAGTCGTGTGTACCGTGGCATCAAACATAATCCATTTTTTCAGTTCTTTACAGTACGCAATGGGAACCACATGGCAATCCATATCGTAGGGATTTACAGACAGCAGCCATACCACCCGGCTCTTAATTCCAAGCGCCAGAAAACATTCTGTCATTATGATTGCAACTGCCCTGCAATTGATTGGTTTTCCCTCCATCAGGCGATCCAACAGTGTAATGGCATTGTCATCTTCACTGTTGCAATAATCCGGCTGATGCACCAGATGGTCGTAAATCCATTCCATGATGGCATAAGCCTTTTCGTAATCAGTGCCTTCTCCCGCAATCTGTTTAAGAGGGTATTTCTCCAACAGCCTGTCCAAACCGAGCGATTGGGTCTCATAGACAAAGTAGTCATCCGAAGGAATTCCGTTGATGCAAAACATATCAAACAACCCTTGATACATATTCATCGCACTCCTCCTCTCCTGTCTGAAGGAAATATTCCAATACACATTCAAACAGCTGCTCATACTGGTCCTCAGAATCCATGGCGTACACAGGAACTCCGAACTCCTTTTGGGCGTTCCTGATGAAGTCCTTCTTCTCTTTTTCGGTGATTTTCCGCTTCAGTCCGCTGTTTCCGGCCCAGTTGTTTTCATATGTAAGAGGGAACAGGCTTAAGGCAATGATCTTTGTATCATACAAGTTCTCAATCGTTCCAATGGTTCGCTTTAAATAGCTCACCTCGTCAAAAGGATTGACGCAAAGGACAACGCCATCCGGCTTTGCTCCCATCATATACTCCATCGAATAAAGCGGAATGTTACGCAGCGTATCGTAGCTATAAGCGATTGTTCCCGATTGGGTTCCGGAAATAATAATATCGCAATCCTTCTGAGCCACCTCAAAAAACATCTTGTTAACCGCCGAAATAAAGCGATAGTCGCTGATTCGGACATTTGCGCCATAGCCAATGGGGCAAACCTCATCGTAGCCATACAGAATGGAGGACGGTTCCGTTCCTATCTGTGCGACTTTCAGGTTTTTGCGTTCAAAGCAATCTCGCAGTTTGGATTGCAGTGTGAACTTGCCTTGTGCGGAGCTGGTACCGCAAACCATCAATACAGGCTTCGGGATAAAATACAATTTATCAAAGGAATTGCGGGGCACATCCCCCAGATCCACCTGAGGATAATATACTTTACAACCCGCCTGCTGCAATCGTTCAATCCACTCAGGATATTTGGACAGGTCATCAAAGGCGAATACATTCTTGTGATATTCTACACATTTCTCAAGAATATACCCTGTGATATCCTTCTTGGTTAAGATAGACAGTTCTTCATTATGTCCGAGAATAAAGGTGTCAAAATCCCGGTTCCAGTCAAGATTCATAACATTGGCGATCACGTAGTCGCTGCCGGGAACCTTCATAGATGTATTGGAACCTACCAGCCCGGACTCTCTCATATCACATACTTCAAAGGTAAATGACAGTCTGTCTGCAAATCGCACGATGCTGTGCATTTCTTTATTGAACGGGAAAACCATTGCTTTCTGCGGCATGAATTTCTCCGGTTTATATTCTTCATACGCTTTGCAGTAGTCTACTGTTCCGATAGCGTGCTCTTCCAGGTAGTTCCAAATATCTTCCGCACCGATTCCGGCATTCACTGCATCTGCTGCCACGCAGGTTATATACGGTGCAACAAAACTGTTTCCCTTCGTAATAATAAATTCCGGATCACTCCAGGCTACCCTTTGTACTCCGCCCTTTCCCAAAACATTTACATAACTGTTTTTTACAATCTCATATTCCTTGTTTTTCTTTGCCTTGACAGAGGTATCTACACCAATGACATGTTCAAACGCTGCTGGGAAGGAAACCATTCCAAAGTTATCAAAAGCAGAAACAAGTATCGTCCCTCTCCGGTATAATTTTTCGCAGATCTGACGCAGCTCCGTTAAACTGTCGTACTCTGTCACTCCCAGGCTCAGGTTGATCACATCGCAGGGAATATTGTTGTAAATATACTGCAGGGAAGCCGTCAGAAGCTCCTCATCTGTCTGATAGTCTCCGTCAAAAATCTTAACGGCAATAATTTCGTTATGGTTGCTGTTTTTGCTTATAATATTGGCTACCGCTGTTCCGTGACCATATCCGTCCGTCACATCGTCATCCACCTGAATGTTTCCTTCTTCGTCTTTCCAAAGATGAATCCCTTCAATCTGTGCCCCCTCCAGTTTTGGATGGTTTCTATTTACGCCGCTGTCAATAATTACAATCTTAGCCATACTTTACCCCAACTCTTCAATATAATATTTTGCCTGCAAACTGAACAAATCATAATACTGTCCCTGGCTGTCCATTAACTCCTTGTGGCGACCATATTCCACCAGCTGCCCCTTGTCAAATACAGCGATGTGGTCTGACAACAAACAACTGGATAATCTATGGGAAATATAGATCGCTGTTTTTCCTTCTACCATCTGATTGAAATCCGCAAAGATTTCGCTCTCGGCACGAGGGTCCAGTGCAGCGGTAGGCTCATCCATGATTACAATGGGTGCATCCTTATAAATGGCTCTTGCAATTGCTAATTTCTGATTCTGACCACCGGACAATTCGATTCCGTCCTCGTCATAAATACGATAGATATAAGTATCCAGGCCCTTCTTCTGGCTGCGGATCTTCTCCAGCAATCCCAGCTGGTTCAAAATATTTTCCGGTTTCTGTGTTTTTGATTCCTCAAACATGGTTATATTTTCGTTGATGGTAAATGCGTATATCTTGAAATCCTGGAATACCGTTGAGAAGATATTCAAGTACTCGTCATACGCAATTTCCTTAATGTTAATACCATTCAGATAAATATTGCCTTCCGTGGGATCATACAAACGAGTGAGCAGTTTAACAAACGTTGTTTTACCGGAACCGTTTTCACCTACAATAGACAACTTCTCTCCGTTGCGAATGGACAGATTCACATTTCGCAGCGCGTACTCTTCCATATCAGGATATTTGAAGCTCACATTTTCAAAACGGATCTCATAACCGCCCTTACCATCTACTTCTTTTCCTGAATTTACAAAATTCGATTCAATCTCCAGGAAATCAAAATAATCCTTCAAGTGCATTGCATTCTTTTCGATTTCACCGCAGGACTGGAACATCTGGTTCATGGAAGAAGAAAATGTTCTAACTGCCAGCGCATAGGTGGAAAAATCAGCCAGATTCATATCGCCGATAACCAACACCCGATAGCCCAAAAGACAATAAATTGCATATTCAAGAATACCGTTTGTAAAGGATGCTATTTCCTGATTTTTCTTGCTGACTGCAAAAACCTTCTTCAGAATCTTGAATGTTTCCATGTAAAGGTGGTTGTATTCCTCCAGAAGCTTTCCTGCAAAACGATACAGCCTTACTTCTTTTGCCACTGCAAAATCAGAGCTCATAGAGATAAAGTATTCAATGCGTCTGTTAATGGGATTCATTTCCTTGTCCGCGTTATACTGCACCTTTTTAGCTCGTAAAATCTGCACTCCGTTCAAGGCTACGATTCCAACCGAAAGAATCATTAATTTCCAATCGGCAAAAGCAGCCACACCGACAACACCCAGAATAATGATGACGTTACCCACAATTGTCTTAAAATACATGATCAACTGTGCCAGGGAACCGCCGGCAAAGGCCATCGTTGCCATTTCCTTTTGATCCTGGATTTCTTTGCGCTGTAATTTCTCGTAATCCATATACAAACACTTTTCAAATATCTTTGTATACATTTTCTGTCCGATCAAATTACCCTTGATATTGTTATGCGTATTCAGTACGACATTTGTAATTTCCATTATCAACAAAACCGCCAGCAAAACACTGATCAGGACAAAATAACTGCCAAACGCGCCGCCCTCAGTCAGATAACTGATGGACTGTCTTGTCAACAGCAGCTGTACAAACGGCAGCACCGCAAAGATGAAAGTTTCACCCAGAGTCGTACATAAAAATTTCTTGTCTACCTTACACAGTATTTTTATCAATTCAAAAAAGTATTTCATTTCCTTCATTTTTATGCCCCTCCTTATTCCATCGCGCACTCATGAATACCATCTGAAAAATCACGATATGCATTGGGTGACATTGCCTTACAGAATCTGCAATGCTTGTCGCAATTATTACAGTGAACATGCTTTCTCAGATCAGCCAATATTTTAGACTGCGCCCAATATTCTTCTATGGAGTCAAATTTCTCCGGATAATACAAATGTGTGCACGGCAAGAAATAACCTTCAAGACTTACGTTCAGATTGTAGTATCCGGCAGCACATCCGTCAGACTCCTTTAAAGGCCGCATTTCCGCGGTCAGCTGCGGGAAGCAAGCTTCTACGGTTATGTTCACATCTGTGTTGTTTTTAATAATCTCAGATAGTCTTACAATGTCCTGATGATTTAATGCTCCGAGAACCTTCGTCTTGTTTTCAGCCAGCTTATTGCTGGTTACCGATAACTGAACCACACCATTTTCACGGCTGAATCTGACCATATTCTCGAAATCATCCAGGTTATCTTTTCTGGCAACCCAGTTAATACCGAACGGACAATTATGCTCCTGCAGCATTTTGATTGCCGCAGCGGATACCTCATATCCTTCTCTGGAAAGATCATTTATCTCCTTGATGGAACCGTTTAAGGAAATGAAGAAATTCATTCCCGGTGTTTCCTTCAGAGCAGTAATAATCTCCTCCGTAAGCCCGAAACCACTGGAGAAACAGTTGATCGCAATACCTGATTTATCATGAAAAAGCTTTAATATATCAATAAAATGAGGGTAAACCAAGGGCTCGCCGCCATTTAAAACAAATAACTGCACACCGTTCTTGATTCCTTCATTTACCATTCCTTTTAATAAGTCAAAATCCATATGTTTCTGTCCCAGCTCAACTTTGTAGCACTGGGGACAATTAAAGGGACAATCCCTTGTTATTTCCAACTGCATCGTCAAAGGATACTTGTGATATCCGTTTTCCTTTAAAAAATTGATTCTACCTCTATCAATCATTTATATACCCCTTTTTCTGTTAATGCCGGCGCCTTATGGAAAGCGCCGGCGTTCATGATTAACAGAACCTATTCATTAACAGAACTTCATTGTGTTAACCTTTACGATTTCAACCTCATACAAGCAGGCCATTGCTCTTCTTGCAGACTTCTTATAAAGTTTCATAATATTAATTACCCCTCTTCTTCTGATTAACGGCTCAGATTAGCACAAAGTAGCAGTGTTGGTCTTCTCAAAACCATACAGGATTGCCTTTTTGCTGTTCATCTTGTTTACTTTCTTAAAAAGCTTCATAATTTTTTTCTCCTCAATTTTTGAATTTAATTAGCAAAGTGTTACAGTGTTGGTCTTCTCAATGGTCCAATACAGATTGGCCTTCTTGTTTGCTCTCTTCATCAACTTCATTTCAATTCCCCCCTTTCAATGATTTTTGATCGAACTAGCAGAGTGTTGCAGTGTTGGTCTTCTCAACGTTCCAATACAGATTAGCCTTCTTGTTTGCTCTCTTCATCAACTTCATTTCAATTCCCCCCTTTCATCTGCTATTTGCAATAATATCTATGTGAATTTAATTACTGCCTCCACAAGTATCAATGAGTTCCAGCAGACCGTTCATTGACTGTATTGTTTCGTAGGAGAGATATTCATCCGGAATTTCCACTCCGAATTTCTCCTCGATGCTTACGATGAAATTGATAAAGGAAAAGGAATCCTCAATAAATTCCTGTAAATTCAGGTCATCTTCATCGGTCTGGGTGCATTCTATTCCCAATTCTGCCAGGACCTCATACATTAACATTCTTTTTGCGCTCATGTCGCTTCCTCCTTGTATTCAAAAACTGCCGGGACTTCCATCTTCACAAAAAAATGACTCTCAATGCTTTCCAGCAATTCGTCTATGCATTCTTTTTCCAACGGACACATTTTCTGACCGGTTTTCAATGCCTTCGGGCAGATCTTTCTTCCGCATGCCCCATAGAAGAAGCACTTATCACATTCTTCATCCGGCACATAATCCGTTTCAAAGTCAAACCAGTTCTCTATTTCGTCTGGGTTTCCCACATTTCCCAATGCTTTTTCAAAATCGCTGGTACATTTGTAAATGGATCCATCTGTTCCAATCACATAATTGTTTTTTCCTATGGCGTGGCAGCTGTTGGAGTGCTTATCCAGCATAGCTCTGTGAGTGTCCATACGAATGATGGAAGGTTCTCCGGCATTATTCTCCCCCCGGTAGCTTAATGCCTTTTTCAACAGCTGCTGTTCCTCCGCTTCGCTCATCAGCTCGTTTCGCAATGCGTTTACGGATTCGCCTCCCCAATCTTTCACGCCGTGGACTGTAAACGAAAATCTCTTATCGTGACCGAACATTACCAAATACTGTTTTGTGATTTCTTCATAGGCCATCATGCTGCTTTTCAGACAATTGCAGCGGATGCTTATATTAAATATCCCCCGTCTCATTTCTTTGCTGATCTGCGAAAGATTCTGCATGATTACATCATATGAACCTCGATTGTCTTTCAGCATCCTGAGTCTGTCATGATCTGATTTCAAACCATCCACCGTAATCTGATAATCGATTACCCTGCATCTGAGCATCCTGCGAAAGGTATCAAGATTCAGCAAATAACCGTTTGTGGTCATGCCCGCAAAGTAAGTAACCTTTTTCTGCCTACACAGTTCTATCAGGCTTTTGGATAAGGACTCTACAACATCTTCTGCCAGCAGAGGTTCTCCGCCAAACCAGTTTACAAAAAGACTCTTTTTCCCCTCCAGTAAACGCTCCGCAAACTTAACCAGCTGCTCCTGCGTTTCTGCATTCATTTTCTTCGGCTGAAAATCTTCGTAACAATATACACATTTGAAATTGCATCCGGATGTCGGAAGAATCGTCAAAACCAAACGATCACTGTTTACAGCTGCAGTTCTGTCCCCATGTACTCTTTCCAGCTCATCAATATCTGTTTCCACCAGAACCCCCTTTTTCTGCAATAACAGTTGTACCGATTCACTGAGTTTATCTGTTGTTCCTTCCAGGAACTCCTTTACTTCCTTCTGCAGCAGCCCCTCTTCAATTTTCAAAATACTGTCCAGCCCCGTGTATGAGTTATACAAATATAGATTCTGATTTTTTAAACACCAATAATTAAATCTTGATTTTTTATACATCTCATCACCGGTCCTTAACCCATTAACCAACCCCATAAATCTGCAAACATAATACCTTTCTCCTTTACTTGTTTTTTGTGTTCCTTGTAAGGAAACAATAACAGAGGCAAATTAGCTTTACAATGATAACTCCTTTAACGGTAACTTAAAGTGGTAAACGGTCAAAAAAAGGTCTTTACTCCTCTATTTTTCATAGAAAAGTAAAGACCTTTTGCCGTTTAAATGATTCTTAAATATGTATCCGCACAGAACATATTGCCTTCTCTGTACAGCTTAATTCTACCGCCCAATTCGTCCACCGTCTTCCGAACGTTGCCTATTCCTATACCATGATTCTTGGCATCCTTCTTACTGGTTTTCAAAAGCTCCTCGTCCGTCTTTTCAAGGCCTGCCTCCGATAAAGAATTGCGAATGGAAATCTGGAAGTACTCCTTTCCCTGCTTGAAAACAATCTGCAGAGAGGAATCCCCTTCGCAGCGATTTAATTCTTCTACCGCATTTTGCAGCAGGTTTGCATAAATCGTACACAGTTTCATCGGATCCGTCTGCGTTTGAATGGTTCCGCTCACCTGGACCTGCGTGTTATTGTCCAACGTATTCACATAATGGTTGGTCAGGATATCCAGAATTTCATTTCCGGTGGAAATGCACCTTTTCTGAATTTCTTCCATTCGAACCTGCATCTGGTCCAGATAATGTTCTACAGCCTCAATATCTTTGTTTTTGGCCAATTGCTTCAGACAAATCAAATGGTTGCGCATATCATGGCGATACTTTCTGGTGTCCGTTTCCCTCTCCAGCAAAGTATCGTAGTATCGCACCTGCATGTTCATGATCTGTTTTTCGTTTTCCATCATCTGTTCCAGCTTTTTATTCGTATTTTCCATGTACATGGAAAACACTCCTAACAGCGCCACTCCTATGTAGGCACAAATACTGATTACAATGGATAACACATGAAACTTGGGATTCTCGATTTGACCTCGTGCCCACTCCAGTCCGGATATGGCAAACAACATAGACAGCGCCATAAATATGACACCGTATATAATACTGAACCCTGCTCGTGCTCCGGCTTTCTTTTGCGTTTGTTTTTTCAGTTTTGTTTTCAAAACTGCTATTCCCGTAAACATGAGCAGCTGCAAAATATAAACCGATAATCTTATAATGCTATCGTCAATGCCATCAAGCCATGACGTAAAATTCATGATTGCTTCCGCTATCGTCTGCAGCAATTCCGTGACACAATTGACTACAAATACCAGAATAATCGTGCTTGAGACTCGAACCCGAAACTCTACCTTCGGCCAGAAGAACATCGACAAAAGCACCAGGCCATGTACTACCACTCGAGACAATGCAATATTCGAATGCCCTGTCATTAACCAGAAGGCAATAAATACAATTCCTCCTGACAGCGGAATCCAGATACGCTGCCGAAGCTCCCCATAAAAAAATCTGTAAGCCAAAAAGAAGATAAGTATTTCAATATAGTACTGTAATAACAAATATGCCGCTGTCATCATTTCCCCCGCCCGTACTTCAAATCGAACTCCATGTATTCCTGCTCAAACTCTTTTCTTTTACGCTTAGATACAGGAATCACCTGATTCCCCACTTTTACTTCCCCGTTATCGTACGACGTAATCCAACGCATATTTATGATGTACTGTCTATGTATTCGTGAAAAGAACTGCATATCCAGCAGTTCCTCCATATTGTTCAACGAAACTTCCTTTCGGAAAATCCTGTTTCCCACCAGGAACTCTGAATAACCGTTATATGCCTGAATGTACTGGATATCTTTAAGCTTCACCTTGCACAGAATTCGCTGGTAATACAACTCAATACTGTCATCGTCCTTTTTCAGGCTCAGAACCGCGTCTACGGTTTCCTCAATCTCATCTGCTACAAAAGGCTTTGTCACAAAGCGAAATGCTCTGATATGAAACGCTTCTTTATATCGTTCAACAGCACTTGTTGCCATAATGATTTTACATTCCGTATTGCGCTGTCGAATAATCTCTCCTGCCTGGATTCCATCCATACCGGGCATTTCAATATCCAGGAAAATCATATCATAATATTCATTTTTACTGATTAACTCTTCCCCCGATGAAAAGGCTTCAATAACATACTGACAGTCTTTTTTCTTAAAGATTTCGCAAAGCAATTTCTTTAATTGAACCAGAATATATTCCTGGTCATCACATAATGCAACCCTAAACATTTATATGCCTCCGCACACACTTATTCTGTATTATTATAGCAAAAAGGAATCTGTGTGTAAACAATCGTCCATAGAATATGGGGGTGAGGATTCGTAAAAGATACACATGGGGAAGAACTTGGTTAGTGGAGTAATATACGCGTTTTTATTGGAAATAACCGCTTGCAGCAGATAAGAAGATATATAATTCGATAATCCGGTGAACTTTACGTAATAGTATATCCATATCAACAGACCGGCAATAAAAACAAAAGGAGCTTCCTGTATAATTCAAATATAGGGAATTCCAAGAAAGAAGGTTGAGAAAAAAATACCTCAGTGTAAAAT
>CAKRTS010000020.1 GCA_934402315.1 uncultured Acetatifactor sp. | reverse complement strand
TCATGGCAGATCAGGCGGATCGATTGATTGGGTTGGCATTGGAAAAGAGGAAGCACTGATGTATATGGCTAAACTATTGTTATTATAATGAATGGTCAGGATTTGCTGCAGCCTTTTGGTCAAAGGCGGTGAGACAGTAGAAGATAATCTCCAGACATTGTGTTGGAAATGCAATCGAGCAAAAGGCGATAAAGTTGTTGCTTGAATTTGCATGATATTACCTTACATTTATCGGACAATATCTAACGAAATCCCAATATTTAACCCCAAGGGCAGCTAAAAAAACGACTGTCCTTTTCTATGCCATCAGAACACATATTGTATTGCAAAAGCTACTGCATATTTGTGACATAGCTTTTTAAATGAAGACAGCTACAATATAAAGAAGCATATACAAAATTTTTTTCGGGATTTTAAATCCTTTTTGAAAAGGACATTGTCTAACAAGTAGAAACACAGATAGGCTGTGTGATACAAAAAGTACAAGGAAGGAAAAGGATTATGAAAAAAAGAGTCGTAGCAATAATGATGGCAGTTATGATGACAGCAGTGATGGCGGCATGCAATGCTACTTCCGGGACCGCAGGAACGCCAGAAATAATCGGATCCCAAACCATGGACGAGGGCACGGAGACAGTCCCGGAGACGACAGAGGAAATGGTTCCGGAGACGGAGCAGCCTATCGGAGAAATCGAACCTGCAGAAACGCAGGAATCCGTTCCGGAGACTGAGAAACCCGTTCCGGAGAGTGAAGAATCTGTGCCAGAGACCGAGGAGACCAACGTGGAATCCAACGATAATACCGCTTCCAAGCCTGAGACAAGCCCCAGCCCTGAGACAGACCCTAAGCCTGAGACAAGCCCCGAGCCTCAGACGAGCTCTAAGTCCGAGACGGGCGCGTACACTTACGCGGATTTGAACAAGACCATGTACGCGAAGAGCTCCGTAAATGTAAGAAACTTACCTGCCACAAGCGGAACGAAGCTGGGAAGTCTTAAGAAAAATAACGAAGTCACCGTCACAGGGCAGTGCAATGAGACCGGCTGGTACAGAATAGTTTATGATGATGGCGAAGCCTTTGTCAGCAATAAGTACCTAAGCGACGAGAAGGTAGCTGAAACAAATATTGCAAAGAACACAAACTCCAGCCAGACGGATTTTCTGACACTGGACGGTTACCTGAACCCCAACAATCCTATTGTAGCAGCGGCTTATGAAAAATATGGCGAAAACATCGCAATCTGTGAAGATGGAACTGTCCTTGATGCGGCGACGTGGCAGGTGTTAGGTAAGATCGACGGCGTACCCGGGAGCTCCAGCGACGAAACGGGCAGCTTCGACAGAGCTGCAGCAGAGGATGTATGGCGCTATATGAATGAGGAAAGGGTTTCGGAAGGTTTAAATGCGCTCGAGTGGGATGAAAACATTTATAACTTTGCGTGCCAGAGAGCACAGCAGATCGTTACCGATTTTTCCCATAATGGCTGCGGCAATTACGGTGAGAATATTGAATATCAAGGTGGAACCACCGCCAACGGATGGAGCGTCCATATGCTGTGGTATCTCTCTCCCGGGCACCATGCAAACTATCTGAACAGCGCTTACGGATCAGGTGCATGTGCAGTATATATATACAATGGAATGATTTATGCAGTTGAAAACTTTGCGCTGGCATCCAACTCAAACGCACAGACCACCAGCCCGGACGCCCGGCCTGACAGTACAAACGAGGAGAGCCAGCAGGAGACAGAGGTAGTCGGAGAGATTGATTATGGAACAACATGGACAGCTTCAAACGGCGTGAGTGTTTCCATCCGGAGCGATGGGCTTGTGTCTGTCAGCGGAGCCGGTCATACCGAGGAAGAATGCAAGGCGGCTCTTGACGAGTACTATGCAACCCATTGATCCCCGGATCAGAATATATAAAAAGATGCCATCCGCGAGGGTGGCATCTTTAGCGTAGTGCGCCTGATGATTCTTGTTCCTTTCCGTTTCATTTCCCAGCTCGAGCCGTTACGGATAGTATATTACATTTACCGGTAAAAGTATATAGAAAATCTTGGAGAGAAAGGGGCTTTAAAGAGTTTTTACATAATACCGCGTGCGGTATTGGCTTGGCGACATTCCCGTGTTCTTCTGGAAGCTTTTAAAAAAATATGCATAGCTCGAGTAGCCCAGAGCCGTCTGTACCTGTGTGACCGTCTGGCCGTCACGGAGCAGGGACTGTGCCGTTGCGATTTTTTGCAGTGTGATATAGTGGCTGACGGTTGCATGGGTATGCTTTTTAAACAAGCGTGAAAGATAGTCGGGATGGAGGAAGAAATGCCCGGCAAGCTCCTCCACGGTCAGATTCTCCGTAATGTGATCGTGTATATAGGCAATGATTTCGTTGATCCTTTGCTGAGCTGACGAGATTGGTGGATTGAGCGTCTGGGCGGGGCAGAGGTTTTCAACGATTTCATTTAACTTTGCGAGCAGGGCAAAGAGCTCTGCCATGGCGATTGGAGTGGTGACTTTGGAGAAAGAGAGCAATGAAGTCATTCCCCGGATCAGTTCTGCTCTTGCAGCTTGGTTCGGAACAAGTAAAAGGGGGGCTGTGCTTTGCTTCATATAGGACAGAAAATCAGTCTGACCGCAAAATACAGCATCCAGCCATTGCGTATTAAGGCTTAAAATGTAGCGCTCATAGAGAGTGCCGGAACTGTGATAAAGCTGATGGACACAGAACGGCGGTATGATAATCAGGGTTCCGGCGGGAACCGCGGAGACCTTGTCATTTAAGAGAACATCCGGCAAAGGCGAGAGGGTAAGGTAAATCTCAACACCGTTATGGGAATGCGGACCGACAGGATAGGCGGGGCTATCCTTGCGATAAATCACATCGAAAGGGGCAGCTATTGGAAAGGATAGGACGGAATCTGTACTCATCTGTAAACTCCTTATAGGTCGGAAAATAACATAAATCATGTATTTTATATACATATTATTCCATTTTCAAATGCTTTACAATAGCTTTAACAAAAGAGTTTTCGGGGAGACAGGTTTTGTGATAGGCAAGGAGGATGACGTGAAAAAGGTCGGTATTATCGGATGCGGTAATATTGCGCGGGTACATGGCTGGGTGATACAGAACATGAAAGATGCCAAACTGACGGCGGTCTGTGATACGGAGGCGGGCAGGGCGGAAGAACTGTCAAAAGAGTACGCAGGCGGAAAAGCAGAAGTTTATACGGATTGGCATGCTCTCTGTGAAGCGGAGCTTGATGTAGTACATATCTGCACACCGCATTTTTTACATGCGCCGATGGCGGCGGAACTGCTTCGGCATGGAAAATCGGTGTTTATGGAGAAGCCCTGTGCAATATCGAGAGAACAATTTGAGGGGTTGAAGAAAGAGGACAGAAGACATCCGGGAAAGCTCGGTTTTTGCTTTCAGAACCGTTACAATAAAACGACGCTGGAGATGGATCGGATGCTTGCGGAAGGAAAAATCGGAGAGGTAAAAGGGGCGCGGGCCTTTGTGACATGGCGCAGGGATGAGGCTTATTATGCGGGCAGTCAGTGGAAAGGAAGATGGATGACGGAGGGCGGGGGTGCTCTGATCAACCAGTCTGTTCACACGCTGGATTTGCTGCTGCGGTATTTTGGGAGACCGGAGCAGGTGGCGGCCTCCCTGTCAAATCACCATTTACAGGGACTCATTGAAGTCGAGGACACGGTGGAGGCGTGGATGTCCTTTGCACAGGGAGGCAGGGCGTGCTTTTACGCATCGAACGGCTATGCGGCGGATGCACCGGTCTTTCTGGAGCTTGAGGGTGAGAGAGGACGGATTACCATGAATGGTTCCCGGCTGACGCTATGGACGCCGGAGAAGGGGGTGGAAGAATATCCGTGTGAGAGCGGGCACGGTATCGGAAAGGATTACTGGGGATGCGGACACCTAAGCTGCATCAATGATTTTTACCGATGTCTGGAGGAGGGAAGAAGTTATCAGGGAAATCTGAGCGGTGTGGAGAACACCTTTGACACAATGATGCGTATCTATGAGGCGGCGGGAAAAGCACCGAGATAAGGGGATATAGCAGCGACAGTAAAAAGGAGAGGAACAGTATGGAACAGGTACGATTGGGAATTATCGGAATCGGTGGAATGGGCACGAACCATGTCAACAGTATTTTAAGGGGAGAGGTGCCGGAGATGAGGCTGACTGCGGTAGCGGATATCCGGCAGTGCAGGCTGGACTGGGCGCGAGAGAATCTTCCGTCGGAGGTGAACATCTTTGCGGACGGAAGGGAACTGATTGATTCAGGAACCTGTGATGCGGTATTGGTTGCCACACCGCATTATTTTCACCCGGAGTATGTGATTTATGCGTTAGAGCATGGCGTGCACGCAATCAGCGAAAAGCCGGCAGGCGTATATACCAAACAGGTCAGAGAAATGAATGAGGCTGCAAAACGGAGCAGCGCAGTATTTGCAATCATGTTAAATCAGAGGACGAACTGTGTCTACAGAAAGCTGCATGACATGATCGAGAGCGGTGAACTCGGGGCAATGAAGCGTGTCAACTGGATCATTACCGACTGGTACCGGACACAGGCATATTATGACGCGGCAGGCTGGAAGGCTACCTGGGACGGTGAAGGCGGCGGAGTTCTGTTAAACCAGAGCCCGCATCAGCTGGACTTGCTGCAATGGTTATGCGGTATGCCTGTAAGGGTCAGGGCATTCTGCCATGAGGCGAAATGGCATGACATTGAGGTGGAGGATGATGTGACCGCTTATCTGGAATATGAAAACGGGGCGACCGGAGTGTTTGTGACGACTACCGGTGATGCGCCGGGAACCAACCGGCTGGAACTGACCTTTGAAATGGGGAAGATTGTATGTGAAGGCGGAAAACTGATATATGACAGGCTTGCCGAGAATGAACGGACTTTCTGCATGACCGAAAAGGAAGGCTTCAAGAAACCGGATATGACCAGAGTGGAGGTTGAGACGGACGGAAAAAATGAACAACATGCAGGCGTGTTAAAGGCGTTTGCAGACCGGATTTTACATGGAGGTCCACTAGTAGCAGAGGGAACGGAGGGAATCCGCGGACTGACCTTGTCGAATGCCATGCACCTGTCCTCGTGGCTTGACCGGACGATTGAAATCCCGTTTGATGAGGAACTTTTCCTTGCAGAGCTGAATAAGAGACGTGCACGGTCCGCAAAGAAGGAAGACAAGGGAATCGTATTTGATACAACAGGCACATTTTAGCAGGAGGTTAAAAAGAAATGAAAAGAGAGTATCTGATCACAGGGTTTGCGGATGAGATTGCGGACAGTCTGACAAGACAGATAGAGGAACTTCGTAAGCTCGACATACATTATGTGGAGATGCGCGGAGTGGATGGAAAGAATCTGATCTACCATTCCGACGATAAGCTCAGGGAAATAAAAGAGAGACTGGACAGTGCGGGAATTTCGCTTTCCGCAGTCGGCTCGCCGCTTGGCAAGATCGGAATTGAGGACTCCTTTGAAAAGCATTTTGAAGAGTTCAGACGTGCCGTCGAGGTCGCCCATAAAATGGAATGCAAAAATATCCGCATGTTCAGTTTCTACATACCGGAAGGGATGCGGGAAGCCTATAAGGGGAAGGTATTCGAGCAGATAGGGCGGTTTGTGGATTACGCTTCTGCCAATGATGCGGTATTGCTGCATGAGAATGAAAAGGGCATATACGGCGAAAGGGCAAAGGAGTGCAAGGAGCTTATGGATGAGTTCTACGGAGAGCATTTCAAGGCAGTTTTCGACTTTGCCAACTTCGTTCAGGCGGGGCAGGATACCATGGAAGCATATGAATTACTGAAAAAATACATTGCCTACATTCATGTAAAGGATGCGCTGGCGGTAAATGGCAATGTCGTTCCGGCGGGCATGGGAGATGGAAATGTCGCGGCAATTCTGAAAGATCTGTATGCGGACGGTTATCTGGGATTTTTATCGTTGGAACCGCATCTGTTTCAGTTTTCCGGGTTCGCGGGACTTGAGAGAGGGGAGCAGCTGGCTTCCGGGAAGAAAACACTGAGCGGTGCGGAGGCCTTTGAACTGGCGCATAAATCCCTGATTAAGATTTTAACAGAAATTTGAATCTTGTCTGAAAATGTATTGTAGTAAAATGTTTTCCCTGCTAAGATAAAAGAAGCAAAATAATTACATGTGCTTTTGGGGCATAGTCAGGAGGAAGAATGAAAAATCTATTACAGCCAACAAATCCATATCTGCCTTCTTGGGAGTATGTACCGGATGGCGAGCCTTATGTATTTGACGGAAGGGTTTATGTGTACGGTTCGCATGATAAATCAGGGGGAGACGTGTACTGTATGCTGGACTATGTGTGCTGGTCTGCTGCTGTGCATGATCTCGGAAACTGGAGATATGAGGGTATCATATTCAGAAAGGATCAGGATCCTGAAAATGGAGATGGACAGGGGAATTTATATGCACCTGACGTAACGGTAGGACCGGATGGGCGTTACTATCTCTATTATGTGCTAAGCTCTGTTGGGATCGTATCGGTTGCAGTATGCGATACTCCTGCCGGAAAATATGAATTTTATGGTCATGTACATTATGCGGATGGCTCAAGGCTCGGCGAACGTGCGGGAGATGAGCCGCAGTTTGATCCCGGTGTGCTGACAGAGAATGGCAGAACATACTTATACACCGGTTTTTGTGGTGTGGGTGATGATTCCAGACATGGCGCAATGGCGACTGTTCTGGGAGAGGATATGCTGACAATTATTGAGGAACCGGTGTTTATTGTCCCGGGTTCACAGTATAGTAAAGGAACAAGCTTTGAAGGGCATGAGTTCTTTGAGGCACCTTCCATCCGTAAGAGGGGAGATAAGTATTACTTTATTTATTCTTCCAGATGGTTTCATGAACTCAGTTATGCTGTGAGCGACCGGCCAACGGGTGGATTCGAGTACGCCGGTGTGCTTGTCAGCAACGGTGATCTTCATATTGATTCCTACAAGCCCGCAGAAAAGACAACCTTTTATTGCGCAAACAATCATGGAAGTATGGTGGAAATAGAGGGCGAATGGTACATTTTCTATCACAGACATACAAATGGAACGAACTATTCCCGTCAAGGCTGTTTTGAAAAACTGCGGACGGATGAAAGTGGAAATTTCATTCAGGCGGAAATGACCTCCTGCTGTAGTATGGCTCCGCTGAGGGCAGAAGGAGAGTATCCGGCCTATATTGCGTGTAATCTGTTTACTAATGAGACAGATTGCACCTACGTGCCGTGGTCGGGATGGATGGACGACAGATTCCCGAAGATCATGCAGGACGGCGGTGACAGGGGAGATGCCTACTGTGCAGCTGTCACGGTCGTGGAAGATGAACCGATAGATGACAAGACTGTTTCCCTGTATCTGCGGGATGAAAAGTATGCCTATGTCAATAATTTTAAAAATGGTAATGTAATGGGCTTTAAATATTTTGACTGCAAGGGTGTCAAAAAAATGTCGGTGCGCTATCATGGATATGGCACAGGGCGCCTTGTACTCAGAACCAGACTGGACGGGGACGAGTGCGGCAGCTTCCCGATTGAATATGCAAACGGCTGGAAGCGTGTGACTGCGGATGTCAATATTCCTGACGGCATTCGCTCTATCTACTTTTTCTACGAGGGCGTGGGACAGATCGCGGTAGCGGCATTTACATTTGAATAGGAGACAGAGAGAAGAGCAGCTGCTTCGGCGGGTGCTTTTTTCTTGTTCAAAATGTACTTGACTTAATATAATTCTAGTTATATAATGCATGTTATAAAATAACAAAGGAGGTATAGAGGTGCCGCCAAAAACAAAAATAACCAAGGAAATGATTCTGGAGGCTGCCTATGAAATTATCCGTGAACGAGGTATCGAGCATATTAATGCCCGGTCGATTGCGCAGCGGCTGAATTGTTCCACACAGCCGGTCATGTACAATTTTGCTACGATTGAGGAATTGAAGAGGGCAGTATATGCCAGAACGGATGAGGAACACAGCCGGAGACTGATGGATATCCGGGGGCGTTATGAGAATCCGATGATGGAGATCGGTATGAATTATATTCACTTTGCCATGGAAGAACCGAACCTTTTTAAGTTTCTCTTTCAGGTAGACGCCTTTTCAAACCAATCCTTTGATGATCTTTGGAGTGCGGAGGAACTGAAACCGGTTTTACAGCAATTTTCAACCGGTCTGGGCGTTGACATGGAGCAGGCAAAGAAGATCTTTGCGGCGCGTTTCTTTCTGGTGCATGGGATAGCGAGTATGGTGGCAAATAATTCCATGGAGCCGGACGAAGAGACGATTCTTCAGATATTGCGCGTGAAGAGCAAATAATGAGACAGGAAAAGGGAAATCAGGAGAGAAAGATGGAAAACAAGAGAGAGTTGAGAATAACTTTGATTCAGATTATAATTTATGTAGTTGTAATGTCGGTGTGCGAGAATATTTTTGCGGACAGCGAGAGTCAGGGATGGCGTGTGATCCCTGCGGCGCTGATCCTCGCGGAGCTGATCTTTTCAATGGCGCGGGGGAAGAAGCTGAAAGCATATGGCTTCTGTCCGTCGGTTTCCATGAACTGGGGCAAAACGCTGTTCCTGCTGCCGATGGTGATACTTGCAACGATTAATCTATGGAACGGAATTGCCTTTCGCTTTGAACCGGTGGAGACGGTGCTTTACATATTGGGCATGCTCTGCGTCGGATTTGTCGAGGAAATTCTTTTCCGCGGCTATCTGCTCCATACACTCCTGCAAAGTTCGGTCAGACAGGCGATCATCATATCTTCACTGACCTTCGGGCTGGGGCATATTGTCAATCTGCTGAACGGCAAAGATGTTTATGAGACGCTTTTACAGCTGATTTATGCGATGGCAATCGGTCTGATGCTGTCTGTCTTTGTCATCAGAACGAAGCAGCTGCTGCCGTGCTGTATTTTCCACGGTGTATTTAATGCGTTGGCGGCGTTTGCCAACAGGAGCGGCGAGACGATGACCTATCAGCTTGTGATCTGTATCGTGATTACGGTGATCTCCGTAGGGTATGCGCTGTGGCTCTGGAGGTCGGAAGGCTGTTGCTGATGTCGTCGGAGTAGCAGCCGCATCTGTCATCGAAAGTATTTATAGCATGATTGACTGTTGCTTTCCAGAACTTATGGGAAAAAGTGCAAATTACAAAGGGCAATATAGTTTCCTTTTTGGAACAGGTGTGCTACAATCAAGAAAAGTGCAGTATAAAGAGAAAGGCGACAGACGAGGGGATAAGACGAATGGGCAGATATGTGAAGGATGTTCAGCTTGATAAGCCGATTGATGTGGTAAGCATGGTCATGGATGACTTTGTGTACCACAACCAGTTCTCCAGAACAGACTGGAATGGGGAAATGGTCTACTATTTGAAAGACAGGCATGGCGGAGACCGATATATGAAATGGTCCTATGCTGCGGGAGAACTGCATGTGGAGGCATGGCTGAAAAATCCTTTCGGCGGTGAGATGGATCTGGACGGTGTCGGCGGAGCGAGCCGCAGGGAGTACAAAAAGAGCATGGATGAACTGATCCGGCGGCTTGTGAATACGGGCGACCAGCTTTCGAGCGGGCATGTCGGCTCCGATCCCTTGCATCACGACAACAGCCACCATGTTGGAAGACATATGTCAGCCAGAATGGCGGGACAGGAAACGGCGGGACAAAGAGTAACAAGTCAGGCAACGGCAGCGCCGGGGTCTTCTGCCGGCAGAGAGGGTACAGGACAGGTTGCACTTTTTTGGGCAATATTGGCGATCATGTTTGCGTGGTCCGTTCCGATTCTGGGGCTTATCTTTGCGATTGTTGCACTCCGTAAGCAGGGGGAGTCCTCCAGACAGGTATTAGTGAGATGGATTGCGATCATTGCAATTTTAGTAGCAGTGGGCGCAATGCTGTATTGGATCGCCGCAGTCGTTGTTGTCGGAATCGCCGGCTTCTGGGCGTATTAAGGTTAAGTGTAAGGGAATGAAGCTATGAAGATATTGAAACGGATTCTATATACGATCGTGGGGATCATGCTGGCGGGAAGTCTCGCAATCCTCGTCTGTGCCCTGAATCCCTCGCTGACGGAATGGCTGGCGGGTAAGGTTCAGCAGCTGCAGGCAGATCCGGCACAGGCAGCCGGAGACGAGAGCGGCATTGTTCCGCCCGAGACCGCGGCGGACAGCAGTTCTGGAAGGTACGTTGTACCGGACACCCTGCCGCAGACGGTTCCTGAGGAGGTCAGCGGACGCAGCGGCTTCCAGCCGGTAACCTCGGACAGCGAGAAGATCGGGCAGCAGGAGGCGGACAATCTCAGCGAGATCCTTGCAACCGGGGACACGGGAGAGGGCTTAAGCTTTTCCCCGGAGTACTATCCCTATTATGCAATGCTGGACGAGACTTTACAGTCACTGTACCGTCAGGTTTATTCCAACGCCTTGAATCTGAATGCCGCGTTTACGCCGGTTGTCGCTGTGACGATGGAACAGGCGAACAATGTGGTCGAGGCGGTATACAACGACCATCCTGAGCTTTTCTGGCTGGATGCCCAGTTTTCCTGTAAATATCTTAAGACCGGAATCTGTGTGGAAATCCAGCTGAAATATAATGAGACCGCTGATGACCTCGAGGGCGCAAAGCAGATCTTTGATGCAAGGGTCAATGAGATTCTGTCGCAGGGGGCGGATGCCCAGACAGAGTATGACAAGGAGCGGTTCGTGCATGATGCCCTGATGCAGATTGTGGAGTACGATGCACAGGCAAAGATGAACCAGAGCGCCTACAGTGCGATCGTCCTCGGAAAGAGTGTCTGCGCCGGTTATGCCAGAGCATTCCAGTATTTGATGCAGCAGCTGCAGATTCCCTGCTATTACTGCACAGGCTTTGCGGGAGAGGATCACGCATGGAATATTGTGAAAATCGGCAGTCTCTACCGGAATGTGGATGTGACATGGGACGATACGGAACCGGCTACCTACAATTACTACAATAAATCCGATTCCGAGTATTCCGCAACGCATGTCAGAACCGGGCTTTCCATCTATCTTCCCGCCTGTGAGGATGTCACGGTTGACGAGCAGGAACAGGCATCGGTGGATTCCGTTGTGGACGACCACATTAACCCTGACCCGCAGGAGCCGTTGGAATGGCACGAGCCGGAGAAGACGGAGGAGGAAAAGGCGGCGGAGGCGGCGAGAACTGCCGAGCAGGAGCGGCAGGAAAAGCTGAAAAATGCCGGGATTCGTGAGGATGAGGTGCTGGACACGCTGGATGCCTATTTCAAGGACTGCGCGAACCAGCTAAAGCAGGTCGGACTCGGGGACAGGCAGTTCTACAACGTTATTCCGGAGGAACTGTGGGGAGGTGTGGAACGCGCCTACAGCAGCGGAACCTACTGGAAGGATTACGCCGAGGCGGCATTAAAGGACATGGGAGGAGAGAATCTCGTGATCCAGATCGAAGCGCAGCGGCTTGGCGGCGGCTATTATATCGTATACCATAATGTCTATAGCTATTAAGAAGAATTGGAATAAAAAGGGAGCAGCTTTGAGGGCTGCTCCTTTTTGCGTCCGTGCTACATTCCTTCATGGAAGGTACGGCTGATGACATCTGCCTGCTGTTCCGGGGTCAGCTTAATGAAGTTTACGGCATAACCGCTGACACGGATGGTCAGCTGCGGATAATTTTCAGGGTGCTTCTGGGCATCTAACAGCATATCTCTGTTCAACACATTGACATTCAGATGATGTCCTCCCTTTGCGGCATATCCGTCAAGAAGATTAACAAGATTGTCGAGCTGTGCACTGTTAGCGTTCATAATTTGTCCTCCTTTATTAATAATAGTAATGGTTACTATTTCTTACAAGCTAAGACTACCATTTTCATCAGCTTTTGTCAACCTATTATTTCAAATTATTTTCGGAATATCCGTGCAGCTTTTTCATATATTGGAGAAAGGAGGACAGGTGATGAAGATGGATAATACGATTCTACAGCTGTTTCCGGCGGAGAGCAGGGAATTTTGGAAATATACGGCATCCTGTCAGGCGGGGCTGCGGGAGATCCGGCTGCGTGCCGGCAGACCGATTCTCGTCTATGTGGACGACAGGGAACTGTTTCTGGACGAAAGCGGCAGGTTTACCGATAACGCCGGAGAGGCAAGAACGGTGAAGGCAGGGGAACTGTCGGGGCTTCTGGAGCACATCTGCCATTATTCGCTGTATGCCTTTGAGGACGAGCTGCGGCAGGGTTTTCTCACCGTCGCGGGCGGACACAGGATAGGAATTGCGGGACAAGTCACCTCCGAGGATGGGACGAGTATCCGCACGGTGAGGAACATTTCGTTTCTCAATATCAGGGTGTCGCACGAGATCAGGGGAGCAGCCGATGCCGTCATGGGCAGAATGTATTCCAGAAACGGTTTAAAGAGTGCGCTGATTATCTCGCCGCCGGGCTGTGGAAAGACGACGCTGCTGCGCGACCTGATCCGTCAGGTTTCGGACGGCAGCGCTGCGAACAGGGGAATGACGGTCGGCGTTGTGGATGAACGGTCGGAGATCGCGGGAACCTTCTGCGGAATTCCCCAGAACGATGTCGGGATGAGGACGGACGTGCTGGATGCCTGTCCGAAGAGGATCGGGATGATGATGCTCCTTCGGTCGATGGCACCGGAGGTGATCGCCATTGATGAGCTTGGAAGCAGCGAGGAGTTAGAGGCGCTCCGCTGTGCTTCCGCGAGCGGCTGCCGCATTCTTGCGACTGTCCATGGGGAAAGCATGCGGGACGTGGCGGACAGATTTGGAGGGCAGGACAAGATATGGGGGCAGCTTTTCCAGACCATTGTTCTTCTGGCGAAGAAGGATGGTAAATGTGTGGTGAAGGAGATCAGTGACGGGGGATGGAGCTATGCTTAGGGCAATCGGTGCGGTCATGATCCTGACCGGCTGCGTTGGAACAGGGCTTTGGTATCGCAGCCGCTTCCTCGGCAGAATCCGGGCACTGCGGCAGCTTGCGGCTATTCTGGAGCTGCTGTGCAGCGGGATACGTTACGGGCGGGAGACCCTGCCGGAGTGCTGCGGACGTGCGGCATCAAGACTGCCGGAGGAATACCGCGGCGCGTTTCAGAGGATTGCGGAGAGAATGCGTGAGAATACAGGGGAGAGCTTTGCGGCGGTCTTTGCCGAGGAGACAGGGAAGGTGCTGGAGATTCTGCCGTTAAAGGAAGCGGACAGGCAGGAATTTCTGCGGTTTGCGGCGCAGGGAAGCTTTGCGGACGGACAGATGCAGCTCCGTGTGATTGAGCAGAGCCGGGAGCAGCTTTTAAAGATGGAGGCTGTCCTGGAGAGCGAGAGTGCGGATAAGTGCAGAATGGCGATCGGACTCGGTGCGATGAGCGGGCTGATGATCCTTCTGGTATTGTGCTGAAATGCAAATAAAGAAATGGATGCGGGGAGATATGGGAGTGAGTCTGATTTTTAAGATAGCGGCGGTCGGGATTCTTGTTACAATACTCAGTCAGGTCTTAAAGCACAGCGGTCGGGAGGAGCATGCCTTCCTGATTAGTCTTGCCGGGCTGATCCTTGTGCTGACATGGATCGTTCCCTACATATACGAGCTGTTCCAGACGATCCAGACAATGTTTTCGCTGTAAGGAGGTGCCCATGCAGGAGCTTATAAAGATTGCTTTTCTCGGAGTGGCGGGCGTGCTGCTTGCGATCCAGTTCAAGGCGCAGAAGCCGGAATATGGAATTTACATCGGGCTGGCAGCAGGCATTCTCATTTTCTGCTATACCGTGAGGCAGGTCGCGGCGGTGATGGCACAGCTCGGGCAGCTGAAGGCGTATCTCGGCGGTGCGGAAACCTATCTTGCGGTGCTCTTAAAGGTCATCGGAATCACCTATATCTGTGAGTTCAGCGCGGACATCTGCAAGGATGCCGGTTACGGGACGGTTGCGGGACAGATTGAGGTGCTCGGAAAGCTGTCTGTCATGTTTGCGGGGCTGCCGGTGCTCTTCGCCGTGATTGGTCAGATTCAGGGCTTTTTGTAGGAGGATAAGGATGGAGACGGACATTTTATGGCAGGACTATGGTCTGGACAGGCTGGAAAGCGGGATCAGCCAGCTTTTTCCGAAGACGGAGATTTCTGCGAAGGAGCTGTTCGGGCAGGTGATGAGCGGGGATGTGACGGGCGCGCTGGGATCGTTGCTGAAGGGGAGCGTGGCTGGGGTGACAGACCAGCTTGCCGGGATGCGCAACGTCCTGATCTGGCTGCTCGTCATGGGGATCATCTCAGCTCTGGTGGCACATTTTGTGGAGATCTTTGAGATGCATCAGGTGGCGGATATTGCATTCTATTTTATGTACCTTCTGTTTATGGCGATCCTGCTTAAATGCTTTTGCGAGGCGGCGGCGACGGCTGTGGACACGCTTGAAAATATCACCCTGTTTATCCGGCTGCTGGTGCCCGTCTATCTGGTATCCGTGGGGGTGTCGGGCGGGAGCGCGACAGCGGGAATTGCCTGCCAGCTGATGCTGTTTGTCATCTATGGGGTGGAATGCATACTTTCCCAGGGAATCATATCCCTCATCTACAGCTATGTCACGCTCTCGATGGTGAACGGCATCTGGGCGGAGGAGAAGCTGTCAATGCTGGTGGAGCTGCTGAAAAAAGTGATCGGCTGGGCGCTCAAGGGGGCGGTGGGAGTGATTACCGGCATCAGTATCTTTCAGGCATTAATCACGCCGGTTGTCGATTCCGCGCGCAGCTCAGCGCTGCAAAAGATCGTCTCCGCACTGCCGGGCGTCGGGAATCTGGCGGACGGCGCCGTCGAGCTGGTTCTTGGGTCGGCGCTTGTTATCAAGAACAGCATCGGTGTGGTGCTGCTGCTTCTGATGCTCGTGCTCTGCGCGGCACCGCTGTTAAAGATCGCGCTGATCGCCGGTGTGCTGAAGTGTGCGGCGGCGTTCATTGGCGTTGTCAGTGACAAGCGGATTACGACCTGTGTGGACAGGGCGGGCGAGGGCGGACTTTTGCTGCTGCGCACAACGGGGACGGCAATGCTGCTGTTTTTGATCTCCGTCGCTGTTGTCACGGCGGCATCCGGCAGAATCTGAGGGGAGGGATTTGATGCTGCATAGTTTTTTTACGGCGATCTGCAAGGTCGGCATTTTCATGATCTGCGCACAGGCGATTCTGCATTTCAGCCCCAAAGCCTCGTATGAGAAGTATCTGAAGCTGCTTGTGGGCGTGATGGTGCTGATCCAGCTTTTCCTGCCGGTATTCAGCCTTGTGTTCGGGGGTGAGATGGAGGAGACGGCGAGACAGCTCGAAAGCTTCCGGACGGAGCTTCAGAATGGGATCACGCAGGCGGAGGAGGAGACGCTTCTGGCGGATGAGCTGTTGGAGAAAATGACGCTGGAGGAGGTCCGAAAGAGAATGGAAGAGGCTGCGGACAGCGGGACAGAGGAGCAGGTGGAGAATATGACAGGCGCGGAGATCTCGATTGCCGTCGAGCCGGTGCGGATCGGCGGGGAACAGGAGTGATGACCGGAAAGGACTGCGGGCGGGAGGAGATATGACGAAAAGTTGGAAGCAATGGCTTGAGGACAAGGGAGCGGCGAAGCTCCTTCGCAAGGAAAATCTGGTGGTTCTGGTGCTGGCTGGGATATTGCTGTTTGTCATCGCCCTGCCGACAAAAGACGGCGGGGACGCAGGCGGAGTCGTGGAAGGACTTGCTGGCAGCGCGGCGCAGGGAAAAGAGACGGAGGTGCAGAACGCGGCGATCGGTAACTCCTCGGAGGAGGCGTATGCGGCGGATCTCGAGAGGCGGCTGACGGAGGCGCTGGCGGATATGGAGCAGGTCGGAAGGGTGAAGGTGATGATTACATTGAAATCGTCGAGTGAGCTTGTCGTGGAGCGGGAGACGCCGGTCAGCCGTTCGGCGACGACGGAGACGGATGCGCAGGGCGGGAGCCGGAGCATCAATACGACGGACATGGAGGAGACGGTGGTGTACAGCACGAACGGCAGCAGCAGTGAGCCCTATGTCATCAAGACCTATGTTCCGGAGATCGAAGGTGTGCTCGTGGTCGCGGAGGGCGCGGGAAGCGGTACGGTGAACCGGACGGTGACGGAGATCGTACAGGCGCTCTTCGGCGTGGAGGCGCATAAGGTGAAGGTGGTAAAGATGGAGACAAAAACAAAATGACCTGAATCATATATCCGTTTTCAGGTACATACAATGAAATAGCAAAACGAAGAGAAGGGGAAAAACGTGAAAAACCTAATCAAAAAGAATCAGCTTATGATAACCGCACTGGCAATCATGATCGCGATCGCGGGATACCTCCAGTTTGCGGGAACCGATCTGGAAGATGAATATCTGGAAGTGACGGATGGAAATGTGTATACGAGCGAGGCGAATCTGACAGGCTCCGGGGATATTGTAACCGGAACATACACGGCACAGGAGCTTTTAGATTTGTCGGAGGAGGATCTGCTGCAGAGCGGGGTGACGGATATTGAAAGTCTGGACTCCGATATGGAGGGGACTCCGGTGGAGGACTTCCTCGATGTCGGCGCGCAGATAACCCAGAATGTTGCCGCAGGTGAGCAGACGAACACACCCGACGAAGGCGAGATTCCGGGTGAGGCGATGTTTACCTCGACGGCGGGGATTGCAGTACTCTCCGAGGCGAAGCTCCTAAAGGAGCAGACAAGGGCAAAGAACAAGGAGACCCTGCTGGAAATCATCAACAGCGCCGGGCTGACGGATGAGCAGAAGCAGGAGGCGGTTGACAACATGGTAAAAATGACAGCCATAGCAGAGAAGGAGGCTGCCGCGGAGATTCTGCTGGAGGCAAAGGGCTTTTCGGATGTAGTTGTCAGCATCAACGGTGACGCGGTGGATGTGGTAGTCAATGCGGCGGCGCTGGATGATGTCATGCGGGCACAGATCGAGGATATTGTGACACGGAAGACGGAGATTGCGCCGGAAAACATCATTATCAGCACTGTCGTTGAATAAGTGTAGAAAATTGGTACAAATTACATATAAAATATGATATACTTCTGGAAGATGTATGTGAAAGGACGGAAGAGTCATGGGAAGAGTATTTCTGATTGTTCTTGACAGCTTTGGAATCGGTGAGATGGAGGATGCGGCTTCGTACGGGGATGTGAATGTGAGCACGATACGAAGCGTGTCCTCCAGCCCATATTTTCATATGCCGAATATGAGAGAGCTTGGTCTGTTTGATATTGACGGGGTGACCGTCGGGGAAAAGAACGCGGCACACACGGCGGCGGTCGCACGTATGACGGAGAGATCGAGAGGGAAGGACACGACGATCGGGCACTGGGAGATTGCGGGAGTGTATTCCCCGAAGCCGCTGCCGACCTATCCGGAGGGATTTCCGAAGGAGGTTCTGGATGCTTTCACCGCACAGACCGGCCGGGGGGTTCTCTGCAACCTGCCTTATTCCGGCACGGCGGTCATCCAGGATTACGGGGATGAGCATATGAGAACCGGAAAGCTGATTGTCTATACCTCTGCGGACAGTGTTTTCCAGATCGCCGCACACGAGGAGCTTGTGCCGCCGGAGCAGCTCTACGAATATTGCCGTATCGCCAGAAAGATCCTGCAGGGAGAGAACGGTGTCGGCAGAGTCATAGCGAGACCGTTTGTCGGGCCGATGGGAGGACCATACACGAGGACTGCGCGCCGCCACGATTTTTCGCTTGAGCCTCCGGCAACGACGATGCTGGATCAGCTTTCCGCGGCGGGGCGGGATGTGATCGCTGTGGGAAAGATCAAGGATATTTTCGCGGGAAAGGGTATCACAGAGTTTGTCTACACCTCCGGCAACGAGGAGGGCATCGAGCGGACGATGGAATATCTGGACAGGGATTTTGACGGGCTGTGCTTCGTCAACCTTGTGGATTTTGATATGCTGTACGGGCACAGAAGGGACGTTGACGGCTATGCGAAGGCGTTGGCGTACTTTGATGAAAAGCTGCCGGAAATGCTGGCGAAGCTTGGGGAGGATGACATCCTGATGATTACCGCAGATCACGGCTGTGATCCTGCCTATACCGCGACGACGGATCATACAAGGGAGTACACGCCGTTTATCGTGTATGGCAGAAAAGTCATGCCCGCAAATTACGGCACGCGGAAAACCTTTGCAGATATAGGGGCAACTGTGCTACAATACTTTGGTATTGCGCCTGAATTTGAAGGGGAATCCGTTATTCCACATTAAACAGGTGGAGTTGAAACGGACAGGCGAAAAAACGAAGATTTGAGATGGAGGAAAACATGAGCAATTATACAGAAGAAATCAACCGCAGAAGAACCTTTGCGATTATTTCTCACCCCGATGCGGGAAAGACAACGCTGACAGAGAAGTTCCTGCTTTACGGCGGAGCGATCAATCTGGCGGGAAGCGTCAAGGGAAAGGCGACGGCGAGGCATGCCGTATCGGACTGGATGGAAATCGAGAAGGAGAGAGGTATTTCCGTCACCTCCTCGGTACTGCAATTTGAATATGACGGTTATTGTATCAACATTCTGGATACCCCGGGACATCAGGATTTCTCGGAGGACACCTACCGTACCCTGATGGCGGCGGATTCCGCGGTCATGGTCATCGATGCGTCGAAGGGTGTGGAGGCACAGACAAGGAAGCTTTTCAAGGTCTGCGGTATGCGCGGGATCCCGATCTTCACCTTTATCAACAAGCTCGACAGGGATGCGAACGATACCTTCGACCTGCTGGATGAGATCGAAAAGGAGCTCGGGATCGCAACCTGTCCCGTAAACTGGCCGATCGGCTCCGGCAAGGGCTTTAAGGGCGTTTATGACAGAGAGAAGAAATGCGTGATTTCCTATTCCGACACGGAGAAGGGAACGAAGGAAGGAACGGCGACCGAAATCCCGGTGGAGGACGAGGCACATCTCCGCGAACTGATCGGCGATGAGGCGGCGGACAAGCTGCTGGAGGAGATCGAGCTGCTGGACGGCGCAAGCGCGGAATTTGACCTTGACGAGGTGAGAGCCGGACAGCTCACGCCGGTCTGCTTCGGCTCGGCGCTGACAAACTTCGGTGTGGAGATCTTCCTGCAGCATTTCCTGCGGATGACGACACCGCCCCTGCCCAGAAAGGCGGACATCGGGCTGATCGAGCCGGCGGAGCATGAATTCTCTGCGTTTGTCTTCAAGATACAGGCGAATATGAACAAGGCACACCGCGACAGGATCGCCTTCATGAGAATCTGTTCGGGAAGATTCGACGCGAACATGGAGGTGCGTCATGTGCAGGGAAATAAGGTGATGCGCCTCTCCCAGCCCCAGCAGATCATGGCGGATGAGAGGAAGATCCTGAGCGAAGCGTATGCGGGAGACATTATCGGCGTGTTCGATCCCGGCATCTTCTCTATCGGAGATACGCTCTGTATGCCGAAGGAGAAATTCCAGTATGAAGGAATCCCGACCTTCGCGCCGGAGCATTTTGCGAGAGTGCGCCAGCTGGACACTATGAAGAGAAAGCAGTTTGTAAAGGGCATTGAGCAGATCGCGCAGGAAGGTGCGATCCAGATCTTCCAGGAGTTCAATACGGGTCTGGAGGAGATCATCGTCGGCGTTGTCGGCGTGCTGCAGTTTGATGTGCTGAAATACAGACTGGAAAATGAATACAATGTGGAGATAAGGCTGGAGAATCTGCCCTATGAGCACATCCGCTGGATCGAGAATAAGGATGAGGTGGATATTGCAAAGCTGACAGGTACCTCAGATATGAAGAAGGTAAAGGATATGAAGGGAAATCCGCTGCTGCTGTTTGTCAACGCATGGAGCATCGGCATGACGCTCGACCGCAACAAGGGTCTGGTGCTGACGGAGTTTTCCCGAAACTAAGAGGTAGAACCGGAGCATTGTGGAATGAAGAAAAAAGTGTGTAGGGTGAGTGTTTATTTATTTCTGCTTGGCATTCTTCTGGGAGGCTGTGGCGACACAGACCTCCTGGAGGAAATTCCCAGAGATTTTGTGCTGACGGAGTCTGTGAAAAGTGAGATGCCGGAGCAGAGTGCGCCCACGGAGACCGGGGAGGGAGAGGAAGACAATGTGTCTTACGGCTTTCTGGAGGACACTGCCTTCGAGTACGCCGCGCAGGGACTGGGCGGGCAGGAGCTTCTATGGTATGAGGAAATCAGGGACATACTCGCAAGCTTTGGTGAGAATGTCACGCTGGACGAGACCGGAATCGGAGCAGGACTGGACGAGAAGGATATAGACAGAATCTTCCAGTATGTTCTGAGCGATCACCCGGAGCTGTTTTATGTGGAGGGCTATTCCTACACAAAGTACACGAAGGGCGAGGAGACGGTCTCCTTTGAATTTACGGGAACCTATTCCGTCGATGCGGAGACTGCAGAGGTGCGGAGAAAAGAAATCAGCGCTGAAGCGGAGAGGATTCTCGCGAGTATCGGCGGCGACTGGGATGATTATGCCAAGGTAAAGGCGGTATATGAGACGGTCATCCTTGAGACAGACTACGACCGGAATGCGCCGGAAAACCAGAATATATACTCCGTGTTTGTCAACCACAGATCGGTATGTCAGGGCTATGCAAAGGCGACGCAGTTTCTGCTCAACCGGCTCGGTGTGGAATGCACACTTGTCACCGGAACGGTCGAGACGGGAGAAACCCATGCGTGGAACCTTGTCCGGGTGGACGGGGCGTACTATTATCTGGACACGACATGGGGAGATGCCTCGTACAGTCTCGATGATGATACGACGCTGGCGGCGGACCGGCCGCAGATCAATTACGATTATCTGAACGTGACGACGCAGGAGCTGTTAAGGACGCACACTCCCTCGGACAGTCCGGAGCTGCCGCTGTGCGTGGATACGGATGCCAACTATTATGTCAGGGAGGGCGCTTTTTTCTCCGGCTTTGACAAGGAGCAGCTTAAGGCAGTCTTTGAACAGGCAAAGGAGCAGGGCAGGGATGAGGTGGCTTTGAAGTGCTCCGACGAGGAGTGCTACCGGCAGATGCTCGACCGGCTGATCGGCGGACAGGAAATTTTTCTGTACATGGATACGGCGTCCGGCGGGACGGTTGCCTATACGCAGAACGACAGTCAGATGTCTCTGAGTTTTTGGGTGACAAATGAATAGATTATGTGGTATACTTATATCTGATATGCAAGGTGATTTCGATCAGGAGGAAATTCGGATGGAAAAAGAGATAGATAAGAAGACAGTTGTGCTCAAGGATGAGGAAAACGTAGGCGCTGTGCAGATCGCAGATGATGTTGTGGCAATGATTGCCTCCCTCGCTGCGACAGAGGTAGAGGGTGTCAGCGCGATGGCGGGAACCATCACAAACGAGCTGATGAGCAAGGTTGGCATGAAGAAGCTGACGAAGGGTGTCAAGGTCATGGTGCTCGACGGCAGCGTTGTCGTTGATCTGGCTGTCACCATGGAGTACGGCTACAACATTCCCGCGACCTGCCAGAAGGTTCAGACGAAGGTGAAGAATGCCATCGAGAACATGACAGGGCTTACCTGCAATGATGTCAACATCAGGATTGCAGGCGTAAAAGTAAAGTAAAAAGGAAAAGTGCAATGGGACGACACGAGCAGAGAGAACAGGTATTTATGCTTCTGTTTCAGGTAGAGTTTCACTCTCCTGAGGATATGCCGAGGCAGATGCGTCTGTATCTGGAGGACAATGAGGCGATTCCTTCCCAGAAGGATGCCGATTATATTGAGGAAAGGTGTCAGCTGGTCAGGGAGAAGATCCCCGAGATAGACAAGCTGATCGATGAGAATACAGAGGGCTGGGACACGACCAGAATGGGAAAGGTGGAGCTGACCGTTCTGCGTCTGGCTGTGTACGAGATGCGCTATGACGACGATATCCCGCCGAGAGTTGCAATCGACGAGGCCGTGGAGATTGCGAAAAAATACGGTCAGGACAATTCAAGTGCCTTTGTGAATGCGATTCTGGCAAAAATTTTAAAGCTGGGTGATTGATATTCGGAACGTTTATACGGTAGGACAACTGAATTCATATATTAAAAATATGTTCACGCAGGACTATCTGCTGCAGGGTCTCTTCGTAAAGGGGGAGGTCAGCAACTGCAAATATCATCCGTCGGGACATATTTATTTTACATTAAAGGACCCAAAGGGAGTGGTGAATTGTGTCATGTTCGCAGGCAACCGCGCGGGTCTTTCTTTTCGTTTGGCGGAAGGGCAGCAGGTGATCGTCGGCGGAACCGTGGATGTCTACGAGAGGGACGGCAGGTATCAGCTCTATGCAAAGCAGATCGCGCTGGACGGAAGCGGACTGCTCTACGAGAAATTTGAGCAGCTGAAGCGGGAGCTTGAAGAGTCCGGCATGTTTGCGGCGGAATATAAGCAGCCGGTCCCGCGCTACATCAGAACGCTGGGCGTGGTGACGGCGGATACCGGTGCGGCGGTCCGTGACATCATGCAGATCGCACACAGGCGGAATCCCTATGTGCAGATCATTCTCTATCCGGCGATTGTACAGGGTCAGGCGGCAGTGCCGAGCGTTGTCAGAGGCATACGGACGCTGGAGAAGCTGGGTGTTGACGTGATGATCGTCGGCAGGGGAGGCGGCTCCATGGAAGACCTGTGGGCATTTAACGAGCGGGAGGTGGCGCAGGCGGTGTTTGACTGCTCCGTGCCGATCATTTCTGCTGTCGGACATGAGACGGACACAACGATCATTGACTTTGTGGCAGATCTCCGCGCACCGACCCCCTCTGCGGCGGCAGAGCTGGCAGTGACGGATGTCCGCGAGATCCTGTCACAGCTTGAGACGGACAGGATGATGCTGAACCGGCTGATGCAGCGGAAGCTGCAGGACGGCAGGACGGAGATCAGACAGCGTGAACTGCAGTTACGGGCGCTCAGCCCCATGGGACGCATCAGGGAGCGCAGAATGCGTCTGCTGAATATGGAGGAACAGCTCCAGAACCGGATGGAGAAGCTGCTTGGGGCAAGACGGCACGAACTGGCGCTCTATATCGAGAGATTCAAGAGCCTTTCACCGCTGGAGAAGTTGAACAGCGGCTATTCGTATATCACGGACGAGAACGGCAGTAATATCCGCTCCGTGAAGCAGGTGCGCGAGGGACAGGAGCTGGAGATCACGGTGAGCGACGGCAGCTTCCGCGCGGCGGTGCTCGGTGGGACAGCGGAGAAGGAATGAGGCAGCAGCACGGAGGGAAGGTAGGAGACGGCATGAAGAAGGAAGACAGCTTCCGTCTGGAGGACGGATTTGAAAAACTCGAAGAGATCATTCAGAAAATGGAAAACGACGAGCTTCCTCTGGAGGAAGCGTTTCAGGCATACAGCGAGGGAATGGGGCTGCTGAAGAAGTGCAGCGAGCAGATAGACCGCGTGGAAAAGCAGGTGCTGAAGCTCGCGGAGGATGGTCAGCTGGAGGCATTTGAAGATGGAGAATAAGGAATTCAGCGTACTTTTACAGAAAAAGACAGAGGATCTGAACGTTATACTGGAGAAATTTCTTCCCGAAGAGGGGGGAATACAGAAGACGGTGCTGGAGGCGATGAATTACAGCGTCAGGGCTGGTGGCAAGAGACTGCGCCCGATGTTTATGTGGGAAACTTTTCTGCTCTGCGGCGGAAACGCGGAGGACAGAGCTCTTGTCGAGCCCTTTCTCGCCGCAATCGAGATGATCCATACATATTCCCTGGTGCATGATGATCTTCCGGCGATGGACAATGACGAATACCGCAGGGGGAAAAAGACGACCTGGGCGGTATATGGGGAGACCATGGGCATTCTTGCCGGAGACGGACTGCTCAATTATGCCTTTGAGACGGCGGTGAAGAGCTTTACATATGCCGGAACCCCCGAGAAGCTGAAGCGGGCGGCTGCCGCGCTGGAGATTCTTGCAGGGAAGGCGGGAATCTACGGGATGATCGGCGGTCAGACGGCGGACATCGAGGCGGAGGGAAAGAAGATCACGGAGGAACTGCTTCTGTTCATTCATGAGCATAAGACGGCGGCGCTGATCCAGTCGGCAATGACGATCGGTGCGGTGCTTGCCGGCGCGGAGGCGGAGCAGGTTCAGGCGCTTGAGAAGTGCGCGTATAATATTGGCATCGCATTCCAGATCCAGGATGACATTCTGGATGTGACCGGGGACAGCAGCGAGCTTGGCAAGGCTGTGGGCAGCGACGCCCAGAACGACAAGCAGACCTATGTGACATGGAACGGACTGGACAAGGCAGAGGCAGACGTTGCTGCGCTGTCTGAGGAAGCCGTGCGGATACTGGACAGCTTTGCGGGGGAAAATCCCTTTCTGAGACAGCTGATTCTTGAGCTGATCCACCGCCGCAAATAGGTGAAAGGCGCAGAAAATGTTTTTGGAAACCATAGAGAAAGAAAATGATATTAAGCAGATCGATAAGGAAAACTGGGGAGCGCTTGCACAGGAGATCCGGGATTTCCTGATAGAGAAGATCAGTGTCACGGGTGGGCATCTCGGATCGAATCTCGGGGCGGTGGAGCTGACGATGGCGCTGCATCTCGCCCTGAATTTTCCGGAGGATAAGATTGTGTGGGATGTCGGGCACCAGTCTTACACGCATAAGCTTCTGACAGGACGCAGGGATGGCTTTGAATCGCTGCGCCAGTTTCGTGGAATGAGCGGGTTCCCGAAGAGGAAGGAGAGCGCCTGTGATGTCTTCGACACAGGGCACAGCTCCACATCGATCTCTGCCGGACTCGGACTGGTCAAGGCGCGTGACATCCGCGGGGAGTCGAACACCGTGGTGTCCGTGCTCGGAGATGGCTCGCTCACGGGTGGTATGGCTTACGAGGCGTTGAACAATGCGTCAAAGCTGGAGACCAATTTTATTATTATTCTGAATGACAACAACATGTCCATTTCTGAGAATGTCGGCGGTGTATCGAAATATCTCAACAGCATCCGTACAGCGACCGGGTATCTGGATCTGAAGGCGGGAATCTATCAGGCGCTGCTCGGCACAAAGCGCGGAAACAGCATGATTAACAAGATCCGGAGGGCGAAGAGCAGCTTCAAGCAGCTTGTGATTCCGGGAATGTTCTTCGAGGATATGGGGATCACTTATCTGGGACCTGTGGACGGACACAATATTGATGCGCTTGTCACGGTGATCGGTGAGGCAAAGCGTGTAAAGGGGCCGGTGCTGATTCATGCGCTGACGCAGAAGGGCAGAGGCTATTTGCCGGCGGAGAGGCATCCGGCAAGATTTCACGGCACGGATCCCTTTGTCATCGATACCGGTCTGCCGAAGAATCCGAGGACGGTGGCGAATTATACGGATGTCTTTTCTACGGTCATGTGCAAGCTCGGACAGAGGGACGAGAAGATCGTGGCGATCACGGCGGCGATGCCGGACGGCACAGGACTGAAACGTTTTCACAATATGTATCAGGACAGATTTTTCGATGTCGGGATTGCGGAGGAGCACGCCGTCACCTTTGCGGCGGGACTTGCGGCGGGCGGGCTGAAGCCGATTGTTGCCGTGTATTCGTCTTTCCTGCAGAGAGCCTATGACCAGATTCTACATGATGTCTGTATTCAGAACCTTCCGGTCGTTTTTGCGATTGACCGGGCAGGACTGGTGGGAAGCGACGGCGAGACGCATCAGGGCATTTTCGACTTTACCTATCTGACGGGTATCCCGAATATGCATGTCTGTGCGCCGAAGAATAAATGGGAGCTTTCCGATATGATGAAGTTTGCGGTCGCATTGGGGGCGCCCATCGCTGTCCGCTATCCGCGTGGGACAGCCTATGACGGGCTGCAGGAATTTCGGGCACCCATCGAGCTTGGCAAGGCAGAATGGATTTACAGGGAGAAGCAGATTGCGCTTCTGGCGATCGGCAGTATGGTGAAGACGGCCGAGACCGTCAGGGAGCAGCTGAAGGCGGAGAGCTTTGCCGTCAGTCTGATCAATGCCCGCTTTGCAAAGCCGATTGATGAGGAGATCGTCGAAGAGGCGTGCGGAGAGCATGAGCTGATCGTCACGCTGGAGGAGAATGTCGCCTGCGGCGGTTATGGCGAAAAGGTGCTTGACTGCATGAACCGGAAGGGGCTGCGGAACAGATACCTGAACATCAGTCTGCCGGATGCCTATATCGAGCATGGAAACGTAGAGCTTTTAAAACAGGAGACCGGGATCGACGCGGACAGTATTGTGAAGCGGATTAGGGAGCTTATGGAGAAAAGGTAAGAAGAGATGAAGGAACGCTTGGACGTAATTCTGATGAATCAGGGCTATGCCACATCCAGAGAGAAGGCAAAGGCGATCATCATGTCGGGAAATGTCTATGTCAACGGACAGAAGGAGGACAAGGCGGGAACGAGCTTCGATGAGAGCAAGATCCGGCTGGAGGTCAGGGGGCATGCCTTAAAATATGTGAGCCGCGGCGGGTTGAAGCTGGAAAAAGCAATGAAGTGCTGGCCGGTCACGCTCGAGGGGAAAATCTGTATGGATATTGGTTCCTCGACGGGCGGCTTTACGGACTGTATGCTGCAGAACGGTGCGGTCAAGGTGTACGCCGTGGATGTCGGGCACGGACAGCTGGCGTGGAAGCTGCGTAATGACGAGAGAGTCGTCTGCATGGAGCAGACGAACTTCCGCTATCTGAAGCGGGAGGACATAGAGGACGACCTTGATTTTGCCAGCGTGGATGTCTCGTTTATCTCGCTCACAAAGATACTGATTCCGGCGAGGAATCTGTTGAAGGAGAACGGTGAGATGGTCTGCCTGATTAAACCGCAGTTTGAGGCAGGCAGGGAAAAGGTAGGGAAAAACGGTGTTGTCAGGGAGCCTGAGGTGCACCGCGAGGTGATCGGCAAGATCGTCGATTACGCGGACAGCATCGGATTTACGGTGCTTGAACTGGAATACTCGCCGATCAAGGGACCGGAAGGAAATATCGAATATCTGGTGCATCTGCGGAAGGAGAGGGAGCCGGAGGAGGCGGTACGGCTTCTCACCGAGCAGGAGGCAGAGAACCGGCTTAAGGAGATTATTGCTGCAAAGAGCGGGCTTTCACGGACAGAAGAGTGGCAGAACCTGATCCGTGAGACCGTCGAGAGGTCTCATTCCATGGAACAAGGTCATTCCATGGAAGAAAAGCAGGAAAGTTAAGGAGCGGCTATGAAGCATTTTCTGGTCTATACCAACAGACATAAGGACGAGAATCTGGTTATGACAAAGCGGGTTTGCAGCTATCTGGAGAGCCGTGGGCAGCGTGTGTCTGTCAAGGCGGGAGATGAGGAATGGAACCAGACAGCCGACTGCATCATCGTCCTGGGAGGGGACGGAACGGTGCTGCGGGCGGCGCGCGAGACCAGGCAGCGGAACATTCCGATTATCGGCGTCAACCTCGGAACGCTCGGCTATATGACGGAGATTGAGCCGGCAAATCTGGAGGAGTCGCTGGAGCGGCTCATACAGGGAGATTACGAGCAGGAAAGCCGGATGATGCTTTACGGAAAGGCCGTGCTGAAGGACGGCAGAACCGAGGAGGGCTGGGCGCTGAATGACATCGTCATATCGAGAAAGGGCTCGCTGCAGATCATCAAATTCAACATCTATGTCAACGGACTTTTTCTGAATGATTACAGTGCGGACGGTATGATTGTGACGACCCCGACCGGGTCTACCGGCTATAATCTGTCTGCGGGAGGCCCGCTGGTCGAGCCGAGGGCAAAGCTGATTATGCTGACACCGATCTGTCCGCATACGCTGAACCAGAGGAGCATTATTCTGTCTCCGGAGGATGTGGTGGAGATTGAGATTCCGGAGCGCAGCGACGGAGAGATCCAGACCGTTGAGGCGAGCTTTGACGGAAGCCACGGCGCAACTTTATGCACCGGGGACAGAATCCGGATTGTCCAGTCGGAAAAGATGACAGAATTTTTGCAGCTGAATCAGGTCAGCTTTCTGGAAGTGCTTCACAAGAAAATGACGGAGATTTAAGATTTGTGTCTGCGTGCACTTGACACAAACTTGTTATGCGCAGAGGGCGTGCGCGGAAATGGACATAATCATGAAAAAAAACCGACATGAGAGAATTGTAGAAATTATCCAACAGAATGATGTGGAGACGCAGGAGGAGCTGGCGGCAAGGCTCCGGGATGCCGGCTTTGCCGTGACACAGGCGACGGTTTCCAGAGACATCCGGGAGCTGCGGCTGACGAAGGTTCCCGCCGGAAGCGGCAGGCAGAAATATGCCGTCTTAAAGCAGGAGGACGGCCACATGGGAGACAAATATATCCGTGTGCTGAAAGCAGGGTATGTCTCTATGGATATGGCGCAGAATATTCTTGTCATCAAAACGGTTTCCGGCATGGCGATGGCAGTGGCCGCCGCGCTGGACGCGTTGAAATTTTCGGAGCTCGTCGGCTGTATCGCCGGTGACGACACGATTTTTGCCGCGGTGAGAAGCGTGGAGGAGACGAAGGCGCTGATGGAGAGGATACAGGGACTGGTAAAGGCTGACCGTCATTGAGGCATTGTGGGGAGAAGATAAAATGCTGCAAAGTTTACATGTGAAAAATTTTGCTCTGATGGAAGAGACAGAGGTAGAATTCGGAAGAGGGCTGAATATTCTGACCGGTGAGACGGGCGCGGGTAAATCCCTGCTGATCGGCAGTGTCAATCTTGCGCTGGGTGGAAAATTCGAGAAGGAAATGCTGCGGAAAGGGGCGGACAGCGCGCTGGTGGAGCTGGTCTTCGACGCGGACAGTGAAAAGGTGCGGGAGAAGCTTGCACAGATGGAGCTGGACGCATCGGAGGACGGGACGGTTATCATCAGCCGGAAGATGCAGGTCGGCAAGAGTGTCTGCAAGATCAACGGTGAGACCGTCACGGCGAAGCAGGTCAGGGAGCTGGCGGAGATACTGATCGATATTCACGGGCAGCACGAGCACCAGTCTCTTCTGAACAAAAAGAAGCATATGGAGATCCTCGATTCCTTCTGCGGAGCAGAGTATGAGAGTGCGGCGCTGGCAGTGGAAGAGGAATTTGAGGCGTGCAGGCGCTTGAAAAAGGAACTGTCCGGCGGGACGATGGACGAGGAGACCAAGGCGAAGGAACAGTCTCTCGCCGAGTTTGAATGGCAGGAGATCGAGGAAGCCAGACTTGTGCCGGGCGAGGATGAGGAGCTGGAGCAACGCTATCGTATCATGAGCAACAGCAAGAAGATCACGGAGAGTCTGTCCGAGAGCTACCAGATGACGGGGAACGACAGCGAGGGAGGCGCGGGGAGTGCGCTCAGCCGTGCGCTGCGCGCCATCAGAGGGGTAACAGCCTTTGACCCGAGGCTCGAGGAACTGGAAGGGCAGCTGGCGGAAATCGACAACCTGCTTGCGGATTACAACAGGGATGTCGCGGAGTATCTGAGCGACTGCGAGTTTGATGAGGAGGATTTCACTTCGGTCGAGGAGCGTCTGAATCTGCTGAATCATTTAAAGGGAAAATATGGCAACACGATCGAGGATGTGATCCGCTATGGGCAGGAAAGGCAGAAGCTTCTGGAGAAGCTGACAGATTACGATGTCTATATCAGGGAGCTTACAGAGCAGCTGGCACAGGCGGAGGAGAGATTGAAGGCGGCGTGTGCGAAGCTGACACAGATCAGACAGAAAAATGCCGTGATCTTACAGGGACAGCTTCGGGATGCTCTTGTCCACCTGAATTTTCTTACGGTGGAATTTGAAATTGCGGTGCGGCCGGAGCAGAATATAACGGCGAAGGGCTGGGACGATGTGGAGTTCCTGATTTCGACAAATCCCGGGGAAGCCCTGAAGCCGCTCGGTCAGGTTGCAAGCGGCGGTGAACTGTCCCGCATCATGCTGGCGATCAAGACAGTGCTGGCGGGAAGGGACGAGATTGACACGCTCATTTTCGACGAGATTGATACGGGAATCAGCGGACGCACGGCATGGCGTGTATCGGAGCAGCTGGACACACTTGCCCATGCGCATCAGGTTATCTGTATCACGCACCTTCCGCAGATTGCGGCGATGGCAGACAGACATTTTTGTATTGAAAAAAGCACTACGGGAGAAAATACCATTACGGACATCCGGCTGCTGGAGGAGGAAGAAGGTCTCTGCGAGCTGGCAAGACTGCTCGGAAGCGATGCACTTTCCGAGGCGGCGCTATCCAACGCGAGAGAGATGCGCACACAGGCAAAGCAGCATAAAAAAGATTAAAAAGACTCATACTATATACGACAAATGCAAAGAGACCTTGGCAGGGTCTCTTTTTGTATGGTTTGTGTTTGAGGAGCGTGTAGAGTATGGATAGAGAGATAGAGGAAAAGGACAGGGAAGCGGGCAGAGGCCGGGCGCAGGCAGAAATCAAGGTTCAGGCAGGCGGGGAGATGGTTGTCATTCTCCAGAACTGGAAGGCGAGGGTCAGGCGGTTGAAAATTTACCGGGCAATGCTTGTGGCGCTTCTTGTCATCAGTTGTGCATTTCTCACGGGAATGGTCTGCTACTATATAGACAGCAGTATTCCCTCGATCATCAATGTCCGCGCCGGGGAAGAGGAATCCTTCCGGCTGGGTATTCCGGCGAAGGCGGATATTGTCAGCGTAAGTGAGGGTGGGAAGAGCAATATACCGGAGGGAGCCGTAGACATTGACCTGAGTAAGACTGTCACGATGAAGATGGATGCACAGTCCTCCTACCAGATGCAGGTGAAGCTGTTCGGATTTCTGCCGGTGAAGCAGGTGGGCATCCGGGTCATCGAGGATCAGGAGCTGATACCTGTGGGAACCCCGATCGGCATCTATATCGAGACAGACGGTGTTCTTGTCGTCGGTACGGGCGAGTTTCAGGGGGAGGGCGGTGTGAGCTGTTCGCCCGGAAAAAATATTGTGAAGTCCGGCGATTATATCCGTAAGGTCAACGGAACAGATGTGGAAAAGAAGGATGAAGTGATCAAAATGGTCGAGGAGAGCGGAGGAAATCCGGTCATTCTGACGGTGGAGCGGAATGGCGAGACCATGGAGGTGGCGATCCAGCCTGAGAAGGACGAGAGCGGGAGCTATAAGATCGGTGTCTGGATCAGAGATAATGCGCAGGGTGTCGGAACAATGACCTACATTGACAGCCATGGAAATTTCGGGGCGCTCGGACACGGAATCAATGATGTGGACACAAGCACACTGATGCATGTGGACGGAGGAACGCTTTATGAGACGAGCATCATCGACATCAAGAAGGGCACGGTCGGCAATCCCGGAGAGATGACCGGGCTGATCGTCTACTCGGACTCCCATATTTTAGGAACCATCACGAAGAACAGCACGCAGGGCATCTTTGGCAGCTGCAACTCCAAGGCGCTGGCGCTCGGTACAAGGGATGCACTTCCGATCGGTTTAAAGCAGGAGATCCAGCGCGGGGCGGCGCAGATCCTCTGCACTGTGGACGGAACGACGAAATACTATGACATCGAGGTCACGGAAATCCACCTTGACCACGACAACGTAAACCGTGGAATCGAATTAAAGGTGACGGACGCTGACCTGCTGGAGCTCACCGGCGGCATCGTTCAGGGAATGAGCGGCAGCCCCATCATCCAGAACGGCAAGATCATCGGGGCAGTCACCCACGTCCTCGTCCAGGACAGCACCAGAGGATACGGGATCTTTATTGAAAACATGCTGGAGCATTGAGAAATGTAGCAGACATAAGAAAAGCCGATATGGGAGCTTGCTCACAATATCGGCTTTTTCTTGTGGATGCTATATGGCGAAAGCCATACAGCGAGATGGAGCAAAGCGGAATCGAGCTGCATTTCTCAAGAAAGAGGCGATACAAGCTTGCTTGTAGGAGCCTCCTTCATACTTTTGAAATTAGATTGTGCGAAACTTGTTTTTATTTCAAAAACTATGTGACTTTTTGAAATAAGCAGGATATAATAAGTGTATGTATTTCAAAATGAGGAAAAAATCTCTGCCTGCATAATCAGGCAGGCATTTTGCTTCGCAAAACAAGGAGAATTATATGAATCGTGCAGGAAAATATGTTGACAATTTAACAGGGGAGGCTGCTTACCAATCATTTAAACCAAATCCATTACCGCCGATACCGGAAATTGAAATGGATGATGAAATCGTGAGACTCTTAGTAGACGCAAATAAGCAACTCGTAAAGCTTGATACGGCATCACAGTTAATTTCCAACGCTGATTTGTTTATATCAATGTATGTAAGAAAGGAAGCATTGATTTCTTCACAAATAGAAGGGACACAGTGCACTCTTGATGATGTACTGGATCCGGAAGTGGAAACAAATACAAATCTGGATGTTTCGGATGTTATTAATTATGTGAAAGCAACACAGTATGCGTTGAAACGTTTAGAAAAATTGCCGTTATGTTGTAGATTGATTAGAGAAGTACATGAGGTGCTGATGGAAGGGGTTCGTGGACAAGATAAGACTCCGGGGGAATTCAGATATTCTCAAAATTGGATCGGACCGGACAACTGCTCGTTAAAAGATGCAAGATATGTTCCGCCAAATGTAGAAGATATGCAAAATGCAATGTCTGATTTGGAGAAGTTTATTAATGAGAACGTGGATTATGATCCGTTGATTCGAGTGGCATTGATTCATTATCAGTTTGAAACGGTACATCCTTTTTTAGATGGAAACGGAAGGATCGGAAGGCTGCTGATATTACTGTATCTGATGGAACAAGGGCTTCTAGCTAAGCCGGTTATCTATATATCCTATTTTTTGAAAAAAAACCAAGTGGAATATTATGATAGAATTAGTGAAGTCAGAAGAAGCGGTAACTTTGAACAATGGATAAGATTCTTTTTGGAAGCGGTGAGTAAAGCCGCATCGGATTCTTTGGAAGCAATTTGTCAGCTTTCTGCGTTGCATGATAGAAATATAGAAAAGCTGCCGAAAACAACTCGAAGCAAAGACAATTTAAGAGCAGTTTTTGATTATATTGAGCAATATCCGATTATTGATATTAAGAAAACTGCCAAGGAATTAGAGGTTAGTTATAATACTGTGTCTGCGGCTGTGAAGAAGCTTGTGGAAATTGGAATTTTGCAGGAGACAACCAATGCTGCGAGAAATAGGGTGTTTGCCTATGAGGAGTATTTAGGGATAATGAGGAGAGATACGTAAATGAAACCGGTAAAGAGAAAATCGATAGGCACTCACTTTTCAATGTGTGTTCAGCCTGCTTTTATCATTGGAACAAACAATGAGGACGGAACGCATAACTTTGCTCCGATTACATGGGTAAGCGTTACAAGTTTGACCCTGTCATTTATTCGGGAATGTATCACAGTATTGGAAATTTGCTCGGTAAAATCGGTGATTTTTCGGAATAAAATGTGTGATTATTGATTGTACGGTTGGATATAATAAAAAAGACACATATATTGACATGGTTCATATAATTATGGTACTTTGATCGTAGAGGTGAGCGTATGTTAAAAAACTACTTCATGGATAATTATGGATATAATGAGCCTATTTTCCTAACTGACTTGTACATTGATGGCTTATCTGAAAATGCTGTTCGCCAGTCGGTGAAGAGACTTGTGGCAAGCGGTTTTCTGGAAAGATACGATAGTGGAATATACTTTATACCAAAGCGTGAAGGATTACTTGGAAAGAGCTATCTGGATCCATCTATAGTCATTATGCGTAAATATGTGGAAAACGAATCTAATAAATTCGGATATATTACAGGCTTGTCATTTGCCAACCAATTAGGCTTAACAACGCAGATGCCTGCAGTTATTGAGGTGGTTACAAACCGTGAAGCAACCAATGGACGCACGATTATGGTTGGCAATCAGAAAGTAAGAGTGAAGAAATCATCTATTCCGGTGTCGGAGGAAAATGCTGACTTGTTGCAGCTGCTTGATAGTATCGGTCAGGCAGAAAAGTATACCGAACTGACAATAAAAGAAACTGCAGATATTTTGATTTCTTATATAAGAAAGAAGAAATTTACAAAAGAGCAGTTATCAGAGGTGGCTTCTGCATTAACCGGAGCAACGGCAAAAAAAATGATTGAATGGGGGATGATCTATGAATTTGCATCATGATAAAGAAGCATTTGAAGAATTGCTGATTGGTGCAGCTAATGAACTTGCGATTCCCACAAATATCATTGAAAAGGATTACTATGTGACCATTGTGCTGAAATCCCTGTCAGAGAAGTTGGAGGACATGAGCTTATGCCGTTTGAAATCACAACGCAGACGATAGAAAGAACTCTGGTTGATAAGGTGTTTGCGTTGTGTGATTACTATATGCAGGGAGCAATCGCACACCACTCAAGACATTTGTATGATATATATAAGATTGTGGATTCGATAGGTATCACAGATGAAGTGGTAAAACTTATTCCGGAGGTCAGGGAGGCACGTTCCGAGTTAAGTATTTGTCCATCTGCAAAGGAAGACATATGTGTTACAGGTATCCTGAATGAGATAATTGAAGAACAAGCTTATAAGTCAGACTACGAAGATGTTACTACGGGATTGCTGTTTGTGCCGGAAAAGTATGATACAGTAATTCAAAGTATTAAACAGTTGGCGGATAGCGGAATCTGGAATTAAATTAATTGGAAACTCAAGATGGATGATTCTGCAGAAGGCAACCGATGCCGCGGAGAAAACAATGATTTTTAGATGTCACATTCATCTTCCACATATTCTGCAATATCTTCAAGTCTGCAATTCAGAATTTTACATAACTGATTCAGGGTATAGCTGTTGACATTTTCGTTTTTGCGCAATCTGTCAAGCTGCCCTGTGCTTATGTGATAGTCTTTGATTAATTTGTATTGGGAAATATTCTTCTCTTTCATTGTATTCCACAACTTATCATATATTATCATTTTTTGCATTCACCTTGGGAAAATAGTGTATGCAAAAATTTTATTTTATAGCCTTTCTATTGACAATTGCCCGTATACGGGCTATACTTGGTGAGAATTTATAATCGAAAAAACGAAGGAGAATATTGTTATGAAAAAACTTTATAAGATTTTTCTGATTGGCACTATGTCATTGATGCTTGCGGCCTGTGGAAATGATGAAGCGAATGCCACGAAAGCAGTGGAGGAGAACAGTGTAGAAGAAAACGTAGAGAAGCCTGTTGCAGAGGAGTCTGTTGCAGAAGAGCCTGTTACAGAGTCTGCCGCAGAGGAATCAACTGTCGTAGAAGAGAAAAATACGACAGAGTATCAGCTGACGCAGATGGACACCGGATTTTATGGTGGCATTGCATGGGCAACCGTTTCCGATGATGCAGGTACAAAGCATGTACTCATCAACAAGGAGCTTCAGGTTATATATGAATTGCCGGAAGGAATGGAAACAGGAGATATTTTTGATGGGAAAGCGGTAGTAATTCACTCTGACCAGTCTGCTGATCCGGGATTTATGATACTGGGTGCAGACGGATCGGTGCTGTATGAATGTTCTGATAATCTGACAGGAGAAAGTTATCCCGGATATAATGTTAATTTTACCAGAGATGGCAGTACGATATATGAGAGGAAAGAGAGCGGATTAACTGCGAATACTGCTTATGCCTGTATTTTGAATGATAAGTTTGAAACGGTTGCACAGATTGAAATACCTGAAGATTGTGGCAGGATGGATGCGCAAAGATTCTATTATTGTTTGTCTGATGGTGTGTATGGCGGTAGTCAGTTAAGCAACGATAATATGAATATGGGACAATTAATACTGAATGCCAATGAACATAATACAATTAATATTAATAATTCCATTGGTAATCAGTTGATTTTTATTGTTCACGACATGGACAGATGCGCCGGATTGGAATTATATGATTATGGTAGTAAAAGACTGACGGTTGTCAATGCAGAAAATTTTGATTATAACGAAATTGCCGACCGGGCAACACTGGAGAATCTGGCAACCGAAAATGGTAAGATGTATAATGCTGATTTTTATCTGATGGAGGCTAGCCTGGATTTTGATTATTACAGGATTCAAGAGGAAGAAACAGCAATTACTTTTAATCATGGATTTATGGATTATACAGTGCAGAATGATGGTGTTAAAGGTATAGAAGGGATTGCTCTTCCGGATTTTGGTGCAGGAGTCACGAATTTCAGATTATCCAATGATGGCAAATATGTTGCACTTCAACTGAGCGGGGCAGATGGAAACATGTATTATACCGTGATTGGAAATGATGGACAAAAGCTTTATGATCCTGTCACGGTAGCACAGATAGACGGACAGGGATATAACAAAATGAATTTTTTATGCTGGTGTGGAGATTGGGGTGTCTGCGACGGATATATCCTGTATGAAGGTGGTGCGGGAATCACACCGGATGGAAAAATATTCCAATGGGGAGACGGTACAGCTCTGCCTGGTATAGGAGAAGATTCGTTCTTACATTTTCTAAGTCTGCATGGTAGTTCTAACACGCATGAAATTACATTATCAGGCGGATATGTGGTCTGCAATAGCAAATTGTATTCGACGGACGGAACAGAGGTTACAACGGTAACCGCTGTAAATTAGAAGCAACTGAAATACATAAAATTTATTTGGAAAGTGATGCGGCTTTATTGAAGGTTATGAAGCTGCATCACTTTTTATATTGGCTGTCCAAATTCTATTAAAATAGACATTGACATTTCTCTACCCTTGCTGTATTATACAAATAGTACAGTATAACAGTAATACAGCCATACATAGAATAGAATACTGAAATAAAAATGGGAGATGGAAAATGAGTGCACTTGTCGAGATCAATAACATTTGTAAGATCTATAATCCCGGAGAGAATGAGGTACGGGCGCTGGATCATGTGAGTGTCAGCATTGACGGGGGGGAGTTCGTGGCGATTATCGGACAGTCGGGCAGTGGAAAGTCAACCCTGATGAATATGCTCGGATGTCTGGATGTGCCGACCAGCGGCGAGTACCTGCTGCACGGGCAGAATGTCTCGGAGCTGACGGATAATGAACTGTCTGACATCAGGAACAGGGAGATCGGCTTTATCTTTCAGGGATTTAATCTGATCGCCAACCTGACCGCGCTGGAAAACGTCGAGCTGCCGCTGATCTATCGGGGCGTGCCGAGAGGAGAAAGAGTCCGGCTGGCGAGAACGGCGCTCGAGAAGGTCGGGTTGGGAAAGCGGATGGAGCATAAACCGGCGGAGATGTCCGGCGGACAACAGCAGAGAGTGGCTATTGCGAGAGCAATCGCGCAGGCACCGCCGATCATTCTTGCCGATGAGCCGACGGGAAATCTGGATTCCCGTTCCACGGAGGAGATCATGGCTATCCTGCAGGAACTGTATGAGGAGGGCAGGACGGTGATACTGATTACGCATAACAATGAGATTGCGGACAGAGCAAAGCGCATTATACAGATCAAGGACGGAAAAATCGAGAGCGATGTCAGAGGCGGGAAGGCCGCCGGAACGGAAAAATAAATGTCGTCAGACTGTTTTGGAATTGCTTGATAATCAACGAGAGGAAGAGGAAAAGAAAATGAGCAGTGAAGGAAAGAAGAAAAAGAAAAAAGGAAAACTGGTCGTTGGTATCGTCGTGGGAGTGCTTGCCGTGGCGTTTATCGGCTTTCGGATCATTTTGGGAATGGGGAGTGCCGGAGCGGGCATTCCGGTGATGACAGCACATGCGGAGCGCGGTGACCTTCAGGAAAAGATAACGACCAGCGGAACAGTGTTCAGCGAGGAAGTGAAGGTTATTTTCTCACCGGTGAGCGGAACGATCAGCGAGGTGAAGGCCGCTGCCGGAGATGCGGTTCAGGCGGGAGATGTGCTTATCAGCTATGATCTGGAGAAAATGGAGAGCGGCATCCGGCAGTCCGAGCTCCAACGGGACAGAAGCGAAGCGGTTTACAACAGCGCTGCAAAGACGGATTCCAAGAACCGCCAGAAAAAGAAGGAGGCAGCGGCGAATCTGGAGGTGCTGAATCAGCAGATCGCGGATACAAAAACCTACATAAGCAACCTGCAGAATGAACTGAATGTGAATCAGCGCGACAGCAATAACGCGATCGTGAAGGAGACGGCGAACCAGAATAACAGACTGAAGCAGCTGCAGGAGGAGCTTGCCGCACTGGAGGGACTGGCGAAGAATCCGGAGGGACTGCCGGCAGATTATGCGGAGCAGCTTGCAGCAAAAAAGAAAGAGATCGAGGATGTCAATACCGTTATGACAAACCTTGAGATTGCAAGAAATAATATTACAAACAATGATTATGTAACCGAAACACAAAAGAAGATTTCAGATGCACAGGAACAGCTGACGCAGTATGAGAAGGATAAAGCAGAGATGGAAAGCCAGCTGACCGGCAGCGAAAACGCAATACAGGATTCCTACACAAAACAGCAGCAGGAGATCGACAAGGAGCTTTCAGAGCTGTCCTATCAGGACACATTGGCAGAGTATGAGAAGGCGAAGGCCGGAATTGTCGCGGATTTTGACGGAATCATTACGGAGTGCAACGCTGTTGCGGGGGCGGGTGTGACCAGCGGAATGCAGCTTCTGACCTTGCAGAGCAGTGACAGACTCAAGATTTCATTCCGGGCATCGAAGAACGAGGTGGCAAAGCTGGAGCCGGGGCAGAAGGCGGATGTCATTATCTCGGGAAAGACCTATCAGGGTGAGATCAGCAAGATTAACCGGATGGCAGAGGTGAATTCCTCGGGAACGCCGATGGTGGGTGTCGAAATTCACCTGCTGGAGACAGGGGACGCCATTATTCTGGGCATGGATGCCAAGATCACCGTATACACGAGAAAGACAGAGGCGGCGCTTCTGGTGCCGGTGGAAGTGATTAACGCTGACAGGGACGGGGATTTCCTGTATGTGGCGGAGAATGGAATAGCGGTGAGAAAACCCATTGTCTGCGGTATCTCCACAGATCAGTACACCGAGATTCTGGAAGGAATCAGCGAGGACGATGAGATTATCATGAGTTCGGCCGGCAGTATTGAAGAGGGGATGGCGGTAACCGTACTTGGCGGTTCGGCAGAGCAATAACGGCGGGCTGCGGATGCAGCGGAATGTGAGGAAAAATGGCACAGATTTTGGAATATATAAAGATCGCCCTGATGAATATCAGAAGTAATAAGGGACGTTCCTTCTTGACGATGCTGGGAATCATCATTGGTATTTCCTCCGTTATTATGATTATCTCCATCGGCAACGGAGTCAAGGGTGGCATCAACAGTGAATTGAATGCCATGGCAGGGGGACAGATCTATGTGTACTCTGACGGGCAGAACGACGAAGGCATCTCCGTGGAATTTACCGACGAGGATATAGATGCCTTGCAGACGAAGGTTGCAAATGTGAAGGCGGTGACGCCGAGGTGGACGATGAGCGGCACGGCGGCCGGAAGAAAGGGAATCTATACGGCATCCATGTCACTTGGTATGCCGGGGCTTGAGTATGTGAGCAGCGACCCGATCATTGCGGGACGATATTTTAACGAAAATGATTATTATTCTGCAAACAAGGTCTGCGTTGTGACAGAGGCGAGTGCAAGGACGATGTTCGGCACCACGAACGTGGTCGGTATGACCTTCGATTTCACCCTGTACGGATCGACGCAGGAGTTTACCATCATCGGAATACGAAAGGATAACGCGTCTGTGCTGGTGTCTATGGCGGGCACGGAGACGGTTTCCATAGAGGCGCCGCTCTCGGCGATAAGGGAGGCTGGCTTTGAGATCGTGAATGATGCCCTGCTGATTATCAGTGACGGCGCGGAGAACGCAAGCCAGGTTGCTGCCGATTCGGTGAAGCTGATGGAAAACCGTCATGACGTCAGGGGAAAGAATGTCATCCAGGTGGAGAACTTTAATGATTACATGAGCCAGATGAATGATATTCTGAGCTATGTCACGATCTTTGTCGTGTTCGTGGCGGCGATTTCCCTGCTGGTCGGCGGCATTGGCGTTATGAATATCATGCTGGTATCCGTGACGGAGCGGACGAGGGAGATCGGCATCCGAAAGTCGCTCGGAGCCAGAACGGGGTCCATATTGCTGCAGTTTTTGGCCGAGTCAGCTATCATTACGCTGCTTGGCGGCATGATCGGCATCGTGATCGGTGTACTCGGGGCGACCGGAGTCTGCACGCTGATCGGCTTTACCGCGAGGATCAGTGTAGGAACGGTGCTCGGGGCAAGTCTGTTCTCGTCGGCGGTTGGAATCTTCTTTGGCATTTATCCGGCAAGAAAGGCAGCAAGGCTCAGCCCGATCGAGGCATTGCGCCATGAATAACCTTCAACATCCATTTACAGGGGCAGGAGAAAAGGAGAGTGCATTATGACGACGACAATTTTGAAACGAAGCGAAAATCTGGTTGAAAACAAGATAAAAATCAAAAGCTTTTTCCCGATGGAGAGCAGTGTGGTTCACCTCGCCTGTGCGGGTGTGTATGCGAACAAGGATGCAGTTGTGGATGAAGAGAAGCTGTTGAAATGTAAGGTAATGCTGAACAGTGAGGTGGGCTTCTTTTCCAATTTCAGAAGCACGGCGCGTCCTATCGTCATCTCGATGCTTGCGCTGAATGACGATCCGGAAGGGCTGCTGTCGAGAGCACTGGAGGTTTACAGCTTGTTGAAGGAAGACTTTTTGTCGTCGATCTATCTGCCGTTGACAGCAATGGTGATTGCTGAAAATGCAGAGCCGGAGCAATACCGGGAGATCGCAAGGCGGACAAGGGGAATTTATATACAGATGAAGTCGGAACACCCCTTCCTGACATCGGGCGAGGACAGTGCGCTGTGTGCGCTGATGGCACTTATGGATAAGGCAGACAGCGGGATGATACAGGATTCTGAGGAATGCTACCGGATTCTGAGAAAGCGGTTCCGCACCTCCCGTTCCGTGCAGGGCCTGAGCAATGTGCTTGCCCTGTTTGACACAACACCGCAGGAGAAATGCGAGCGGACGATCACCCTTTACGAAAAACTGATGGCTGCGGGCTTCCGCTATGGTGCCGGCTATGAACTGCCGACGCTGGGAGTGCTTTCCATGACGGGAGAGGATCTGGACAAGCTGGCCACAGATGTTGGCACTGTGCATTCCTGGCTCTCAAAACAGAAGGGCTTCCGGATGTTCAGCGGGATTCCCTCTAAGCAGTGCCTGATGTATGCGGGCATGATTGTGGCGAAGGATAACATTCAGACGAAGCTGATGCAGACGGCGGCAGTGACCGGAACGCTGGCTCTGGTGGTTGCACAGCAGACCGCAATCTGCGCTGCAGCAGCGTCAAGCGCGGCGGCAGCTGCGAGCAGCAGTTCACATTAAAATTCTTGCTCCGTCCGGTAAAGCTGTACACTGTCTCTGTCATAGACACAGGTGAACAGCTGCCGGAAGGCATCCTCGTCGATCCGGTAATCCCTCCGCTCCCATGAGGAGATCAGAATGTAGTCAATGTGATAGCGATCGAGCAGATCTGATGCGGAGGCAGGGGCTTCGTAGATCAATTGGAAGTCAGCAGCGTTCTCTGCGCGGTAGATACCGTGCGGCCAGAGAAAGCTCGGAGCGCCGTTTACAATATTGCGCCCGGTGAGAGCGGCTACCTCGTTTACATGGCGGTCGTTTGTGAGGAAGACGGCATCGACGGGGGTATTCTTCTCAATGAATGCGCTGACCGCGATCTGCGCGTTGGAAAACTGCTGATAGTCCGAAATGGCTTCACGTCCCATGGAGAGCAGCGCGGAAACCGTGGACAGGAAGAGAAAACATGCAGCGCACAGGGCTTTTACCATGCGCGACGACAGGCGGGACAGCAGTGTGACGCCGAAGTCTGCGCTGATACAGCATATGAATATATAGGTCACATACAGGAGCTTGTTGTTGTCATAGGTGTTCGGTGTGAAGGAAATGATTTCGGCGACGAACCAGATCAGGAACGCGCCGGAGAGAAGCCGCAGGTTTTTCCTTCCGCAGAAGATTACCGCCGGAAGAAACAGAAGCAGGATAACGCCCCAGTTCTTTATATAGAACAGAAGGTAGGAGTCCCACTGGTTTCCCCAGTTGAAATGACCGCGCAGAAATCCCGTGTTGCCGGTCTGACCGAAGGTCCACTCGATAAGCTGCGGGAGAGCGAGAAGCACCGTAATCAGGAAGAAGCAGCCCCATGTCCGGAGAAAGCGTTTCCAGCCGTTTTGATGCAGATACCCCGCCAGAGCCGCAATTCCGAAGAGAACCAGCGCCACTGCAGCGGCAATGCCGAGATACAGCAGGGCATCCTGCGGGACAGCCAGCTTTTTGGTACAGAATTCCAGAAGGAGCATGCTGCCGAAAAAGAGGAGCAGAACGAAAAGTCCGTTTCTGGAACCGGCAGCTTTGCTCTGCCCCGCCGGAAGCAGGCTCATGAGCATCCAGCAGACGCTGAGAATGATGATTGCCAGAAAGGAATGCGTATGTATCATGGGGAGAGCACCGGCGAGCAGCGCGGCGAAGGGGAAAAGGTTAGTCTCTCTGTGGAGAATACCGCGCAGTAAAAGCCAGATACAGGTAAACAGCACCGCATATCCGAATAGGGTAGCGCGCTGGGGAAGCAGCATGTCCACGATAATATTGACCCAGCGGATATTTTTGTCAATTAAATTTGTCGGCGTCGTATAGAAGCCGGTAAAGATGTCCCGGAATCTGTAGGAACCTTTAGCGCTCCCGTCTAAGAAATACACAAATCCCAGACCGCCGTTAAAAAAGAACAGAATCCATGCAAGGAGAGCCTTGTTTGCTGAACCGAGCCATGTCTTTGCAATGCAGTAGAAGCCGGTGATGACCTGCAGAAAGGCAAAGTACATCGGCAGCATATAGGAAAAGCGCAGGGAGGCACCAAAGAGATAAAGGCTGGCGGATATGCTGTCGCAGAGAAAGGGATAGCAGAGCTTATCCGAGGGGGAGATAGAGTAATTCGGCGGAAAGGTCTGCTGGGTCGCAAGACTCGTGATAAAGCCGAAATGCATATTGCTGTCGCCGTAGGTACACTGGCCCGTGTGAAAGCCGTCCGGCTTTAAATTCAGGGTGTGCGTATGTAACAGATAGCAGAAAAACAAAAAAGTCAGTGCCGCCAGAAGGAGGAAGCCCCGGTTTTTTCTGAGAGTGCGCAGAAGCTCTGAAGAGGATGGCAGCTTATATGCCTCGAAGGGGCGCTTTGACAGGTGCAGACCGACAAGCAGACAGACGACGGACAACAGCGCCGCGAGGTGTGCGTTGACGGAGAAACGGAGCGGAAATGCAAAGAGGGCAGGAAGCCACTGGAGAAGTACGGAACCTAAGACACTGCCGGTGAGCAGATAGAATACAGGTTCCTTTTTCTGAAAGAAAAATCTAACCAGCAGCATTCCTGCGCCCTGAAATGCAAGAAAGTAGAGACAGCCGATGATGTTGCCGATGGCGGAGCCTTCAAAACCGTTCAGCATAGTGTAATCCTCCGATCTCTGCCAGATTTTGAAAAGCCCCGGCTGTCGAAATTATTTCCTGATGGATGCGCGTTTTCTCATGAGCGGGTCAAGAATCTTTTTGCGGATGCGGAGCTTCGTGGGCGTTACCTCGAGAAGCTCGTCCGTGTCGATGAAGTCAAGAGCCTGCTCCAGAGAAAGGATTCTGGGAGGTGTCAGGCGCAGCGCTTCATCTGCACTCGAGGAGCGGGTATTGGTCAGCTGCTTTTTCTTGCAGACATTGACCTCGACGTCCTCACTCTTGCCGGTCTGGCCGATGACCATTCCGGCGTAGACCTTTTCACCGGGGCCGATGAAGAGTGTTCCGCGTTCCTGTGCATTGAACAGGCCGTAGGTGACAGCGTCACCCGCCTCAAAGGCGATCAGGGAGCCCTGCTTTCTGTACTGGATATCTCCCTTGTAAGGTGCATAGCCGTCGAATACGGTGTTCATGATACCGTTTCCCTTGGTGTCGGTCATGAATTCGCCTCTGTAGCCGATCAGTCCGCGCGCAGGGATGGAGAACTCAAGACGGGTGTAGCTGCCGCCGGAGATGGTTCCCATGTTGCGGAGCTCGCCCTTTCTCTGACCGAGTTTTTCAATGACGGCGCCGGAAAATTCATTGGGGACATCGATGTAGGCAAGCTCCATAGGCTCGGTCTTCTTGCCGTTTTCGTCGGTGTGGTAGAGAACCTCTGCCTTGCTGACTGCGAATTCATAGCCCTCGCGGCGCATATTTTCAATTAAGACGGACAGATGCAGCTCGCCTCTGCCGGACACCTTGAAACGCTCGGTGGAGTCAGTCTCCTCGACGCGGAGGGAAACGTCCGTATTCAGCTCGCGGAACAATCTGTCGCGGATGTGACGGCTGGTGACATATTTTCCTTCCTGACCGGCGAGAGGGGAGTCGTTTACCATGAACTGCATGGCAATGGTCGGCTCACTGATCTTCTGGAACGGGATCGGAGTGATATTGTCGGGGGAGCAGAGCGTGTCGCCGATGTGGATATCGGTGATACCGGAGATGGCAACGATGGAGCCGATGCCAGCCTCCTTTACCTCGACCTTGTTCAGACCGTCAAACTCATAGAGCTTGCTGACCTTTACCTTGATCTGCTTGTCGGGCTCGTGGTGGTTACAGATTACGACATCCTGATTTACGCGGATTGTGCCGTTGTCCACCTTGCCGACGCCGATACGTCCGACATACTCGTTGTAATCGATTGTGCTGATGAGCACCTGTGTGCCGGCTTCGGGGTCTCCCTCGGGAGCGGGAATGTAGTTCAGGATGGTTTCAAACAGGGGCTCCATGCTCGTGCCGGGCTGGCCGGATTCCATGGAAGCGATACCCGCCTTGGCGGAAGCATAGACGAACGGACAGTCGAGCTGGGAGTCGTCTGCATCCAGCTCGAGGAACAGCTCAAGAACCTCGTCAACGACCTCGTCCGGTCTTGCCTCGGGGCGGTCGATCTTATTGATACATACAATTACGGGAAGCTTCAGTTCAAGAGCCTTGCGGAGAACGAACTTTGTCTGGGGCATTGCACCCTCAAAGGCATCCACAACAAGGATGACGCCGTTTACCATTTTCAGGACACGTTCCACCTCGCCGCCGAAGTCAGCGTGGCCGGGGGTGTCGATAATGTTGATCTTTGTGTTCTTGTACATGACGGCGGTGTTCTTGGACAGAATGGTAATACCGCGCTCACGTTCAATATCGTTGGAGTCCATGACACGCTCCGCAACCTCCTGACCGGCACGGAACACGCCGCTCTGTTTCAGAAGCTCATCAACCAGTGTGGTTTTGCCGTGGTCAACGTGGGCGATTATGGCAACATTTCTTACATCTTCTCGTTTTTGTCTCATTTTTATCTCCATTTCTGCGCACGATAAAGCATACATCGAATTTCAAACTGAGTAAGTATAGCACTTTTTACAGGCAGGTGCAAGTAGCAACATGCGAAAAAGCGCGGAATAACGCGACGGAAAAGAGTACTAATCCGCCGCCGGTTATTGTATAAATAGTAGTATCCACTGTGACGTCGAAGAATGCAGTGGTGTTACCGGAAAAAGTCTTAAAGCAAGAAGGGAGAACGAAAATGACAGATAAGGTAATTGAAAACAATCAGGTAACGGTGATGGGGGAGATCGTGAGCGGTTTTTCCTACAGCCATGAAATCTACGGGGAAGGCTTTTATATGGTAGATGTCAGATGCAAGCGTCTCAGCGAAAGCTATGACATCATACCGGTCATGGTATCGGAGAGGCTTCTGGATGTGACTGCGGATTACATAGGGGAGCTGATCTGCGTGAATGGACAGTTCCGGTCCTACAACCGGCACGAGGAGCGCAGAAACAGGCTGGTGCTTTCCGTGTTTGCGCGGGAGATCAGCTTCATTGAAGAGATGGAGGAGAGCTCCAAGACGAATCAGATCTTTCTGGACGGATATATCTGTAAGGAACCGATCTACCGCAAGACGCCGCTCGGCAGGGAGATCGCGGATCTGCTTCTCGCAGTGAACCGCCCTTACGGTAAATCCGATTATATACCCTGTATCTGTTGGGGAAGAAATGCGCGCTATGCAAGCAGCTTTAAGGTCGGCGAGAGATGTGCCGTCTGGGGCAGGATACAGAGCCGTGAGTATATGAAAAAGCTCGATGAGGAGAATGTGGAGAGAAGGGTAGCCTTCGAGGTCTCTGTGAGCAAGCTGGAGAGACTGGAAGAAGAATGCTGAGAGACTATTTGCCAAAATGTAAAAAGTGTGGTATTCTTACATGAGCATTAACTTTAGGACGCGATAAGTGTATGCGGAAATGAGGACTGTTATGGCAAAGGGTTTGATCTATATATATGCCGGAGACGGACGGGGAAAGTCACCGGCTGCGATAGGCAGAGCCGTTCAGGCGGCGATGGAGGGGAAGCAGGTAGTCATAATCCAGTTTTTGAAGGGAAAGGGCTTGAAGGACTCGGAGTTCCTCCGCAGGATGGAGCCGGAGATCAAGCTGTTCCGATTTGAAAAGTCCGATGAGAATTTTGAGGAGCTGCCGGAGGAGAAGAAGGCAGAGGAGATCAGCAATATCAGAAACGGAATGAATTTTGCGCGGAAGGTGCTTGCAACGGGAGAATGTGATCTGCTGATTCTGGATGAGGTTCTGGGACTGGTGGAAAAGGGAATTGTATCCGTTGAAGACCTTAAGGCAATGCTGGAGTGCCGTGAGGATACCAGCGTGATCCTGACGGGCATTAAACTGAACGATGAAATTTGTGTGCTGGCTGATGAGGTTTCCAAGATTGAGACCGTGAAATTCAAGGTATGGGAATAAGGCGGCATTCATAATATAGGAACGGAGGAAGAGAATATGGCAATTTTTAAGGGAGCAGGTGTGGCGATTGTCACGCCCATGCATGAGGATGGAACGGTAAATTATGAACAGTTTAAGGAGCTGATCGAGTTCCAGATCGCAAACGGAACGGATGCCATCATTGTGTGCGGAACGACAGGTGAGTCCTCTACATTGACCCACGAGGAGCATCTGGATGTCATCCGGTACTGTACGGAAGTGGTTGCCCACAGGATTCCGGTGATCGCCGGAACGGGCTCCAACTGTACGGAGACGGCGGTCTATCTCTCCACAGAGGCGGAGAAGATGGGTGTGGACGGTGTGCTTCTGGTGAGTCCTTATTATAATAAGGCGACGCAGAACGGACTGTATGCGCATTTTAAGACCGTTGCGGAATCCTTGAAGATTCCCTGCCTGCTCTATAATGTGCCTAGCAGGACGGGATGCAATATTCTTCCGGAGACAGTAGTAAGACTTTGCAGAGACGTAGAGAATATTGTCGGTGTGAAGGAGGCAAGCGGAAATATCAGTCAGATCGCGCATCTTGCGGCACTGGCTGACGGGGCTGTGGATATTTATTCGGGAAATGACGACCAGATCGTTCCGATCATGTCCCTCGGCGGTCTCGGCGTAATCTCCGTACTGTCCAACGTGGCACCGGCGCAGACTCATGAGATCTGCCAGACCTACCTTGACGGCAAGGTACAGGAGAGCTGTAAATTACAGCTGAAGGCGCTGGATCTGTGCAACGCGCTTTTCTGTGAGGTGAACCCGATTCCCGTCAAGAAGGCGCTGAACCTGATGGGAAAGATCGGTGGAACACTCAGGATGCCGCTGACCGAGATGGAGCCTGCCAACGCGGCGCGGCTGGAGAAGGCGATGCGGGAGTACGGGATTCTGTAAGAGATAACGAAAAGAGGAAACACGATGACAAGGATCATAATGCATGGATGTAACGGTAAGATGGGGCAGGTCATCTCGGGGCTGCTCGCAGCGGATCAGGAAGCTGAGATCGTGGCGGGGGTAGATGCCTTCGACGATGGTCATAACGCTTATCCCGTGTTTAAAAAACTGGAAGAGTGTAAGGTCGATGCGGACTGTATCATTGATTTCTCAGCGGCAGCGGCTGTCGATGGGCTTCTGGATTACTGTGAGGAGAGAAAGCTCCCCTGTGTGCTCTGCACAACGGGTCTCAGCCCGGAGCAGCTGGAGCGCGTCAGGAAGGTCTCGGAAAGGGTGGCAGTCCTGAGATCGGCGAATATGTCGCTCGGGATCAATCTGCTGCAGCAGATCTTGAAAAAGGCGGCGGATGTGCTTGCGCCTGCCGGTTTTGATATAGAGATTATCGAGAAGCACCACAATCTCAAGGTGGATGCGCCGAGCGGTACAGCGCTTGCGCTGGCGGACTCCATCAACGAGGAGTTGGGCAATACCTATGAGTATGTATACGACAGAAGTGCCAGACGGGAGAGACGACCGCATTCCGAGATCGGAATCAGCGCTGTGCGCGGCGGAACGATCGTCGGTGAGCATGATGTGATCTTTGCCGGAGCCGATGAAGTTGTGACTTTTTCACACACAGCATATTCCAAGGCAATTTTCGGCAAGGGAGCGATTCAGGCGGCAAAATTCCTCGCGGGTAAGCCGGCCGGGATGTATGACATGAGCAACGTGATAGAGGCAGTCCTTTCCTGAGGACTGCCTTTTTTACGCGGACAGGCGGTTCCGACCGATGGAACGTCTGCTGTCTATCACGGTTTAGCGAAGATTTGTTCCGGGGTTGCCGGTTCTGGTACCGTTGGCTGATGTGTTGTTCAGGGTTCCGGTGCCGTTGTTCGTTGTTCCGTTTCCGTTGACAGTGCCGTTATTGTCATTCATGCCGTTGTTATCGTTGAGACCGCCGTTGTTGTCGGTGCGGTTGTTTCCGTCACCGACGAGGTCATCCGTGATGTCCTTTACGCCGTCCGCGGCATCATCGACAATATCACCGACAGTATTTCCGGCATCATCCAACAGGGAGTTCCCGTTGTTGGCGTTGTTGGTATTGTTGTCCGTACCGTTGGTTACACTGTTGTTATTGTTGTTTGTGCCATTGTCATTCGGAACATTTGTACCGGACTCGCTGGAGGCATTGTTTCCTGCCATATTACCGGAATTGTTTCCCTTGTTGTCATTGGTACATGCGGTTGCAACACACATGTATGCCAGCACCATACATAATGCGAGGAGCTTCTTCGCTCCTGCGGGACGCTTATTATTTTTCATAGTTTTCCCCATTTCTGCGCACGTTCTTTGCGCATAGCGAGTTTGTGTCAAGTGCGCGCAGACACAAATCTCGTGATTGAAAAATATTATTTTTCAATCTTTTCTCCGTTCTTGATAGATAAGCTGCAAAATCGTCCACTGCGGAATGCAGAATGGCTGATTTGCGAATAGTATGTGTAACGGATGAAAAAATATGCGTGAACAGAGAAATCATATAAAACAAAAATTCAGATACAAAACGAAAGTGAGAAGAGGATATGGAATTCAGACCCTGTATTGACATCCACAACGGAAAAGTAAAGCAGATCGTGGGGGGAAGCCTCAAGGACAGGGGAGATATTGCCATGGAAAATTTTGTCTCCGGACAGGATGCGGCTTTTTTTGCGGAAATGTACCGGGATGCCGGGTTAAAGGGCGGTCATATCATCCTGTTGAATCCTGCGGAGAGCAGTTTTTTTGAGGAGACAAAGAGACAGGCGATGAAGGCGCTGCGGAGCTATCCCGGTGGACTTCAGATCGGCGGTGGAATCACACCGCAGAACGCGGAGGAATATCTGGATGCAGGTGCATCCCATGTGATTGTTACCTCCTATGTCTTCCGGAACGGAAGGATCGACTATGACAGGCTGGAAGAAATGCGTAAAGCTGTCGGGGCGGAACGGCTGGTTCTGGATCTGAGCTGCCGCAAGACTCCGGACGGATACCTTGTTGTGACGGACAGGTGGCAGAAGCTGACGGACGAGAAGGTAGACGGAGCGCTTCTTGACCGGCTGGCAGATCACTGTGACGAATTTCTGGTTCATGCGGTCGATGTGGAGGGCTGTGCCAACGGTATCGAGACGGAGCTTGCGGGACTGCTGGGAAGCTGGGGAAAGCGGACGATGACCTATGCGGGAGGTGTACATAGCTACGAGGATCTGAGGCTTTTGCGCGAGCTCGGGAGAAACCGGCTGAATGTAACGATCGGCAGTGCGTTGGATCTGTTCGGGGGAACGCTGGAGTGGAAGAAGGTTTTACAGCTTTGTTCAAGGGAAAATGTTTGGTAATAGTAGACAAAAAATACCTGTAGATTGATTCTTTTTACTGAAATATCGGGAAATTTCTTGGATAAATGTTACAAAAATGTTAAATTTAAGTTGATGTTAATTGCTGCCTATGGTAAAATAGGGGACGCGTGGAAATGCAGACATTCTAAAACAGGCAGAAAGGTGACACAGTATGGGACAACGACACAAGCGGAAGAAGCATCAAATGGTTCTTCTGACATCGGACGCTGTGGATACCGGGGTGGAACAGATTCATTATCATCCGTGGATCCTATGGATCGTTATTTTGATCCTTTGCGTCTTTCTTGGTGCTTTTCTCGGTTACTTTTACTTTGAGAAGGATGTCTTGCTGGAAAGGGATCAGAGTGCGGCTGCACAGCAGGTGGAGATCGACCGGCTGGAGCAGGAGAAGACCGATCTGGAAAGTGAGATCGCTTCGCTGAAGGAGACCGTACAGATCCTCAGTGAGACAGTGACGCAGAAGACACAGAATGAAAACCAGCTGACAGAACAGCTGGAGAAGCAGACGACACCGACAGAATTTCCGCTGACCGGCTCTGCAACCATGGAGATGGCGGCGGAGGGCGATCCGATGTGCATTTTTTCAGGAGCTGACGGCGCGATGGTCGTAGCGACAGCAGGCGGTACGGTGACGGCAGTGAACGACGACAGTGAGTATGGACACAATATCTGGGTCGATCACGGCAACGGCTATGTGACGATCTACCGGAACTCCGGTGAGGTCAAGGTAAAGCAGGGGGAGGCAGTTACGCAGGGCACAACGCTGTTCCTGATTACTGGCGAAAACAGTAAGCTGGGATATCAGATGCTGAAGGACGGAGTCTATATTGACCCGATGGAGATGCTGAATATCAGCGGATAAGTGGAGGAGAGCATGAAAAAGAATCAACAGATTACAATTACAACGATTATAGGAGCGGGCGCGGAATGTGACGGCGATTTCACGGCACAGGGATCTGCGAGAATTGATGGGCGCGTCAACGGCAATGTCAAAGTGACGGGAACGGTGATCGTCGGGACGGCAGGTGCGATCAACGGGAACATTGAGGCACAGGCGGCGATGATCGGCGGGGAGGTCATCGGAAACGTAAGTGCGCCGATGAGAACGGAGCTGACGGCAACTGCAAGGGTGATCGGCGACATCAGCACAGAGGTAATTGTGATTGATGAGAAGGCGGTTTTTCAGGGCGGCTGCAATATGAATCAGGAGACTCCGGCAAAGAGACCGAGACCTGCGGCAAGAACTGTCAGGGCGGGAAAGAGATCTGCGAAGGCGGCGATTGCGGAAGCTCTCAGGGAGGTCGAGGAGGCAAGCCGCAAGGAAGCGGATGATGCGGCAAAGCAGGGTACCGCGGAACCGGTTCAGGAAGCTCCCGCAGTGGAAGTGAAGAAGGACGACGCTATAGAGAACTGATGAAAAAAAGCATCCGGCAGGATGCTTTTTTTATGGTAGGTTTTGTGGTACAGCTTATTCCTCTGCCGTATTTTCGAGACGTCCGAATACCATGTCGTAGCCGTCGTTTCCGTAATTCAGGGACCGGTTTACACGGCTGATTGTGGCAGTGGAAGCACCGGTTTTCTCCGCAATCTCCAGATAGGTTTTGTGGCTCTTGAGCATGGCAGCAACCTCAAAGCGCTGGGAGAGGGAGAGCAGCTCGTTGACAGTGCACAGATCCTCAAAAAAGCTGTAGCATTCCTCACGGGTCTTCAGACACAGAATGGCATCAAACAGAGAATCTACAGATTCGTTCTTAATTTTCTTATTCATATATTCCTCCGTGCAGCGATATTTTTCCGGTTTGCGACTGGGCCGGTTCCGCTGCGACTCACTAGGTACATTTTAGCATACTAAAGTTTTAAAGTAAAGCAGAAACTGCTATAAAAAAACAGTTGTCATGTAGTTTTGAATACTATATAATGGTCTCTATGGAGAAGTGTGAAACAGGCGCTTCGGTGGAAATGAGGGGCATCACGTATGACGATTGACAATGACGACTTATTGAACAGTATTTTGGCGAGCCTTGGCAGGGTGGAGTATATCAGCCCGGAGGATATTCCCAATATCGAGCTTTATATGGATCAGGTGACGACCTTTATGGATAACAAGCTTCGTTCCACGGCGCGGTATCCCGGAGAGGATAAAATTCTCACGAAGACCATGATTAACAATTATGCGAAAAATGATCTCCTTCCGCCGCCTGTGAAGAAAAAGTATTCCAAAGAGCATGTTTTATTGCTGATTTTTATTTACTATTACAAGAGCATTCTGTCCATCAATGACATACAGACGCTGCTGAAGCCGATTACGGAGCATTACTTTCAGAATGACAAGGAATTCAATCTGGAGAGTGTGTACAGGGAGGCGTTCGGGCTGGAACATAAGCAGATGGATGCCCTGAAGGCGGATGTCATCGAGAAGTATAAGACCGCAGAGCAGACCTTTCAGGATGCACCGGAGGAGAGCAGAGAGTTCCTGAAAAAGTTTGCGTTCATCTGTACGTTGAGCTTTGATGTCTATGTAAAGAAGCTCATGATCGAAAAGATGGTGGACGAGATCGCCAAGACGCAGGTAAAGCCTGCCGGAGAAAAGGTGGAGCCTAAGAACAGGGAAAGAGCGCACAAGGCGGAAAAGACGAAGGAAAATTAAGACGTAAGGAACCTTTTTCGGAGAGATTCCATAAGATAGAGCATCACATAAAAGGGAGGCTCTTATGAAAAAGGTTTCTTTGAGGGTAATAAAAAAGGTGGTGGCTGTCTATCTTGTGGCTGCCACAATGTGTCTGGCGGTGGGATGTGGCGCAAAGGATGTGTCAGCGGACGGCGGAGCAAAGGTCACGCTGAATGAGGTGGCACATTCCATATTTTATGCGCCGATGTATGTGGCAATCGAGGAGGGATATTTCGCTGAGGAGGGGATCGACCTTGAACTTGTCACGGGCTTTGGCGCAGATAAGACCATGACGGCGGTGCTGACGGGAGAAGCAGACATCGGGTTCATGGGAAGCGAGAGCACGGTCTATACCTATGCGGGAGGAACGCAGGACTATGTAGTCAATTTTGCACAGCTGACACAGCGCGCCGGAAATTTCCTTGTGGCAAGGGAAAAGATAGACACCTTCTCGTGGGATATGTTGAAAGAAAAGAGCGTGCTTGGCGGCAGAGCGGGCGGCATGCCGGAGATGGTCTTTGAATATATCCTGGAGAAGAACGGAATTGATCCGAAGACGGATGTGAAGATTGACCAGAGCATTGACTTCGGCTCGACGGCGGCAGCGTTTGCGGGCGGGCAGGGCGACTATACAATCGAGTTTGAGCCGCACGCGACGACATTGGAGAAGAACGGCGAGGGCTATGTGGTGGCATCGCTGGGCGAGGATTCGGGATATGTTCCTTATACTTCGTTCTCGGCAAAGAAGAGCTACCTGCAAAATAATAAGGATACCGTTCAGGCATTCACGAACGCTTTACAGAAGGGTATGGACTATGTGCAGACGCATACACCGGAGGAGATCGCAAAGGTGATTGCACCGCAGTTTGCGGAGACGGATTTTGATACGCTGACGACGATTGTGGAGAGATATTACAACCAGAACACATGGAAGGCAGACCTGATCTTTGAGAAGGACTCCTTTGAACTGTTACAGAATATCCTGGATGATGCGGGAGTCCTGAAAAACAGGGTGCCCTATGAGGAGCTTGTGACAACGGAATTTGCGGAACAGGCGGCAAAGTAGAACAGAAAATCAGGAAAAATAAAAGGCGCTGCGGGAAGCTTAAGGGACTTCCTGCGGCGCTTTCTGCGATTACTTTAAGCGGATGTTTTTGATCGCCCAGAGCTGCAATGCCTTCGCATTTGTGCTGATCTTCTCAAGGGAATCGAGAATCTCCTGAAACGCGGGACGTTCGCTTTCCTCGATAACACCATCCTCGGAAATGGCGATCAGGGAGGCGCGGAGGGAATCAATGTCCTTCAGCGAGCCGAGAACTTTCAGGGCGAGACGGTCAAAGTCATCAATCGTCACCTCATGTACGTTGTCGCGCCCGATGGGGCATTCCCTTGCACAGTAGGAGTTACACAGCTCGGGTACGTTATAGACTTCAGCCATTGCCTTGACCTCCTCCGGGTAAGGGGCAATCGTGTCGAGCTCGATGCGGGCGAGCCTTGTGCGGTCGATTCCTATGATCTCAGCCGCCTTTTCCCGGCTGGAAAACTCATCCTTGCTCTCTGCGGCCTCGCAACGTGCGAGATAGTACATATTATCAGCTGCTTTTGTAGCCTTTTTACCCATGTCAAATCTTTTCTCCTGTTATATGATATAGATGTACCTGAAACATATGCATGTGGTGCATATGCCACTTATCTAGTTTATTAGATAGAACAGTTTTTGTAAAGATTTCGGAAGAATATTTTGCAAAACCTGTTGAGAGAAAGCAAATTATTTGATAAAATAAAAAAGATGAGTGTGCATTTTGAACATGCGGCTGCCATATATCTGATACATATGAGGCGGGATTACAAAACAAAGAATCGGAGGATGAACGAATGGGATTAATTAAAGCGGCAAAGGATGCGCTGGGATCTGTATTGGCAGATCAGTGGAGAGAGTACTTCTACTGTGACTCCATCTCCAACGACATACTGATGGTCAAGGGCCAGAAGAGAGTAAACGAGGGACGCAACAGCAACACAAAGGGTTCCGACAACATTATTTCCAACGGCTCCATCGTTGCTGTCAACGAAGGACAGTGTATGATTATTGTGGATCAGGGTGGAATCGTTGATGTCTGTGCGGATGCCGGAGAATTTATCTACGACAATTCCACAGAGCCCAGCCTTTTCTACGGCAATCTGGGCGACAGCATCAAGAACAGCTTCAGCACGCTTGGAAGACGTTTTACGTTCGGTGGCAACACGGCAAAGGATCAGAGAGTTTACTTTTTCAACACAAAGGAGATTCTGAACAACCTGTTCGGAACACCTACACCGATCCCGTTCCGTGTGCTGGATAAGAATACCGGATTTGACTTTGACACAGCGGTAAAGGTAAACGGTCAGTATACCTTCAAGATCGTTGACCCGATCCTGTTCTATACAAATGTGTGTGCAAACGTTACCGACAGCTATAAGAAGGCAGACCTTCTCACGACGCAGAAGAGTGAGCTGCTGACAGCTCTGCAGCCTGCACTGGCAAAGATTTCGGTACAGGGTGTGCGCCCTTACGAGATTCCCGGATTTTCCGAGGAGCTCTGCAATATCCTTTCCGATGCCCTGACCGAGAAGTGGACTGAGCTGCGCGGTATCCAGATGATTAGCATGACCATCAATTCCGCAGACATGCCCGCAGAGGACAGAGCGAGATTCCAGAAGTGGCAGGAGACTGCAATGCTTCGCGGCGCGGATATGCAGAATGCGAGAAAGACAGAGGCATTCTCGACCATGATGGAAAACATGGGCAACGGAAATGGCAACGGTGGCGGAGACGCTATGAGCGGCGCTATGGGCATGATGGCTATGGGCATGATGAACAATATGATGGGCGGCAACGCGTTCGGCGCAAATAACATGGCGCAGCAGAATAATGCACAGCAGCAGATGCCCCAGATGCAGAATCCCGGTGCGGCAGCTCCGATTCTCGGCTGGACCTGCTCCTGCGGCAAGGCTGACAACAGAGGAAAGTTCTGTCAGGAGTGCGGAGCGCCCAAGCCTGCGGCAGCCGGCTGGACCTGTTCCTGTGGAACGGTAAATCAGGGCAAGTTCTGCAGCAACTGCGGAGCGAAGAAGCCGGAGGGAGCACCTATTTATAAGTGCGACAAGTGTGGCTGGGAGCCGGAAGATCCGGCACATCCGCCCAAGTTCTGCCCTGAGTGCGGAGATGTTTTTGATGACAACGACAGGGTGTAAGTAAATTCTGAAATCTGTAAAAGGATGACGAAACGCAGCAGTCTGACGGAGGACTGCTGCGGTTTTCGTGTGTCGGACAGGCACGGGTCTGTGCCGTAATTCCAAAGACAGCCGGATGAGGGCGGGAGAGAAGATGACAACAGGACAGATCGGGACAATCGTTATTTTAGTTTTGGCACTGGCGGTTCTGGTGGGCGGATATATCGCCTATCGCACGATAAGGGAAAAGGTGCGCAATATTTCCAGAATGGCATTTGGCACGGAAAAACTTTCGGATGGAATAGAAAAGATGGAGAAGGAGTTCGAGGTCACGCCGAAGTCTGTCTCCGCGAATACGAGGCTGTATTTACCACAAATCCTGAGGGATTTCCCGGAGTTTCATTACGATGAGATGAGGACGAGGGCGGAAAACATCCTCATGGGATTTCTGATGGGAATCGATGAGAAAAACAGAGCCAGACTGACCGAGAGCACCACGAGTGAACTCAGGGCAAAGCTGGAGATGAGAATAGATGCGTTGAACAACGAGGATGCCGAGGAGCATTTCAGGGAGATCCGGATTCACCGGACGGAGATTCGTCAGTACCGGAAGACCAAGGGAAGATGCAGTATCATCTTTCAGTCTTCTGTCCAGTATTTCCACTATAAGGAGAAGGACGGCAAGGTCGTGGCAGGGGCAGACTCGCGTCTGGAGCAGAGCCGATACAATATCGAGATGCTCTATATTCAGGATCGGGACGTTGTTGAGAATCAGACGGATTCCGGACTTGCCATGAACTGTCCCAACTGTGGCGCACCGCTGCCGAAGCTCGGGGCGAAGAGATGTCTGTACTGCGATACGCCGATTGTGGAGTTTAATATCAGAATCTGGAATTTCAATGACGTGGATGAGGTGAAATAAGGAAATATGAGTATATACGATACATTAAACAAGGAGCAGAAGGAAGCGGTGTTCCATACGGAAGGGCCGCTGTTGCTGCTCGCCGGTGCGGGAAGCGGAAAGACCCGCTGCCTGACGCACAGAATCGCCTATCTGATCGACGAGATGGGGGTCAAACCGTGGAACATTCTTGCAATCACGTTTACCAACAAGGCGGCGGGAGAGATGCGCGAGAGGGTAAACCGGCTTGTGGACTACGGCGCAGATCAGGTATGGGTTTCCACCTTTCATTCCATGTGTGTGAGAATCCTCAGAAGACATATTGACAGGATCGGCTTTGCAAATGAATTTACCATCTATGACACGGACGACCAGAAGACGGTCATGAAGAATATCTGCAAGCGGCTGGACATCAATACGAAGATTTATAAGGAGAGAGCCCTGCTCGGAGCGATTTCCTCCGCGAAGGACGAGCTGATCGGTGTCAGTGAATATGCGCTGAATGCAGCAAATGATATGAACCAGAGAACCTACGCTATGGTATACCGGGAATATCAGGAGACGCTGCAGAAAAATAATGCGCTGGATTTTGATGATCTGATCGTGAAGACAGTGGAGCTCTTTAAGAGCTGTCCCGAAATCCTTGACAGCTATCAGGAGCGTTTTCAGTACATCATGGTCGACGAATACCAGGATACCAACACCGCGCAGTTCGAGCTGGTAAGGCTGCTGGCACAGAAAAACAGGAACCTTTGCGTGGTGGGTGACGACGACCAGTCCATTTATAAGTTCAGGGGCGCGAATATCAGGAATATCCTTGACTTTGAGAAGTATTTTCCGGAGGCAAAGGTAATCAAGCTGGAGCAGAATTACCGTTCCACGCAGTCAATTCTCGATGCGGCGAATGCCGTGATTTCTAACAATGAGAGACGGAAGGACAAGGCGCTCTGGACGGAGCGCGGGAGCGGGGAACCGGTGCATTTCAGGCAGTTTGACAATGCCTATGAGGAGGCGGAATATATCGCCGATGATGTCTGCCGCAAGGTTCGCAAGCAGGGGGCGCAGTACAAGGACTTTGCCGTCCTGTACCGCACAAACGCACAGGCACGTCTGCTCGAGGAGAGGATGATTATGGAGGGCGTGCCGTATAATGTCGTCGGCGGGACGAACTTCTATGCGAGAGCGGAAATCAAGGACATTCTTGCATACCTGAAGACGATCGACAACGGCAGGGATGATGTGGCGGTCAGAAGGATTATCAATATTCCGAAGCGCGGCATTGGCGCGGTGACCGTGGAAAAGATCGAGGACTATGCGCAGATGCGGGATGTCAGCCTGTACGATGCGATGGAAATGGCGGATGAGATCATGAGCCTTGGCAAGACGGCGGCGAAGATCAGACCCTTTGTACAGCTCATCCGGGAACTGCGCAAGGCATCATCGGAGCTTACAATCGCCGAACTGATACAGAAAATTGTCGAAAAGATCCAGTATGTGCAGTATTTGCAGGACAATGATGATGAGTCGGCGGAGGACAGGATCGCCAACGTGGACGAATTGATTACGAAGGCGGTTGCTTATCAGGAAATGCATGATGAGGCGAATCTGACGGAGTTTCTGGCGGAGGTCGCACTGGTGGCGGATATTGACAAGGTGGAGGATGACGACAACCGTGTCCTTCTCATGACACTTCATTCCGCGAAGGGATTAGAGTTCCCGCATGTGTACCTTGCGGGCATGGAAGATGGACTTTTCCCCGGACAGTCCGCGATCTGGACGAACGATCAGGAGGACATCGAGGAGGAGAGACGTCTGGCATATGTCGGCATCACCCGGGCGATGAATGACCTGACGCTGACCTGCGCCAGATCCAGAATGATTAGGGGAGAGACGCAGTATAATCCGGTCAGCCGGTTTGTGAGGGAGATTCCGGAGGAGCTGCTCGACAACAAGCTCGCCGAGCCGAAGCGTGCAAGGCAGGACAGGGATATTCTGGCGGACATTATCGGCTTTGGCGCAAAGGACACCGAAACAAAGCAGGGCAGCTATGATTTCAGACCGAAGGCAACGCTTAAGCCAAAGATCACGGCGAAGGCGGATAAGCCCTTCATTGCAAAAGGCATTGGCAGTCTGAACCAGCTGGCGGGTCTGTCAAAGGGCGCAGCGGGTATGACGGCGTCGGCGCCGGATTACCAGACCGGTGACAGGGTGAGCCATATTAAGTACGGTGATGGCACGGTGCTGGGGCTGGTCAAGGAGCCGAGGGATTACAAGGTGACGGTCGATTTTGATAAGGCCGGACAGAAAATTATGTATGCATCCTTTGCAAAGCTGAAAAGAATCTAAAAATTGTGGTAATTTTAAAAGAAATGTGGTATTCTATGAATTGAAAACACTGTTTATTATGGAGGTATCCTATGAATAAGCTTGAAAATCTGATCGATGTAACAAAATTGAACGAAATCCTTGGCAAGAAGGAGGAAGCAAAGGAGAAGAAGTGTAACGTTGTAGTCTGCGTGCTGGCTGTGGTTGGCGCAATCGCAGCAGTTGCAGCAATCGCTTACGCGGTATACCGCTACTTCACTCCTGATTATATCGAAGATTTCGATGATGATTTTGAGGACGAATTTGAAGACGAAGAGTCCGATGACGAGGATGATGATTTCTTCGTAGACGAGGGAGAAAACTAAGCAGATGAAAAAAGGACAGGTATATGAAGCAATTGTCGAGAGGGTCGACTTCCCCAACAAGGGTGTAGTAAATACCGGGGAGGGAAACGTGATCGTAAAGAACAGCCTGCCCGGACAGAAAGTAAAGCTTAGCGTCAATAAAGTCAGAAAAGGGAAGGCGGAAGGCCGTCTGTTGGAGGTGATTGAAAAGTCACCTCTGGAGACAGGAACTCCGTGTTCCCATTTTGGCGTATGCGGAGGATGCACCTATCTTTCCCTGCCCTACGAGGAGCAGCTTAAAATCAAGGAAGGGCAGGTGAAAAAGCTGCTGGACGGGGTGCTTGACAGACAGGCAGCGGACTGGGTGTGGGAAGGCATCAAGGGCAGCCCGGTGGCGTATGAGTACCGGAACAAGATGGAGTTTTCTTTCGGCGATGAGGTGAAGGATGGGCCGCTTTCCCTCGGTATGCATAAGAGGGGGAGCTTTTATGATGTCGTGACGGTCGGGGACTGCCGGATTGTTGATGCGGATTACCGGCTGATATTGAATACGGCGCTTGCGTATTTCGCGGCGGAAGAAGCCAGCTATTATCACAGGCTCCGCCACGAGGGGTATCTGCGCCATCTGCTTGTGCGCAAGGCGTCCCGTACAGGGGAGATCCTTGCCGCACTGGTGACGACGTCGCAGGAGCCGGGGAAGACGCAGGCTGCAGACGGTGATGAGCAGCTTCTGCGGGGATTTCTTGACAGACTTCTGGAGCTTGAGCATTCCGGGAAGCTGCAGGGGAAATTTGCCGGTATTCTCCACATAGTCAACGATTCGCTGGCGGATGTCGTGCAGAGCGACCGCACGGACATTCTTTACGGCAAGGATTATTTCTATGAGGAATTATTGGGGTTGCGGTTTAAAATTTCGACCTTTTCCTTCTTCCAGACAAATTCCTACAGCGCGGAGGTGCTCTACGAGACGGCGCGGGAGTATGTCGGCGATCTGACAGGCGGCGACAAGGTTGTCTTCGATCTGTACAGTGGAACGGGTACGATCGCGCAGCTGATGGCGCCTGTTGCAAAGAAGGTGATCGGTGTGGAGATCGTGGAGGAGGCTGTCGAGGCGGCAAGACGTAATGCAGCCGAAAACGGTCTGGATAACTGCGAGTTTATCGCCGGAGATGTCCTGAAGGTTCTGGACACCATCGCGGAAAAGCCGGATATGATTATCCTCGACCCGCCCAGAGACGGTATTCACCCCAAGGCACTGCCGAAAATCATAGACTACGGTGTGGAGCATATTGTCTACATATCCTGCAAGCCGACGAGCCTTGTGCGGGATCTGGAGACATTTTTGGACTGCGGCTATGCCGTGGAGAAGGCGGTCGCCGTCGATCAGTTCCCTTGGACGGCGAATGTGGAGACGGTTGTCTTGCTTTCCAAGGGTGAGGTCGACTCGAAAAAGATTCGGGTTGAGTTCTCTTTGGAAGATATGGATATGTCCGAATTTCAGGATGGGGCAACCTACACCCAGATTAAGGACTATGTGCTGGAGCATAGCGGGTTAAAGGTATCCAACCTGTATATCTCACAAATTAAGCGAAAATGTGGGATTGGGGTTGGTAAGAACTATAATCTGCCGAAGTCCGAGGATTCCAGACAGCCCCAGTGTCCGCCGGAAAAAGAGAAAGCAATCCGAGAAGCATTCAAATATTTTGGGATGATCTAATATCCAGCAAAGTGGAGGTTTCCGACAATATGTATCAGCGGTCAGAGCTGGACTATCTAATCTACAATGATCCGATTGGATATGCAGACCTTGTTTTGAACGGAAACCCCGAAATTTATCTAAAAACTGTAGCTGAATGTAAACCCTTAGATTAAAACTCAGCCCTCTGCCTTTTCCTTGGCAGAGGGCCGTTTTGCTTAACAGTTATTGAGCATCCCTTAATTGCTCTACAACACTGCATTTTGCTGCGTTGTCATACATCATGCAAGGAATCAGCCACCCCAGCAGAAGAAATACCGGAATTGTCAGCAGGACAGGCAGAATGGTGAATCGATACTCAAAGAACCAGAACATACTGCCCAGCATTTTTCCTGCAAGAGGTCCCACCGCCAGCGACAGAATAAAGGCCGCCGCTACGGAGGACATTGCGTAAAACAATCCCTCGTAGATCAGCATGGTTTTGAGCTGCCGGTTCGTCATTCCTACAGCCTGAAGCACAGCAAATTCACTGTGGCGGGAAAGGATACCGGTCATCATGGCGTTGAAGAAATTCAGAACACCCACAAGTCCAATGATGGCACAGAGCA
>CAKRTS010000019.1 GCA_934402315.1 uncultured Acetatifactor sp. | reverse complement strand
CTATACACTTCCCACTATCTGGGCGTGTTCGGGACTTCCACCCGTTAGAGCGCGCCCATGGCGCGCAAACAAAACCCCGAATCCTGCAAAGATTCGGGGTCTAATATACACTGCTCCCAACTGCTGCCTCCCTGATCCTTCATCCGATCAATTGCCAGAAGCCGCAGCCGAAATTTTCTTCTTTCATCCAGACTTTACTGTTGGTCCCGGACTTTCACCGAGTCAGCCATGACATCTGTCCCGCTTTCGCAGATTCCTTCTGCCATGGGTCGCGGACTTTACCGCCAGTAGGGAATTACACCCAACCCCGAAGAATTTTCTTTCAATTTTCTTTTATTTTTTACGCTCCTAGGATATCACTATCCGTTAGGAAATGCAAGCCCTTTCTTTCACTCCCGCAAGACTCAGGGCGCGGTCGAAATCACTGATAATATCCGCAATGTCCTCAATGCCCACACTGACCCTGACCAGATCGTCGTAGACTCCGGCGTCCTCGCGCTCCTGCTCCGTGGAATGCAACGCCATCGTCGATGCCGGATGGACAACCAGCGTCCGGTTGTCCCCTATGTTGGAGACGATCTGCGATATGCGCAGGGCATCCATCACCTGAAATGCCTTTTTCCTCGTGCCGAACCGCACTGTCAGGATCGCGCCGCAGCCGTTCTTCAGAATCCTCTGCGCCGTCTCATAGCCCACGCTGTCCTCCAGACCGGGATAGTTGACTAAGATGCCGGGAATCGTGCTGAAATAGCGCGCCAGCGCCAGCGCATTCGAGCATTCCCGCTCCACGCGCAGCCCCAGCGTCTCCAGACCCAGCATGTTCAAGAAAGCATTCTGCGGGGACAGACATGCGCCGTAATTGCAGAGCATGTCGGCACGGAGTCTCACGGCATATGCCGGCAGTCCCGCCGGATTTTTCAGAAAGGGAGCCAGCGACGGAAATTTCTCCGCATCCCACGCAAAGCGCCCGCTGTCCGTCACAATCCCGCTGATTCCGCCGCCGCTGCCGTTGATGTACTTTGATGAGGAGTGGAGGACGATATCGGCTCCCCAATCGATCGGACGCGCCAGCAGGGGCGTCGCCATCGTATTGTCTATCAACAGCGGAATCCCATACCTATGCGCTATCTCTGACATTTTCCCGATGTCGGCCACTTTCAAGCCCGGATTGCTGATGGTCTCCGCAAAGATCAGCTTTACCTCCGGGGTAATCGCCTTCTCCATCGCGTCAAAATCGTTCACCGGCACATATTTCACTGTGATTCCAAAGCGCGCAAGCCCCTTGAACAGTTCTATCGTCCCGCCGTAAAGCCCAGTTGTCGAGATGAACGCATCCCCCGCGGACAGTATGTTCATGAGCGAAGCTGTGATCGCTGCCATGCCGGAAGCAAATGCCACCGACATAGCGCCGCCCTCGAGCACCGTGATTCTCTCCTCGAATGCCCGGATCGTCGGATTGCCGATCCTGCTGTAATTGTAGCCCGCCTGCTTTTTTGCAAAAATATCGGCGATCTCCTGTGCCGTCTCGTGGCTGAATGCGCTCGTCTGGTACACCGGCGGGATCGTGGCGCCGTCCGCGAAATGAGTGTCGTCATTCCCGTGCAGCAGACGCGTGTAGAAGCCTCTCTCCTGCGTCGCCTGAATCCGCAGTGCTTCCTCCTCGTCGATACGGATCGACGATCTGCCGAACTTTCCCTGATGGGTGATCTCGTAGGTATCCCTGCCAAGAATTTTTTCCCAGGAATTCCAGTCCACCTTCCGCTCACGGACATTCGCCAGCGCCTCCCTCAGAAAATTCTGCGGCACCTCCTTCGTCGTATGGGAGCCGAGATAGCTGTCAAACGGGAGTGCAAGTGCCTTCTCCAAGGTCTGCTCCAGAGCGTCAAGGGTATCGTGATTCTCCGCAAACATCCACATGTCAGGGCTGAACGCATCCCCGGCGATCAGCAGCCGGTATTCCTCCGCCAGAAACCCTACGGTTCCCTTTGTATGCCCGGGAAGCGCCGTCACCCTCACATGAAGCCCGCCCAGATCGTAGACCGTCTCCTCCTGCAAGGGCTTGAGCACCGGTCTGTCCGCCGCATGAGAACCCTTCTTTTCCGCCATGTCAAGATCCGCCGGATGCACATAGACCGTGTCGTACTGGCTGTTGCCGCCGACGTGATCCGGGTGTCCGTGCGAATTGGCGACAAGGTAGGGCGTATGGATGAGGCTTTCCACAAACGCCCTATGGTCAGCCTTTCCATAGCCGCTGTCAACAACAAGCGCCTCCCTCTCCCCTGCAAGCACCGTAAAGAAGACTCCCTCTACATCCTGTATGTGCCAGATATTCGGTCTGATTTTAAATACTTCCTGCATCGGGTTCCTCCCATTTAATATGTCTCTTCCACTCCGTCAAGGAAGATAAACGCCTTTTTCACAAATGCATCCGTATCGATATCCTCGCTCAGCAGCCCGATTCTCTTGAATTCATCGACATTGCTGACCGTCGAATCATAGCCGCCCTGCACGGAAGGCTTACAGTTATAGCTTCTCAGAATGTTGGCAAACACCTCTGGATTACCGGACAGATATTCCTTCTCGATCAAAAGCTGTGCCGCCTCGTCCGGATGCTCCTCCACCCATGCGGAAGCCTTCATCACGGCTCTTGTAAATTTTGCAGCCTCCTCCGGATAATTCCTTGCGAAATCTCCGGTCACAAACGTCGCACAGCAATATTCCGCCGCATAGGGTTCATCCTTGGCGGTGTCCAGAAGGATATTGTAGCCGTACTGGTTGACAGCCACCGTCGCCGCAGGGTCTACCAGACAGATTGCGTCCACGGCATCATTCTCCAGCGCCATCGCCAGATCAGAGTTGCTGTATATTACAAAATCCACCTCAAGGTTGTCGGAGGTCACACCGATGCCCTCACTGCTCAGCGCCCGCTTTAACAGCACGGCGGGAGCCTCCGCAAGACCGTTCACGCCGACCGTCTTTCCCTTCAGATCGGCAATGCTCTCAATGCCGGAATCGGGCTTTACGAGAACCTTGATGCAGCCGTTGTGCACACCGGCGGTCATCATGATGTCGAGTCCGTTGTCGATGGGCTGTATAAATTTGCTCACCATTCCGTAGGCGGCATCCACCTGACCCGAACCGACGTATTCCGTCACAAGCCCATCCATCTTGACCACCTCGTAATCCAGACCCTCTTCGTCAAAGTAGCCCTTTTCAATGGCAATCTGCAACGGTGCCTGACAGAGAACGGTTCCGTAGCCAATCTTCATTGTGGCTCCCTTGGCATCCCCGTCCGCCCCCTTGCTGCCGCAGCCGGTCAGCAATAGCGCCGCCGCTGCCAATAAAATAGCTCCCTTTTTCAGTACATTTCCTTTCATAACATCTCCTCCTTATATGTAATAGCCGATTTCGACTTCCTTACCGCCGTAATTCAAGAGTTTCAGTATCTTGGAACGGTAGAGCAGAAACTCCTCCCCGCTCCGCGCTCTGGGGCGCGTCATCTTAATATCTATGATTTTCTCGATCTTCGCGGGCCGCGCCGACATAACGATCACCTTGTCCGAGAGATAAATTGCCTCGTCCACATCATGTGTCACCATAATCATCGTCATGCTCTCCTGCTCCCAGATTCTCAGCAGCTCATCCTGCATGTTCATGCGCGTGAAGGCATCCAGCGCCCCCAGCGGCTCATCCAACAGAAGCAGTCTCGGATTCCCGACGAGCGATCTCGCAAGGGAAGCCCTCTGGCACATGCCGCCCGAGAGCTGGTGCGGATAAGATTTTTCAAATCCCTCCAGACCGACCAGTTTGATATTTGCGGCGACCTTTTCCTGTATTTCCGCCTTATCCAGATGCTTTCTTCCCGCCTTGAGCCCGAAAGCGATATTGTTGCTGATATTCAGCCACGGAAAGAGTGTCGGATTCTGGAATACCAGTCCCCTGTCACACCCCGGTCCCTTGATCGGCTCCCCGTCGAGAAGGAGCTCTCCCTCATCCGCCTGATTCAGACCGGCAATCAGACGCAGCAGGGTCGATTTGCCGCAGCCGGACGGTCCGATGACAGACACAAAGGAACCCGCCTCGATGTCCAGACTCACATGGTTCAGCGCCACCAGCTCCTCGCCATTTCTGTTAAAGCTCTTCGATACATCCCTGATGCTCAGTCCACCTACCATTTGATGACTCCTTTCTGCCATACAAGCACCTTATCCCTGACGCGGAACAAGAGCGTTATCAATATGGAAAATACTACTGCGATCACAATCAGCCCGGCATATACATTCGCGTAGGACAGCATTTCCTTCTGCCAGTTCACATACCAGCCGATTCCGTATTTCGCGCCGATCATCTCCGCGGTGACAAGCGTGATAAAGGAAGAACAGGTGCCGTTAAACAATCCAAGGAACATAAACGGCATGGCCGCCGGAACACCCACCGAAAAAATCTGCGTCAGCTTTCCGGCTCCCAGTGTGCCGGACACCTCGAAATATGCGTTCGGTACATTGCTGATTCCGCTGCTCGTCATGATCGTCGTCGGGAACCAGACAGCAAGCGCAATCAGGAACGTGCTCGCGGAGACCGCGGAGGGAAAGCATACCAGCACAAGCGGAATCCATGCGGTGGAGGGAATCGGTCCAAGCACCCGGATCACCGGCATGATCCAGTAATTCGCCCGCTTGCTGAAGCCGATCAGAATCCCCGTCGCAATTCCGAACAGTGCGCCGAACAGATACCCGCCCAGCAGAAGCCTTGCGGAATAGGCAAGACATTTCAGGATCAGCAGCCTGTCCTTCACCATCGCCCCGAGAATCCTGTCCAGAGATGGGAAATAGAGTACCGGAAGCAGTGCGAACTTCAACGTGATCAGATTCAGCAGATTCAGAAAGAGCACCGCCCCCGCAATGAAATAGCACTTATACAGCAGCTTTTTCCGAAGCGCCTCCTTCCGTAAGGACAGAAGCAGAACAAGCAGATAAGCGACAAACCCGATCAGCAGCGCCACACTGAAATATGGATAGGCAGCCGCCGGATGCTTTTCCGAGTTTTCCAGCACCACATGCAACAACAGTGCAAACAGAATCGATAAAAGCGGCAGTGTCAATTTTGCGAGTTCAACAACCTTTTTCTTTGCTTTCATATGGATGCTCCCCTCATAGCTCAGATTTATTTGTATATAATTCCTATCTGTTTAATATGAAATGAATCATACTATTTTTTCCACATAATGTCAATAGAAAATTTCATTTTCGCCCATAGCGATTAATACTTTTCTTTAGTTTGTGTATATTAAAACAAAAGTGGTATAGAATAAGATAGGTATCGGGAGGGGCTTACGATGGAGTATGATAAGAACTTAAAGCGCTCTGTAGGAAAAAGAGTACACGATTTCAGAGTGCAACACGACTATACGCAGGCACAGTTTGCCGAATTCATGGATATTTCGGTAAACTTTCTTTCTGAAATTGAAAACGGGAAAAAGGGAATGTCACAGGAAACCTTGTATCGCCTCTGCCAGCAGTTCCATATATCTTCCGATTACATTCTGTTTGGCATCACTCTGGAAGATGCCGCCAAGAAGCCTGATACAATCATTGACATAGCGAACCACCTTTCCGCCGAGGAATTGACTCAGGTGATAGAATATCTGAATTCACTGAAAAAGATGAAAATGATGAAGCTGTAGCATGAATTGCCCTCATACTACAGCTTCTGTTTTTGTTTTTATACAATATGCATTTTCTCAGACACATTACTCTGCCATTGCGTTTCCCGGCATGTCCTGCCTATGCGTTAGTTCTTTGTAAATATGTAGCTGCGGCTGGATGCAGAAGCCGAAGAAGAGCCCGGTGCCGCATCGCCGATGTATGGCTTCATCAGATGCCCAATGACATCGCTCATATAATTATTAAGGAACAAGCCATATCCATTATCTGTCCGCTCTGTCTCCGGATATTTTTTAACATATTCTGAATAATTCTGCATCTGCGGTAAAACAACATATGTTTTTCCACCTTCGTCCTTAAATACAACAGCCCAGCACTTGCCCTCACCTTCAGCAATATTACGATACCCCTGGTAGATTAAATCCAGTCCATTAAAAGTATAGCTCTCACCTTCCTCAAGTTCACAAAGCTGATCCAGCGCAATCATCAAATCCATATCTCTGTCTATAGATCCGCTAATAGAATAATATCTGTCATCTATATCATCATATACACAGTTAAATGGTGCAATATAAACATATTCGTTGTTCAAAACAGGAGCTTCAATCCATGAAGCTGCCTGATATACATCATCAAAAAACCAATAGTATCTTCCTGCAATCTCATCTTCCGATGACGTATCATTTACATCCTCTGATCCGGAAACAAATACGTAGAGCGCAAGTTTTCCCTCTTCATCATATAAAGTACCATATACAAAAGGACATTCCTCGCCACTAATGTTCACATCATCATAACAGGTTATAAAATTGTAGCGATCCCCGTACTGTTTCAAAAACTGCGCAACATATGGATCGTTAGCCATCTGTTCTTCTACGAGCGCCATTATTTTGTCGTTCAAGCCTTCTTTGTAAGAATAATATTTTATCCCATATTGATCGACCGTTTTATTTTCCTCATCGGATATTGAATATTCTATATAGCCGCCATCCGGAAATGTAATTCTTTCATACTGTTTTTCTTTTGCTGTTGAATCGGGAGTTGGCGTAGAACTAGGTTCCGGTGTCTGTGCCGATGTTGAAATATTCTGAACCTGCGGTTCCTCCTTCACCGTCACGCCTGCAGTTCTTCCCTCCTGAATACCATAGGTAAGATAATGTCTCAGGATGGCTGCATAATCATCTCCAAAAGCTTCTTTGATGTCAGGGTACGCTTCCGCATAAGCGACCGGATCAAACAAAATCCCGCTATTTCTGCCTTCCTTCATGCCATAGGCAAAATAGTGGTTGACATAGGCATCCCAATCTTCCCCAAATGCCTCATTCAGATCACCATACGCATTTCTATATGCCTGTACATCAAACACGGGGTTCATACTTCTTCCCTCGGCGAGTCCCCATGTCATGTAATGGTTGAACAATGCTTCTTCATCGTACCCGTACGCATTTTTCAGATCCTCATAGGTATCTGCATAATACTTCGCATCGAACACATCTCTCAGTCCCGCTGCCGATACAGACAGTGAACCTACCGCCAATGCCCCGACTGTTGTCAGGATAACAAGCTTCTTTTGATACTTCCTCATTTTCTTCCTCCGTCATACTTAATTTTATTTGGTTATTCAACCTACATGCATTTTACAACTATGGTTGTATTTTTGCAACTGTTTTTATATTTTTTTCGCCTATAGCGAATTTGTTAACAAAAAAATTACACACAATAGTTCATCGCACGTCAAAACAGTTCAAGGTTGATGCCCGCGACCTCGCATGTGGGTATGGTTGCACTTTCCCTCTCCTGTACCCTCTTCCAGGTGCCGCTGTGGGTATGACGACGCTTTTCCCTCCCCTGTACCCTCTTCCAGACGCCGCCGTGGGTATGACGACGCTTTTCCCTCCCCTGTACCCTCCATCAGGCGACACCGGGGGCATGGCAACGCTTTTTTCTCCCCTGTACCCTCCATCAGCTGCCGCCATGGGCATGGCAGCGCTTTTTCTCTCCTGTACCCTCTCCCTGGAGTTCTCCACACCCTCACAAACAGTTTGACCCGCCCATCACTGGGCGGGTCATTTTACATCTGTACTTCTTTCTTGTCGACCGGGCTGCCGCATCCGGCGCAGCTTCCGCTGCAGCCACTGCATCCACCGCAGCACTGCCCCCTTCTCAGCTTGCGGAGCTCGCCCCGCACGATAAAGAAGACGGTGATCGCAATTATCGTAATAATAATGATGTCTGCCATATCTGCCTCCTGTCCCTACTTATGTAGTGCCTTCGGTTATATTTAATATATGCCACTCTGTCAAAAGTGTCAGTGTTATTAATTTTGAGAGCCGTTCTCATTTACAGAATAGCTTACCAGCCATACTTTGTCAATAGAAAGCTTGACACTTGCAGGATTTTCCTCCGTGTGCTACCATGATTTCAGTTCCATCCGGAACTTACAAAGACAGGGAATTACAAAACTTACAAATTTAAGGAACCAGTTGTACAAGATGCACCTGACCACAAGCAGCGCACTCTGGAGCCGCCGGCGTTTAGATGCTGTACTGTAGCATCTTACGCGCCGCTGCGAGCGGAAGGTAGCGAGAGCGTGCCTGCGGTGGTCTGTGCATTTTGTGCAACGTCACTTTCAGAATCACAAGTTTTGCAATTACCTGTTACAAAGATTTAGAAAGGATCACAAATGAAATGAGCTTTGAATTTGTTAAGAAATTGCCGACTCCCGCAGAAATTCGTGAAATGCTCCCTCTTCCCGAGGAGCTTGCACGCATAAAGGAAGCGCGGGATGCTGAAATTCGTGATGTGCTTACCGGAAAAAGCAATAAATTCCTTGTCATTATCGGGCCCTGCTCCGCCGACAACGAGGACTCCGTCTGCGATTATGTAAACCGTCTGGCGCGTGTCAATGAGCAGGTAAAGGATAAGCTGATCCTGATTCCGAGAATCTATACCAACAAGCCCCGCACCACAGGTGAGGGCTACAAGGGCATTGTCCATCAGCCCGACCCCGAAAAGAAGCCCGACTTTCTTGCCGGTCTTATGGCAATGCGGAAGATGCACATCCGCGCTATCGCCGAGACAGGCCTGACTGCCGCCGATGAAATGCTTTACCCCGAAAACTGGCGCTATGTGTCCGACATCCTCTCCTACGTTGCAATCGGTGCCCGCTCTGTCGAGGATCAGCAGCATAGACTCACCGTCAGCGGTTTTGATGTTGCAGCGGGCATGAAGAATCCGACAAGCGGCGACCTGTCCGTTATGCTGAACTCCGTCTATGCGGCGCAGCATCCCCACTCCTTCATCTACAGGGGCTGGGAGGTCAACACCACGGGAAATGACCTTGTCCATGCTGTCCTCCGGGGTGCGACCAACAAGCACGGCAACAATATCCCCAACTACCACTATGAGGATCTGAACCTTCTGCTGGAGCTGTACGGAAAAATGAACCTGAAGAATCCTGCCTGCGTCATTGATGCCAACCATTCAAATTCCGGCAAACAGTTTGCGCAGCAGATCCGTATCACAAAGGAAGTCATGCACAGCAGAAAATTAAACCCCGACATCCATAAACTTGTCAAGGGTGTCATGATCGAGAGCTACATTGAGGAAGGAAACCAGAAGGTAGGCGGCGGTGTCTACGGCAAATCCATCACCGATCCATGTCTCGGCTGGGAGGACTCCGAAAAGCTGATCTACGACATTGCCGAGTACGAATAACTTCAAAATTCCTTCAAATATCCAAGCAGCAGCCCGGGATTCACATAGCCCTCCATCATACAGCCCAGCACTGTAATGAGCGCTATCAGCCCGAGCCTGCCCAGCTTCTTCATCCAGAACACCCTGTCGGTTCCGTCCGGCAGGGTGCCTTTTGAATAGATCGCCCTGTAGATCTCCTCCCCCCATCCCAGCATCATAATGATCGCAGGCAGATAAAAAAGTATCTGCGGAAACACACTCACAACCGCCAGAATCACACCCTTGATCCCGTAGCGGATCGTCAGCGCGCCGAGAAAGGTTCCGGCCGCCATTCCGCACCACCCTGCTGCACCGATACAGGCAGCATAGCCGAGATAGGTCGTCGCCGTAATCGCCATGACTAACAGCGTCAGTATCCGCTTCCGGAAGACATAACAAAAAAGAGCACCGCGATCCACAGTCATGCTCTTCATCCCGTACAGCGTGTACTCGTCAAACAAGCCCGTTTCCTCCAGCAATGTGCTCTTTCCTAAATTTAAGATAAGAATGCCGGCCACCATTCCGATGAAAAATACCGGCATCAGATTCCTTTTTCCAAAATGCACCCGACCTGCATATATCTGCATCCCACACCACTCCCGCTGACCGCTCCCGCAGTCATTTATGTGTATGCGGAATGTCCCTGCGAATATGCCGCCCGGTTTATTTCTCCTCCAGCTTCGCCGCATAAGTCAGGATGCCGCAGATCGTCTTGGAATCCTGGATTTTGCAGTCAAATATCATCTGCTTCAGCTCCGCCAGATCATGCGCCTCAACATTCAGGAACTCATCCTCGTCCAGATGCTGCTTTCCCGGCTTCAGATCCCTTGCAAGATAAATATCGATCTTTTCGTTACAGAAAGCAACGGTAGTATAGATGGAGTTCAGAAGCTCAAGCTTGTCACAGGTATACCCCGTCTCCTCCTCCAGCTCCCTTCTTGCCGCTGTCTCTGTCGGCTCCTGTCTGCCGTTCAGACCGCCTGCCGGAATCTCAAGAGTCTCTCTCTCAAGCGCATTCCTGTACTGCCGTACCATCAGCAGCCTGCCATCCTTGCGAACGGCAACCACTGCCGCCGCGCCCTTGTGGTCGATCAGATCCCATTTTGCCGTATTTCCGTTCGGAATCAGCATAGTATCCTGATAATAATCGATAATGGCACCCTTCGCCACCAGCTCACGCTTCAAACGCTTATATTCTTCCATGATCTCCTCATTTCTGCGCGCGCTCTTTGCGCATAGCGAGTTTGTGTCAAGTGCGCGCAGACACAAATCTCGTGATTGAAAAATTTTATTTTTCAATCTTTGCATTCTCTAGCAGCTTATTGACACTTACCAGCTTCACACAGAGCACAAACAAATCCGCCGCAACTGCCATCTCCTCTGCAGAAGGGAAAGAGGGCGCAATACGGATATTACTGTCCTTCGGATCTATGCCATAAGGATAAGTCGCTCCAGCTCCGGTCAGCACCATGCCCGCTTCCTTACACTTTGCCACGATCTCCTTCGCACAGCCCTCCATCGCATCAAACGAGATAAAATATCCGCCGTTCGGCTTCGTCCATGTGCCGATTCCGAGACCACCCAGTTCTCTCTCAAGAACCTCCTGAACCGCCTCAAACTTTGGTCTGAGCAAGGCTGCATGCTTTTTCATATGCTCCTGAACGCCCTTAAAATCCTTAAAGAAGCGGACATGACGGAGCTGGTTGATCTTGTCATAGCCGATCGTCTGTATCGTCATGGACTTTTTCGCGTACTCAAGGTTTCCCTTTGAAGCCGCCATTGCCGCAAGTCCGGAGCCTGCAAAGGTAATTTTCGACGTGGAACAGAATTCATATACCATATCCGGGTTTCCGGCCTTTTCACACTCTCCGAGAATATCCAGTATCTCGTCCTGTCTGTCCTCGTAAAGATGATGGATCGCATAGGCATTGTCCCAGAAGATACGGAAATCCTCCGCTGCAGGCTTTAACCGTGCAAACCTTCTCACCGTTTCATCCGAGTAAGAGTATCCCTGCGGATTGGAGTATTTCGGCACACACCAGATGCCCTTGATCGCTGCATCCTCCGCCACAAGCTTCTCCACCATATCCATGTCCGGACCTTCCGGTGACATCGGCACGGTAATCATTTCGATGCCAAAGTGCTGTGTAATCGCAAAATGTCTGTCATATCCGGGGGCAGGACATAAGAACTTCACCTTATCCAGCTTGCACCACGGCGTGCTTCCCATCACACCATGCGTCATGGATCTCGAAACAGTATCATACATGATTGAGAGGCTGGCATTTCCGTAGACGATGACATTCTCCGCAGAAACTCCCATAATATCCGCCATTATCTCTTTCGCCTCGCGAATGCCGTCCAGTGCGCCGTAGTTCCTGGTATCTACCCCATCCGCACTCTTCATGTCGCTCTCGGAGTTCAGGACATCAAAAATGTCCATCCCCATGTCCAGCTGTGCTACAGCGGGTTTTCCCCTGGACATGTCCAGCTTTAACCCCTTTCCCTTTACATCCTCATACTGCAGCTCAAGCTGACTCTTCAATGACAACAGTTCCTCTTTACTCATTTCCTGATACAATTTCATATGTCCTCCTTAAGATTATCATTGAATTATTGTATACAATCATACATGGCATTGGAAATATAATACTACATTCATCGCCTTTTCACAAGAGGAAAATAAAAAACCGCCGCACATTTTCTGTACGACGGTCTTCTTTTCTTATGAAATTTTCAAGTCAAAACTGTTCTTACGGTTATTTCGCGTAATCAATCACGCGGCTTTCACGGATCACATTTACCTTGATCTGTCCCGGATATTCCATTTCAGCTTCAATCTTCTTGGAAATATCGCGTGCTAACAGAACCATATCGGCATCTGAGATCTGTTCCGGCACAACCATAACACGAACTTCACGACCTGCCTGAATAGCAAAAGATTTATCTACACCTTTGAAATTGTTTGTTATTTCTTCTAATTGTTTTAATCTGCTAGTATAGGTTTCCAGCGTCTCCCTTCTAGCCCCCGGTCTTGCAGCGGATATTGTATCAGCAGCTTGTACAATACATGCAATCAGGGATGTAGGTTCCACATCGCCGTGGTGGGATTCTACTGCATTGATGACAACGGAATTTTCCTTGTACTTTCTGCAAAGCTCCACACCCAGCTGAATATGTGATCCTTCCATTTCATGATCCACGGATTTGCCGATGTCATGGAGCAGACCTGCCCGCTTCGCAAGTCTGACATCAAGTCCCATCTCTGCTGCCAGAAGACCTGACAACTGAGCGACTTCAATGGAATGCTTCAGTGCGTTCTGACCATAGCTGGTTCTGAATTTCATCTTACCCAGCAGTCTGACGAGTTCGGGATGGATGCCGTGAACGCCAACCTCCAGCGTTGCGGCTTCGCCTTCCTCCTTCATCATGATCTCGACTTCCTTCTGCGCCTTTTCCACCATCTCTTCGATTCTCGCGGGATGAATACGTCCATCCACAATCAGCTTCTCAAGCGCAATTCTCGCAACCTCACGACGGATAGGATCAAAGCCCGACAGAATAACTGCCTCAGGTGTGTCATCAATAATCAGATCAACACCCGTCATCGTTTCAAGGGTACGGATATTTCTACCCTCTCTACCGATAATTCTTCCCTTCATCTCATCGTTCGGAAGCTGTACGACGGAAATTGTAGTCTCAGAGACGTGGTCTGCTGCGCATCTCTGGATTGCGTTCACTACATATTCCTTCGCCTTTTTGTCTGCTTCTTCTTTGGCGCGACTCTCCATTTCCTTGATCATCACAGCCGTTTCATGCTTTACTTCATCTTCAACAATTTTCAATAAGTAGTCTTTTGCTTGTTCAGAGGTCAACCCGGAAATTCGTTCCAGTTCCTGTACGCGCTGCTCATTCAGCTTGGAAACCTCTTCCTTCATCCGATTCAAAGATTCTTCCTTCGCTGACAGGCTCGCTTCACGCTTCTCAATGGCGTCTGCTTTCTTATCGATGTTCTCTTCCTTCTGCTGAACCCTGCGCTCATAACGCTGCGCTTCCGCACGCCGTTCCTTGATCTCTTTGTCAAGCTCATTCTTGGTACGAATGGACTCTTCCTTTACCTCAAGGAGCGATTCCCGCTTCTTTGCTTCAGCCGTCTTGAGAGCTTCATCGATAATCTCCCTTGCCTTATCCTCTGCGTTTCCTATCGTTGTAGCAGTTGACTTCTTCTGAAGTGTCGAAACAACCACCCCGGTCACTACTGCGGTTACAGCGATAGCCGCTATCAGGATAATAACCCATATCAATGGCGACATCTACAGGAGCACCTCCTTTATTTGATTTTCATTGTACAAAACAAGCATTCTACAACAGTTAAATTTTAAACTTATTCCAATACAATGTCAAGCAAAAGTGTCAAGTTCTTCTGTCCTCAGAGCTCTGCGGACAGCCTCCGCAGAATAGCCCTTGCGCATAAGGAATGCATAAATCCTGCGTTTTTCGGCTATATCAGCGTGCTCGGGATCATATCTTTTCTTTGAGAGCAATGCACGGATCATCGCTGCTTCGTCCTGCGTACCGCCGTCACTCTCCCACTCTGCCCACGCCGCTTCCAGCGTCCTTCTGTCAATACCTCTTCTGGTCAGATCCTGTTCGATCCGTCTCCTGCTCCTTGTCGCTTCATGATCCGTGATAAAGGTGACGGCATAGCGCAGATCATCCGTGTAATGAAATCCGGCCACATATGCGAGCGCCTCGTCGATTACTTCCGGCGGATAAAATCCGTCCGTCAGTTTCCTTCGCAGCTGCTGCTCCGTATATTCCCTCTTGGTGAGCAGGTTCATGGCGCGCAGCTTTGCGCGCTTTGGCAATACCTCTCCCATGATGGCATCATAGTCCGCCTGTTCCAGTTCCGCGCCCTCTCTGATTCCATAGGTGCGCAGTTCTCCTCTGTACAGGACAAATGCCAGTTCTCCGTCAATGAAAACCTTGCTCCGGGATTTCGACAGTTCCTCAACACCGGTTACTTTCATGTCTTCCCCTTATTCTGTTGCATCTGCCTTTTTATTTTTTGCCGTCTTTGATGCCTCGGCTGCGCTGTCAGCTGCCGCAACACCGTCCGTCTTCCCGGCACCATCAAAGCCGTAATGCTCGCGCACCTTCCTCGATATCTCCTCACAGACATCCTCATGTTCCTTGAGATACTGCTTTGCGTTCTCACGTCCCTGCCCGATCTTATTTCCCTCATAGGCATACCATGCACCGGATTTCACAACGATGTTGAGGTCCGCCGCAAGGTCAAGGATGTCACCTACCATGGAGATTCCCTCACCGAACATAATATCAAATTCTGCCTCCTTGAAAGGCGGCGCAATCTTATTCTTTACGACCTTCACGCGGGTACGGTTACCAATCACCTCTCCGCCCTGCTTTAATGCCTCGACACGGCGCACATCCAGACGCACGGATGCATAGAATTTCAGGGCACGGCCTCCCGTTGTCGTCTCGGGATTGCCGAACATCACTCCCACCTTTTCACGCAGCTGGTTGATAAATACCACCGTACAGTTTGATTTGCTGATTACAGCAGTCAGCTTACGCAGTGCCTGTGACATCAGACGCGCCTGAAGTCCGACATGGCTGTCTCCCATGTCACCGTCGATCTCCGCCTTGGGAACCAGTGCCGCCACGGAGTCTACCACAACAATATCCACAGCCCCGGAGCGCACCATTGTCTCTGTGATTTCCAGAGCCTGTTCTCCGTTGTCTGGCTGCGAGATGTACAGATTATCAATATCCACGCCTATGTTCTTCGCATAGACCGGGTCAAGCGCATGCTCTGCGTCAATAAATCCGGCAATTCCGCCTCTCTTCTGGACTTCCGCGATCATATGAAGCGTAACTGTCGTCTTACCACTGGATTCCGGTCCGTAGATCTCCACGATTCTCCCCTTGGGGATGCCTCCCAGCCCGAGCGCAATATCCAGACTCAGCGCACCCGTAGGGATCGTCTCGACATTCATCTGCGCCGAAGGATCACCGAGCTTCATGACCGCACCCTTTCCGTACTGCTTCTCAATCTGGCTTATCGCCGCATCCAATGCTTTCAGCTTTTCATCTTTTTCCATCTGGGTTCTCCTTTTATCAGGAACAAATGTTCTGTCATTGAACTAAGGATAAAACATTTGTTCGTATTTGTCAATCATAACTTTAAGATAACAGTTTTTATGTCCATTAAAACTCCCTCAATGGCCATCACCTCCGTCTCTTTTCTTTTTTGCTGAAACTTGTGGCGAAACGCCGGAACACATCATGCCGAACGCATGTCGTGTAAAATGAGGTATCAGAATCTCACGAAGTATCAGACGGATATAGTATAACATACAATTGTCCTGTCTGCAAGAATTTTGTCGCCAGCCATCTGCGCAAAATACGCTAAAGGGTTACTGTTCACAGTCCATATTCCGCGAAGTCAAAATTGCATGAAATGCAATTTTGCGAGACTTGCAGGCGCCAAAATGCATTGAAAATGCATTTTGTGTGCATCGCGAAGCGTGTTGCTGTGAACGGAGTGAACAGTAACGCTAAAGGGCACCCCTGCCAAGCAGGCATACCCTTTAATGCTCCTTTTTTCAATCCTTCTTCCCGAAGGTTACTTTGCTGAAATACTCCAGCACGCACTCCCGCAAAAGGGAAAGTGCAGCGGAGACTGCTGACTCGCGCACCTTGGCACGATTGCCGGAGAACTGGTATTTTTTCACAGTAACTTTTCCTTTGACACCGCAGGCGATATAGACCAGTCCGACAGGCTTTTCCTCCGTTCCCCCGTCAGGCCCGGCGATACCGGTCACGGCGACCGCAACGTCCGCCTTCGCGGTAGATGCCGCTCCCCGTACCATCTCTTCCGCCACATTTTCGCTGACAGCGCCATACTTCTGCAGCGTGGGCTTTTTCACGCCGAGCAGCCTGCGCTTTGCTTTGTTGGAGTAAGTGATATAGCCGCTCTTATAGGTCTCGGAGACACCGGGGACATTGATGATCCTGCCGGAAAGCAGACCCCCCGTGCAGGATTCCGCACAGGTCAGCGTGAGCTCATTTGCCTGCAGGAGATCCACGACCGCCTTCTCCAGCGTCATATCCTCCTCCGTCGTATAGACACAATTGCCGAAGCGGTTTTTCAATTCCTTTACATAGGGCTTAAGCAGCTTCGTCGCCGCCTTCTTGTCCTCTGCCTGCGCCGTAACCCTGATATGTACCTCGCCCGTCTTCGCGTAGGTTGCAATGGTCGGATTCGTCTGTCCGTCGATCAGATCCTTCACCATGGTCTCCGCCTTGCTCTCGCCGACGCCGCAGATCTTGACCGTCTTGGAACAGATCACCTTTGCGTTCAGCCCGGCAAGATAAGGGACAACACTCTCCTCAAACATCGGTTTCAGCTCTCCGGGCGGCCCCGGAAGCAGTATCAGTCTGTTATTGTCCGTCTCGATTATAACACCGGGCGCTGTGCCGTTCTTATTCTCCAGAACAATACCTTCTTCCGGAAGCATGGCCTGTTTCCAGTTATTGTCCGTGGGTTCTACGCCCTTTTTGTGGAAAAAGGCTTCGATCGCCGCCTTTGACGCCTCATGCAGAACCAGCTTCCTGCCGCAGGCCTTCGCCGCTGTCTCCTTCGTCAGATCGTCCTCCGTAGGCCCGAGCCCCCCGGAGAGGATCACGATATCCGACCGCTGCATCGCCGTCCGCAACACCAGCTCCAGCCGCTCCGCATTATCACCCACCACTGTCTGAAAGTAGCAGGAAAGTCCCAGTCCTGCGCACTGCTCGGCGAGATACGCCGCGTTGGTGTTGACGATATTTCCAAGTAACAGTTCCGTTCCAACACAAATCAATTCTACTGTCATACGCTTCCTGTCCTCACTTTTCGTACTTTTCCGGTCTGCTTCGTCTGTCGTACAGGTTATTTCTGATCCTTCATGACATCCTTATTTTTCACGAGATAATCAATCAGGGAGATCACTGTCAGCGCAAGGGCGATCCACATGATGCAGTCCGTCAGAATCTGCATCCACCCATATTTCGCCCCGAGGTTGGCGATCATCAGGCAGACCATAATCATCTGGAAGGTCGTCTTGAATTTTCCCCAGTAGCTCGCCGCAATGACAACATGGTTGTCGGACGCGATGAGACGGAATCCGCTGATAATAAATTCCCTGCTGATAATGATGATAACGATCCATGCCGGAATACGTCCCATGTCCACGAGGGCGATCATCGCCGCACTCACCAGCAGCTTATCTGCCAGAGGATCCATAAACTTTCCGAAGTTCGTCACCATGTTATACTTTCTGGCAATCTTGCCGTCGACAAGATCAGTGAGACTGGCGATGATAAAAATGGCAAGGGCAATATAATCTACATATTCCAGAATGCCGCCGAAAACCGCCCGGAACCATCCCCACTCATGATGCCCGCCCAGAAGCAGGAGCACAAAGGGCAGGATCAGTATGACCCTGAAGATCGTCAGCTTGTTCGGTAAATTCATCTTACTCATGATATATCTCTCCTATCAGATCATATTCATTGCTGTCTGTCACCAGAACCTTCACAAAATCGCCTGTCATCAGGGTTGCGGAAGTATTGAGGAACAGGTAGCCGTCAACATTAGGCGCATCACGGTAGGTTCGCGTGACATAGACATCCTCGTCCGCAACCTTGCCCTCCACCATGACATCGAGAACCCTGCCGATCATCTGCTCCGCCTTTTCAAAGGCGATCGCCTGCTGCAGCTCCATCAGCTCATCCCTGCGGAAGCACTTGACCTCCTCCGACACCTGATCGGGCATTTCCGCCGCCTTCGTATCCTCCTCCTGAGAATAGGGGAAAACACCGAGCCGGTCAAATTCCATCTCATTCACAAAGCGGTACAGTTCCTCAAAATCCTCCTGCGTCTCCCCGGGGAAGCCGCTGATAAGCGTCGTTCTCAGGCAGATGTCGGGGATGCGCTCGCGCAGTCTGCCGATCCACTGTCTCAGCTCCTCCTGGTTCGTCCGTCTGCCCATGCGCCTTAACACCTCGTCCGAGGCATGCTGGATGGGAATATCCAGATAATGGCAGACCTTCGGTTCCGCCGCGATCGTCTCAATGAGTTCCTCCGTGATTTCCTCCGGATAACAGTAGAGTATCCTGATCCAGTAGATGCCGCTGATTGCCGCCAGTCTGTGCAGCAGCTCCGGCAGGCTCTTCTTTCCATACAGATCAACACCGTACAGCGTTGTCTCCTGCGCGACAAGAATCAGCTCCCGGACGCCCTTCTCCGCCAGTGCCTCCGCCTGCGCCGTCAGCTTCTCCATGGGAATGCTTCGGTAATCTCCTCTGACCTTCGGAATGATGCAGTAGGTGCAGCGCTTGTTGCAGCCCTCGGCGATTTTAAGATAGGCGAAATGCCCGCCCGTCGTCAGCACTCTGTCCCTGTAGGATGCCGGTGCGCTGTTCAGTTCCCTGAAATGGTTGTGACGCTCTCCCTGCAATACCTGTTCAACCGCCTCAACGATTTCCTCAATCGCCATGGTGCCGAGAATTGCATCCACCTCCGGGATCTCCTTCTGTATCTCCTCCCGGTAGCGCTGTGCGAGACATCCCGTTGCGAGCAATGCCCGGATACTGCCGCTCTTTCTAAGCTCCGCCATTTCCAGCAGTGTGTTGATGCTCTCCTCCTTGGCATCTCCGATGAAACAGCAGGTATTCACTACGACAACATCCGCCTCCGTCTCATCATCCGTGAAGGTAACGCCCTTCTGCTGCAGCATTCCCAGCATCATCTCTGTGTCGACAAGGTTCTTATCACAACCCAGCGATACAAACATAATCTTCATAAAAATTTCCCTATACCTAAAGTAGCTGGCAAAATACCAGCTACTTCCACTTTCTTTATTCTTCGTCGCCGAGAATCTTGATCAGACCCTCGTTCAGTTCCTCAACAGCGATTGACAGCGGCTTCTTATCCTTGCCGTTTATCAGCGGCTCCTCGCCTGCAATGATCTGTCTTGCACGCTTTGATGTCGCCATAACAATGGAATAACGGCTGTTTACTACCGGTGCTTCGCCGGGCTCAACCTCGCTGTTTACAACTTTCATTAAATCGGAATAAGACGGATGTAACATGATTAATTTGCTCCTTTCGAGAACTTTTTCAGTTCCTCTCTGATTTCTTTTATGAAGTCCTGACATCTGACAGGCGCTCTGCGCGCCGCCTCCACCAGTCGGTGAACCTCGTCCACACAGGTGTCCAGATCATCATTAACCACTATATAATCATAGGCTTCTATACCTTCTGATTCCTCTGTCGCACGGGCAAGGCGCTGCGCAATCACATCCGCGCTCTCAGTCCCTCTTCCCTCCAGCCTCCGCTTCAGTTCATCCGCGCTTGGCGGTGTCACGAAGATCAGCAGGCTCTCCGGGAACTTCTCCTTAATTTTCAATGCCCCCTGGATTTCAATTTCCAGAATCACATTCTTGCCGGCAGCCATCTGCTCCTCGACATAAGCACGCGGTGTTCCGTAATAGTTGCCGCAGTACAATGCATATTCGATCAGTCCGTTGTTGACGATCGTCTCCTCAAACTTTTCCCTTGTGGAGAAAAAGTATTCCACTCCGTCGCGCTCGCCCTCTCTGGGCGCTCTCGTTGTCATCGAAATGGAAAGTGCATAGTCATTATACTTCTTGAGGAGCGCTTTCACAAGCGTTCCCTTGCCGGCTCCCGAAAAACCGGACAAAACCATCAGAATTCCTCTCTGTTCCATATGTTCTCCTAAATTTCCGCGCTCTGCGGTAATCCCTCTGTCTCAGACTTCTCCGCGTCTTCGCTCATGGCATCCGCCTCGTCCTGTCCCGTTTTCACACGACCGGAGATTGTCTCCGGCAAAAGCGCGGATAAAACAATCTGGCTGTTTTCCATGACTAAGACCGACTTGGTCTTCCTGCCCTGCGTGGCATCGATTGCCATGCCATTTTCCCTCGCGCTCTGCACAAGGCGCTTCATCGGTGCAGATTCCGGGCTGACGATGGCAACAATCTTATCCGTATTCACAATGTTTCCAAAGCCAATATGGATTAAATTAGCCATGTCTCCACCTTTCTGCTTCCGCTGTGCTACTCGATATTCTGTATCTGTTCGCGGACTTTTTCAATCTCCGTCTTGAGTTCAATGGCACAGTTTGAAATCTCGAGATCGTTCGCCTTGGCCAAAGTCGTATTTGCCTCCCGGTTCATCTCCTGCGCAATGAAATCGAGCTTCCGCCCGATGGAACCGCCCTCCTGCAGCACTTTCTTTGTCGTCTCGATATGACTGCGGAGTCTGACAATCTCCTCATCCACGCATACTTTATCCGCAAAGATAGCAACCTCTGTCAGCAATCTGCTCTCGTCTACGGAATTGTCGCCCAGAATCTCCCGCATTCTCTCTTCCAGCCGCTTCCGGTACTCTGCCGTGATCTGCGGTGAGCGCTTTGCAATGAAATCGACAAGTGACAGCATACCGTCAAGCTTCTCCAGCAGATCATCTTTCAGATGCTCACCCTCTGTGATACGGCTCTCCACAAACTTTTCCGCCGCACCGTCCACAGCCTTCTGTAACTCCTTCCAGAGCTCCTCCTCATCTACGCCCGCCTCATCCATGGTAAAGACCTCCGGGTACTTCGACAGGGTGGAGACACGAATATCATTGTCCAGCCCGAAGTCCTCTGCCATCTGGCGGAGATAGGTCAGGTATTCCTCGGCAATCTCCCTGTGATAGCAGACCTTTGAGGTGTGCTCCGAGAGATCCTCATAGGTTATAAAAATATCCACCTTTCCTCTGGAGACGTAATTCTTTAATTCGGTCCGAATTGCCGACTCAAAGAAATTCAAGGCCTTTGGCATCTTAATATTCATATCAAGATAGCGGTGGTTGACCGCCTTCATCTCCACCGTGAATTTCCGGTTGTTCTCTGTGACTTCGCATCGGCCAAAGCCGGTCATGCTCTTTATCATCAGCACTCCAATCTGTGCTTCGCACAATTTATTTTGCTTTAGCTAGGTTACAATACATAGAAAACCACCCTTGAAACTTGACAGTAGGGAGGGTGGATTATCTACTCACTTTATATATGCCCAACCACCTTATAAGCAGTTGTACCTTTATTGCTACATTACCACTTTTCGCTTGAGGAATCAAGTTTTTTTTGTCTTTACGCCTTGTCTTCCCCTTTCTCAAGGGGCAACCGTTCCCACCTATACCAGTATACAGGATTTTCATTTTTCTAGCAAGTTTTTATTTTAATTTCGGCAACAACTCAGCCCTCGCCGGTAGGGCTGGCATTTTGCGGGCGCATCTGCTATACTGGATCACAGGCATTAAAGTATCATAGGTAATTGTGAAGCTCACACATTTCAGATAACAGTTGCGCAGGATGCACATGACCGCAAGCAGCGCACTCTGGAGCCGCCGGTGCTTAGTCTCCGTACTGTGGAGACTTATGCACCGCTGCGAGCGGAAGGTAGCGAAAGCGTGCCTGCGGTGGTCTGTGCATTTTGTGCAACGTCACTTGCGAAAAAACGAGTTTCGCAAACGCCTGTAAAGTATCAGAAAAGCGAGGATTCAGCCATGGCATTTGATGGTGTTACAATAGCGAACGTAGTAAGCGAACTGAAAAAAGAACTGATCGGCGGGCGGCTCTACAAGATTGCCCAGCCGGAGAGCGACGAACTTCTCCTGACGGTCAAGCAGTCGACAGGCCAGAAGCGCCTCGTCATTTCCGCCGACGCCTCCCTGCCGTTGATTTATCTGACCCAAACAGGAAAGGTAAGCCCCATGACCGCCCCGAACTTCTGTATGTTGCTGCGCAAGCATTTACAGAACGGGCGCATCACGGATATTACGCAGCCTGGTCTGGAGCGTATCGTCCATATCCAGATCGAGCACCTTGACGAGATGGGCGACCTCCGTCATAAGACTCTCGTGGTCGAGATTATGGGCAAGCACAGCAACATAATTTTCTGCAACGATGACGACACGATCATCGACAGCATCAAGCGCGTCTCCGCCGCTGTCAGCTCCGTCCGCGAGGTTCTCCCCGGCAAGCCCTATTTTGTCGCGCAGACACAGGACAAGCTGGACGCCCTGAACACAGACTATGCCACCTTCCGGCAACGGCTCTCCGGAAAACCCCAGCCCGCCTTCAAGGCACTGTACAGGAGCTTCACCGGCATCTCCCCCATTCTCGCGCAGGAGCTATGCTATGAGGCACGGATCGACGGGGAACAGCCGACAGCCGCACTCACGGAAACCGATTATCAGAATCTGTACGCGGCATTGACCCGCATGGTCACAGCCATCCGTGAGGAGCATTTTACCCCCAACATCGCCTACACCGCCGGAAAGCCCGTGGAATTCTGCGCAATGCCGCTGACAATGTACGACCATGCCGGCGCTTCCGACGATCACACCGTGACCTACGCCTCCATGTCGGAGCTTCTCGAGGCTTACTATGCCGAAAAGAACACCCTGACCCGCATCCGCCAGAAATCCTCGGATCTGCGCAGGATTGTGCAGACGGCTCTGGAGCGCAATGTCAAGAAATACGACCTCCAGCTCCGCCAGATGAAGGACACGGAAAAGCGGGATACCTACCGCATTTACGGAGAGCTGTTAAATACCTACGGCTACAGCGCCGCCCCCGGTGCAAAGAGTCTGGAAGCCCTCAATTATTACACCAACGAAAATGTGACGATTCCTCTCGATCCGACGCTCACCGCCACGGAAAACGCGAAGAAATACTTCGACAAATACAACAAGCTGAAGCGCACCTACGAGGCGCTTTCACAGCTGACCGAGGAGGTCAAGTCGGAGATCGACCATCTGGAGTCCGTCTCCGCCTCCCTCGACATCGCCCTCCACGAAGAGGATCTCGCCGAGATCAGGGACGAGCTCGTCCAGAGCGGCTACCTCCGCCATAAGGGCAATGCGAAGAAACAGCGCTTTACCAGCAAGCCCTTCCATTATGTCAGCAGCGACGGCTTTGATATGTACGTCGGGAAAAACAATTACCAGAACGATGAGCTGACCTTCAAATTCGCCACGGGCAACGACTGGTGGTTCCACGCAAAAAAAATTCCCGGCTCGCACGTTGTCGTGAAAGCCGGAAATTCCGGTGAACTGCCCGACCGCACCTTCGAGGAGGCGGCAAGGCTCGCCGCCTATTACTCCAAGGGCAGGGAACAGGAAAAGGTCGAGATCGATTATATCCAGAAAAAGCATGTGAAAAAGCCCGCCGGAGCCAAGCCAGGATTCGTTGTCTACTATACCAATTACTCCATGGCGATCGACAGCGACATCTCCGGGATCAGACTCATCCCGGAATAAGTCTTCTAACAATAATTCTGCATAATATATTGCAGCTGGGTCTGCCCCCTGTAGGTGTTCTTTCCCAGCTGGTAGACGACAGACAGCTTAAGCTGCACGCCGCCCGCATAGAGTGCTTCGCCGCTTCCGGTGCCGTACTTCTCATCCAGAAACGCTCCGAAGCGCTCCAGATCACCGAAGTAGACAAGCTGTCTGACCGCACCGTCCGGCGTTCTCACCGTGTATCTCGCACAGGTCCTGTTTGCCCCCATCCGCACCCCCGACAAAAACAGCAGCTCCTTCTGGGCGAACAGCGGCTTCGGATTGCCGACCCCGAAGGGCTCCAGCAGCTCCAGCTCGTCCGCCAGTTCTTCCGTTCCGTAATCCAGCGGCATCGGCACATCAATGTGCACCCGCACCGCGAAATCCTCCTCTTCAAGCGTACACTCTGCATTAATGTCCCGACGCAGACTCTCGATGTCTTCCTCCTTCATGGAAAGTCCCGCCGCCATCGCATGACCGCCGAATTTCGTAAAATACTGCTTCACCCCGGTCATGGCATCATACATATGATAGCCCTCTATGGAACGCCCGGAGCCCTTGACGCCTTCCTCACCTCTCGTCAGGATAAACACCGGATGGTTATATCTCTCCCGGATTCTTCCCGCGATAATGCCGGCAAGGCTCTCATGCACCTCAGGCAGAAAGATAATCATGACCTTGTCCTTTGTCGTGCCGTGCTCCGCGATATAGCTCTCCGCCTCCTCGACTCCCTTCAGCGTCAGATTCTTCCGGCTGTCATTCAGCTCTTTGAGCTCCCTCGCCGCGCTCATCGCCTCCACCTTCGTCCGGCTCTGTAAAAGCTCCAGACCGCGCTCCGCCGTGTCAAGCCGCCCCGTCGCATTCAGACATGGCCCGATGACAAAGCCGAGGTGATAGGCATTCAGCCTTGCCGGTTCGATCTGGTTGACCTCCATCAGCGCCCGAAGCCCCGGATTCCGCGAATTTTTCATTCTCTTTAAGCCTTCCCTGACAAGAATACGGTTCTCGTCCTTCAGCTCCATGACATCGCAGACCGTAGCGAGCGCCGCAAATTCCAGCAGCTCCTCCATCGCTTCCCCGAGCTGCGCGTTTCCGGTCTTCTCCCTGATCGCCCCGATCAGCTTATACGCCACAACGCCTCCGCAGATGCCCGGAAACGGATAGCCGCACTGCTCCTGCTTCGGATCAATGACTGCCAGTGCCGGCGGCAGCTGCTCCCTGCGGACTTCCTCTCCGTCCGCATTTTTCTCCAGCCTAAACGGCACCTCATGGTGATCCGTGACAATTACACGGATACCGTAGGAATCCGCCAGCTCAATCTGCGGTGCAGCGGCAATTCCGTTGTCGCAGGTGACGATCATGCCGACGCCGTCCGCCCTCGCCTCCTCGATCAGATGCTCATTCAGCCCGTAGCCGTCATGAATCCGGTGCGGAATCGCCGTGTCCGCTTTCGCGCCGACCAGCTGCAAGCCCTTCGTCAGAATGTAGGACGAACAGATGCCGTCCACATCGTAATCCCCGATGACACGGATATGGCAGCCCTCCGCCACCGCTTCCAGAATCAGCTCCACCGCCTTGTCCATGTCCTTCAGCAGCCACGGCGAATAACAGTCCTGCAGGGTTCCCCAGAGAAATTTCCGGATCTCCGTCTCCTCCGTCAGCTCCCTGTTGCGCAGAATACGCGCCAGCACCGGGCTGATCCCGAACTCCTCCGCCCACTTATTAAAATCCGCTCTCTTTGCGGCGACATACCATTTCTCCATCCGTACTCTCCGATGCCGTAGCTCCCGCACGGCATTTTATCCGTTAAATCAGCCTCATCAGCTTACAGTTTTCAATTCCTGCGCTCCAGAAATCGGCAAGCGGGATCTTCTTCACCTGACAGACGATACTGGAATTCATCGCCCCATGCCCGACGATCAGAACGCTCTTTCCCGCCGCAAGCTCCGGCTCCACCACCTGTTTTAAAAACTCCTCCGTCCTCGCGTACAGCTCTTCCAGACTTTCTCCACCCTCTACCGCCCTGTAAGCTGCCGGGTCAAAGAAGAGCGTATTGATCGGACAGTCCGGTTTCTGAAAGGAGTTTTCGACCCCCTCATAGATGCCGAAGCTCATCTCCTGCAGCCGGTCGTCATACAGAACCGGGACATTCCTTCCCTCAAGAAAGATCTGCGCCGTCTCCCTCGCCCTTTTCAGCGGGGAACAATAGCAGATGTCAAAATGCACCTCCCGGTACTGCTCTCTCGCAGCCCTCGCCATTGCGCGCCCCTCCTCGTTCAGAGGAATATCCGTCCGCCCCTGCAGCTTATGAAGGGCATTCCAGTCCGTTTTTCCATGTCTCATGATATACAGCATCGCTTCTGTTCCCTACCTTTTTATTTCATCAGCCTGCACTTCTTCGCAAGGCGCACCAGCAGGTGTCCCTTCGGGAAGCCACGCAGCTCTGTCTCCGTAACCCCTCTGAACAGGATCAGCAGTGCAAAGTAAGCCGCCGCGCCGATCAGTACAGCCGGAATGACCGATATTCTCGGTGATTTTGTCATAAGAAGAAATCCCTCATAGACCGCCCATGCCACAGCTCCCATAAACGCGGAGGCCAGCAGCGGTATGACAAAGGTGCGCATGATCTCCTGCCGGTAGCCGATCGCCTTCTGCACAGCAAGCTGGTTCAGCACACACATGATCCCCGAATAGATAATGTTTGCAATGACGACGCTGTACAGATCCAGCTTTGTAAAGAACAACAGGACGACAACGACCACGGTCTGAAACCCCAGTGCAATCGCCGCATTGACAATCGGCACATTCATCCTGCCGAGTCCCTGCAATATCTGGCTGTTCAGCGTAGACAGCGCATAGAAGACGATCGAGATTGCCAGTGCCATCAGCAGTCCGGTCGCCAGATCCTCCGATGCCTGCGTGTTCGCCGGGAACAGCAGACAGGTCACGGGGCGGGCAAGCACAAACAGCCCCACCGCACAGGGGATGGATATAATCATCGTTGTCTTCACCGCCACGCCGATCTTATCCTTTGCCCCTTCCACATTCCGCGCTGCAATCAGCTGCGCCACCGTCGGAATCATTGCCGCTGCCATCGCCGACGCAAAGGCAATCGGAATTTTCGATATGGTCAGCGCCTGTCCCGAGAGAACCCCCCAGCCGGAGTAGGTACCCACTGTGTCAAGCTCCCTCACCTTGAGATAAATCTTGGTATAGAAGGCATTGTTGATCGTATCGTTCAGATTATAAATGGCAGTGCTTAAAACAAAGGGCGTTACAACCATCGTAATCATTTTCAGGATTTCCCGGTAGGAATCCACTTCCGGGTGCCGGTCATAGCGGATTCTCCGGTCGATAAAGCTCTTGTTGAGCTTATAGACCGCGAGCATGAAAAGCAGCGCCACCAGAACACCCACGCCGGTTCCCAGCGCACTTCCGATCGCTCCCTTCGTCGCCCGCAGGATCTGCTCCGTCTCCTCCACCGGCATTTCCAGCGTTCCCATGGTATTCTTAATCAGAAGATACGCCGCTCCGACCGATACCACCGCGTTTGCCACCTGCTCGAGCACCTGCGACACGGAGGTCTGCGCCATGCTCTTATGTGCCTGAAAATATCCCCGCAGCACCCCCAGCATTCCGTAGATAAAGACGGTGGGTGCGAATGTCCGCAGCACCGGCACGGCGGCCTCCTCCACGAGCAGTCCCGCCCCGAAAAACAAAAACAGGCTTGCCGCTCCGCCGACCACGAGCACATAGCCCAGCGCACAGCGGAAGATCCTGTGTGCGTTCCGGTACTCCTTCACCGCCAGCTTCTGCGCGATTACCTTGGAGACAGCCGCCGGTATACTGTAGGAGGAAATCAGCAGCACGATCGTATAGAAGGTGTATGCCGACTGATAAAAGCCCAGTCCGAGATCTCCGATGACACTATGTAAAGGGCTCCTGTAAAGGAGCCCTATAATCCTGCTGATGATTCCGGCAGCAGCCAGAATACCCGCCTGCATGATGAAATTGTTCTTTGCGCTTTTCTTTCCCATCTCTCTCATCCTGCCGTTGAATTACATTTACGGAACCAGCCAGTCATACATTTCCTGATATTTCCGGGCTGATACATTCCATGAGAAGTCCGCCGCCATCGCTCTGTCAACCAGCTTGTTCCACTCACGCTTTTTGTCGTAGTAAATATGCTCTGCGTAGCGGACAATCTGCAGCATCTCATGTGCATTGTAATTTGTAAAGCTGAAGCCTGTTCCCGTGCTCTCATATTCATTATATGGCTGCACGGTATCCTTCAGACCACCTGTCTCCCTCACAATCGGGATGGTTCCGTAGCGCAGCGCCATCAGCTGGCTCAGCCCGCACGGCTCAAACAGGGACGGCATCAGATAGGCGTCACACGCCGCATAGATCTTGTGTGACAGCGCATCTGAATAGTAAATATTCGCAGAAACCTTATCTCCGTACTTCCAGTCAAAATGCCGGAACATATTCTCATAGCGTTCCTCGCCGGTTCCGAGGACAACAAACTGAATATCGTCGTGGCACAGCTCATCCATGACATAGGCAATCAGATCAAGTCCCTTCTGATCCGTGAGTCTCGACACCAGACCGATCATCATCTTCTTGTCATCCTGCCGCAGAGACAGCTCCTGCTGCAAAGCCCGCTTATTCTTGACCTTCTCCTTGCGGAAATTGACCGCATTGTAGGGCTTGACAATATTCTTGTCCGTCTCCGGGTTAAAGTCCGTGTAATCGATGCCGTTGACGATACCGCGCAGATCGCCGCTTCTGGCACGCAGCAGTCCGTCCAGCCCCTCTCCGTAGAAGGGCGTCTTGATCTCCTCCGCATAAGTCTCGCTCACCGTCGTCACCGCATCCGCGTAGACAATTCCGCCCTTCAGCAGATTTGCATCCTTGTACGCCTCCAGCTTATCCGGCGTAAAATAATACTCAGGCAGTCCCGTGATGCTCTGCACTGTCTTCGTATCCCATCTTCCCTGAAATTTCAGGTTATGTATTGTAATCACCGATTTCATGTTCCGGAAGAAGTCTCCGCCGCGGAAGCGCTCCTTCATGTAGACAGGAATCAGTCCCGTCTGCCAGTCGTGGCAATGAATGACATCCGGCTGGAAGCCGATGGTCGGCAGTGCGGAAAGAACTGCCTTGGAGAAATAAGCATATCTCTCAATCTCCCATCTCGGATCATCACTGTACACCTTGGAACCGCTGAAATAATATTCGTTATCAATAAAGTAATAATGTACGCCATCTACCTCCGCCTCAAGGATTCCGACATACTCGTTCTTCCAGTTGAAATCCATGTAGAAATGGCCGACATAGCGCATTTTGTCTTTCATCTCCTGCTTCATGCAGGCATATTTCGGAATAATGACCCTGACATCAAAGTAGTTTTTGTCGATGCACTTCGGAAGGGAGCCAACCACATCTGCCAGCCCTCCAGTCTTAATAAAAGGAACACCCTCTGATGCCGCAAAAAGAATCTTCTTCATTACAATCCCTCCACCGCTTTCATTCAAGGTACACATATTGATTATACACCAGTATCTTTTCAGTGGAAAGTACTTCTTTGAAAAAAGCTCGCGTTACTACTCCCTGTAGGACAGACGGATCTTGTCGGCAATCAGTGCGATGAACTCTGAATTTGTCGGCTTTCCCTTTCCCGTGTCGATGGTGTAGCCGAAGAGCGCGTCCAGCGTCTCCATCCTGCCGCGGCTCCACGCAACCTCGATCGCATGGCGGATCGCCCTCTCGACTCTGCTCGGCGTCGTCTGAAAGCGTTTCGCTATCGTCGGATAGAGGATCTTCGTGATCGAGCTGATCATTCCCGGGTCCTCCACCGACATCATGATCGCATCCCGCAGATACTGATAGCCCTTGATATGTGCCGGGACGCCTATCTCATGTATCATGTCCGTGACATCCTGCTCCAGATCTCTCACAACTTCCTTCTGCTTCGGCTGCTCAGGCACTGTACGATTGCTGTCAGTCTTTGCGGAAGGTACTGTGATCATGATCTGGAATTCCTTGTCCCCATTCATCAGATCTCCTAAAATCTTGTATATTCTCTCATTATCTTTCGCAGCAGTAAGGTTCAGTTGCTCCATGAATTTACCTCCGGATTCAAAAAAGTCAAAATTTCGTACTTTTCCATTATAAAGCCATAAAGTTTGATACAGCAACTCCAAGCCATCGCGCTTTTCGCCCTCTGCCGCCAAAAAAGCCGACAAGGCGCGTTCATACCGCGCCATTCTACAGATTCCCCTCAAAAATTGTATTGACAAGCATCCGATGTATGGGAATAATGAAATTTGAAGCCGTAAAACACAAAAAGGGAGGTCTCCCATGAGACAGATTGCCGAGGACATCAAGCAGAATAATTTCAAACAGATCTATCTGCTCTACGGGGAGGAACGCTATCTCCGCAGACAGTACCGCCAGAAGCTTCAGGCTGCCCTCTGCTCCGACGGAGACACGATGAACGTCCACTTTTACAGCGGCAGGGATATCCCTGTCGGTGAGATCATCGACCTCGCGGAAACTCTGCCCTTTCTCGCAGAGCGCCGCGTCATCTTCATCTCCGACAGCGGCCTGTTCAAATCCGGCGGCGAAAAACTCGCCGAATACCTCACCTCCCCCTGTGAATCAACTTATTTCGTCTTCACGGAGAGCGAGGTTGACAAGAGAAGCAAGCTCTTCAAGACCGTCCAGTCGAAGGGCTATGCCGCAGACTTTACCGTTCAGGATGAAAACACCTTAAAGCGCTGGATTGCCGGAACACTGGGAAGGGATGGGAAAAAGATCACCGAGAACACGGTTCAGCTCATTATCTCCAAGACCGGAACCGACATGGATAATATACAGATGGAGCTTGAGAAGCTGATCTGCTACTGCATGGACAGAGATGTCGTCACGGACGCGGATGTGGAGGCAGTGTGCACCACCCGCATCAGCAACCACATCTTTGATATGATTAACGCGATTGCAGACCGGAAGCAGAAGGCAGCCCTTGAGCTGTATTATGATCTACTCGCACTGAAGGAGCCTCCCATGCGTATCCTCTTCCTCATCGCCAGACAGTGTAATATGCTGCTCCAGGCAAAGGAAATGAAAATAAAGGGGCACGACAACCGCACGATCGGCTCCAAGCTCGGCGTGCCGCCCTTCATTGCCCAGAAGGTTCTGAATCAGGCAGCAAAATTCAAAACCTCCACACTCCGCCGCGCAGTGCAGCAGTGTGTGGAGGCAGAGGCAGCCGTCAAGACCGGACGCATGAACGATATGATGAGCGTCGAGATCCTGATTCTGTCCGTATTGTAAAAATACTAACGTTCTTCCCTGAAGTATGCCAGCCCCAGATGTTCCGGTGGCTGGTTTTCTTTTTTCTTGTGCAGGCTCGTCACAATCAGCACAACGATCGTCACCACATAGGGAACCATCTGGATCAGATCGGTGACATAGCTCGCCACCGTGAAGCCCATCAGGCTCGGCAGGAACTGATACAGCCAGTACAGAACGCCGAAGAGGTAAGCGCCCCAGATCGCGTTGAGCGGTCTCCATGTCGTGAAGATGACAAGCGCCACCGCCAGCCAGCCGAGCGCCTCGATCTGTCCCGTCGTCGCCCAGATGCCGGAATTGTAATCGAGGACATAATACATGCCGCCGATGCCGGAGATGCCCGCGCCGATGCAGGTTGCAAGGTACTTGTACTTCGTGACATTGACTCCGGCTGCATCCGCCGTTGCCGGGTTCTCCCCGACCGCGCGGAGATTCAGTCCCGCTCTTGTCTTATTCAGGAAAATATGCAGCAGCACAGCGAGCAGGATCGCCGCATATGCCAGAAAGCCGTAACCGAAAATGACCTGTCCGACCACGCCCAGCTCAGACAGAACCGGGATCTTATGGGCATAGGCGCTGTTGGCAAGCGGTGCGGCGGTGTAGCTCTTACCGTTTAAGATGAACACGCCGAAAAAGTTCGCAACACCCATACCGAAGGTCGTCAGCGCAAGACCGGTAACGTTCTGGTTCGCACGGAGCGAAATTGTGAGGAAGCTGTAGATCAGACCGCCCAGCACGGAAGCCGCGATACAGCATACAAAGGACAGCAGCACACAGACAAAGGCATTCGGTGATGCCGCGTTGTTCTCATAGTAAAACGCGCTGGCAAAGCCGGCAAAGCCGCCCAGATACATGATTCCGGGCACACCAAGATTCAGATTACCCGACTTTTCCGTAACGATCTCTCCCATTGCACCGTACATGATGATCGTGCCGAAGGGGATCGCTCTGATAATCCATGCAATCAGATTGCTCATACTACTTTGCCTCCTTTCCGGAGCGGAAAATTACCTTATAATTAATGAAGAACTCGCTTCCCAGAATGCAGAAAAGAATGATTCCGGTTATGATGGATGCCGCATAATCGTTCAGTCCGTAGGCAGAAGCGATCTCCGCAGCGCCCTTCTGTAAAAAGATGAGCAGGAATGCGATCAATGCCATGTAGAAGGTGTTGAACTTGGCAAGCCATGCAACGATGATCGCCGTAAATCCGTTTCCACCCGCCGTCGTCGTCGAGATCGTCTGGTCACGTCCGCAGACAATCAGGAAGCCGCACAGTCCGCAGATGGCTCCGGAAATTGCCATCGTCCGCATGATGACCTTTGCGACATTGATTCCGGCATAGCGTGCCGTGTTCTCGGACTCGCCGACAACGCTGATTTCATAGCCGTGCTTTGTATATTTCAGATAGAAATACATCACGAAGGTCAGCACGAGCACAACGATGATATTGATATTGTATCTCTGTCCGAACAGCTGCGGGAACCAGCCTTCCTGTGTTCCCATGTTCAGCTTTCCGAGGCTGGATGCCTGTCCGCGCATGATATTTACGGCACAGGCGACAAAGCTCGTCGCCACATAGTTCATCATCAGTGTGAACAGGGTCTCGTTCGTCTTCCACTTCGCCTTGAAAAATGCGGGAATCAGTCCCCAGATGCCTCCGACAACCACGCTCGTGAGAAGCATCACAAGGAACAGCACGGGAGCAGGCAGCTTATTTCCCCAGTAGACCATGATGAGCGCCGTCATCAGTCCGCCCATCAGCACCTGGCCCTCCGCGCCGATATTCCAGAACTTCATCTTGAATGCCGGTGCAAGCGCAACGCCGATACAGAGCAGGGAGACAAGGTCACGCATCGCCCACGAAAAGCGGATCGAGGTTCCGAAGGTTCCCTTAAACATCACGACATAGACCGAAAACGGATTTAAGCCCGTGACAAAGAAAATGAACAACGCATCCAGTACAAGGGCAAGCAGAATTGCCGCCGCACGCGCCCAGATCTTCTCTCCCATTGTCGCGCCGTCCTTTTTGACAACACGCATCAACGGCTCTCTTTTCTGCGGATTACTCACTCTGCCCACCTCCCTTTTCCTCTGTTCCATTCTTTTTCAGCTTCGTCATCAGAAGACCAACCTCTTCCTTGGTCGCCGTTCTGCCATCCAGAATGCCGTTCACCCTGCCGCCGCAGAGTACCAGTATCCTGTCACAGAGCTCCAGCAGTACATCCAGATCCTCTCCGACATAGATGACTGCCACGCCCTTTTTCTTCTGCTTGTTCAGCAGCTCGTAGATCGTGTATGAGGTATTGATATCCAGTCCGCGCACCGCATACGCCGTCATCAGCACGACCGGCGACGCTGAGATCTCACGTCCGACCAGAACCTTCTGCACATTGCCGCCGGACAGCCTCGACACAGGAGTGTTGATGCCGGGGGTAACGACCTCCAGCTCCTCCATGATCGACTGTGCGAGATCCTTCGGCTTCTTCCTGTCTGTCAGGAAGCTCTTGCCCTTGTCATAGCTCTTGAGCATCATGTTTCCCGTCATGCCCATTGAACCGACCAGACCCATTCCGAGACGATCCTCCGGCACAAAGGACATATGAATGCCCGCGCTGCGGATGATTCTGGGATTCTTGCCGACAACCTCCATGGAAGGTCCGTCACCGTCCTCCGAATTATAGTAGAGAATGCTTCCTCCCTCCACAACCGGCTGCAGTCCGGCGATTGCCTCGAGCAGCTCCTTCTGGCCGTTGCCGGAGACACCGGCGATTCCTAAAATCTCCCCGCCGTACGCGTCAAAGGAAATGTCCTTCAGCACACTGACTCCGTCCTCGTTGATAACGGAAAGGTTTCTTACCTCAAGTCTCTTGATCGGGTTCTCCGGCTCCGGTCTGTCGATATTCAGCTCGACCTTCTTGCCGACCATCATCTCCGTCAGCAGGCTCTCGTCCGCATCCCTGGTGTCGACGCTGCCGACATACTCGCCCTTTCTAAGAATGCTTACCCGGTCGGAGATCTCCAGCACCTCGTGGAGCTTGTGCGTGATGATGACAACCGATTTGCCGTCCGCCTTCATATTGCGGATGACTTCAAAGAGCTTCTCTGTTTCCTGTGGGGTCAAAACGGCAGTGGGCTCGTCCAGGATCAGAATATCCGCTCCCCTGTACAGCACCTTGATAATCTCAAGGGTCTGCTTCTGGGATACGCTCATGGTGTAGACCTTCTGGTCAAAATCCATGTCAAAGTGATATTTCTTACAGATATCCTGCGCCTTCTTCTTGATCTGTTTCAGATCGAATTTTTCCTTCTTATCTAATCCCAGCGCAATATTCTCGGTTGCGGTGAAGACATCTACCAGCTTGAAGTGCTGGTGGATCATTCCGATTCCGAGATCATAGGCATCCTTGGGCGACCGGATTTCCACCGGCTTTCCGTTCACCAGCACTTCACCCTCATCAGGATAATAGATACCGGCGATCATGTTCAGAAGTGTTGTCTTACCGCTGCCGTTTTCACCCAGCAGGGACAGGATCTCTCCCTTATAAATCTCCATGGAGACATCCCTGTTTGCCGTCACCGTTCCGAACGTCTTAGTGACATGTTTGAGCTGGATCGCACATTCCATAGGGCTGATTCCTTTCTGTTTATGGCGCTGTTTACGCAAAAAGAGGACAGATTACACGTCCTCTTTTCACGTCTTTATTTGATTTAGTTAGCGTTCTCGGTGATGCCGTCGATACGGAGCTGGAAGTAAGGCGCACTTCTGAATGTGGACTCAGAGAAGTAACCGTCCTTGATTGCCTCAACGGTCTCGCCCTCGTAGATTGCCTTGCCGACAGACCAGTCCATAAAGGACAGATCGCAGGGAGCTGTTGTCACCTTCTCGCCGCCAACCGTAAAGGTATCGGTATCAAATACATGCAGCGTTCCGTTCTTCAGTGCTGCCTCAACCTCTGCAACCTTCTCTGCGGTTCCTGCCGCGCAGGAGTCGCTCAGCTCGGTGATGGCAACCGCATCCTGGGCGAAGCCCTCTGCCCAGTCAGCCTCAAGCTCGGTGCCGTTGAGCATGCACTCCATAGCGTGCTTGTAATATACCTTCCAGTTGTTTGTCGCGGAGGTAAGCGCTGCGGTCGGTGCTGTCTCTCTCATGTCGATGTTGTAGCCTACGGAATAGCAGATCGTTCCGTTGTCGTGAAGCTTCTGGGTTGCTGCGGGAGCGCCGGTGGAGTCTGCGTGCTGGCCGATGATTACACATCCGTCTGCGATCAGGGACTCTGCTGCTGCACCCTCCTTGTCAATATCAAACCAGGAGTTCGTATATTCAACTTCCATTGCAACGTTGGGAACAATGCTGCGGATGCCGAGGAAGAAAGCGGTGTAACCGGAGACAACCTCTGCGTAAGGATAAGCGCCTACATAGCCGATCTTTACGTTTCCGTCAGCGTCGAAGCTTCCGGGCTGTGTCTCTGTGCTGAGGGTTCCGTCAGCCAGAAGCTCCTGCAGCTTCATTCCGGCAACAACACCGGATACGTAGCGGGACTCGTAAACGCTTGTGAATGCGTTCTTAAAGTTGGACAATCCGCAGATTGCGGCGAAATCACCGGTCATTGCGACAAAGGTCACATCAGGATACTCCTGCGCTGCCTGTACCATGTATGTCTGATGGCCGTAGCTGTTGGAGAAAATAATATTGCAGCCCTGTCCTACCAGATCGACTGCTGCGTCGTAGCAGGCGGAGCTCTCACCTACCTTATACTTCCATACAAGGCTGTCGGAAAGTCCGAGTTCCTCTGCTGCTGCCTTAATGCCGTTGATGTGCGCTGCGGTATAACCTTCAGTCTCATCGCCCAGCATAATGCATCCGATTTTGATCTTGGACGCATTCTTGGCATCACTGCCGTTTGCGGATGAATCCCCACATGCAACGAGCATCAGCATCATTGCCATTGCGAGGATAAGACACAATGTCTTCTTGATTCTCATAATTCTCCTCCATTCCCGCATCTGCGGATATTAAATTGTTAAAAATATGTTATGCCCGGATTCACGCAAAACCGTGTCCCGAACGTTACACATTATATATTGTTCCGACAGGATTTGCAAACCTTTTTCTGACGATTATGAAAAAATCTATAGTTTTTTCAATGAATATGTGCTAGCATAAGAATCGGTAATACAACTTGCACAAAGGAAATTAGTGTGAAAACACTTTCACGCGGAAATGAGGAATTGAGATGAAACTGCTTGAGGAACGAATCCAGAAGGACGGCACGGTAAAAGAGGGAAATATCCTGAAGGTAGACAGCTTTCTGAATCATCAGATGGACGTAGACCTGTTTGATCAGATGGGAAAGGAATTCAAAAGATTATTTGCAGACGCACCCATCAACAAAATTCTCACGATCGAGGCATCCGGCATCGGCATCGCCTGTGTGGTGGCGCAGAGCTTCCACGTTCCGGTCGTCTTCGCAAAGAAGGCACAGAGCCTCAATATCGACGGAGACGTCTTCTCTTCAAAGGTGGAATCCTTTACGCACAAGCGTGTATATGATGTCATTGTGTCAAAGAAATTTCTGTCCCCGGAGGATCATGTCCTCATCATCGATGACTTCCTTGCAAACGGCTGTGCCGTCATGGGGCTGATCGACCTGATTAACGCCTCCGGCGCGACGCTCGAGGGTGTCGGCATCGCTGTAGAAAAGGGCTTTCAGGAGGGCGGTGCCATGATCCGCGAAAAGGGCATCCGTCTGGAATCCCTCGCCATCGTCGACGCCATGGATCCCGCCACCGGTACCATCACCTTCCGCTCATAGGGATAATTGGGAAAGGGACTTTGTCACGCACGACAAAGTCCCCTTTTTTTAAGCTGTCCGTCTTTTCCTGCCCCTTTTTCCGGGCTGCCCTTTCACCTGCTTTGCCAGTCGCCGCGCCGCAGCTTCATCCAGTGCTTTCTGGTTGACCTCCTCCACATACTGTCCGAATTCCTCCAGCATCTCACGCCCCATCCGGCGATAATCCATGTTCAGGACATCCTCTGTCATCTGCCTCCGCACCTCTTCCGGCACATGGTAGACCATCATGATGGCATTCAGTCCGGCGGCAATTCTCCGGTCAGACGCGCTTTCCTGCTCCTGTCTGCCCGTGAACAGGGAATACTCGATCCCGGAGGCGATATTCTCCGCAATGATAAAGTCCTCCCCCGTCCAGTCAGGACAATATTCCGCAAAGATTTTCTTTGCCTTTCTGGTGTCATTCTCCCTGATGATTTCCAGCGAGAGCTGCGAGGTATATGCGGAAACATACAGCTCCTTCGCAACCGGGTTTTCACAGCAGCTTGCCGTCATTGCCGTAATCTCCAGAAGATATGCCGTAAGCGGGTTCTTCTCTGCCACCGTCTTCCCCATCAGCTCCCACTGGAAATCGCAGAGCCGGTGTATCAGCTCCGCAAGCAGATGCTCCTTCGTCGGGAAGTAAAAGGTCAGATTTCCCTTGCTGATACCGATCTCGCCGACGATGTCGGAGACGAGGACGTTGGTATATCCCCGCTCCAGAAAAAGTCGTGTTGCGACCTGTATGATCTCCAGCCTTGTGTTGATTTTATTTTCTCGTGCCATACCTCTCTCTACCTTCCGCTCTGCACCTTTCTCTTATACTTTCCGTGACAAAGTACACATCCCTGTGACAAAAGAAGCGTGCCTAACAGCAACAGCAGTATGCCGGCTGCGGGCGTGTACGGCTCGCCGGTCTTCGGTGACCTGACCGCCACCTCCTTGTCGATGACAATCGTGTATTCCGAAGCGTGGGTGAAGACAAGCTCCGCTGTTCCGTCCGCCGCGATCCTGCCCGCGCTCATGAACTCAAGCGCACCCGTCCGTTCGTTATAATAGTACAGGTTTGCATACATTCCCGCATTCTTCGCATCCACATTCAGCGAGAGCACTGCCCTGAAGCCGAACTCGCCGTCATAGGCAAGGCTCAGGTTCATATGCGCCTTCTCTCCGGTGATATTGTTGATGACCTCCACGGGAATCACGTTGTTCGCCTCCGCACCGGTCTTCACGCCGAAATCAATGTCTCCGGCTCTGTTCTCTGCCACATCCCTGCCGTTTACGCGCCAGCGGATGCCGCCGCCCATGTCAAAGGTAATCGTCACATTTCTTCCACGGATCAGTTCAAACAGGTCTGACGGTACTACGGTCGTGCCGTTCATGTCCACGGTCACATTGCCGCCCTCCGCAACGCCCTTTGCGTTCTCACGGATGACATCCCAGCCTTCCTTGCCGTTCTCTCCCTTGATGAAAGGCCGCCTGCTGTCCCCGGGCTCCGCCGGCGTCTCTGTGCGCTGGTTTCTCGTGATTCTCACGACTACGGTCTCAATCTCATAGTTGCCCCTATCCGCTCCGGTGTAGACCGCCGTCGCTGTGACCTCCGCACCGACTGTCAGTGCTGTCTCAAGGTCACTGTCCTTCCATGCCCAGTGATTCCTGCCAAGCGCCACATCTGCCACCTTTCCGCAGTCAAACGCAACATTCATGACATCGTCCGGCATATCCGGCGCCTTCTCCGCCTTCTTCACGGCGAGCTTATCCTTTGTCGTTACCGTCTCATAATTCGTGCTATCCATTGGCTCAAATACGATTTCATACTCTGTGCTGTCACTGTCGGCAACGGTCGGCTTCGTATCAGGAGTCTTCCATGTGAAGGTTCCTGCCACCTCCGCGTCTCCGCCGGAGACTGTTGCAGCGTTACCTCTTCCGTCGCCATACAGCGCCCTTCCTCCGCTCAGTGCAGACGCTCCGAGGCTGTCCCCGTAAGTGATCTGCGCCGCTGCCGGTACCGTCTCGATATAGGGCTCTGCCTTTGTCACTGTCACAGTGATATTCGCTTTAAAGGTCTTATAATTCGCCGTGTCAAGCGGTGTAAATGCCACCTCATAGCTCTTTACGTCCACCGTCGGCACTGTCGCTGCATTGCTCCAGCTCCATGTGCCCGCAACCGTCACGTCCGCACCGCCGACCGTCCATACAACGTTTCCGCCCGACAGCTCCAGCCCTGCCAGAGTCTGCAACGGGTCATAGACAAATTCCTTCTCTGCCGCGGCAGGCAGGCTGTCCGCCTTCGGCACCGCCCTGTCTACCGTAATGCTTACGCTGTCCGTTCTGGCAATATACGCCTCGTCGTCAGGGGTGAACTTCCAGTTCGCACTTGCCGTTCCCGCCGCCGGGATCAGGCTCTCATCCTCCCATGCAAGCGTACCCGCCACAGGATTTCCGTCACCGTCCACAAACTCCGCATCCGCAAAGGCCAGCGCCGAGAGTCTGTCGCCATAGGTCAGCGTACTGTTCTTTAAAGCCACCTCTGTTCCCGCCTTGACAAAGATCTCCCGCTTATCAACCCAGTTCGTATGAATGACAACGGTGATCGCATTGTAGTTCTCTGTCTCGACAGTCACTGTGATGTCGCGCGTTTCCACTTTATTTTTCTGTATCGTATAGGTCAGTATGCCGGTTTCTTCATTAAAGTTACTGTTCACAATAAACGCATGTCCGGAGACTGCACTTCCTGTGATCTTCCCACAGTCCACAGGCAGCAGCTTTCCGATATCAATGCTGTCCTGATTATCGCGGTCATAATAATAATTTCTGTTCACATCCGCCACAGCGGGGGCGTTCTTCTTCGCCACCGTCACCGTGATCTCTCTGTCCGCTGCTGCGTTATAGTTTGCATTCCCCGGAAGTGACACTTTAATCTTTGCGGTTCCCGCCTTAAGAATCGTCACCGTGCCATCCGCCGCAACCGATACCACGCCGCTTCTGTCCGTCACCTCGTATACAATGGCAGTCTCCGCATGGCTCGCCGTCACATCGAGCGTAAAGGCATCATCTCCGAAGGTCTTAGCATAGCTGTCCGTTCCTGCCGTCAATGCTGCATCCGCCTTCTTCACGGTCAGTGTGCCGTGATCGGGGTAGCTTACACTCCCCGCATCGGAAACTCTGTATTTCACCATCACATCATACTTCGCATTTGCAGAAGTTACCGTGAAATCATAGCTTCCGGCACCCGAAGTCTTCGTCGCCGTCGTGGTCAGCGCCAGATCCGCTTTGACCTCATCCTGGCTATCGCTGTTGACAAGCCCAGCCCATGAATCCGGCTCATCCGCTGCATCCACATAGACAATATCCGGATTCTCCTCGCCATAGGTCTTCTCCAGATTCCCCGCAACGTACACGGTAAGCTCCTTCTTCGCCACCGTGGGCACAATTTTCACATTCACGCTCTCATAAGCGTTATTATCCGGCGTAAAGGTCAGCTTATATTCCTCCGCCGTACCCGGTACCGGATACTCCTCACCGGCTGCCGCTGTGTCCGCAAACGTCCATTTACCAGTCAGCACAGTATCCTGTGCATCTGCCACCGTACCGGCCTCGATCGTAAAAGCCTTTGCCTGCATGCCGTAGACACCGTTAAGCGTAGGGTCCGCGCTCACAACCGGTATCAGCCTGCGCGTGGCAAAATCCACGGTCTTGTACTCTGTCTGCAGATTGCCCGCCTTATCAATAACCATCAGATAAAGACGATAGCCCTTATTCTCCTTCAGCCCGGAGAGGGTAATTGCATTCTCTCCCTCCTGCATGCTCTGACTGTAGATTACCGGAGCTTGCGAAATGCCCTGCATCGACATCGCCTGTCCGTTTTCCACCGCCGGCTGCCATCTGCCGTCCACCTGCTTTACAACAACCTTCTCCTGTTCCAGCATCGTCTGCAAGGCAGCCTTATCGCTTTCAAACTGTGCGGCATCGTCATAGCCCCCGATGTAGAAGTACACCACGGTTCCGGCTTCATTTGCCTCGAAGGTAACCGTTGCCTCGTGGTCTGCCAGCGTTCCTTCCTCCTTGGTGGGAGCTGTCGCAGATATAATCTTCGGTGCTGTCCTGTCAACCACCACGCCCTCGCTGCAGATATAGTCGCTCAGGTTCCCCGCCGCGTCCTTCGCACAGGCGTAGACAATATAGTGCTTTTCTGCGCTCAACACGCCGGAAATCGTCACCTGTCCGCCGTCTGCCGCCTTAGCTTTCGTAAATTTTCCGGCAGCCTTCAGTGCATCCAGTTCAGCCTTTGTCTTTGCCGCTGCCGGAAGAGCGGACGCATCGACCGTATCAATATAATAGAAATACTCTGCGACACCACTGGTCGCGTTTACGCCGTCCTTTGCGTCATTCGCCTTGAGTACCAGATCGATCGAAGCATCATTATAGAACCTTCCGAATGAAACCGTATTCAGCAGCGTCTTCCACCAGTTCTCCTTGATGGAGATGCCGAAGTCGCCGCTGTTTCCTGCCGTTGCCTCCCATGTGGGTGCGGTCTTATCGATATGCAGCGTCACCTCGACGGAACTGCCGACATAGCCCTTCTCGACATCCCTTACATAGAGCGTCTTCGTGACCTCGCCCTCTTCCGCGAACACATAGCCCGCACCTGTGCCGTCCACCGCATCGTCAAGCGTAGCATAAGCCCTTATGTCGCCGCCCAGTTCATCGGACAGTTTTTCATCCAGAGTACTTGCATACAGCACCTGACCGGCATCTGCGCCGCTGTCCGATATACCGAATAAAGCGGTTACATCCCCGTTATACCACCCTGTTTTAGAAGCGGCCGTCTGCGCCGGGGTAAAGGCATACCGGATAGCAAATTCCAGCTCAATAGGTTCCGCCTCTCCGCCATAGTTGCCGATACCGGTGATGATGAGCTTCGCCTTGTTCTCCCCGGTCGTAATGTCAATATTGTTTTTATAGGCTACGGTGTAATCCTTATCCTTTTTCAGCGCATAGGGACTGCCATCCACTGTAATCCCACTGTCCGAAATTGCACCTGTATCATAGGCAGTGCACTCAACCCCGCTTCCTGTGTAATATGCGAAAGCATCCGCAACCGGGGCAACCATCCCTTCCGTCAATGTCTTCGGCAGGATCCTTGCGACCAGCTTTTCCGTTATATATTCATTCTCACAGTTCGCATTAGTCATCCTGACCCAGAAGGGATATTCCCCCGCATCGGTGATCATATACATATCCTCGGCACTGCTGCCCTCGAGTCTCTCCATGATCCATTTTTCGTTCTCACTCTTGCGGTACTCCACGGTGGTCGGGCATATGTCAATGCTGCCCGGCGCATAAGTATTCATTACATCAGGTGTGGTGACCTGTGTGATATACGATCCTCCCAGTTGCACCATGCTGCACTGGCTCCACTGCTTTGCATCAAAAGCGTCACCGTAGAACTCTATTAAACTGTTATTCCATGCCTTCTCTGTTCTTCCATCATAGTAACAAGCACTAGAACCGCATACCTCAAGATTATTGACCTGAGGCCGCATCGTCCCCTTGCCGATGGTAAAGTATACGGTAAACTCTCCGGTGTACTTCCCGCGTCCGGTGATCGTCACCTTGGGCGCCTTGTCCGCATCAAAACCGGCTTCGCCCTCACGGTACGGATACGCCGCCGTGTTGTTCGCATAGCGCACCTCAAAGTCCGCTTCTTCATTCTTCGGAGTTCCGCATGCATACATCATCCACTTGCCGATGTTATTTTGATACCGATAATCCGGCATGGTAAGCGTCACCGCGGTCTGTCCTGCCCCGGGAACCAGCGCTATGCCAGTCAGCATCTGGGGCCAGCTATCGTAGGTACGCCCCGTAAGTCCTTCTATATCCAGATGCCCGTTTTGATAAGAAACGGCAAGATCCGTCTTTCCACAGTGCGCACAATAGCCGTATTCATCGGATCCGTGTGTGATCAGCGTGACCGTAGCTTCCGGCATGATGAATTTATTCTCTGTCGTCGCCGCTTCGCTGATCTGCCCCGTAGTGTCGGTGGCATACTGATAAGCGCAGGTGATGCCGCCCACAGTAATCTCGCTTCCTGCTTTACCGTACAATATGTCATTCAGCACCTTTATATTGCTATTGGCGCCGTCCGGCAGGGATACACCCTCCGGCAGCCGGAGCTGATAGTAGGTGGTAATGTTCTCGCCCGCAGCCTTTTTCGCCTTAAGTTCCTCGGTAAAGTCCGTAAGATAATCCGGTGTCCAATAGACTGTCAATCCAGCTCCGTCTGCCAGTTTTGCATCAATGTTTTTACCGCCCGCTCCTTCCGGCACAACCAGAGAATTATCTGTGCCGGAGACCAGAATGCCATATTTTCCATTATTAGAAGGGTTGATGCCTGCGCCGTCTGCAATGAAGATTCTGGCAGCTCCTGTCAGCTCCACTGTCCGTGCAGCATCATCCGCCCCTTCCAGAACCAGACAGGCACCCCGCTCCAATACCAGATATCCATCGCTTAGCCTGATCACCGGCGCCTTGCATTTTTCATTCTGCAGCAGCGCGTCCTTTATAATAAATTCTCCTCTGGAAGCTTCTATAAAGCCGTCCTCAAGGGTAATATTGTCAATAATAAATGTCGCTGTGCAATTCATTTTCAGTAGGGCATCGCCATCACCAGTTATTGTGAAGTGGCTGTCCTCCGGGGATCGCAGAATATACTCATCCGCCTTGTTCAAAGTCACTGTCTCTGTAGCAGAAGCACCGGTAATATCCTTTAATAATACGATCTCCACCGAAGTGCTGTTCACAGTCCCCGCCTTCGGCAGATAGTCCAGCACACTTTCCCACGAGGTATAGTAGGTTTTCTTTGTGCCGTCCTCCACGATCTCTGCCACAGCAAGCTCCTGATTGTCCGGTGTGTCGGCAGGCTTGACCTCCACATTGCTGTAGAGCAGCGCGGTTCTGTCCAGATCCAACTTGAAGCCGTTGTTGAACAATGCATAGCCCTCCGCCAGCATATCGGCGATGGCGTAGCCGTTCGCCGGATCTGCCAACATTGCCCCCAAATCTTCTTCCAGCGTGCAGTAGGGATCTGTCTTGATCTTTCCATAGCTGCCTCCGGCAAGCGAAACCAACGCACGCTGCTTTTCCATTGCACCATTGGTTCTCGCCCAATGGTTCACTACCAGTGAATCTGTTTTTCCTGTGTAGTCCTTCGTTACGGTAAGCGCTGCACCTCCATATACAGCTATCGATGACAGGAGTCCTCCCTGTACTTCGCAGGAGGTGCCGGTATTTTCCTCGGAATCATTTATGTTTCCTATATAGGCTTCCATCCCGCAGGTGCCACCCTTTACAAGACCCTTTGCGCCGGATTCAATATAGATATAGGCGCACTTGCCGCCCGTCATTTCCAGTGCAGCGCCGTTTACAGCCGAAAAGCCACCGTGCAGTTCACCGTTACCTTCCTGAGAAGGATCCGTAACCGTCAGCTTTGCATTCTCCCCCGAGACACCGATACAGCACTGGTCTCTGGTGTTCAGCCATGTAATAGTACCATACTTTCCAAGCTCATGCCCGTTCAGATCCACCGTGAGATGGAACGGATATTTTCCGGCGCTGAATACTCGGACGGCAGCGTTATTCTTTACGGATGCACGCAGCTTAAACGTAATGTCTGTAGCGCCTGTTGCCTTCTCCACTGCCGCCTCGATGGCATCCAGCGCGGCACTCAGGTCGGCATAGAGGGTCTCCGTGCCGTTGACAGCTACCCCATACAAGCCTGCCTGCACGGTGAAGGGCACTGCGTCCGAATCAATACTGTCACTGCCACAGGTGACCCGGCAGTAATAGCGGTAGGTTCCCGCCGCCAGATTAGTGGGAATCTGGAAGGTTGTCTCTGTCGCTCCTGCGATCTCCTCGTCCACTTCATTTCCTCCCACAAGCTGCTTCTTCACCCGCCACTGATAGGATAATTCATTTGTCACGCTTTCGTTCTTCGCGGCTGCCACGGAAACCTGCGGCGGTACAGCGGTATAACCCTCCACCACGCTTGCCTGATCGACTGCAAGAGTCGGCTGCTCTGTAATCCGGAGAGGAATCTGGTAAACATACACAGAATCCGAAACAGAGGCTGCCGTCAGATCTACAATGCTGTCACCACTCGACTTCTTTAAGCCGTAGCCGTTGAAGCAGTCGGCAAGGGTTCCGCCTTCCACCTCTATTCCATTTTGAAAGGTACCGCCACTGATCTGCAGAGTACCCCCTGATGTCCGATATACCTTGCCCTGAAAGTTTCCGCCCTTTATGGTTACATTTCCACCCGGACGCACACTGAGTACCTCTTTGCCATTTGTGCGCGTCAGGGTAACCCCCTCCTCAATGATAAGGTTCGCGCATGCATAAACGGCGGGCCTGTATCCTGTTACCTCGATCGTCACGCCGCTTTCAATGGTACAGCTTGCACCCGATCCCCCTACATGCAGCACATCATTATAACCACTCAACGTGTCATATCCCTTGCCTGTGATCTTTCCACCGTCTTGCGTTGATTTAATGATGCAATTTGCCGTTTCAAACGAAAATGCATTGTTGCTCCCTGTATCCAGAGTATAACCGTTCAGATCCAGTGTGATGGGGCCACTCATAAAAAAACAGTTTCCTCCAAGAGTGGCATTTCCGGTCAATTTGATATCGCATTCACCTTTTTTCCAATTAGTACTTCCCCCCTTTGCATCCAAGAACGCATAAATCGACGCATAGTTTGCCGTCGTGCCGTTCCATGTCACCTGCACCGGAGTCTCCGTCGTATCTGCAAGCATTGCGATTCCGTACTCTACCACCGGCGCTCCGTTTCCCTCTGCCGCGTCGTCATCTGCCGGTACACTGTTGTCCACCGGCTGCAGATCATCGCCGGAGACCGTGCTGTCACTCGTCACTGCCGCTGCCGGCTTTTCTTCTGCAGCAGCTACCTTCAGCGCTGACAGATTAACGGTATCGCTGACCATCAGCACTGCCAGTGCCACAGCAAGCGATCTTTTGAAGCCTTTCATCCATCCCTTCATTCCCTTTACTCCTCCATCTCTATTTCAAATCTCTGTTTTGGTCTCATCTTTTGGCTCATATACCAGATTATACCACTTTTTATTTTTAATAATATAAAAAAATTTGTCCCTGTACAAGTCTTCCTGCACGAAACGACAGAATTATGCACGAAACGACATACAGAAAGCCCTTTTCTCCGTTTTTCATTCATGTTATACTTGGATTATCCGCAGCTTACGCTCCGGAACGCGAAAACAGACAGGACAAGGAGGAATTTCATGTCACAGGTAACAAAAAGGGCATTGGAACAATCCCTGAAAAATCTCTTACTAAAGAAACCGCTGAACAAGATCACGATCAGCGATATTACTGAGGACTGCGGAATCAACCGCATGACCTTCTACTACCACTTTCAGGACATCTACGATCTCGTGGAATGGGCATGTCTCGAGGATGCCAAGAAGGCTCTGGAGGAAAAGAAGACCCATGACACGTGGCAGCAGGGCCTATTGCAGATCTTTTACGCCGTGCTGGAGAACAAACCATTCATTATGAATGTCTACCGCTGCGTCGACCGCGGTCAGGTCGAAAAATATGTGACACCGCTGACAGACAATCTGATTATGGGTGTCATTGAGGAGGAATCGGTTGGAATGACCGTGCGCGGGGAGGACAAGGCTTTCATCGCCAAGATCTACTCCTACTGCTTTGTGGGGCTGATGCTGGACTGGATCAGGGACGGCATGACCGACGCGCCGGAGGAGCTTGTGGAAAAGCTCGCCCTTGTGCTTCAGGATTCTGTTTCCAACGCGCTTAACCGCTTTAAGCTCTGAACCGCCATGCCACCCTGCGCCTGAATTTATCAGACGCGGCATCTTGATAAAAAAATTTACACCGGAAGTTCTGTGATAAAACCTTTATCACGGGACTTTTTGTGTTTATGGAATCTTTTTCTCCGGTTGGTATAATACAATCATAAGCAACCAACAATAGAACCACAGCAAAGCAAGGAGGTATTCACTATGTATTATTCAGCAGGTACTTACGAATCATTTGCACATCCCGAGAAGCCTCAAGGTGTTGACAAGAAATCCGCATATATCATCGGCACAGGTCTGGCAGGTCTGACTGCCGCATTCTATCTTGTCCGTGACGGTCAGATGAGCGGCGAGCACATTCATCTTCTGGAAAAGCTGGAGCTTGCGGGTGGAAGCTGCGACGGGCGCAAGGATGTCACAAAGGGCTTCTTCATGCGCGGCGGCCGTGAGATGGATAACCATTTCGAGGTCATGTGGGATATGTTCCGCGACGTTCCCTCTCTGGAAACGCCCGGCATCTCCGTCCTGGATGAATACTACTGGCTCAACAAGCACGATCCCAACTATTCCCTCTGCCGTGCTTCCGTAAACTGCGGCGAGGATGCCCATACCGACCGCAAATTCGGGCTCGACAAGGCTTCCGCTCTCGCGCTTTCCCAGCTGTTCATCACTCCCGAGAAGGCTCTGGAGGGCAAGAAAATTTCGGAGGTGCTGCCGGATTCCTTCTGGGAGACTAACTTCTGGCTCTACTGGCAGACAATGTTCGCTTTCCAGCGCTGGTCAAGTGCGCTGGAGATGAAGCGTTACCTCTGCCGTTATGTGCACCACATTGACGGTCTGCCGGATTTCAGCGCACTCCGTTTCACTAAGTTCAACCAGTACGAGAGCCTGATCCTGCCGCTGGTAAAATATCTGGAGGCACACAATGTAAAGATCGAGTACGGCATGGATGTCAGGAATGTCATCATTGAGACCGTGGGCGACAAGAAGATTGCGAAGCAGATCGTGTATGTCAAGGACGGCTCGGAGCAGACCATCGATCTCATCGAGGACGACCTCGTATTCATTACCAACGGCTGCTGCACGGACAGCTCCTGCTACGGCGACCAGACCCACAAGCCCGACCTCTCCAAGCTGAAAAACGGCTCCGGCGAATCCTGGGATATGTGGAAAAATATTGCAAAGCAGGCAACGCACGGCGAGTTCGGCAATCCCGACGCGTTCTGTAGCGATATTGATGCGACAAACTGGATGAGTGCAACCGTCGCAACCTCCAACGAGGAGATCATCCAGCACATCAAGAAGATCTGCAAGCGTGATCCCCGCGAGGGAAAGGTCACAACCGGCGGAATCGTCACCATCAAGGACAGCACCGACAACTGGTATCTCTCCTGGACGATCAACCGTCAGCCCCAGTTCAAGTCACAGGACAAGAACATGGTATTGATCTGGCTGTATGCACTCAACACCAACACCGAGGGCAATTATGTCAGGAAGGCAATGCGCGACTGTACGGGCGAGGAGGTCTGCCGCGAATGGCTTTACCACATCGGCATTCCCCAGAATGAAATCGACGAGCTTGCGAAAAACGCATGCAACACAACCACCTGCTTCATGCCCTATATCAACGCCTTCTTCCAGCCCAGAAAGAACGAGGATCGTCCTCATGTTGTGCCGGACGGCGCTGTGAACTTTGCATTCCTCGGACAGTTTGCCGAGACTCCCCGCGACACGATCTTCACGATCGAGTACTCCATGCGTACCGGTATGGAATCCGTCTACACTCTGCTGGATGTTGACCGCGGTGTGCCGGAGGTCTGGGGCAGCAAGTATGATGTCCGCGAGCTGCTGCGCGCCTGCTATTATGCGATCGACAAGAAGCCGATCACCGATGTAAAGCTGTCATTGAAGGAAAAGGAGATGCTCCGCATCGTTCTCAGAAAGGTAAAGGGAACCGACCTTGAAATTCTTCTGAAGGAGAGCGGCCTGATCCCGGAGTCCATGTAAGATAGCTGGTCAGATAGCCGGTCAACCGGCGGCGTGCCCGGGTGGGTACGCCGCCTTTTATCTTGTTATATACCCCCGGCGTTGTGAATTTCCGCTTGCCCGCTGGGTATAGCGGACTGTTTTTCCGCCCCGCACCCCCGCTTCGCTCAGCCTCTGGGTATGGCAAGCATTTTCCCCGCTCTATACCCTCGCTTCGCTCAGCCTCTGGGTATGGCAAGCATTTTCCCCGCTCTATACCCTCGCTTCGCTCAGCCTCTGGGTATGGCAAGCATTTTCCCCGCCCCGCACCCTCGCTTCGCTCAGCCTCTGGGTATGGCAAGCATTTTCCCCGCTCTATACCCCCGCTTCGCCCGACCTCTGGGTATGGCAAGCATCTTCCCCGCTCTATACCCCCGCTTCGCCCGGCCTTTGGGTATAGCAAGCATTTTCCCCGCTCTATACCCCCGCTTCGCCCGGCCTCTGGGTATAGCAAACATCTTCCCCGCTCTATCCCCCCTCTTCGCCCGGCCTCTGGGTATAGCAAACATCTTCCCCGCTCTATACCCCCGCTTCGCCCTCACCTCATAGTCTCATCTCGTAATTTTTTATAGGAAATACTCTTGAACAATTCTCTCTGCGCTATCAATCCCAAATGGATGATCTTTTGTTTCATATGTAAGAATCAGATTTACAGATGGAATGATTCCATGTCCGCAATAGATCTTTATCTTCTGACAAGCATGATTAATATACTCTGGATTATCCATCATCCCGAAATGCTCCCAGTAATAGAATTTCCCTGTCCTCGGGTGTCTGATTGTGAAATCCGGATAAAACACCACACCATCCAACATCAATTTATCTTCATATCGGAAAGGTATACCCGAGCAATACAAACTTCTATCTATAATTGCTTCTGATTTTGAACGAAGAAATTTTCCCTGTGTTCCCTTCACAATCAAATTTTCCGGATGACTGTTATTTCTTTCATATTCCGAATTCATCCAATCTTTCATTTCTTTCCCCACTGAGCCCGATTGCTTTCCAAGAAGTTGTTCATATTCAGGATTTTCCATCATTTTATCAGTCAAATTTCCATTGTACCCCGCCCTTCTTATATAGGTCTGACAAGCAGACAATTCGCTCTTTAACTCACTCTGCCGCAACTGATAATATTTCTTCTGAGCTAACCTTTCCGCAAGATTTCTTTCTCCCTTTGGTAGATAGATTGTCCTATCTGCCGTTTTTAAATACCACTTATAATGCTTTCCATTCTTGGCGCAAATCAATTCGTCCTGCGGCCATTCATCCCTCATACTTTCTATTTGCACTAATTCCTGCTCAATGTGGTTCATCCTTCTTTTTATTTCTTCGTAATTTGCAAACATAATCTCATATCCTTTCTTTATACAATATTAAATTTTTGGCATAACCCGCTTCTCCCACTGGCGACGGGGTATGGTGAATTGTTTTTCCACCCTATACCCTCGCCCCGCTCGTCCGCTGGGTATAACGGGCTGTTTTTCCGCCCTGTACCCCCGCCCCACTCGGGCTCTGGGTGTGGCGGGCTGTTTTCCTGTCCCATACCCTTGTCTCGCTCGGCCTCTGGGTATGGCGGGCTGTTTTTCCGCCCTGTACCCTTGTCTCGCTCGGCCACGGGGTATGGCGAGCGGTTTTTCCGCCCTGTACCCTTGTCTTGCTCGGCCACGGGGTATGGCGAGCGAGTTTTCCGCCCTATACCCTCGCTTCGCTCGGCTGCTGGGTATTGCGGACTGTTTTCCTGCCCCATACCCTCGCCATGCTCGACCGCTGGGTGTGGCGGGCTGTTTTCCTGTCCCATACCCTCGCCATGCTCGACCGCTGGGTATTGCGGGCTGTTTTTCCGCCCTGTACCCTCGCTTCGCTTGGACACTGGGTATGGTGGACTATTTCTCTTCTCTGTACCCCCGCTTCGCTTGGACACTGGGTATGGTGGACTATTTCTCTTCTCTGTACCCCCGCAGCTTAACGCTTCCCCCTTTATCTGTTTCCACGATAATTGCCCCGTAATCCTTGGTACAGAACCACTTTACGCCTGCGCTCTCCAGCCGGTTCAACAGTTCCGCATGCGGATGTCCGTAGCGGTTATTGCTGCCACAGGAAATGACCGCCGTGCCGGGGTGCAGCTGTTGCAGAAGCTCTTCAGTCGTGGAATTGCGGCTGCCGTGATGGGCGGTCTTGAGCAGGTCTAACTGCCCGATCCGTCTGCGTTGCAGCTCTTCCAGAAGAGCCTCCTCGCCGCTCCCCTCCACATCTCCGGTCAGCAGCAGCGTAAAATCCACGAAATCTACATAAAAGCATTCCGAATACGCATTCTCGTTGATTGTCCTGCTTTCCCTTTCCGGGTGCAGGCAAAGAAATCTGACGCTGCCGCTCTCCCATGCATCTCCCGCCGAAACCCAGACGATCCGCGTGGTCTGTTTTGTCTTCCGCCCCTCGTTCATTCCATCAGCTGCCCCCAGCAGTTCCCCAAACTGCTCCTGCCTCGCACTCTGCTCCACCGCCGGCAATACCAGGCTCTTTATCGTCAGATGATTGTCCGCCGCCAGTTCCAGCAGCTCCTGAATTCCATTCATATGATCCACGTCCGGGTGAGAGACGAAAACTCCGTCCAATGCCGTGATTCCATAATATTTCAGTGCGGGAAGCAATATATATTCCCCGACCTTCTTCCGACTGCTGCTGCCGCAGTCAAAAAGATAGTTATGCCCCGCCTCCGTGCGGATCAGGCAGCAATCGCCCTGTCCGACATCCAGAAAAATAACCTGATTCCGGGCTGCCGGATGGATAAGGAATATTGCCACGGCGGCAGCTGTCAATACCGCCTGCCAAACGCCCACACTGACGCGACGAATCCGTCCGTCTCTACTGCTTTTGCCTTCAATGCCCTTACTTCTGCCGCTTCTGCATCCTTCTGCCTTGCCCTCATTGCCCTCGCCTCCGCCGCGTCTCCTTCTCCGCCCCAGCAGGACAATGCCGCCCAGCGCCATGTAATAGATAATCATCTGCCACTGCTGCGGTCTGCCGGGATTCCAGCTGCCGAAGGACAGTCCGTCAAAGAGCCCGCAGAGCGTCTCATACCACCAGAGTATCCCTCGGTCAAGGATGCCTGCCACCCCAAAACCGGGGATCAGGCTGAAAAGCCCTGCAATCAGCATCGGTTTCATGAACGGCAGGACAAGGAGATTAATCACGACCGCCAGAACCGGCGCCTCATAAAAAAACCAGAGCTGCACGGGCAGCGTTGCGAGGGTTGCCGCAAGGCTTGACAGGGCATTCATTCTGAATGCCTGCAGCATTCGCCGCAGCCAGAGCCTCAGCCTCGGTTCGCCGTAATAGCGCGGACGCACGGGGCTGCGTTTCCCCGCCATCGCCGGATAGAGCGCGCCGATTCCCAGAACCGCCGAAAAGGAAAGCAGGAAGCCGGTATTTTCCAGATAGAACGGCCGGTACAGTACCATCACCGCCGCAAGAATCCCGACCGCCGTCAGCATATCGTAGGTTCTGCCGCAGATTTCTCCAAACATCCGGATCAGATACATTCCGATGGCGCGGCATGCCGACACGCTGAACCCTGTCAGAAATCCATATAAAAGTAAGAGCACTGCGCCCGCGACGGCGCACGGTGCAATTGGAAGTCCTGTCCTGCGGAGTGTCTTATACAGGCTCATGCCGATAATTGTGATATGCAGGGAGGAAATGCTTAAGATGTGCAGAATTCCGCACCGCTTATACAGATTTTTTAATTCCTTGTCGGTATTTGTCTTTTCTCCAAGCAGAAGCGCCGCCATCACTGATGCCTCTCGTTCCGGAAAGACGGAATAAAGCCGCTCATGCAGCCAAAGCCGCAGCCTGTACATTGCCTCCCGTATCATCCACCGGCCACCGCTTCTGTCCAGCAATACCGCCTTTTTCAGCTGCCCGCCGACGCCGAGCGAACGATAATAGGAAAAGGCATCAAATTCCCCGGGATTCGACGGCTCTGAAAAAGCCTGAAAGCTGCCTGATACCATCACCCATGCGCCCAGAGGAAGCTCATCCGCCACATCCTCCGCCGTAAACTCACAGATCAGCTTCTCCTGATATATGTTTGATTTTTCCTGTTCTGTCTGATTTTGACCGATTTGGTCTTTGTTTGAAATAGATTCGACACTTACTGATTGTAACCAGATCTTCTGTTCTTCTTTTTTACAGACCTGCCCGACAACGCATAGCGCAGTCCTCTGTTCCGTCTGCCGCAGACTGAGTGTTCCGTCCGGCGGGCTGTCGTACCCGCCGGACATCAGCCGGAGCCATGCGACCGCGACCAGAAACGCGCACACTGCAAAGAGCGGTCTTTTCACACGTATTTTCATTGATTCACCTATTCTGACCTATATAGTCAATAGATTGCAGTCCTTTTCGTCAAGGCATCTGCAATCATTTATCCAGCGTAGTTACAATATCCAGATTCCGCTCAAAGGTCGTCGTCTGGAAGCTTTCCGGCACCTCTCCGTTAATCAGTATCTGGACTTTGTTGATATTGCTCAGCTCTACAAGCGAATTGACAATCGAATAAACGGCAACATCCGTCGAAACGTTGTTCACCACCGTGAGAAAGCTCTCATCCAGATTGACATAACAGATACCGTCCTTCGTCATGATGCTCACAACCTTGGTCGCCGGGTTGATCGTGGGATATAGTCCCTCCACCTTCCCGCTCGGACCGGCGAGCAGTTCATCGACGACGAAACGCTCCAGCGGAATATTGGTGGAATAGTATTTCTCCCGGTATGCCGCAATAAGATTCGTTCCTGCTTCGTTTGCAAAGTAGAGCTTGATGCGGACCTGATCGTAGGTATTGATCTCGTTTCCGTCATTGTCGATGAACTGGTCGGCATTCATCCAGCTGACAGGACTGCCCGTGCTGTCAAAGAGCTGGTTTCCCTCGACCGTGATGCCGACATAGCTGACTCCGTCCAGCTGTGTCAGGGTACGCACAATCGCCGCACGCACCAGCACCTCCGTTGTCACCGGCATATTCAGATATGCCGCGTCTACATTCAGCTGTACCTTGTTGTCCTCCCAGCTGACATCCAGCACCCGGAAGCCCATGGCAAGCGGAACCTTATATTCCAGCTTCTCGGGACTCGTCTCCATACAGAGGATCAGCTCGTCCAGCCGCTCTCCGGGCTGCTTTGCCGTCATCTCATGCGGATGCGCCTCTACCTTCGTCTCCGTCGTGCTGATGCCGTAGATCTGGATCACATCTTTATTTTCCTGTTCCTTTTCGCCGCAGGCGGACAGTACACAGACTGTAATGACCGCCAGCAGCAATCCATATAGCTTTTTCATCCATGTTCCCTCTTAACCGTCAGGCGGTCTGCCCGCCTCCGGCAATATATGTCAGCGGAATCTTGACCGTGAAGCAGGAGCCCTCTCCCTCCACGCTGGTCACTGTGATAGAGCCCCTGTGCATCAGCACTGCGCTCTTCGTGATCGCCAGTCCGAGCCCCGTTCCGCCGATCTCCCTCGAATGGGACTTGTCAACGCGGTAAAATCTCTCGTAAATGTGCGCCAGCGAATCCTCGGGAATGCCAAGCCCCGAATCGCTGACCTTGAAGGTAAAGAACTGATGATCCGCATCCAGTTCGACCTTCACCCAGCCGTGCTCCTTATTATATTTTATGGCGTTTTCGACAAGATTCGTCATAATCAGGGTCATTTTCACCTCATCGACCTCCGCCACGACTGTCCTCATGCTCTCAAAGACAACCTCCACATCCTTCTTCCGCGCGATCGGCCTGAGTCTCTTTAAAATCAGCTCCGTCAGATCATTGATATTCAGGGAGACAATGTTCAGCTCCTGCACCTTCTTGTCCATCTTTACAAGCGCGAGAAGATCCGTGATAATCTGGTTCTCCCTGTCGATCTCGGAAACAATATCTTCCATGAACTCGCGGTAAAGCTCCGCCGGCGCGTTCTCCTGCGCGAGCAGGGAATCCGCAAGCACCTTGACGGAGGTCATGGGCGTCTTCAATTCATGTGAGACATTTGCCACAAATTCCTGTCTGGAATCGTCCAGCGCCTTCATCCGCTTCAACATCTGGTTAAACGCATCCACTATATGCACAGTCTCCACATAGTCAGGCACAGAGATGGACTCGTCGCTGTAGCCCGCCTTGACCTGGTTGATTGCTTCCGTGACCCGGCTGAACGGCTTCGTCAGCACATTGGACAAAACAATCGCAAATGCCAGGATGCCGACCACGATCAGATATTCCAGTATGGTCGCCTTGCGGTTCAGAACCTCCATGGTCGCCACAATGGAATCATTGGAGATACTCGTGACCATAATGCCGACAATAACGCTTGTCCCCTCTGTGTTTGCCGCTGTATCCGTGATGGGCGTCGTCATCTCTATGTATCCGTGCTCCCTGTCATAATGGGACATGCTCTCCCCCTGCAGGCAGCGGATGACCTCCTCCGAGATCATTGTCTTGCCCTCACTGAGCGCATAGGTGTCCTTGACAACCTTCAGACCGGAATTTACAATCATGACCCGGCCCTCGTACAGATTGGAGATCATCTCCAGTTCCGCGTTGATCACACTCTCATTTGTCTTTGTATCGCTGAAATAATGGTTGCTGAGCAGATGGTTTCCTACGATTTTCAACTGGTTCTGAACCGTGGCAATACGCTGTTCCACGGCGCGCTGCTCGTAATTATTCAGAATACCATATTTCATGAGCATGCCGGGAACAACACCGATCACCAGTATAATGATAAAGATGCGCGCCCGCAGGCTGCGCAGAGAAAAGAATGCCTTCATCTTCCGCTTCCTTTAATTATGCGTTAAAAAAGTAGTAGCCGACACCCCATTTGGTGTGTACATACCTGGGTTCACTCGGATTCTGTTCAATCTTCTCGCGGAGTCTGCGGATATGTACATCCACCGTGCGGACATCTCCCGGATAGTCTGTCCCCCACACGAGCTGCAGCAGATTCTCCCGGCTGTACACCTTGTTCGGATTGAGCATCAGAAGCTCCAGCACCTCAAATTCCTTCGCGGTGAGCCCGATCTCCTTCCCATCGATATAAGCCCTTCTGCCCTCGCAGTCCAGCCGCATCTCCCCGCTCTCCACAACCTTTGGCGCAGGCGCAGCCTCTCCCATAATCCGGCGGGGCTCCGTGCGGCGCATGATCGCTTTGATTCTCGCCTTTACCTCAAGAATGTTGAACGGCTTTGTAATGTAGTCGTCCGCGCCGTATTCCAGACCGAGGATCTTATCCATGTCGTCACCCTTTGCCGTGAGCATGATGATCGGCACGTTAGAGAACTCCCGTATCTGCTGGCAGACCTCAAAGCCCGTGAGCTTCGGCAGCATCACATCCAGCAGGATAATGTCATACTGGTTGTTTCTCGCATATTCCAGCGCTTCCTCGCCGTCATAGGCACAGTCAACCTGCATATTGTCCTGCTCCAGACTGAATCGTATTCCCTTTACGATCAATTTCTCGTCATCCACTACCAATGCTCTCTTGTCCGCCATCTCACAACTGCCCTCTCATTATTTTACTGTTATTTTTTCTTTGATCTTATTATAAACGCTTGTCTTGATCCCCGGCACCAGCATAATGTCCTCGCAGCTGCCAAAGGAACCATACTCCTCCCGGTAGCGCAGAATGTCCTCCGCCTTTGCCTCCCCGATGCCGGGCAGACCGCACAGGGTCTCCTTATCGGCTGTATTGATGTTGACCAGTCCGGTGGAAGCATCCTCCGGTGCCGGAGCCGCCGCTTCCTCCACGGTAGGGAAATACAGCTTCTCGCCATCCGTCAGCCTCGCCGCCAGATTCACGGCATCCCGCGCCGCGTCCTCCCGGAAGCCGCCCGCTGCCGTAAGTGCGTCAGCAGCCCTGCTGTCCTCCGAAAGCCGGACGACACCCGGTTCCTTCACCGCGCCACAGACATGCACAAAAATCTCCGCCACAGGCTCCGGTACCGGCTCCTCTGCCGACTGCTCCGTTGCATACACGGCTTCCGCCCGGGTCTCCCCGATCAGCTCCAGTCCGTCCGGTTTACTTCCGCAGCCGGAAAGAAAAACAAGCAAAGCAAGACTGCCGATCGCAGCCTTTGTTTTTATTTTGTCCAACATAGTCCCTCTCTTTCAAGGTCTGCCTCTCTATGCTGATTATTTTATTGTAGTGGAATCTAATTTTTTTTACAAGCCACTTTGCAAAAATATTTACTTCCACTTAAAAATTATGATGCCGATGATCGCCACAGCCATGCCGATCGCTTTTCTCCAGTCCCACGGCTGCTTCTCAACGCCGAACCATCCCAGAAGTTCTATCAGATATGCCACCATGAGCTGTGCGACGACAATGAGCATGACCGCCTTTGCAGGCCCCAGCATATCCATGCTGCGGATAACGGTATAGGTGATGAAAGCGCCGATTGCCCCGCCAAGCAGCATATACTTTGGCTGCACCTGAAAAACCTGCAGGAGATTGCTCCTGTCCGTAAAGAGCCAAGCCCCCAGACAGACGATCAGCGCCGACAGCTGGACAAACGCACTCGCCGCCCAGATGGAGGACGCCTTTGTGACCTGCGTATTAAAAACTCCCTGCACGCTCATCAGCACACCGGAAATCAATGCAATAAAAAAACCAATCATAGAAACACACTCCTTTTCCTGTTTTTTACAGTGTATCCTAAGATTGGTCCTTTTATGTAATTATTGCACGGCGCTTGTCTGGGCTGCGATCTGGGCGGCAAGCTCCTGTACCTGAGCCGTCACATCCTCACCGTTCCACACCTTCGCAAACAGTCTCTCCAGCTGTAACCAGAAATTTCCTGTCTCCATCATCTTCGGGAGAGGTATACTCTCCGCATATTCCAGCTTAAAAATTGTCAACGGTCCCTCTTCCGCAGCTGCATTAAGATTTGCCGGAACCTTTCCCGTCCTGTCATACAGGGAATCCGCACATTCATCGACCAGGTAGGCGGCAAATTTGTTCGCCAGCTCCTTATGCTGGGAATAACCGTTGACTGCGACCGCATTTGTCACTGACATGGATCGGCTCTGCAGTTCTGCGCTGACATCCGGCATCATTGCCACGCCATAGTCAAAGGCAAGCTCACCCACGGACTTCGCCTGTGCTAGCCTCTGCGCCGCGTCTGTGGTCGCAATGGTAAACACCGTCTTTCCATCGATAAAATCCTGCAGCACTGACTCATAGCTGACCGTTTCAGACTCGATGAAGAAGAACTGGTTCAACGCCTTATATACCTCAAGACAGGCGACCGTCTCCGGGTTGGCTATATTGATCTGTGTCTCATCATCCCCGGCATCCCCGCCGACGATCATATAATTTCCGACAAACCAGTAATTGTAAAAGATGTCCGACACGTCCCATTTCAGCACGCCCTCGACACCCTCCGGCACGTCAAACGTGTCCGCAATGTTCAGAATATCATCCATGGTCTGCGGAATAGCGTTCGCATAGTATTCTTCCGTCTTGGCGGCAAGCTGTGTCTCATCCACCGCAATCCCGTCAGAGTTCTCCTCCGGCACGCCGTCCTCGGTTCCGTCGCCGAGCAGCTCCTTCTGTGCAATCTGCGCCGCCCATTCCTGCAGGTATGTGTCATTGTAGATCAGCGCGCTCGTCTCGAAGGAAAGCGGATAGGCAACCGTCTTCCCGTGGTAGGACACTGCCGACAGCGCTGCTGCCGGGAAATGCGCCGTATCACAGACTCCCTGAACATCGTCAATCTCCTCCGCAAGACCTGCCAGATATGCCTTCTCCAGCGAGTCATGGCTGATCATATAGACATCCGGCAGCTGCTCCTCCTCAACGGATGCCCGATTCAGTTCCTCGAGGTATTCACTTCCCGAGGCGAGAACCGGAATGACATGCACATCCTCTCTCTCTCCGAAAGCCACTGCGGCGCTGTTCACAAAATTTGTCATCGTCTCGTCGGAATACCAGAAATAAATCGTATCCTTCCTGTCAAACCACGACAAAGTACGCCCAGCCTCCGGCTCGGCGTTCCAGTCTCTCGTACTTCCATAAAGAACAGCGGCAGCAAAAACTGCAACTGCTGCCACTGCGATCAGTCTCTTTTTAAAATGCATACTTAACTCCCGATACAACCATCCAGAATAGAAATCATCTCATCTACGTTTTCCTTTGTGATGACAAGAGGAGGCACAAAACGGATAATATCGGCTCCGGCGTTAATCAGGATCAGACCGTTTTCCAGTGCCCGGTTAATGATCTCACCGACCGGCCTGTCAAAGACAAGTCCCTGCATCAGCCCCGCTCCGCGGCGTTCCACAATGCAGTCATATTTCTCCTTGAGCTCATCCAGCCGCTTTTCCAGATAAGGCGCAACCTCTCTCACATTTTCTATTATATGGTTCCGCTCGAATAAATCAAGCACTTTTTCCACCGCGGCACAGGCGAGAGGGTTTCCGCCGTAGGTCGTTCCGTGATCGCCCGCCACAAGAGAGTGCTGTGCGACCTTCTCTGTCATGAGAAATGCCCCGACCGGCACACCGCAGCCGAGCGCCTTTGCCGTCGTCATGATGTCCGGCTTGATGCCGTACTTCTGCCACGCATACATATAGCCGGTTCTGCCCATTCCGCACTGGATTTCATCCAGAATCAGCAGAATATCCCGCTCATCACAGATTGCGCGCACTTCCTTCAAAAATTCCTCTGTCGCCGGGCGGAGACCGCCCTCTCCCTGTACTGTCTCAAGGAGGATTGCGCAGGTCTTGTCGGTGAGCTGCGCCCTGACGCTCTCAATGTCATTGAGCTCCGCAAAGCGGATATTGCCGATCAGGGGTTCAAACGCCTCCCGGTACTTCGGGTTTCCGGTGACAGCCAGCGCACCCATGGTTCTTCCGTGGAAGGAATGATTCATGGCAATGATCTCATGGTCTGTCCTGCCATCCTTCAGATAAGCATATTTCCGAGCCGCTTTCAGCGCACCCTCGACCGCCTCGGCTCCCGAGTTCGTGAAGAATACCCTGTCCATGCCGGATACCTTCTTGATCTTCTTCGCCGCCTCGACCGCCGGTACATTGTAATAGTAGTTCGAGGTATGTATCAGCTTGTCGATCTGTCCCTTCAGCGCATGGTTGTACTCCTCATTGTGGTAGCCGAGCGCAAAGACAGCGATTCCCGCCACAAAGTCCAGATATTTCTTTCCGTCAAGGTCATAGAGCCAGACACCGTCTCCCTTGTCCAGCACGATCTGATAACGGTTATAGGTATGGAGCAGAGCGCTCTCCGCCTCCTCGATATATTCCTGCATATTCATAGCTTGCACACCTTTCTTCAAATCTAATCGTTTTCCGTGCAGAACTTATCCCGTCTGGTTCCCGTCGCAAGGTTATCCTCGTCGGAAATAATTGCTGTGCCGATACCCTGTTTGGTAAAGATTTCCAGAAGCAGGCAGTGCGGCACACGCCCGTCCAGAATATGGACTCTGCTGACTCCGCTCTTGATGGCTGAAGTGCAGTTGTTCAGCTTCGGCAGCATACCGCCTCCGATGAAGCCGCCGGAAATCAGCTCCTCCGCCTCGCTGGCGGTCAGTCTCGAAATAAACGTTGACTTGTCGTTGATGTCCTTGTACAGTCCTTCGATGTCCGTCAGGAATGCCAGCTTCTCCGCGTTCACCGCCTTTGCGATCGCACAGGCAGCGTCATCCGCATTGATATTGTAGGTGTTAAAATTATCATCCATTCCGATCGGTGCAATAATCGGCAGGAAGTCCTTCTCCAGAAGATCGTACAGCACCTTGGGATCGACCTTCGTGATCTCGCCGACAAAGCCGATGTCCTGTCCGTCGGAATATTTCTTCTCCACCTGCAGCAGTCCGCCGTCCTTACCGCTGATGCCGACCGCCTTGACACCGAGCTCCTCCACCATGGTCACAAGGTTTTTGTTGACCTTGTTCAGAACCATCTCTGCAATTTCCATCGTCTCGGCATCCGTGACGCGCAGACCGTTGACAAACTTCGCCTCCTTGCCGACCCTGCCGACCCAGCGGCTGATCTCCTTGCCGCCCCCATGCACGATGATCGGCTTAAAGCCTACCAGCTTTAAAAGCGTTACGTCCTTGATGACATTCTTCTGGAGCTCCTCGTTGCTCATGGCGCTGCCGCCGTATTTCACAACGATGATCTTCCTGTTAAATCTCTGTATGTAGGGCAAAGCCTCGATCAGTACCTCCGCCTTTGCCAGTACCTTTTCCATATCCTTTTCCATGTTTTTTCCGTTTCCTTCCTGATTATTCCAGAGACTCCGCCGTTTCCGTCAGCTTCTGTAATCCGCGTTGATCTTCACATAATCATAGCTGAGGTCACAGCCCCATGCGGCTGCCTCCGCCCCGCCCATGTGCATGTCCGCGAGGATTGTCACCTCAGGGTCGGAGAGAATCTTTGTCGCTTCCTCCTCGCTGTAGTCACAGGCAGCGCCCTTGCTGAAAATCAGGATCCTGCCGGACTGGCTCTCAAAATAGAGATCTACATTTTCAGGGTCAAAAACCGCCCCGGAATACCCCAGCGCGCACAGGAAGCGCCCGAAATTCGCGTCATGCCCGTAGATCGCCGCCTTGGAGAGGGAAGAGCTGACAACCGATCTCGCCAGAATGCGCGCATCCTCCTTCGTCGCCGCTCCGACCACCTTCGCTTCAAACAGACAGGTCGCCCCTTCGCCGTCTCCCGCCATCTTCCGCGCAAGGTATTTTGTCACAAAGCCGAGCGCCTCGCAGAAGGCGTCGTAGTCCTCACCGGCTGCCGTAATTTCGCCGTTGTCCGCCTGTCCGTTCGCCAGCACCAGCAGCGTATCGTTGGTGGAGGTGTCGCCGTCCACAGAGATCATGTTAAAGGAATCCACAACCGCTGCGCTCACCGCCTTCTGCAGCATTTCCTTTGAGATATTCACATCCGTTGTGACAAAGCCGAGCATAGTGCACATATTGGGGTGGATCATGCCGGAGCCCTTGCACATAGCGCCCATAGTCGCCGTCTTTCCGCCGGCCTCAAACTGTACCGCAATCTGCTTATGGACAGTATCTGTCGTCATGATTGCCTTCGCCGCGTCCAGCCCTGCCTCTGCCGTCGCTGCCTTTGCCGCTGCCAGCTTCTCAATGCCAGCCGTGATCTTATCGACCGGGAGCTGGTTTCCGATGACACCCGTGGATGCCACAAGCACTGCGTCAGACGGAATCCCGAGCAGCTTTCCCGCATATTCCGCCTCTGTCTTACAGCATTCCAGACCCTGTCTGCCGGTAGCTGCATTCGCCACACCGGAGTTGACGACCACCGCCTGCACGAAGGCGGAATGCTCCACCACCTGCTTATCCCACTGTACCGGAGCCGCCTTTACAATGTTGGTCGTAAAGGTTCCCGCCACCTTACAGGGCACCTTGCTGTAGATCATCGCCATGTCCTTCCGGTTCTGATATTTTACGCCTGCCTCGACACCTGCTGCCTCAAATCCCTTTGCTGCGGTCACGCCGCCCTCGATCTGCTTCATCCTATTCCTCTTTCCGCGCTCCCGCGCTTATTTCCTTTACTTATTAAATGCCGTGATATTCGCTTCATTCAGCGTGAAGTCATAATAATTCAGATCCTCCCGCTTTGTCCAGCCGATGCAGTTCCAGAATGCATTTCCGATGTCGTTTACCGTAAAGGCGATCAGGCTGACCTTGTTGATCTGTTCCTCCTTCAACGCATTCATGCAGTGAACGACCATTGCCTTTCCGATGCCCTTTCTGCGGAAGTCCTCGCGCACACAGACATGATAGAGACAGCCGCGTCTGCCGTCATGCCCACAGAGGATACCGCCGACGACCTCTCCCGTCTCCGAGACAGCTACCACACTCGTCGTCGGGTTTCGTCTCAAAAAGCGCTCCACGCCCTCTCTCGAATCATCTATGCTCCGGATGCCAAAGCCGTGAATGCCCATCCAGAGACTTTTCAGTCCGTCGTAGTCCGCCGCCGTCATTGCTCTGATCGTGTAGTTTTTCTCACTCATACTGTTCTCCGTTCCGACTTTATTTTCTGAAACTGACCGTTTTGTCCCGCTTCTACGGGAAGCAGGGAACCAGCTCCAGTCCCTCGCTCTCCGGCAGTCCGAACAGCAGGTTCATATTCTGTACCGCCTGGCCGGCAGCGCCCTTTACAAGATTGTCAAGCGCTCCCATCATAATCACACGGCCGGTCCGCTCGTCGATCACGAAATTAATATCGACATAGTTGCTGCCCTCGACCCATTTTGTCTCCGGGCACAGACCCTTATCCAGCACGCGGACAAACTTCTCATCCGCATAATATTTGTCGTATGCTGCCCTGATCTCTTCGTATGCGGGCAGGCTTCCGTCCGCCTTCTTTTTCAGGCTCGCATATTCTGTCACAAGAATGCCCCTGTTCATCGGAACCAGATGGGGGGTAAAATTGATCGTCACCTCACTGCCTGCGGCATAGCCCAGCTGCTCCTCAATCTCCGGCGTATGTCTGTGGGTCGCCACGCCGTAAGCCTTCATATTTTCATTGACCTCGCAGAACAGATTCGCCACCTTCGCTCCTCTGCCCGCGCCGGAGGTGCCGGACTTCGCGTCCACGATCAGCGTGTCCACATCGATCAGTCCCTCCTTCACCAGCGGGTACGCCGTCAGGATGGAACAGGTCGTGTAGCAGCCCGGATTCGCCACCAGCCTTGTCTGCTCCGTTACCTTGCCCCTGTTGATCTCGCAGAGCCCATAAACCGCTTCCTGAATAAACTGCGGCGACTTATGCTCAATGCCGTACCACTTTTCATAGACGGCAACATCCTTGATACGGAAATCCGCCGACAGATCAACGATCTTTACCTTAGATAATATGTCCTCCGTGAGAAGTCCCGCGAGGAAGCCCTGCGGTGTCGCCGTGAAGATGACATCCACCTGTTCCGCAAGCTCCGCCAGATTATCATCCTTACAGATGTCATCGACGATCCGGAACATGTTCTGATAGACCTCGTAATACTTCTTATCTATATAGCTTCTGGAACCGAACCACATGATCTTTGCATCCTTATGATTCGCCAGAATGCGCACAAGCTCGCCTCCGGCATAGCCTGTCGCTCCGATAATACCTGCCTTAACCATCTCTTCCTCTTTCCGCCCGCCCGGGACATTAAAAATAGTATCTGTTGTAATCATACCACTTTTTCCATAAATGTCTACTACTTTTTTCGCATTTTTATGCATCATTTGCGTTACTTTATTCATTTTTATGCATATTATACGCCATTTTATGCATTAATTAAAATTATTTATTCATATTTTTACTTGCATTTGCATTTTTTCTGTTGTATAGTGTTCTCAGATGAAACATTTGAAAACTTTATGGAGGTTATACTTATGAAAGAAAAGGTTGTTCTCGCTTACTCCGGCGGTCTCGATACCACCGCAATCATTCCCTGGTTAAAGGAAAACTTTGATTATGAAGTTATCTGTGTCTGCGTTGACTGCGGACAGGCTGAGGAGCTTGACGGACTTGAGGAGCGTGCAAAGTCCTGCGGCGCTTCCAAGCTGTACATCGAAAACGTCATCGATGAATTCTGTGACGATTACATCGTTCCCTGCGTACAGGCGAACGCTATCTATGAAAACAAGTATCTGCTCGGCACTTCCATGGCAAGACCTCTGATCGCAAAAAAGCTGGTTGAGATCGCCCGCAAGGAAGGCGCAACCGCCATCTGCCACGGCGCAACCGGAAAGGGAAACGACCAGATCCGTTTTGAGCTTGGCATCAAGGCACTTGCTCCCGATATTAAGATTATCGCTGCATGGAGAAACGACAAGTGGACAATGGACTCCCGTGAATCCGAGATCGAATACTGCAAGGCGCACGGCATCCATCTTCCCTTCTCCGCAGACTCCTCCTACAGCCGCGACCGGAACATCTGGCACATCAGCCATGAGGGACTGGAGCTGGAGGATCCCGCAAACGAGCCTAACTTCGAGCATCTGCTCGTTCTCGGAACAACTCCCGAGAAGGCTCCCGACCAGGACGAATATGTGACAATGACCTTTGAAAAGGGCGTGCCCACTTCCGTAAACGGCAAGAAGATGAAGGTTTCCGAGATCATCACCACCCTGAACGAGCTCGGCGGCAAGCACGGCATCGGCATCATCGACATTGTTGAGAACCGTGTTGTCGGCATGAAGTCCCGCGGTGTGTACGAGACACCCGGCGGAACCATCCTGATGGAAGCACATCAGCAGCTTGAAGAGCTTATTCTGGATCGTGACACCTATGCCATGAAGAAGGAGATCGGAAGCCGCTTTGCGAGTCTGGTATACGAGGGCAAGTGGTTCACACCTCTCCGTCAGGCGGAGCAGGCATTCATCGAGGAGACACAGAAGTATGTCACCGGCGAGGTAAAGTTCAAGCTCTACAAGGGCAATATCATCAAGGCAGGAACGACCTCTCCCTACTCTCTGTACAACGAGAGCATCGCTTCCTTCACAACCGGCGATCTCTACGACCACCACGACGCAGAGGGCTTCATCAACCTGTTCGGTCTGTCCTGCAAGGTTCGCGCCATGAAGATGCAGGAACAGGGTGAGAACCTGTTTTAATGAGGCTGCCATATGCTTTATAAAATCCTTGCTGCCTATCTGGTCATTGTAAACCTTCTGGGATTTGCAGTCATGGGAATCGACAAAAAAAGAGCCATCCGGGGTGCCTGGCGCATCTCGGAGGCTTCTTTGTTTCTGACCGCACTGGTGGGCGGCTCCTTAGGCTGTACTCTTGGAATGCATTATTTTCATCATAAGACAAAGCACTGGTACTTCCGATATGGCATGCCCGCGATCTTCCTCGCGGAGGCATTCATCCTGTATCTGCTGCTGATCCATTAAAAGGGGGAAACTGTTATGCATATCGCACTGTGTGATGACAATGTTGCCGACCGCAAGCAATTTGAGCGCCTCGTCAAGCGGGAATCCGACCGCCGGGCTGCCGACGAGGGCATTCTGTTCGTGGACTCTTTCGGGAATTCCGAGTCACTTCTCACGAATCCCATGCAGTATGATGTATTCTATATTGATATGTGTAAGACCCCCGGCGTTTCCGGGGCGGACGTGGTAAATGCGCTGATAAAAAAAGGCGTCAACGCGCCCATTGTGATGTGTTGCTCTGATATTGATTACCGGGAGATGACTTTCCCGGTCAATGTCTTCTTTCTGGACAAACCGATCAAGTCTGACGAGCTGTCTGCCAGTCTCGACCGCGCCCTTGAGATTACAAAGCAGGCGGTTCCCCTGATCGAGCTCCGCGTCGAGAAGGAGACCTACTATGTCACGGAGCCGGACATCCTCTATGCCGTAGGCTCCGGCCAAAAGCTGCATATCCACTTAAAGGACGGCCGTATTCTCACGCTCCTTGACAATGCCCAGAATTTATTCTCCCAGCTGGAGCCCTTTCCTGCTTTCTTCTCTCCGACAAAAAATGTCGTGCTGAACGGACGTTACATGGAAAAAATCTTTCTGGGCAGTGCCAAAATGAGCGATGGCAAGACCTTCCGCATCTCTCACAGATGCATGCCCTATGCCAGAAAGCTTCTGGCACAGTTCGGCACTCCCTCTTAATTAGTTGAAAAGAGAGATGTGATATCTGCACTTACGGTAGAACTTGTAAACCAGAACTCCGATAATTGATGCTACAATGTACATGGTAGAGATAAAACCTGCTGCTCCACCCAAAATAACAATAATCCACATTCCTACGCTCATCTTTTTTCTGTCTCCTTTCCCTCCGAAGCAGTTTCACCCTCCGGACTCTTACCTTCTGCATTTGCTTTTCTTCTTCCGCCAATTTCGTAAATGCAGCCCATGACACCGGCTCCCGCAGCAATGATCATCATCACTGCGAACACAATCTTTTCAACCATATCGTCTTTCTCTCCTTTTACCTGTTATGTACAGCGGATTCCGGCACGTCAAAAAGTCCTTTCTCCCGAAAAGACAGACACGCCAAAAAGACGCTCCTACAAGCGTTTCAAAAGCTCCTATGGCAGTTATGCTTTTTTGCCGTCCATGTGGTGAATATAATCGAGGGTTCTCCGCCTGTACTGATTCTCACAGACGCCCCTGGGAAGGACAGACCTGTCCGCTGGCAGCTGCTGTCCAAGCAAAGCCGCCAGAATAATTGCAGTAAGAAACCATTGTCCGATCCTCATGTTCTGGGCGGTCCGCCTGACCGGCTCCGTGATCGAACATTTTTCCGCCATCTCCAGAAGGTTGGTGCTGCGGTAAAGTACAATATCCTTCGCGCCGCTGACCTGCTGGATGACTGCTGTCCGGCAGACTAAAGACGAAGAAAAGGAATCCGCCTGAATCACTTCAGTGCGCATTCCCGCAAGAATCATGAATAGAATTAGGAGCAGGCATAAAAGACGCTGCCCGCAAACACTCCGTTTATTCATCTTCCTTCTCCATGCAACAGTTTGCCTCTGTTCCAATATTACCAGATATTTCATGTTGCTGCAAGAGAAGGTTCATCAAATTGTCAGTTCCTTTACACCGTCACGATGATGCCGCCGTCGTTGGCATACATACTGCTGATGCCTCTGGTATTCAGAATGATCACGCGCTTAATCTCTGTCTTGGCAAGGATCAGCTTTTTCATCAGCTCCGCGCGCTCCGGCGCATTGCAATGACTGATGATCAGGCATCTCTCCTTCGCGTCCTTGAGCTCGGATGCCAGAATCTCCCCGAGCCGCGCGATCGCCTTTTTCATCCCGACGCACTGTGCCTTCTGGAGAATCATGCCCTTACAGCCCGCCATGATCGGCTTGATGTTCAGGGTCGATGCGACCAGCGCCTTGACTGCCGAAAGCCTGCCGTTCTTCCGGAGCGTGTCGAGATTATCCAGCACAAAGTAAGTGCGCACACTGCTCCGGAATGCCTCCACCTTCTCCACGATTGTCTCAAAGTCCAGTCCCTGCTCCTCAAGCTCCATGATCTTTAAAGCGATCTGCGTCTCTCCACAGCTTGCCGACTCCGAGTCAAACACATGGATGTGCTTCTCCCCGTGCTCCTCCAGATAGATCCGCTGCGCCAGCATCGCACTGTTATAGCTTCCGCTGAGCTGGGAGGACAAGGTAATCACATACACCCGCTCCGCCTCCGTTCCGTAGGCGCCAAGAAACTTTTCGGGCGACGGGCAGGCAGATTTCGGGCATTCCGGGTACTCCGCCACCCTGTGCAGGAAGTCCGCCTGACTGAAATTTTCATCATCCATGATATGATAATCTCCCACCGAAAGCTCCAGCGGCACAATCCGGAATCTCCCGTCCCTTGCCAGTTCCTCCGGCAGCTCACAACAGCTGTCTACCACAATTCTATAACTCATAACGCTTTCCCTGCCTTTCCGCTGCCTGCGGGTTTCGTCCACAGGTATGACTCTACTACATTTTATATCAGGTTATCAGAATTATTCATTAAGGTTTTAATTTCTTTTACATGTAGTTTTTATTACTACATACATGTTAGCACAATAATTGTTCCCTGTAAAGAAAAACATTATGTACACAAAAATCAATTTGTACTATACTGTAGGGGTAGCTGTAAAATAAGCTTGAAACAAGAAAAAATGAAATCAATGAGGCAAAAATGATTGCAATCGAAATTTCTTCCATGAAAAACTTTATGAGCAGGCTTCTGGCTTCCGATGCCTTCGACTGTTTTCTGTTGGAGGAGGCGGTCATCAGCACAGTGAACACCTTCACGATAGACGGACATATCAATGAAGACTTTTTTTCAGGGCGGGAGGACGAGTCTCCTTACCCTGCCTCCTATGGAGGTTTCCGCCCGTGGAGCGAACTCAGGGGCTTCTGCTTTGATCTGATTAAGGGGAAGCGTCCCCCGCTCTTCTTTCGCTTTGTACTGCACCTTATGCCGGAGAAGGCACTGGCGCTTCTGTCACGGGAAAACTGTGACATCGATCCCTCCCAGCTGAAAGCACTCGTCCTGACGATACGCTACGACGGCGCAAAGGCAATGCTCACAACGGGTACTTCGTTCCACACCTTCCTTCTTTCCAAGGAACCTGACCGGATCTGGGACAAGGCGATGTTGAAATATCTCGACGGAAAGGAAATTGCGTACACAGGAGGAGATAACCTATGAAAAAACAACAGGAATACTTAAAGGCTCTGGATGTCTCCTGGTCCTACCGTCTGGCAAAGGAAATGGAAAAGAACGCCTCCAACCCCGCACTCGGCTACCGGACAGCAGGCTCTGCCGCTGAACTGGCAACCGGCGAGCTGCTTGCCGACACGATGCATTCCCTAGGCTTTCCCAAGGTCTACAAGGATGCGATCAAGGTTGACGCATGGGAGTTCCAGCGGGCGATACTGACCTTTCACACGAAGGACGGCGCAGCCCGGACCGTACAGCTCGGCTCCTACCAGACGAACTTTGTAACCGACGGCGCTGTCCCTTTCTCTCTTGTCTATGTCGGAAAGGGCACAAAATTCGATTATGAGGGAAAGGATGTCAGGGGCAAGCTGGTGCTGGTGGACATTAACCAGCGGGATGAATGGTGGATCAACTATCCCGTCTATCAGGCGCACCTGAAGGGCGCCGCCGCTGTCATTGCAGTCCAGACGGGCGGCTACGGCGAGATCGACGAGGCAGCTTTGAACGCGCAGGACATCTCCGGCCCTGCCGACGCCCCCGCCTTTTCCATCTCGCGCAGGGACGCCGCGCTTCTGAAGCAGACGCTTGACGCACAGGGCGGGCTTTCCGTCCTTTTAGATGCAGTATCCCGCGTGAGCCCCGACCAGACAACCTACAATATCGTAGGCGAGATCCCCGGGCGGCACCCCGAGCGGCGCATCCTTCTCTCGGCGCACTATGATTCCTACTTTGACGGCTTTCAGGACGATAACACCGCCATTTCCATGATGTTATGTATTGCGAAGACACTGTTAGAGATCGGCTATCAGCCGGAGAATACCCTCACCTTCTGCGCCATGGCATCCGAGGAATGGGGCGTGATCGATTCCCAGTTCGACTGGTCGACCGGCGCCTACGAGGAGGTCTTCACCGTCCATCCCGACTGGCGCGGAAAGGTGATCGCCGACCTGAACTTTGAACTGCCCGCACTTGCCCACGGGACGAGGGCGAGGATCAGAAGCACATGGGAATACCTTCCGTTTCTGGAGCGTTTTCTGGAAGATCTGCCCGCGCTGACTCCTGCCTACCCGGAGGAGACGAAGATCACCGCGCCCATCGAGACCTGGTCCGATGATTTTTCCATCGCCATCGCCGGCATTCCTTCCATGGTAAATGATTTTACCGGCGGAAGTTTTATGGAGACCAATTATCATTCGCAGTTTGACAACGACAACTATTACGATGAAGATGTCTACCGGATGCACCACGAGCTCTTCGGTCTGCTGCTGATGGCAATCGACGAAACTGTCGTCGTTCCGCTGTCCTTCGCCGGGGTGCTGCAAAGAGCCGCCTCCCTGCTCGACCTTCCGCGCTGTGAAGCGCTCGGTGTTGACAGTACGGCGCTGACAGAGGCCCTGCAGGCTGCTGCGGAAGCCGCCGATCCCATCTACCGGAAGGTCACCGAATTGAACGCAGCTTATTCGCAGGCATTAGCCGGAAACCGTCTCGCGGAGGCAGATGAGCTCTTTTCCCGCTCACGGGCTGCGGAGGCAAAGCTCCTTGCCGCGTTCCAGAAGGAGCAGGACAGCTTCGTGCGCATCGACTGGCACGGCAATGTTCTCTTTCCTCACCGCATTCTGCAGGAGCATCTGCTTCTCCTCTCGGATGCTGTCAATGACTTAGGACAGGGGAAAATTTCTGTTGCCCTGCGAAAGCTGTACCAGGTTGACAATAATTTTTATGCATTTTCCTTTGACAGAGAGGTCTATGAACATTTCACGGGCAACAGCCTGTATCAGCCGAAGGAGCGTCTGAAATGGGGCTACGGCAGAATTATCGGGCACGAGGATCTCTTCGATGTTGTGATAAGCCTGTTGGAAAAGGAGCGGAACGCTGACAGTGATTGTTCCGATGAGATTGCTTTTCTGGAAAATGCCTATGAGAGACAGGCGGAGCTGTACCGCAGCGAAATAAAGAAAATGAAAGAAGCAGCAAACGAAATAAAACAGCTTCTGACGGAGGCAATGAGCAGTTCAGAAGCCACGCCCTTATCCGGGGCCGGAAAGGATAGTTATGACAAGTGATAAGCTTTACCATGTACAGGCAGAAGATCTTCCGAAGCTCGAGGCACTGCTGAATAAGTGCTTCTCCCTCGACCCGCTCTATCAGGAGCTGATTCCCGATGAGGAAATACGGAAGCGGCTGATGCCCGAGTTATTTTCCTGCGACATGACCGAATTCTATGAGACCTGCGAGATTTTCGCCGACAGCAAGGAGCTAAACGGCGTTCTCGTCGTATCCGACGAGGCGGAGCCATACAATCTCCTGAAATATTATTTCAGCGAGGTTCTGGCATCCCTCCGCACAGACGGCTATCTCATCAAGGAAGACCACTCGCTGAAGACCTTTTTCAACTTTATCCTCGGCAGGGATTACTTAAATTCCAGCTGGACCGACCAGCTGCACCAGAAAAACAGGATGCACATCATCTACCTCGCCGTCGATCCCGAGATGCAGCACCACGGTATTGCCGCCATGCTGGTAGAAGAGGCGATCCGCTATGCCGACGCGCATAAAATGATGCTTTCACTGGAGACCCATAATCCCAAAAATGTGGCATTTTATCAGCAATTTAACTTCAAGATTTTCGGTGTTCTCGAGAAACATTTCAAGCTAAAACAATACTGTCTGATCAGAGAGGCGCAATAGTTCCTCTCCGGTCAGACAATTTTTTCTCTTATTTCATCTTCGGTTTAAACACGAGGCTCGCCAGATAACCGAAGATCAGCGCCGCAGCGGTTCCCACCGCACCCGCCTTGAAGCCTCCCGCAAACAGCCCGAGGAAGCCCTGCTCCTTCACCGCTTCCTTTACGCCCTTCATCAACACATTTCCAAAGCCCAGCAGCGGCACACTCGCCCCGGCTCCCGCATACTCCTGAAAGGGCTCATACCATCCCAGCACGCTGAGCACCGTCCCCGTCACGACGAGGAGCACCATAATGCGCCCCGGCATCATCTTCGTCTTTTCCATCAGAAGCTGCACAAGGGCGCATATCAGTCCGCCTACCCAAAAGGCATTTACATAATCCATCATGGCATATTCCTCCAAACATCTTTTTCATAGTTTCTGCCAAATCAGGATGTTTATACATATTTCAGTGTAAGATTTATTTGTGCTCAGTTTATTGTCCAGATCTGATCTTCATCGCAATCTCGCGCACAATTTCCCTGAGCGGCTTCCCGCTGCAGGCAATGGAGATATGCGCATACTTTTCATAAAGCGGAACTCTTTCATCGTACAGATCCCATAAGGTCTGCCCCGGCTTCAGCGTCACGCCCCTCGCATTCAGATCGCCGAGACGATCTGCAATCTCCTCACAGGACAGCTTCAGATAGATAACCGTTCCGATCTCCCGCAGATGCTCCATCGCCCCAGCGCCGTAGATCGCGCTCCCGCCGGTTGCAATGACGCTCTTATGCAGATTCAGTGACGCATTGACATCATTTTCAATCTTCCAGAAGCCCTCGATACCGTTTTCCGTAATCAATTCGTGAAGAAGCTTTCCGTATTTCTGCTGGATCACAAGGTCGGAGTCCACAAAGCTGTAGCCGAGATTCTTTGCAAGGACAACGCCGACGGTACTCTTTCCCGCCCCCGGCATCCCTATCAGCACAACATTATCCTTAAGCTGTTGCATTTTCACCCACCTCCGGCTCATCAAACTCGACCGTGACATAGAACCCGCGCGCATTTTCTATGACGTCCGTCACCAGTCCCTCCCTGTTTTTCAGGCGGTCCCGGAACGGAATATTCGCCGACATCGCCAGCGACGGATCGATCGTGTAGTAATAGTTGCTGGGGAGCAGTCCTTCTGTCACCGTAATTTTCTGTCCCGCCTCCAGAAGCCCCGGCCTCTCCATCTTAAACTCCATCTTCCTCATTCTATCTGTCTCCTCCGCACGGCAGGTATCCGCGCCGACTAGTATAGCGTTCGCTAATTAACTGGACTTTTTGCGCAGCAGAGTATCAACGATAATCTCCTCGGATACATCAAT
>CAKRTS010000018.1 GCA_934402315.1 uncultured Acetatifactor sp. | reverse complement strand
GCTTATGAATTGCATCTGTACCGCGCACGCGAATCAAAGTTTGTCCTGCCAGAAATTATCTGGCATTACTGTTTTTTTGAGCTGTCTCTTTCGAGACATCGTTCTCTGAATAATTCTTGCGGGTTAAACCCGCATTTGGAATTTTCAGGGTTGCATTACTGTTTATTTGTCAAGGAACATTTGCTGTTTTTGTGTTGCTTGTTGTTGTCTCACGCGACAGCTTATTAAGATTACCACATCGCTGTTCGTTTGTCAACAACTTTTTTTATTTATTTTTGAATCTTTTTTGTTGTCTCGGTTGTACCTCAACAACGAAATTGAGTATATCACCCATATCTACACTTGTCAACACTAAATTTGATATTTTTTGTAATTTTTTTGAACAATTTATCAAAAGAGCCTGAAATGCTGTATTTATAAGCATTTCAGGCTCTTTTCGCGCTTTACTGTCCTAAACATTTTACTGTATATAGACTCATTTCAGCTGAATTGTATATATTTTTGTGTCATTTTTCAGTTTTAAGGAGAGCGAAGTAATTTCTTCATCGCCCTGCTGCTCCACTTCGATCACCAGCACAGCCGTCCTCGTCTCTCCCGCGGGAATAACATCCACGTAGGTAGACAGGTCATCTAAGAGCAGCGACGGCATCGCCCTTCTCTTGTAATCCTCGTTGACCGTGATCCGGAACTCAACATTCTGGGACGCAATGTCAACGCTCTGTTCCTGCTCTGTCTCGTTTGTCAGCTGGAAGCTCAATACAAGCAGCTTCTTTCCGCTCGTCGCCGTCAGCATGAAATAATGCTCCTCCCCATCATGAGGGTACGCATCGCACACCTCTTCCCCAAGATAAGAAATCCGCATTCCCTGTGGCAGAGCAAGAACCTCTTCCATACTGCTTTCCTGCGTGTCATCAGCCCTGTCAATCACCGGTGTCTCATCTACCGGCGCCATGCCGGAAGGCTCCGGGGTCTCCTGCGGCACCTGCTCAGACGGTTCCGTCGGCTCAGTCGTCTCCTCCGGCAGCTCCACAAGCCGGCTTCTGCGGTTTGCATCATATTTCATCAGCGTGACCGCCGTGTATTCACCGATCGCCTGCAATTCCTCCTCGTCCAGATTCGGTATCGCATTCTCCCCGCATCCGGTCGTCCCTAAGCACATTAAAATTGCCAGCGCCGCCGCAACAATTTTCTTCTTCATACTCGCCCTCTCATATCCCTGTTTGCCTGATATAGCATCCATAAAATGCCTTGTTATCTATAAATATACAACACATTTTTGCTACCGTCAATTCTTCATTGCTCTGTAGTATATCGCAGCCTCATAGGGACGCAGCAGTCCCTCCGCAGGTGCAGCATAGTTCGTCAGAAGCAGTTTTCCCTCCCGCTTCCATTCCTCCGGGAACGCAAACGGCACTTCATTTCCGTAAAAATTACACACTACCAGCAGTTCCTCCTGCCCGGTTCTTCTGACATAGGAAAAAATATCGAGATGCTCCTTGAACAGCATTTCAAAGTCTCCCTCACTGAAGACCGGATACTGCTTTCTGAGTGCGATCAGCTTCCGGTAGTAATGAAAAACAGAAGTCTCGTTTTTCAGTTCTTCCTCCGCATTGATCCGGCAATGGTTCTCATTTACCCCGATCCACGGCTCTTTCTCCGAGAAACCTGCATATTTTCCGGCCGTCCACTGCATCGGCGTGCGCGCATTGTCCCTGCTCTTTGCATGAAGCGAACGCAGTACCTCCTCCTTCGGATAGGTCTTAATCCGTTCACGGTACATGTTGACGGACTCAATGTCCCTATAATCCTCCGGCCGGAAATCCACATTCGTCATGCCAAGCTCCTCGCCCTGGTAAATATAGGGCGTTCCCTGCATACCGTGCAGCAGCGTCGCCAGCATCTTTGCGGATTCCTCCCGGTATTCTCCGTCGTTTCCCCACCTTGACACAATTCTCGGCAGGTCGTGATTGTTCCAGAACAGGCTGTTCCAGCCGCAGCGATAGAGCGCTTTCTGCCATTTTTCAAAGACGTTTTTCAGCTTTGCCAGATCCAGTGGGCAGAGATCCCACTTCTCCCTGCCCGGAAGCTGATCGAGCGTTATGTGTTCAAACTGGAACACCATGGACAGCTCGCTGCCGTCCGGATTGCTGTAGAGCTTCGCATTCTCGGTGTTCGCACCCCATGCCTCCCCGACTGTGACAATGTCCCCTCTCCGGAAGGTCTTTGCGCTCAGCTCCCGCAGAAATTCATGCAGTCTCGGACCGTTACATGTGATATGCTGATCCGGCTCCTTGGCGATCTGATCTATTACATCAAGACGAAAGCCGCCAATCCCCCTGTCCATCCACCAGTTAATCATTTCGTATATCTTTTCCCGGAGCGCCGGATTCTCCCAGTTCAGATCCGGCTGCTGAACCGCAAACTGGTGGAAGTAGTATTGCCCGAGCTCCTCCACCCACTCCCATGCGGAGCCGCCGAAGCAAGCCCGCATATCATTTGGCGGCGTACCCTTTTTGCCATCTCTCCAGACATAGAAGTCGTGATAGGGATTCTCCCGGCTCTTTTTCGCTTCCTGAAACCACGGATGCTCGTCCGAGGAATGGTTTAAGACAAGATCGAGAATGATCCTGATGTTTCTCTTTCCCGCTTCCACGATCAGTTCATCCATGTCAGCGAGCGTGCCAAACATGGGATCAATATCCTGATAGTCCGAAATGTCGTAACCGTTATCATATTGCGGAGATCTGCACACCGGCGAAAGCCAGATCGCATCTATTCCCAGCTCGTGCAGATAGTCCAGCTTACCGATGATTCCCCGGAGATCGCCTATGCCGTCTCCGTTACTGTCCTTGAAGCTGCGCGGGTAGATCTGATAGATCACCGCATTCTTCCACCATTTATCACTCATCTGACACTCTTCCTCCAACAGAAACATATTTCTTATACTTCTCCGCATCATTTTTATGGCAGCTGACTCTCAGCCGCACACCGTCTGCGAGATATTCCCGCTCCAGAACCGTCGCACTCTCCATAAAGTAAGAAAGAATGCCGCCCTGTTCAAACGGAAGCAGCAGCTCCGTCTCCACCCGGTCCTTATAGAGCACTTCCTTCACCATCCCGACAAGCTCCTCCAGACCGCAGTCCTGCCCTGCCGCCATGTAGATCCGGTTTCCGCTCACCTTTGGCAGCTCTACCATATTGCATTTATCTGCCTTATTGTACACAATGATCTGCGGAATATCCCCCGCCTCCAGTTCCTTCAGGGTTTCTGCCGTGACCTCCATCTGCTGTTTATAGTATTCGTCCGAAAAATCGACAACCTGAATCAGCAGATCCGCATAGCGCACCTCCTCCAGCGTTGACCGGAACGCCTTGACAAGTCCGTGCGGCAATTTGTGTATGAAACCAACCGTATCCACAAGGAAAAACGGCTTTTTGTCCCCGGTATGAATGGCTCTGACGGAAGTGTCCAGCGTCGCAAAGAGCATATCCTTCTCCAGCACTGTCTTTTCCTTCCGTTCACCGTATCTGTCGACAAGCCGGTTCATGATGGTCGACTTTCCGGCGTTGGTATAGCCGACGAGCGCCACCTGCGGTATTCTGGACTGCCCGCGCTTTTTCCGCATCGTCTCGCGGTTCTTTGCAACGACAGCAAGCTCCTTTTTCAGTTCGCTGATCCTGTGCTCGATCTTACGTCTGTCCAGCTCCAGCTTCGTCTCACCGGCACCCTTGTTACTCATGCTTCCGCCGGTTCCTCCCTGCCGGCTGAGATTGTCCCGCATTCCCACGAGCCTCGGCAGCATATACTGGAGTCTCGCCGTCTCCACCTGCAGCTTTGCCTCTCCTGTTCGCGCACGGATTGCAAAGATGTCCAATATCAGATTTGTCCTGTCAAGGATCGGCAGCTCCAGCTCATTTCCGAGGTTCCTGATCTGTGAGGGCGAAAGGGCATTGTCGAAAACCACCTCGTCCGCCTCGATCATACCCGCATATTCCTTCACCTCAGCCACTTTTCCCGTTCCAATATAGAGTGCCTTGTTGACTGCTTCCATCCGCTGGACAATGATTCCTGCCACCTTTTTCCCGGCAGCCTCCGCCAGACTGGAAAGCTCCTCCATGGAATGCTCAAAATCCGGTTCCTCGCCGGTGTCCACGCCGACCAGCAGCACCTTTGTCCCGCGTTCTTCGCCTGTACCTTCCCTCATAATCCCTCCGTCATAAACCTATTCCTGTGTCTCTTCCCGGCAGACCTCAAGTTCAAACCAGAAGAGCACACCGTTCTCATAATTTTCCACACCGTAATTCCGGTTCATGGACTCCATGATTGCCTTGACGATCGAAAGCCCGACGCCGCTGCCGCCGTACTCCCTCGTTCTCGCCTTGTCCACCTTATAAAACTTCTCCCAAAGATGCGGCAAAGCCTCCTCCGGGATCGGCGCACCCGTGTTAAACACGCCGACTCTGACGATTTTCTCCTTCTGCTCCATCGTCACGACGATCTTCTTCTCACCGGCGCAGTGATTGACCGCGTTGGAGAAATAGTTCATAAAGACCTCTTCTGTCTTAAATTCATCTCCCCAGACATAAAGAGACGGATATTCGTCCATGCAGACCTGAATTTCATTCTGCTTTGTCAGAATCGCCGCAGACTGGATGTAATTTCTAATCAGTGCCGTGATGTCAAACCGCTCCATCGTCACAACGTCGTTGCCGAATTCCAGCTGGTTTAATGTCAACAGCTTCTGAACCATATTGTTCATCTTGGATGCCTCGTCCATGATGACCTCACAGTAAAACTTCTGGCTCTCCGGGTCGTCATTGACCGCCTCGACAAGCCCCTCCGCATATCCCTGTATCAGAGCGATCGGGGTCTTCAGCTCATGTGATACGTTGGCAAGAAACTCCTTGCGCATCGCATCGATCTGTTCCTTCTTCTCAATATCGCGCTGCAATTCATTATTGGCAGTCTTGAGCTCTGAGATTGACTGCTCAAGGGATGCCGAGAGCTTATTCATATTTTCTCCCAGCATACCGATTTCATTCTTTGCCGTCCCGTCATACTTTGCCTCAAAGTCCAGATGTACCATCTGCTCGGAAATGCGGTTCAGGGTCTTGATCGGCTTTGTAATCCTTCCCGTCACGAGCCAGATAATAACAGCTCCTGCAACCGTCCCCGCAATGCCCACATAGGCGAAAAAGCGGCTTGCAATCTTCGCGCTCTCCCGGATGCTCTCGATCGGAGTCCGCATGATAAAGGAAATACCGGTGTCAAGTCTTCCGTACATCAGCAGGAATTCCTCGCCGCCGAAGGTCATCCTCTGGATGACATACTCCTCCCCCTCCTCAATGATCCTGGACGGGGTCTCCTCCCATCCGAAGATATAGCCGAGCAGCTGCTTCTCCAGCTCCCTTCCGCCGTTTCCCGAGACATATTTCGTCTGGGAGTTCGCGTCCATCACGCAGACCGTGATATTATAGATATTACAGACGTCATCCAGCTCCTGCACGAACGCATCCGAGCTGTAGGTATCGCTCTTTGCCGCCTGGCTGATCGTATGATAGGCATCGTAAATTACCTCGGTCTTGCTCCGGATATAGTATTCCTCCAGAAACACATTATTGATAAACCAGCACAATAAAATCGTCCCTGCCATCAATCCTATAAAAATCAATGCAAACTGCTGTCTGATCGAATGTTTCACCGTCACGCCTCCAGCTTATAGCCCATGCCCCAGATGGTCTTAATCAGGTCGCCCTTCTCTCCCATCTTGCTGCGCAGCTTCTTCACATGCGTGTCAATCGTGCGCGCATCCCCGAAATAATCATAATTCCAGACATTGTTCAGGATTTTCTCCCTCGAGAGTGCAATTCCCTTGTTCTCCACAAAATAGGTGAGAAGCTCAAACTCCTTGTAGCTGAGTTCGATCTCTTTTCCGTCGATCAGAACCCTGTGTGCCGCCTTATCGATCTCGATACCGCCACAGCTTAAGACCTCTTCCTCCGACACCTGATTTGTCCTGCGCAGGATTGCCTCGATGCGCGCGACCAAAATCTTCGGGCTGAACGGCTTTGAGATGTATTCATCCACGCCGAGCTGGAAGCCCTGCAGTTCATCCCTCTCGTCTCCCCTCGCCGTAAGCATGATGATCGGCACCTTGGAATAGGAACGCACCTCCCGGCAGACCTGCCAGCCGTCCATCTTCGGCATCATGACATCCAGCACGATCAGTGCAATATCCTTTTGCTGCAGGAACAGGTCGACCGCCTCTTCCCCGTCACCTGCCTCTACGACCTCATAGCCCGCCTTGACGAGAAAGTCTCTGACCAGCTTGCGCATCCTGCTCTCATCGTCCACTACCAATATTTTTAATTTTTCCATCACAATCACACATCCTTCCCTGTCATTTCAATATATAACACTTTTATGTCCATTCTGTGAATGTGCCCTGACTATCGGGAAATCTTACTCATTTTCCATCTGCAGCTCCAGCTCCTTCTCCCGGACTGCCCGCTCGCGCTCTGTCAGCTCCTGCTCCCAGGAAGCATACTTGTCCGTCAGCGCCCGCTCATAATTCAGTACATTCGGGTTATCGCTCCGCAGGGTAATCATGAACATGGCAGCAATCGCCAGCACAAGAAGGACGTTGAGCAGTACGGAGAGTATAAAGCCCGACTTATTCTTCTCCCTCTTATCCTTCGCCGGTTTGATCCGGTTTCTCGCAGGCTGTCCCTTCTCCCTGACATCGCCGCTGAAGGTGCAGTACAACGGAATATCCGGCAAATTCTGCGCGGTAATGTCCGGCTGCTCCAGCAGGAAATCCCGCAGACCCTTCAGATACTGAAATCCGACCGGTGTTTTAAATATTCTCTCCTGAATCGCATTCTGATAGACGGAAAGAATGCTTTCCGGTCTGGAATAGTCGATCCTTGCCTCGAGATACTCGATTTTCTTGCGTTCTGCCGATGCCAGCTTCGCATCCTTCTCCGTAAAAAAAAGATAACCGCCCACAGATAGATCCTGTTGTTCCGACATGCTGTTCCTCCTGAAGCTATAATGAAAACTATCCAAAAAGAACCGCCATTACAGGCGGCTCTTTTAAAATCAGTATAAGAATTTTTATCTGCGCTGTCAAGCACAGGATTGCAGTTCCTACCATGAAAACGGTGTGTCAAAGGAATTCCATTGCACTTCTACAGGATAAGCCTTCTGGGCTTCCTCGAGGGCATCCATCTCCTCGTAGGTATAATACCCCACCTCTTCCTCGTGCCAATAGTAAAGACCGTTAGAATACTCCATATATCCTATATAGGTATGGGCGTCCCCATTGGCAGCGCTTTTTGCTACAATGAAAAATTCATTCATCGCCTCATTCATTGTAACAAATACCCTGGAACCGCCAATCGACGCCACTCCCTCTATGATCGGGTATCTCCCTCTCTTCTGTATCATGACCGGCATCTCCCGATATTGGTCATCCAAGATGGATTTATGGTAGGTAATCATGATCCAGTAGCTCATGCCATCGTAGGTCGTCTGCGAGGTATTTGCCCTGACCAGCATTTCAGGAATATCGTCCTTATCCAGATCCACAAGGGCATACTCAAATTGCTCCCCCTGCTCCGTGAGATTATCATAGACTTCCTTTTCAAACCCGTATAATCCCACTTCGCTGACCGTATTCAACGTCCTGTCGGGTATATGCTCCAGAATCATGCTGTAAGCCTGACTCCAGCCGACCTCATCATGCAGTACGATTTCTTCCGGTTCCGTGCTCTCCGCCAAAGCGTCGATCGGGCTCTGCTCCAGCTGCGCTTCCTCATCGAAAATCTGCCAGTCATCTGCAGACTGCTCCACGGTACTGGCGGGAGCATCCTCACGGCTGTTGTTGATTCCCACGATTGCCGCACCCGCAACCGTCACCGTCAGGACGATTCCTATGACTGTCTTTCCCGCCTTTGTGGCGAGGAACGCCGCCTTTCCCGCTGCGTCCGGCACCGGTCCGGAAGGCTTTATGCTCTGCAATAATCTGCTTTCGCACTCAGACAGCGCAAGCTGTGTTGACGGTTCCGCCGCCTGTGCAACCATATCCTTCTTGAACAGATACAGGAGGAATGCAAGCGGTGCAAGGTTGTAGAGCTTGCAGCCCTTCTTCTGCAGTTCTTCTGCCTTCTCTTTGATATTATTTCTACCGTACCGCAATCTGGATTTGACGGTTGCCTCGGAGCAGCCGAGCTGTTCTGCGATTTCCTTTGTGGTCATTCCTTCCAGTTCAAAGGCAATCACCACCAGTCGCTGCTCGTCCGACAGGGAATCTATCAGCTCATGCACGAGCTGTCTGGTCTCTTCCTTGGTATATTCCAGTTCGGGAACATTTTCCCACGAGCTGACGGCCCGGTCAAAGATTTCCGTATCCTCTTCCTCATCGTCCGCTTCCGCCCGCAGATCCAGCGGCGTATGATTGCGCTTTACCAGTTCATTCTTTGCGGTATTTACAACGATCTGTGCCAACCAGGAATCAAATTTCTCAGGCTCCTTGAGCTTGTCCAGATTTTTCCATGCCCGGATGTATGCATCCTGCAGAACATCCTTTGCACCTTCCTCATCCTTCACATACCTTAATGCCAGATAATACTTGTTGTTCTTTGTAGCATTGTATAGGAAATCAAAGCCCTCCGCATCGCCCTTGAGAGCCTTCTCAACTGCTTCCGTATATGTCATCTCTTCCGTTCCTTCCCCGCTCATTTCTTCGAGTGTGCCTTTTTCCATATATTATAAACCAGTTTTTCCAGCCATGCACTCATTACTTTTCCGCCGGTCTCTTTGTCCGCTTCATAATTTGTCTGCAAACCGTTTTGTTCGTGGCTTCGTCCATCTCAAATCCCTGCATGTCCCTATGTATCAGAAGCACAAACCACCTGATGATGTTTTTCATCGCATCCTCCCCCCTTTCAGTTATATTCGGGATCAACACCATTCGTCCAAATTGCAAACGCAGTCTCATTGATGACAGCGTACTGACCGTTGTAGATTACAATGGCGTTTCCATAGATACCGTTTGCCTCATCCTCAGCACAATAAGCAATCAGCCAGAGCTCATCTACGTCATATTCCGCACTTTTAATTACCTCAGTTCTCATGTAGTCGGCGTAGATCCTGCCATTCACATCCCACCACGCTTCTGTAAAAATCGGCTCATCCACAAACTCTGCACTTGCGGCCACGTTGCCCGGCAGAACCGATTCGGGAATATCAGGGTATCTGCCGTTTCTGTTGATGCCGGGAAGTGCCGCAGCCTCGTCTGTGCCAGAGGATTCGGTATTCGTCGTGGCCTCGGGCTGGGAGTCAGTATTGCTTTCTGTCTCAGGCTGGCTCTCTTCCTTGGACTGGTTGTCCGTCTCTGGCTTGCTTTCTGTCCCGGACGGGTTCTCTGTTTCCGACTGGCTCTCCGTTTCCGGCTGGCTCTCCCGCTCGGAATTGTTCTCTGTTTCCGGCTGGCTCTCTTCTCTGGACTGAGTTTCCTCCTTGGACTCTGACTCTTTTTCCGTCTCTCCGGGCGCTGTTGCTGGCTCTGTAGAGCCGCTTACCTCCGTGCTCTCCATTACACTGGCAGGCTCTGCATTTCCGCATCCTGTGAATGCCGTACAAACTACGGTTGCTGCCATCATCATGGCGATCATCTTGTTCTTTTTCATGGTATTTTACCATCCTTTCTTAATTTGAATATAGATTTTGGTTTGATTGCTGCCTCCTGTCTCCCTTCCTATTCAGTTAGACAAGGACAGTTTCATAAAAGATTTAAATTTCTATCATTTTTTCCGTGCTTCATTATAGACGCATGTAAACGTGCAAATCCATACCACAAAAGTGCATTGCTCCGATAACTTATTTTTGAAATCCCTTTTTTAGTTTTGTGTCTACACGCTGATTCCATGAATCGCACAGGGAATATTTCTGTACATAGAACAGAATATAAGGTATAATTAAAAAAGGTTTTTACCGGTTTGGGATTGACAGGAGAAACAACCTTCCCTGCCTGACCGAATGCGGGATAAATCAAGATTAATAGCAGAAAAATCAGAAATAAGGAGGCAATCAGTGTGATTGATAAATCCAAGGTCATAATCCGACCGGAAACCCCGTCCGAATACGAGAAAGTTAATGATATTATTTATAAGGCATTTTCCGAACAGCATGGTAATGGAATCGGAAATTACATTATGGAACATTTTATAAACGAGCGGCAAAAAGAGACCTTTATTCCGGAGCTTTCACTTGTCGCTGTGTTAGAAGACGGTGTTATTGTCGGAGAAGTTGCCCTTCATGAAACGGACATCATTACCGAAAATGGTAAAAATACACAATTAGTCTTGTCACAAAGTGCCGTTCTGCCGGAATATAGGAACCAGGGGATAATGCGGATGCTTGTAGAAGAAGCCCTAAGAAAAGCGGAACAATTGGGCTACGGGGCAGTGTTCCTCGGCGGAAATCCAGATCTATATGCAAGATTTGGATTTGAACCATCCTATAAATACGGTATCTATCATAAAAACAGGTTAATCTGGGGCGACGAAGGTTATTTGGTTCATATATTGCGGCCGGGTGCTCTTGATGGTATAACAGGCTTAACCTCTTATTATGGCGGATAAAATGAAGCTGAGACGTGAAAAAAAACAGCTAAAACTCGTTAAATTTCACGTCTCAACTCAACCAGATATTCTATCGTACCTTCCTCGAATTTTTTCTGACCAGTCAGTTGAAATCCATGCCTATTGTAAAAGGAAACTGCTCTTGTGTTTTTTTCTAATGCCCATAAATGGTCTGCGCCAAATTCTTTGATTGCAAACTCAATCAGTTTACAACCAATTCCCTCACTTTGAAAGCAGGTGTCTACATACAATTTGCAAATTTCTGTTCCATTCATTTGAACAAACCCTTTTATCAGTCCATCATCAAAGACAAAAATATTTTTAAGTATTTCATCTTTTTTGAAGTAATCGTCTATAATAGAAACTACCTGCATCTCACCAAAAGAAAAATCTGCATCTTTAAAAATAGGATAGTAATTTATTCTATTGTTAAAGATATAGATTTCAGCAATTCTTGACAGGTCTTTCGTTTCCGCTTTTCGTATATTCATATTATCCTCCGTAACTTTCGGGTTTATCATATATTTGAAAACGCCGACCTGATCGCCCATGCCGGGCAACCTGATCGGCGCTTTTAATGGAGTAGGCGGGAGTCGAACCCGCGTCCAAAAGCCCATTCCCTGTCCTTCTACTATCATAGTCCGTTTTTGCAGCGGGGCTCGCCCCCGCCTGTTCCCCTGATGCAGCAGATAACGGACAATCAGCTGCTCAGGGTAGCTTCATCATACGCCCGCGCGGGCAAAGCTTACCGCGTGTCGTTTCTCACATAGTCGACGCCCGGATTCCGGAATGTGAGTGTCCCGGAGCGGACGAGCCGCCTGAGGCGGCGTCACAAGCAGCGGTTAGGCTGCAAGTGCTAACTGAGTATTATCTTCAGCGTTTAGTTTAATTTTGCGATTAACGTGTCGCAACGGATAGCTTCTCCAGCTGCAAGACCCCTGTCGAAACCTTTACTACCCCGTAACATCTATTGTTCCGACTTTCGTCCTCACTCTTTAGTATAGCTTAAACTCTTATGCTGTGTCAACAGTTACAGATTCTTCACCTTAAATTCTCTTTCCACCTCCCTGCGCGCATCCTTCTTTGCAATATCTTCTCTCTTGTCATACAGCTTTTTGCCTCGCGCAAGACCGATCTCCACCTTGACTCTGCCGTCCTTAAAGTATACCTGCAAGGGCACAAGAGTATACCCCTTCTCGGCAACTTTTCCCGCGAGCTTGTTGATCTCGTACCTGTGCATCAGAAGCTTTTTGACACGCAGCGGGTCCTTGTTGAAAATGTTTCCCTTCTCATAGGGACTGACATGCATCCCATAAACAAAGACCTCCCCATTCTCAATGCGGATAAAAGATTCCTTGATACTGCACTTTCCCAGGCGCATGGACTTTACCTCCGTCCCATGGAGTACAACTCCTGTCTCGAAGGTCTCGTCGATAAAGAAATCGTGGTATGCCTTTTTATTGTTTGCAATCAGCCTCTGCGGTTCCTTCTGCTTTGCCATTTCTGACACCTCCTCCGTCTTATCTTCAATCTACTCCTCTTCCAGTGAGAAGTCAATCGTTCTGGTAAACCTGTCGCAGCCGTCCACCTTGACTCTCACAGGCATGCCCAGCTTGAAGCACCGTCCGGTCGCCTCCCCGACCAGCTCACTGCTCTTTTCACTGTAGTAATAATAATCACCATACAATTTAGATATATGCACCAGCCCCTCCACGGTATTCGGAAGCTCCACATAAAGCCCCCAGCCCGTGACGCCGGAGATCACTCCGTCGAAGCTCTCCCCGACATGCTGCTCCATATATTCCACCTTCTTCAGCTTATCCGTCTCGCGCTCTGCCTCGTCGGCACGCCTCTCTGTCTCGGAAGAATGCTTTGCAACCTCAGGCAGAAGTTCCCGGTAATGTGCTGTGCGATCGTCATTCATTCTGCCCCGCAGCTGTTCCTTGATAATACGGTGGATCTGCAGATCGGGATAACGCCGGATCGGGGAAGTGAAATGACAGTAATACGCACATGCCAGTCCGAAATGCCCCGTGCATTCCACGCTGTATTTTGCCTGCTTCATGCTCCGCAGCGCCATACGGCTGATCATTGCCTCCTCCGGTGTACCGGCAATCCTCGCCAGCAGCTTCTGTATCTCCTTCGGATGGATCTCCTCGCTGCTCACCTTTGATTTTGCCTTGCCGACAGCCTTCATGCTGTAGCCGAAATTACTGATAATGGCAGAGAGCTTCTGCAACCTGTCCGCGTCCGGCACATCATGCACACGGTACACAAACGGCAGCTCCATCCAGTAAAAATGCTGCGCAACTGTCTCGTTCGCCGCAAGCATGAAGTCCTCAATGATGTCCGTTGCCGTATTCCGCTCATAGGGCTTAATGTCCGTGGGACGACCCTCGCTGTCAAGATAGATCTTGCATTCCGGGAAATCAAAATCAATCGAGCCGCGCTTCCGTCTCTTCTCCCTGAGCAGCCCCGCAAGCGTCTCCATCTCCCGGAACATCGGCAACAGCCCGGCATACTCTCTGTAGTCCTTCTCGCCCGGCTGCGGCACCTTCTCCGTCAGTCCATCCTCTGTCAGCAGCTCCTGCACCACACGATAGCTCATTCGCTTATTGACATTAATCACCGACTCGCAGATTTCATAATCCGTAATTTCACCCTTTTGATCCACCGTCATCAGACAGCTCAGTGCCAGCCTGTCAACTCCCTCGTTCAGGGAACAGATGCCGTTTGACAGCGCGTGGGGCAGCATCGGGATCACCCTGTCCACCAGATAAACGCTTGTGCCTCTCTTCAATGCCTCTCTGTCAAGCGCGGAGTTTTCCTGCACATAATTCGTCACATCCGCGATATGGACACCGAGCTGATATTTCTCACCGTCAAAGGAGACACTGACCGCATCATCGAGATCCTTCGCATCCTCTCCGTCGATCGTCACCATGACCACATCCCTGAGATCCCGTCTGCCAGCTCTGTCTGCCTCAGACACCTTCTGTGCAGTGCGTGCCGCCTGATTCATGACCTTCTCCGGAAATTCGACCGGCAGCTCGTAGCCCCTGACAATGGACATGATGTCCACCCCCGGATCGTTCACATGCCCGAGGATCTCAATTACCTTCCCCTGCGGGCTGTGCTTGTCCGTTCCATAATCCGTCAGTTCAACGACCACCTTGTGCCCGCTGACAGCGCCCATGGAATACTCCTTCGGCACGAAGACATCCTGTGCGAGCTTCGTGTTATCCGGAATCACAAAGCCATAATTCTCTCTGGAGCGCTCAAACGTCCCAACGATCGTTGTCATGCCTCTGGCAATGATCTTTAAGACCTGTGCCTCCTGACGCTTTCCGTCCTTGCCCGGAAGCAGTGCGACCTCGACAATATCCTTATGGAACGCACCGTTCGTCTTGTCCTCCGGTATGAACAGGTCTTCCTCCCTGCCCTCGATCTCCACAAAGCCGAAGCCCTTGGAATTGCTGATAAAGGTTCCGGTCAGAACCTTCCCGTTGGACTTCATGTACTTACCCCTTATCGTGAGCATCAGCTTTCCTTCGGCAAGCAGCTCCTGCAGAATCCTCCGGAACTCCTCCCTGTCCTCCTTGGAAACCTGAAGCAGCATCGCAAGCTCCTTCTCCTTCATTGGAACATAGACAGGATCATTCACAAGATCACATATTACTTTTTTTCTCTTTTCCGCGCTGTTTTCGCTTCCCATAAATCCCCCATATATCAAAAACACTCCTGTGGGTAACACAGGAGTGTTCTGAAGTAAACTACTTTAAAAGATGTTCAGATTCAGTATAACCGCAAGTACCATGAACAACACGGCAAGAGCCTTGGTAATCTGTACCAGACGTCCTTCCATGGAACGACCCTTGTTCTTGCCCCAGTAGGTCTCAGCCGCTCCGCTGATGGAGCCGAGTCCTGCGGACTTGCCTTCCTGCATCAGCACCAGAACCACCAGTGCAACACAAATCAATATGAAGATAATTGTCAAAACAATTTTCAGAACTCCCATTTCACACCTCCTAATGCCAAGCAGATTAAATGATACCATATAGTGCACAAAAAAGCAAGAACTTTCTACGCTACACCGCACACCCATAGCAACGCTTATTCAATATTTGTAAAAATTTCACAATCCGGGTCTCCCACTAATGTATAGGCATATCTGTCATTGAACTGTTCTGCACACAGTTGCTCCAATTGCTCCCTGCTCCGGGCACTGTGAATCTGTATGTTCAGATAGACCGCCTCGGGAATTTTCTTTTCATCTCCAACAACACAGGAGGAAAGCACAATATTATGAAAGCCTTCTTCATCTGCCATCACATACGGACTCCGGTAATACAGCTCCCCATCCTTCGCCAACGTATAAAAGCAGTCCTCATCCGCCGAAAATGCAAAGTTCCTGAATTCACTGAATACACTTCCCTGCTCTGCTGCAATCGTCAACATGGAAGACACTGCATTTTCTTTCATAGAATAAAAGCTGTACTCCCCACCCTTCAATCCGGAAAGCGAGACTGTCAATCCGCTGTCTGTCGTCAGAAACCCGTCACAATAGCCTGCATTCTCCAACGCCGATACCACGATTTCCATAAGATATGCATCATGCAGCAAATTCAAATCAAGATAAACTTCCTTTTCTTCATTCTCTCTGCAAAAATCTCTATAATCCTGTGAAACCTCAAGACGCACCCTGTTCGTTCCGTCCTCCGAAAATGTCAGGGCAAAATTATCCTGTGTATCGGTTCTTTCCGCCAATGCCGAGAGACGTCTTGCCTCCTCCTCCTGCAATAAAGGATCAAATTCTGCCGGCTCCTCAAGTATCAGAATTTCATTCCAATGCGCATAGAATGCACCCGCAAACATATTGTACCCCTGTTGCTCAAGTGTCTTCCCATAGGCATCCTTTAATATTGTATACAGCTCACCACTTACTTCGACATCCTGACCCACATTTTCATTCAGCGTAGCTATATTCTGATAGCTTTCGTAATTGTTGTTTGCATCGAGTAACTTATATGCCCGGTTCAGAGCCGCGCTGTACGCCGCTTCAACACGTTTCTTCTCCTCTTTGATTGCATCGCTCTCCCCGGTAAACAAATAGGTCAGCGTTATGCCGTTTCCATACAGCAGCGCCTCCTTATCCGCACTCTCTGTAATCTCGTAATAGCCCGGTTCCATTTTACCCATATTGGAAAAGCCATAGCCGAATGCCCCCACTGCCACGATCAGGACAAGAATAAATGCAACCATTCTCAATTTAAAATGCTTTGTGCTCAGCGTATAATTTTGTTCTTTTTTCAAGCTTCCACTCCTTCTCCCTTCACGGAGGCATCCGTGGCTGACATCAGGCTATAAAAATAACTAACCGCATTTGCGATTAGTTATTTTCCCACGTCAGATTATTTTCCACCAAAACGTATCTGCTTGTACTTTTCAAGCTCCGATGGACTTCCATACACCATATGCCCATTTCCTATATCTGTCAGCTCAGGCTTTTCAGAAGAATAGTCATGCATAGAAGGATCGTAGACTAAAAGCTTCTTCTCCTTCTCTATCATAGGATCAGGAATCGGAATTGCCGAAATAAGCGACTTCGTGTAGGGGTGAAGAGGATAGTTGAACAATTCCTCCGACTCTGCAATCTCCATAATCTTTCCCTTGTAGATTACTACGATTCTGTCACTGATAAATCTTACAATGGAGAGGTCATGTGCTATGAACAGATAGGTCAGTCCACGCTCTCTCTGGAACTTTTTAAGCAGATTCAGAACCTGCGCACGAATTGAGACATCCAGTGCCGATATAGGTTCATCTGCAATAATGAATTCCGGTTCCATTACGATCGAACGCGCCAGACCGACACGCTGTCTCTGGCCTCCCGAAAACTCGTGCGGATAACGGGTCAGATGCTCCGGGAGCAATCCGACCTCCTTGGTAATCTCCTCAATCTTTGAGATACGCTCCTTTTCATCCTTGTAAAGATGAAAGTTGTATAAGCCTTCCGAAATAATGTACTCAATTGTTGCACGTTCATTCAGTGACGCTGAAGGATCCTGGAAAATCATCTGTATCTTGCGGACAACCTCACGGTCTTCTTTTCTGGAAAGCTTTCCGGAAATCTTCTTGCCGTCATAGTAAATGGCTCCCGCCGTACAGGGATTAATTCTTACAATCGCACGTCCCACCGTTGTCTTTCCGGAACCGGACTCGCCAACCAGCGAAAGCGTCTCGCCCTTATAAATATCAAAACTGACATTATCCACTGCCTTGAACTGCTTCTTGCCCTTTTTAAAAACAACGTCCAGGTTCTGTATGGACAACAGAACTTTCTTTTCATTTTGATCCATACGCTACCTCCTCATTCGCCGAAATTGACATGAGTCTTGAGCATTTTCTCATGCAGATTCCGTATATTTTCGGGCAACTCTACCTTAGGTGCCCTGGGATCAAGCAACCATGTCTTTGCATAATGTGTATCGCTTATCTTGAATACCGGAGGTTCCTTAACAAAATCAATTTCCATAGCGTACTGATTTCTGGGAGCAAAAGCATCGCCCACAATCTTGTTATAGAGAGACGGCGGCGTACCCTGAATAGAAAACAAATCTGTACCTTTTTCAGCAAGCTGCGGCAGCGAGGAAAGAAGCGCCCATGTATACGGATGACGCGGATCATAGAAAATCTCTTCCACGGTTCCCACTTCTACAATCTGTCCTCCATAAATAACCGCTACACGCTCTGCCACATTTGCAACGACACCCAGATCATGCGTAATATACACCGTAGTAAAACCGAGTTCACGCTGCAGATCCTTGATCAATTGCAGAATCTGTGCCTGAATCGTAACATCAAGCGCCGTTGTAGGTTCATCACAGATAAGGATCTTCGGCTGGCATGACAAAGCAATTGCGATTACGATCCTCTGTCTCATACCTCCGGAGTACTCGAAGGGATAATCATTAAATCTCTTCTCCGGGTCTGAAATACCTACCTTGCGCATAATATCAATGGTTCGCTCTTTGGCTTCCTGCTGGGAGCACTTCTGATGCTTCAGGATAACCGTCATGATCTGCTTTCCGATCGTAATTACAGGGTTCAGGGACGTCATAGGATCCTGGAACACCGTCGCAATCCTGCAGCCTCTGATCTGCTGCCAGTCATTGGTGTATTTTACCTTTGCACAATCAATAATGGCATAACCATGAATCGTCTCATTCGCCTCGTCATACGATCTGAACTCCACACGGAAAACAGCAGTTTCAAATATCTTGTTAAGGACTTCCGGTTTATTCAGATCCTCACCGATACTCATGGCGAGCTTAAATGCTTTTTTCAGCTTGCCGATAAACTTTCTCTGTACTTTGTACGGGTATCTCCCGATCGACAGCAGAATTTCATACGCTATCTTCTTGTTGCGCTCCAGAACCTCCTGCTTCAAACCATAGGGATTCTCAGCCACATCAGGAGCAGCTATCTTCTTCTCCCTAAGCTGCTTCAATTCTTCAAGGCTTTTCTTGTCCGCCTCAATGAGCTCCTTATTGTTTGCATAGGAAGCATGATGTTCCTTGACCAGCTTTGCTCTCTCGGCAACCGCCTTCTTCATATCAGCCTGAAGTCCGCTGATTTTGCTGTTTGTCTTCTCGATTTCCTTCGCATCAGCTGCGTCCTTCTTATCCAGCGTCCAGAGATAGTTTTTCAAATCAATGATGTTGTTTTCCAGATCATTGATCTTTGTCTGGTACTCTTTTTCAACCTCAGGCGCCAGATTTCTGGCATATTCTATTTCCTTCTGCCTGCTGACATACTGCCGGTACTCCTCCGCACCACGTTCCAGTACAGAATACTTATTCAGCATATCATTCAGCTTTACAAGAAGTCTTTTGTTGCGGTTTGTAAGCTTTATATCCGTTTTGGAAATCTCATCATCCGACAGAATAATGCTGCCGTTGGAAATATAACCGTTAGAATCAAGCAAGCCTGCAAAGGTCTTCGTCAAAACGGACTTACCGGAACCGGACTCTCCAACGATCGCCAGCGATTCATTTTCATAAATATCAAGCGACACATTTCTGATTGCTGACAGTGTTCTGCCTCGTACATTAAACTTTACATCCACGTTTTTCAGCGAAAGAAGAACCTTATTGTTATTTTTCTCGCTCATGGTCCACCTCACTACATCATATGTGTTCTCGGGTCAGATGCATCAGCAAGATTCTGTCCGAGCACATAAAGAATTATTGTAATCGCAGAGGCAATGGCAACCGGCGGCCAGAACTCCCACGGATAGGTCAAAAATGCCGTCTGAGCCTGCTGAATCATTCGTCCAAGGGAAGGAACGCTGGCACTTAATCCAACACCAATAAAGGATAGAAAAACTTCCATGGAGATATAGCTGGGAAGCTCGGTAGCAAGCACCGTAACAATTACTGATGTCAAAAAAGGCAGAATATTCTTTGTAATAATGCGGGGCACAGGCGTTCCAAGGCATCTGGATGCCAGTGAATACTCTCTGTCACGGATAACCATAACCTGTGTTCTGAAGAAGTAGGCAATGCTCAGCCAGCCTGTGATCGTCAATGCGAAAACCAGCGGCCAGAAACCGGAGCCAACAACATAAACCACCACTGTAATCAAAAGAATATAAGGTACATTTGCAATAATATTGTAGATGACCAGCATTACGGCATCCACTTTCTTGGAATATCCCCAGATAGCGCCGGCAAGAAGACCAACCGTCATATTGATCGCGGCACAGATAACAGCCAGCGTCAGGGATGTTCTTGCAGAGGAAATAATACCATACAAAATGGAGTTACCCATCGGACCGGTTCCCAGAATATACTTCATCGAATTATCGCTGAAGGTCTTCATCGCCACCTTGGGAGGCAGGTTGTACGTGGTCGCATTCGTTACATTTTCCAGCATATCGTACGGACAGAAAAGCGGTACAATATAGGAAACCAGAATAATCAGCAACAGAATTGCAATCATGACAATATTAATTTTTTTCTTAAAGAACACACGAAAAACCGACTTCCAATAGGAATAGCGGGGAGCAATAATCTTCTCGGAATTCCTCATGTCATTGTCACTGACAAACTTGAATAAGCTATCTTCCTCTTTCTGAGACAGCTCTTTGATTTCTTCTGTCATCTTCCGCCGCCTCCTTCCTCCGACAACGAAATTCTCGGGTCATACTTAGCCAGCAAAACGTCTCCTAAGATCAGGGAGATAATCGACAACGAAGTGTAAAAGACAGTACATGCTACGATGACACCGTTGTCATGTGAATTGATTGCCGTCGTCAGCAGATTACCGATTCCCGGAACAGAGTAAACACGTTCCGTAATAATTGCACCTGTCAGACACCCCAGAATACTTCCCGGAATGCCGTGAACAAGATAAATCATTGCATTCCTCGAAATATGAATTTTAAAGATTTCCGATTCCGAAAGACCTTCCGCACGTGCAAACTTAACATAGTCTGAGTTCATCTGGTCAATCATATATCTCCTCATCCACTTCATCAGATTACCGATGGAAGGCAAAGACAACGAGATAACCGGCAGAATATACGCAAGTGCTTTCACCTCTGCGTTTGCAAACTTATAGGGCAGATGGAACAGTGTGGTTCCGAGTGCTGCAAACATAAAAATATAAGCAAGCGAAGGAACTGCCATAATGAAAATAATATATGCATTGCCCAGCTTATCGACGATCTTATCTTTCTTCATCGCCATAAGCATTCCCAGCGGCAGGCCGAGGAAATATGCAAGCACAGTCGCTATCAGTCCAATGACAAAGGAGTTCTGGATCATGGACATACCGCCCCGCCGATACTGATATACGGTATACTGATCCGGGAACTGGGTTTTTTCAACATCACTCAGCACACCGGGGTTAAAGGACAGCGTATGGAAATCAATCGCTGTATCCTCATACTGGTCTGTTCCCAATGCAGTCGGATACTGCTGTCTGGACGCCACCAGCTCTCCCGTCGGGTTGTTGATAACCGACGTAATCTCCTGTCCGCGGTAGGTAGTGTAGGACACACCCAGATTGATATGGATCCAGTTCTGGTGAATGAAAGGAAAACGATTGTCAAAGTACAACAGATATTTGTGTTGTGTTCCGGAGCCTACCACAGCGAAAGCGCCGGAATAGGGATCCTTCTCGATTCTGACATATCTCTCCGTTATTCTGTCATCCTGCACAGAGTTCTTTGTTTCAATTGTAATAAAGCCCTTTAAATAATCCATAAGACGAAAAACAACATTTTTCTCATGAACCGCAAGCAGGTATCCTGTTCCACCCGGTTTTGTTTTCCCGGACTTGTACAACATAGGCGTCAGATACTTCAAGGAATATCCCTTGGAAGAATACTCCTGAATGAATTCCTGTACCGTCGGATTAGACTGGAAATTTTCTGCATCCTGTACAATGTTCTTATCCGCAAGATAATCTGCCTGTGTATAATAATCGTCCCCGTAAATTGCCATATACTTATCCTTTACAAAGGACGTATAATCTTCGTAAGTTAAATATCCGTATTTTTCATACTGAACATATTCATACACAACCCGATCATTATTACTCTTCTTATTCCATGTATCATCTGTCTGAAAGATAACGCTTCTCTCAATAAGTGTATATACTAAAAGCATGACGATCATAACCACTACAAGAAGCGAAAATATCGAGAATAAAATTCTTTTCAACATGTACTTTTTCATGTAGTTACCTCATCCTCCTTTTCCTTATTGTATGGTTCGATTTCTTATATATCATGATTCAACCCTTGATATTCTCAATCATTAAGGCACAGGGAGAATGGGTATCTCCCTGTGCGCAAAATACAGATCTTACTGTCTGTAATCTCTTTTAGAACAAACCGATGACCTTTGTCATATATCCGGCACCTTCGCCAAGGAAAGTATCCAGATAAGAAGAAGGATCACCATAGTCAGGACCCCAGCCTGAACCCCAGGACATATCGAAGTTACCAGCCTCACCGTTGGATGCACGGTAACCACAAGCATAATAGTCCTCAGAGGTTGTAGTCTCGATCAGATTAACCTGAACGTTCTCAGCTCCAAGATTGGACTCGATAACGGACTTGTAAGCAGCTGCCTGTGCTGTATTAACATCACTTGCAGAGTAGTATACAACGTCGATCTGGATCGGGAAGGTTACGCTGTCGCCAAGCTCAGCCTTAGCTGCCTCAAGGCTCTCCTTCGCCCTGTCAGCATCAAACCAGCCATTGACACCGTCTGAAACGTTAATGCCCATGCCAAGCTCATCACAGTAATGCTGAACCATCTCACCGTAGAAGGTTCCTGCTGCGAAGGTATAACCGTCAGCATCTGTTACGTCATTCTCAAGCTGTACGAACTCAGGATGTGTATACATATTTCTAAGGTTGGTGGTTGCAAGATCCTCACCACGTTGTACTGCATTCCAGGTTGCCTTATCGAAAGCATACATCATAGCCTTTCTGAAGTTCTTGTTACAAAGAGCAGTTACGGTATCGATCTTCTGCTGCTCAGTCTTAGGAGATGCAGCTGCACCGCTCTCCAGTGCGAAGGTACCACGGTTGACATTCAGTCCACCGAAGAAAGTTGTAGAAGTTGTATCGGAAATATATGCATACTTGTCAAAGTTTCCGTCAGCCTTTGCCTTGTCAAGCAGACCGCTCGCTGCGCCGAGCGTTACACCGGCATATACGCCAGCGAGAGCATCGTTGTATACAGCGTCCGGATTCTCACCTGCATCATATACCCACTTAATGGAATTCAGGGTAACCTCATCTGCCTTGTAGTAATCCTTGTTTGCAACTACATAAATCTCGGAATCCTTCTGCAGCTTCTGAAGCAGGAATGCTCCACAGTAAACCTGAGATGCAACATCCTCAGAGTTACCGAATGTATAGGTGTTGGTATCAGCGCTTGCTGCCGCATACTCATCTACACCATATACACCGCCGTGTGCCTGATAGAAGGAATCACAGATAGGAAGGAAGCAGGAATAGGTAAGCATTGTCATGAAGTAGGATGTAGGCTTCTCCAGAGTAACCTCAAGTGTGTAATCATTGAGTGCCTTATATCCAACCTCGTCCCAGCTGCCGCCTGCGTTGTAATAGTTGGTTGCGCCAACAATCAGTCCGTCAACCAGCCACTCAAGTCCTGCCTTTGCATCAAGCATATGATGAAGACCTGCAACGAAGTCGTTAGCGGTTACTTCTGCATACTTTGTTCCCTCTGCGGTATACCAGTTCACTCCTTTGCGAAGGTTGAAGGTATATACGGTTCCGTCATCAGATACGGACCAGGACTCTGCCAGTGCGGGAACCATCTGGCCAAGATTGTTATACTCAACAAGACCATCTACACAGTTTACAGTAATCTCGGTATCTGCCTGAGAGCTTGTGTTCAGCCAGTCCAGAGTTACAGGAGCTGTCTGGAAGGAAGTTGTGTAATCCTTCTGAATGGTGTGGTTCTTGGACTCCAGATAAGCAGCGGGATCATATGTGCCCTCGCCTGCAACAGCCTTGGACCACTCATCCAGCATATCAGCTCTCTCCTCAGGAGTGCAGAACTCATCAGAGATAACCAGACCCTTCAGACGATCATCATCATTTCCCCACTGAACATAAGGAACTGTTCTAGGTGCGACTCTGGAAATGGTATAAGCTCCATTCTGGGTTGTCGCAGGAATCATAACTGCGGAATCCAGCAGATATGCCTCTGCCTGCGCAAACAGCATGAATCTCTCATCTGTTGTCTCAGCAGCCTTCGCTGCCTCGCTGAGGGCTTCAAAGCCACCCAGAACATTTTCGTACACTTCCTCGTCATCGGCACGGACGTATTCAGCGTCTGTAGGTTCAACCTGGCTCTCACCTTCAGTGGAAGAAGGCTGCTCGCTGCTGGAGCTGGAACCGGAAACCACCTCAATAGAACCGCTTGACTCGCTGGAAGAGGAATCTCCACATGCGGTCATGCTAAGAACCATAGAGGATACCAATAACATGCTTAATACTTTCTTTTTCATAACCTTTTCTCCTCTCGATTATTATTTGTACGAAAGTCAAACACCTGTACTTTTTAATACATGTATACATCTCTGCATACAAGCCACCGCATCTTACTCCGATGTCCAGAGTCTTTTTCCTGTATTCCGGACTCTTCTGTCTCACTGTGCGGCCTGTGCTTCCATTGTGCACTTCTGTGTTCCGTTACCACTCTGCCGCTTCACCTCGATAAAATAATTCGTAATACAAAAAAAGTGCCCTGAACCCCATTGTTCAACGCAATTAGTAAAATACAACTGTCTGTCGTTCGCGTACAACAAAGTCTATTATACATACATGAGAGGATTTGTCAAGAAAAAAGTGATTTTCTATCTTTCCTATTCATTTTGTCGGAAAATCCACATTCCGGGATAGTCCGAGACGCCGTCAAGCTCTTCTTCCATCCGGAGCAGTCTGTTATACTTTGACACTCTGTCACTCCTGCAGGGTGCGCCCGTCTTGATCTGTCCCGCATTCCACGCAACGGCAATATCTGCGATCGTATGATCCTCGGTCTCACCGGAGCGGTGCGAGATCACCGCGCGATAGCCCGCCTTATGCGCCATATCCACGGCTTCAAATGCTTCCGTCAGTGTTCCGATCTGGTTCACCTTGACGAGAATGGCATTCGCACAGTTCAATTTGATTCCGGCATCCAGTCTCTTCGTATTGGTGACAAAAAGATCATCTCCCACAAGCTGTACCCTGCTGCCCAGCCGCTTTGTCAGCTCCTGCCAGCCGCCCCAGTCGTCCTCGGCAAGTCCGTCTTCAATAGAAATAATTGGAAATTCTTTCGTCAGCTCCTCGTAGTATGCGATCATGTCGCCGGTGCTCCGGATGATCTCCTGCCCTTTCAGACTGCTCTCCCCGGGAAAATGGTACATTCCGGTCTTCTCATTATAAAGCTCGCTGCTCGCCGCGTCCATGGCAATACGGATGTCTTCGCCCGGCACATATCCCGCCGCGCGGATTGCATCAACGAGAAACTGCAAAACACTTTCCGCGTCTGGCAGATCCGGTGCAAATCCGCCCTCGTCCCCGACGCCCGTGGACAGTCCTCTCTGCTCAAGAAGTTTTTTCAGATTGTGGTACACCTCCGCACAGATGCGCAGTGCTTCCGCAAAATTCCCCGCCCTGACAGGCATAATCATGAACTCCTGAAAATCCACGGTGTTCGCCGCATGCTTTCCGCCATTCAGAATATTCATCATCGGCATGGGAAGAAGCTTTGTCCCGATTCCTCCGAGATAACGGTAGAGCGGCATATCCAGCGCTGCCGCCGCTGCCTTTGCACATGCCATGGAGACAGACAGTGTCGCATTTGCGCCGAGGTTTTCCTTGCTCTCTGTACCGTCCAGCTCCACCAGCTTCCGGTCGATTGCCACCTGGTTTATCGCATTGCAGCCGGTCAGCGCCGGAGCGATCTTCTCATTGACGTTCTTCACCGCATGCTGCACTCCGAGCCCGAAATATCTGGTCTCGCCATCCCGCAGTTCCACCGCCTCGAAGCGTCCTGTGCTAGCTCCCGACGGTACAGCCGCAAGCCCCGTATAAAGTCTGCCGTCATTCGGATTTTTTACCGTGACCTCCGCCTCCACTGTGGGATTTCCTCTGGAATCCAGAATTTCTCTCGCGTGTATTTTCGTGATTTCAAGATATGCAGACATAAAATTCCTCCTTTTCAGAATACTCCTCTGAAGAGTATTTCCGAATGGAGCACCGTTTATTCCAAATATGCCGCACTCCCGCTTACGATTCCTTCAAAACATAAAACTGATTGTACAACAGCAGCCAGTTTGCGCGGAACCACTGCATGATCTGCCAGTAGCCGCAGCCGCGTAGGCCGTACTCCCGGAGCAGGTCAAATTTTGCCAGAAGACTCCTGACGTCCTCAAACCATACCTCATGGTCAACACCGTTTTCCGTATAGTTAAAATACGGACTTTCAGCAACCGGATCGAAGAAAATTTCCGCCCCCTGCTCAATGGCAATGCGCACCGCCTGCACATTGTTGATTGTCGTCGCCCTCGTCACGCCCCGCTCATAGGGCAGCGGCCAGTCATAGCCATAATTCGGTATGCCGAGATCGATCTTTTCCGGGTCGATCTGTGTCACTGCGTATTCCACGACCCGCCTGACCTGATTGATAGGGGCGACTGCCATCGGCGGCCCGTAGGTATAGCCCCACTCATAGGTCATGAGAAGAACATGATCCGCAATCTCGCCCAACGCCCGGTAATCCTTCCCTTCATATAAAAGTCCCTGCTGCTCCGAGGACGTCTTCGGCGCAAGCGCGACAGAGGTGTGATAGCCGTTCTGCCGCATCACGTCCGCGACCTGCCGGACAAACTCCGTGAACGCATCCCTGTCCTCCGCGAGAATGTACTCGAAGTCAATATCCACTCCCCGATACCTCTTCTCTCCCATGACTGCCAGCAGATTGTCAATTAATGCCGCGGTATACTCCCCGCTGTTGACAACGGAATGAATCAGCCGGTTGTTAAATCTTCCGTCCGGGCCAAGCGGCGTCAGCGTCAGAATCGGCTGTGTCCCGAAGCTCAATGCCTTTTCAATCATCCATTCATCCTCGCCGTACATCGGCGGCACAAGCTCGCCCTCCATCGTAAAGCCATAGGAAAAAACGGCAAGCTCTGACAAAAACGGCAGCGTCTGCTCCAGAACCCACGGACTGATAAAAGGATAGGCGTAGCCGCTTACCGAAACTGCCCGCGTTGCATTCCGGCAGCGCACAAAGTCATTCCGGATCGCGGTTATGCCTTCTGTGGTGCCTGTATTCCGCCCTGCACTACAGCACTCACAAAAAAGAGCCTGCCCAACGGCAAGCTCGTACGGATAAACTAACTGATTATCATAGATCAACTGCTCCGGGTCAGTCTCCAGCTTCTGCGCGATACTGTCAATCGTATCACCTGCCCTCACAACATAGATGTCCATTCGTCCTCCATTCCAAGGTCCGGTCTGTTCTCTGGAAGATTCTATGCTTAGTGAGCGGAAAATATGCCTGCCGCCGGAAAGCCTTCTACACTCCGACCTTTTTACAGATGTCATTCAGACAGCACCTGTCACAATAGGGCTTTGTCCGCGCAGTACAGACCGCGCGCCCGTGATCGACCAGTCGGTGGCAAAAGCTGTTGCCCTCCTCGGGCGGAATGATCTTCCAGAGCTCCTTTTCCACCTTTGCCGGTTCCTTGATCCCGTCGACCAGCCCCATGCGGTTTGTCAGGCGGATGCAATGCGTATCCGTCACGATCGCCGGCTTTCCGAACACATCCCCCATGACAAGGTTCGCGCTCTTTCTCCCGACGCCCGGCAGCTCCAGCAGCTTCTCGAAATCCTCCGGCACCTTTCCGCCGTACTGATCCCGCAGCTGCTTCATGCAGGCGCTGATGTCTCTCGCCTTGCTCTTTCCAAGACCGCAGGGATGGACAATCTTTTCGATGTCATCAACCGATGCCTCCGCCAGCGCATTGACATCGGGAAATTTCTCGTAGAGCTTCTGCACGACCACATTTACCCTCGCGTCCGTACACTGCGCCGCGAGCCTCACACTCACCAACAGCTTCCACGCCTCGTCATACTCCAGGCTGCAGCCGGACTCCGGATATTCCTGCTTTAAACGTTCGATTATTTCCAATGCGCGCTGCTTCTTCGTCATTACGCTCTCTCCTCCAACGGTTACAACCCATAACCCACATACTAAAATCTATCTTCCACTAAGTTTACCAAAACACACCCCTTTCATTTTCCATAGGGCATTCAGGTTTCCGGTACAATATTTCACGTCGAACCCGTATTTTCCAAGCAGCTTCTTCACCGCCTTAGGATATACGCAGCCGTCAGCCATCTTGTCCGTCATTTCCTGATAGACCTCAGCTCCCGTCGCCGGTATGTCATAATGCCGCAGAAGATATGCGGTGGAAAATCCCGCGCACTCATTTGCCTGTTGCAGGTCAATGTGGTTCTCCTTAAAAATGCATGCTTGAACGCTCCTGCACTTCGCCGCAAATCTGGGTGTCATTCCCCCCATCAGCACTATATCCACGATCGTTGTAATGACCAGATAATTCAACAGCGTCGATAGGATTATGTAAATCAATATTTTCATTTCTTTCCCCTCCGGGCAACTAGAGTTCATTTATGGTACGGCTCTCCGTTGATAATGCGGAACGCCCTGTATATCTGTTCCGTGAGTATCACTCTCATCAGCTGGTGAGGGAAGGTCATGTCCGAAAAGCTCAGGTGCATATCAGAGCGGCGGATCACTGTTTCATGCAGCCCCAGTGATCCGCCGATAACGAACGCGATATGGCTTGTCCCGCTGACAGTCTGCCGCTGTATCCAGTCGGCAAAGCCTTCGGAAGTGAATTTTTTCCCACCGATCTCCAGCGTGCAGACAAGCGCATCCTCTCTGAGCTTCTCCAGAATCCGCTGCCCTTCCTTCGCCTTGATCTGATCCTCCATCCATTCACTTGCGCCGTCCGGTGTCTTCTCATCCGCCACCTCGATGATCTCGGGCTTACAGTATCTGCCAAGCCTTTTCAAATATTCCTCGAGCGCATCCCTGTAGAATTTCTCCTTCACCTTCCCGACGCAGATTATCGTAATCTTCATCTATTCCTTCTCTCCGAAAACCTCGTCATAGATATAATCGTCAATAAATTTGTCCAGAAAGCCCTGATCCAGATTCATAAACTGATGATTCAGCCTTTCCTTGATATAAGAAAGCCGCTTGAAGTAGAGGATTTCCTCCTCAACTCCCTGTGCACCGACCGCATCGTCGATTATCTGTGCATTCAGATTCTCCCTACACCATTCATGGAGTGATTCCCGCAATGTATTCTCCGATGCCGCCTTCTTCTCAAGGAGCTTTGCGTTCTTCATGGATATCCCCCCAGATACCACAAACAGAATGAAGACCGCTCCCATGACTCCATAGAAAAGATAGGAATTTCCAAAATGCAGCGGCAAAACGCCCAGCATTCCCAAAGCCATCACAACCAGTCCGAGAATACCAAGGATCAGCAGGATCCAGCCGGAGGAGCGGTTGTCACTCGCCCGCTCCGCACTGTCCTGATAAGGAGCCGTCATGCCTCTTCCCCGGGTGCGGGTCTGCGCATCCTCCGGCGTATCACTCCCATCCTCCTGTGTCACATTACCTTCGCCTTCGCTCTCCACTTCTGTCCCGGCATCATCCCCATACTGTGAAAAGGCGTCCCATTCCGCCTCCTCTGCGGGCGTTTCCACCGGTTCATCCTCCACAAGCTCACTGCCACAATCCGCACAGACCGTAAATCCCTCTCTGTACTCTGTCTTACACTTAGGACACCATGGCATAGTTTCTTACCTTCCTTCCCCATCTTTTGCAGTTCCATTCCGTTCCTTAGGCTATGGGCGGGCTACCTGTTGCAGAGATAATCGTCAATTCCCTTTGCTGCTGCCTTGCCAGCGCCCATAGCTAAAATTACCGTAGCCGCGCCGGTAACGGCATCACCGCCGGCGTAAACGCCTTCCTTGCTGGTCTGTCCGTTATCCTCCTCTGCCACGATACATTTCCACTTGTTTGTCTCAAGTCCCTCCGTCGTGGAAGAAATCAGCGGGTTCGGAGAGGTTCCGAGTGACATGATGACCGTATCCAGCTCCATGACAAATTCCGAACCGGGAACCTCGACAGGTCTGCGGCGTCCGGAAGCATCCGGCTCGCCGAGCTCCATGCGGATGCACTTCATACCTGTAACCCATCCCTTCTCATCGGCAAGGATCTCCGTCGGGTTCGTCAGCAGGTCAAAGATAATGCCCTCTTCCTTTGCGTGGTGAACCTCCTCCACTCTGGCAGGAAGCTCCTCCTCGCTGCGGCGGTACACAATATGCACCTCTGCGCCAAGACGCAGGGCTGTTCTCGCCGCATCCATCGCCACGTTTCCGCCGCCGACAACCGCAACCTTCTTACTCTTCATGATCGGCGTGTTGGAGTTTTCGTCAAACGCTTTCATCAGATTGCTTCTGGTCAGATACTCGTTCGCAGAGAATACGCCATTTGCATTCTCCCCGGGGATTCCCATGAATTTAGGAAGTCCGGCGCCGGAACCGATAAATACGGCATCAAAGCCTTCCTCGCCGATCAGCTCATCGATAGTGACCGCTTTGCCGACGACAACGTTCGTCTCAATCTTCACGCCCAATGCCTTTACATTTTCAATTTCCTTGGCAACAACCGCCTTCTTTGGAAGACGGAACTCCGGTATTCCATAGACCAGAACACCGCCCGGCTCATGCAGCGCCTCGAAAATCGTCACATCATATCCGAGCTTCGCCAGATCTCCGGCGCAGGTCAGACCAGCAGGGCCGGAACCGATGACAGCAACCTTCTTTCCGTTCTTCTCCTTCGCACCCTCGGGCTTGATGCCGTTCTCTCTCGCCCAGTCAGCGACGAATCTCTCCAGCTTTCCGATAGAGATCGGATCGCCCTTGATGCCGCGGATGCACTTACCCTCACACTGGCTCTCCTGCGGGCAGACACGTCCGCAGACAGCGGGAAGTGCGCTGGACTGGCTGATGATCCGGTATGCCTCCTCGATATTTCCGTTCTTCACCTGCTCGATGAAGCCCGGAATATTGATCGCAACGGGACAGCCCTTGATACACTGCGCATTCTTACAGTTGATACATCTGGAGGCTTCACATACCGCCTCCTCTTTATTATAGCCAAGACAAACCTCCTCGAAGTTTGTTGCACGCTCTTTCGCATCCTGCTCTCTCACAGGGATTCTTGTCAACACGTCCATATTATTTCACCATGCCTTTCAGTAACCTGCACGCTTTGGGCCGCAGGCACAATCTACTATACAAATCGGTATCGGAATCAGCCTTCACACTGTCCGCAGTTTCCGTGATGGGTCTCCCCCTCCTGAAGCCGCAGCATTGCTCTGCCCTCTGCAGTCTTATAGATCTGCTGACGTCTCATCGCCTCGTCAAAATTCACGGCATGACCATCAAACTCAGGGCCGTCCACACAGGCGAATTTCACCTTTCCGTCAACAGTAACACGGCAGGCTCCACACATTCCCGTTCCATCCACCATGATAGGGTTCAGGCTGACAATCGTCGGAATGCCAAGCTCCTTTGTCAGCAGGCAGACAAATTTCATCATAATCATGGGGCCGATTGCAACACAGACATCGTATTTCTTTCCTTCTGCGACAAGATCCTTGATCGTCTGGGTCACCATTCCGCTTCTTCCGTAGGAACCGTCATCGGTAGTCACATAGAGATTTCCGGCAACTGCCTCCATCTCCTTCTCTAAGATCAGCAGATCCTTCGTCTTGCTTCCCACAATGACATCCGCCGCCACACCATTCTCATGCAGCCACTTTACCTGCGGATAGACCGGAGCCGCACCGACGCCGCCGGCAACAAAGAGGATCTTCTTATTCTTCAGTTCCTCCGGCGCTTCCTTGACAAACTCGGAAGGGCATCCGAGCGGGCCGACAAAGTCATGGAACGCCTCGCCCTCCTTCAGCTCCGCCATCATCTTTGTGGCAGCGCCGACGCACTGGAACACAATGGTAACCGTTCCCTTCTCTCTGTCATAGTCACAGATTGTCAGGGGAATTCTCTCCCCGTCCTCATCCATTCTGACAATGACAAACTGTCCGGGCAGACACGCCTTTGCAACGCGCTTTGCTTCCACTTCCATCAGATAAATGTTCGTGGTCAGCTCTTCTTTTCTTACAATCCTATACATAATCCACCTCTCTGTCCCGCCTGGCGGAACCTCCTTTATTAAAACAGTCCGGTAATCACTCCGGCCTCATTTACATCAATTCCATAAGCTGCCGGCCTCTTCGGCAGTCCGGGCATCGTCATGACATCTCCGGTCAGCACGACGACAAAGCCCGCCCCGGCAGATACATAAGCTTCCCTGACAGAAAGCTCAAAGCCCTGCGGTCTTCCCAGCAGCTTCGGATCATCCGAAAGCGAATACTGGTTCTTTGCCATACAGACCGGAAGCTCTCCGAAGCCCATATCGGTTATTGTTTTCAGCTGCTTCTTCGCCGCGGAGGAAAAGCTGACACTGCCTGCGCCGTAAATCTCTGTTGCAACCTTCCTGATCTTATCTTCCAGCGGAAGCGCATCCTCATACAGGACACGGAAATCGCTCTTCTTCGTCTCAAGCGTTTTCAGCACCTTTTCCGCAAGTGCGATACCGCCTTCGCCGCCCTTCGCCCATACCTCGGAAATGGCGAACTCACAGCCCCTCTCCTCGCAGAAGGCTCTGACATAATCTGTCTCTGCAGCGGTGTCCGTGATAAAGGAATTCAGCGTCACAACAACCGGCACACCGTATTTCTGCAGATTCTCAATATGCTTTTCAAGGTTGACAATACCCTTTTTCAGCGCATCCAGATTCTCGGCAGACAGCTCCTCCTTCGCCACTCCACCGTTATATTTCAGAGCGCGTATGGTCGCAACCAGCACAACTGCATCCGGCTTTAAGCCTGACATACGACACTTGATGTCAAAGAACTTTTCGGCTCCCAGATCCGCGCCGAATCCCGCCTCTGTAATACAGTAATCCGCCATCTTAAGCGCTGCTCTCGTCGCCCTGACGGAGTTGCAGCCATGCGCGATATTTGCAAAGGGTCCGCCATGCACCAGTGCAGGCGTATGCTCCAGCGTCTGGATCAGATTCGGCTTCAGGGCATCCTTCAACAGTGCCGCCATCGCGCCCACCGCCTGAAGCTCTCCCGCTGTTACGGGCTCTCCTGCGTAATTATATGCAACAACGATTCTGGCAAGTCTTTCCTTGAGGTCTTTCATATTTTCCGCCAGACAGAGGATCGCCATGATCTCACTCGCCACCGTGATGACAAAATGATCCTCTCGGACAACGCCGTCCGTCTTCTTTCCCAGTCCGACCACAACATTTCTCAACACTCTGTCATTCATGTCAAGGCAGCGCTTCCAGACGATCTGTCTTGTGTCGATCTGTAATGCATTTCCCTGTTGGATATGGTTGTCCAGCAAAGCTGCAAGAAGATTGTTCGCGGATGTGATTGCGTGGAAATCTCCCGTAAAATGCAGATTCAGGTCCTCCATGGGAACCACCTGCGCATAACCGCCTCCTGCCGCTCCGCCCTTGATGCCGAAGCACGGACCGAGAGAGGGCTCACGAAGCGCAATGACTGCCTTCTTTCCGAGCTTTCCGAACGCCTGTCCCAGACCGACGCTGGTAGTCGTCTTTCCTTCACCGGCAGGTGTCGGGTTGATCGCCGTGACGAGGATCAGCCTGCCGTCCGGTCTGTCCTTTAAGCTGTCTATGTACTCATCCGTCAGCTTTGCCTTGTATTTTCCGTAAAGCTCGAGATCATCCTCCGTCACTCCCAGTTGCGCCGCAACCTTAACGATCGGCTCCATTACCGCTTCCTGTGCGATTTCAATGTCTGTTTTCACTTTTTTTCCTCATTTCTGCGCACACTCTTTACGCATATCGAGTTTGTGTCAAGTGCGCGCAGACACAAATCTCGTTTTTCGCTTTATACGATTTCTTCAACCAGTTGCTCAAACTGCTCAGGACTCATCAGTATTTTTCTGGGTTTGGTTCCCTCTCCCTTATCGACAACACCGTATTCGCACAGCTGATCCATGATTCTCGCCGCGCGGTTAAAGCCGATCTTTAAGAGCCTTTGCAGCGCTCCGATCGATGCCTTGTCCTGTTCAATGATAAAGCGCCCTGCCTTCTCGAAAAATTCGTCCAGCTCCGAGCCGCCGTCTCCAGAGCCGCCGCTTCCGCTTCCGATATTCATAATTTTTTCTTCAATGTCTTCCGCGTAGGTATTGCCGAGCGTCTGATTCTTCAGGAAGTCAACGACATCCGAAACCTCCTTGTCGGAAACGAACGCTCCCTGTATACGGGCGGGCTTGGAATAGCCCTGCGGATAAAAGAGCATGTCGCCTTTTCCCAACAGCTTCTCCGCGCCGTTCATATCCAGTATCGTTCTCGAATCCACACCGCTGGAAACAGAGAACGCGACACGGCTCGGCATATTCGCCTTAATCAGACCGGTGATGACATCCACGCTGGGTCTCTGCGTCGCAATAATCAGATGAATGCCCGCCGCTCTCGCCAGCTGTGCCAGACGACAGATCGATTCCTCAACCTCTCCGGGCGATACCATCATCAGATCGGCAAGCTCGTCCACGATAATGACGATCTGCGGCATCTTCGCGGGAGCATCCTCCGCGCCGCTCTCCTGCATGGACTCTACCTTCTTGTTATAGCCCTTGATGTCTCTCACATTATAGTCCGCAAATTTCCGGTACCGGTCTTCCATCTCCGACACGCCCCAGTGGAGCGCTGCGGATGCCTTTTTCGGATCCGTGACAACCGGAATCAGCAGATGCGGAATCCCGTTATATACACTCAGCTCAACGACCTTCGGATCGACCATAATCAGCTTCACATCGTCCGGGTGCGCCTTGTACAGAATACTCATGATTAAAGTGTTGATGCAGACCGACTTACCGGAGCCTGTCGCTCCCGCAATCAGCATATGCGGCATCTTTGCGATGTCCGCGACAACGACCTTGCCCGCAATATCCTTTCCGACCGCAAATGCTATGTTGGAAGGGAACTCCTTAAACTCCTTGCTCTCCAGAAGATCGCGGAGCGCTACCGGCATGGTCTCCTTGTTCGGAACCTCGATACCGATTGCCGCCTTTCCCGGGATCGGCGCCTCGATACGGATGTCCGTCGCCGCAAGATTCAGCTTGATGTCATCCGCAAGCCCGACGATCTTCGACACCTTGACACCCTGCTCCGGCTGCAACTCGTACCGCGTGACGCTGGGACCCTGGCTGATGTCCGTGATCGTCACCTTTACACCGAAGGTATTCAGCGTCTGCTGCAGACGCATCGCCGTCTCCTTCAACTCCTTTGTGGAGTCTCCCGTCGCTGCAACTCCCTTCTGCAGCCTCGACAGAGGTGGGAACATATAAGTCTTGGGAACCTTTTTCTCCGCGTGGGCAAGCTCCTTCTGCATCTCGGACATCGGCGCTGCCGCCTGCGGCTTCGCAACGGGCTTCTGCTCCGCCGGTTCCTCGATTCCCTCTTTATGTATTCTTATCGTCTGGCCGGACATATCCGGCTCCGGCTTCTGTCTCTCGGCTGTCAGGTTCCGGATCGGTTCCGGCTCCGGCTGTATCTCCTCCGGTTCCTCCTGTATCTCCGGCTCTTCCATATCATCAATCGTCACCTGATGCATGCTTCTGATCCGAACCTTGTCAAAGTCCAGCACAGGCGCCGCCACGGGTTCAGGCTCCGGCTGCTGCTCCACCACATCCGGCTCCGCTATCTGCATATCGGGGTCATCCTCTGCATACATGATCTCGTGGATGTCGTCCCGGTGCCGGTTGTGCTCCTCCGGCTTCATCAGCGTGGTATCCATCATGACACCGGACACCTTTCTCTCCATCCTGAGAATCTTTTCATTTTCCTTTTCCTCGGCGCGCAGTCTCCGCTCCTCTTCCCTTCTTGCCCGCTGCTCGAGCCGCTCCTGATTCCGGATTTCCGCATTCTCTCTCCGGCGCTGTGCATCCTCCCTTGAAAGCTCACGCATACGGCTGCCGCCGTCCTTCATGCTCTTTAAGATGGATTTCTCCGTCAGCAGGATCAGACTCACAACCGAGCAGAGAAGCACGACCAGAACCGTTCCGATCGTCTCCAGATAATGCTGTAAAAAATAGCTCAGGCTTCCGGCAAGGATGCCTCCGCCGCTCTTGCCGGTGCTGCATTTGTCATAGATGTCCTTAAAATTATATTCCGCCATCAAAAGCGAGGTCTTGCTGATTAAATCACAGACAACCCCGAACATGATGAACAGGACGCAGCCCGCCACCAGCTTTCTGACTGCCGTAGGATTTCCCTCGTTGGCAAACCAGAATGCCACGGCAAGGAAAAAGAGAACCGGAACCAGATATGCCGAAAATCCGAACACGCCAAAAAGGAAGCCGCTGATCGCGTCTCCCACCGGCCCTATCAGACCGAAATTACAGCAAAACAGAAGAACCATCGCCACAAAGAGCACGATCAATCCGATCTCGTGAAAAAGTGCACTGTCCTGCTCCAGTTGTCTGTTGTCTTTTTTCCGCTGTTGTCTCTGACTTACTGCCTTAGAATTTGTAGATTTTTTCTTGCTTCCCGAAGATGATGTTCTTCTGCCGGTAGTGCCTGCCATGTATCATCATTCTCCTTTTATACTTTAGATACGCTTTCATTTAACCCGCGCTCATTTTGCCACTGCGCCCATTATATCATTTTCCGCCCGGCTTGTCACCATTTTATTGTGGGGCGCGCGGAACCGGCACCCCGGTAACAGTTCAGCCGCGGATCAGCGCATGCAGCTTCTGAACCGCCTTGTCGATTCCGCCCACCTCATTGATGATGCCGCGTTTCACAGCCTCCTCTCCGACGAGGATGGTTCCCACATCCTTTGTCAGGATACCGGTCTCCGTCATCAGCTGCTCAAACGTCTCCCTCTCCACATCACAATGCGCGCAGACAAAGCCCGTGATCCGGTCCTGAATCAGCTTAAAATAGTCAAAGGTCTGCGGGACACCGATCACCATGCCGTTCAGCCGCACCGGATGGATCACCATCGTTCCGGTCGGGACAATGAACGAATAGTCTGTGCTCACCGCGATCGGCACCCCTATGGAATGACTTCCTCCGAGCACAAGCGAAACCGTCGGCTTGCTCAGGGACGCGATCATCTCCGCAATCGCAAGCCCGGCTTCCACGTCACCGCCCATTGTATTAATCAGAACCAGCACACCCTGTATCTCGCTGCTGTCCTCAATCGCCGCAAGACTCGGGAGAATGTGTTCGTATTTCGTCGTCTTGGAATTATTATTGAGGTTTTCATGCCCCTCCACCTCCCCAATAATCGAAATCAGATGAATACTCTCCTGCTTATTGCCGTCCAGCGTCACCTGCCCCGTCTTCTCAATCCGCTCGTCCCGATGCTGCTCCTCTTCCCTCTTCTCTTCCATCTTTCCTTCTCTCTGATACTCCGCCATTTCTATCCCTTTCCCACCACTTATATCCATATTCTAACTACTTCCCCGTTTTCCCTCATGCGTTATCCCTCGTAATTTTCCCCAAAGGTTCTTTCTCATTATTTCTCCCTCATAGCTTTTTCCTTCATAAGTTTTCCTTCATGATAAAGGATTCCGAATAATAAGAAATTACAACCCCCACACTCTCCAAGCAACAGTTGCACAGGATGCACCTGACCACAAGCAGTGCACTCTGGAGCCGCCGGCACTTAGATGGCGTCCTTTGACATCTTATGTGCCGTTGCGAGCGGAAGGTAGCGCAAGCGTGCCTGCGGTGGTCTGTGCATCCCGCGCAACGTCCCTTTGCAGAATCCGCTCCTTTGCAGAATCCGTCCCTTTGCAGAATCCGTCCCCTTCGCAATTTCCTATAAAAACAACGAAGGAAGCACCCTGAAAAACGGCTACTTCCTTCCTAGTTATCTCCGGTTCCAACCGGCACTATTCACTTAATAATCGAAATCGTCATCCTCATCCACGCTGATGTCGAAGTCATCCTTCCCCTCTCCGACCTCAACACGGTAGGAAAGCGTCCGCTTCTGATGCTTCTTCGGCAGCGGCAGCGGATTTTCAATATATCTGGGCTTTTCCGGTTCTGTCGTCTCTGCCGTCTCCGCCTTTTCCTGTTCCCGCTCCGCCTTCTCCTCCGGCAGCAGCTCCGCAGACGGCTCATCCAGATTGATAATCTCCGCAAACTCCCGCCTTGCCGCCTCGTTCACCCTGCACGGAACCACGCACTCCTCGATGGCAACGCCTGCCAGAATGGATAAAAGCAGATAAAGGTATCTGTTTACCGGCATCTCCACCGTCAGAATACGAAAGCACGCAGCCAGCGCCATGACCACCGCTACCAGAATCCATGCCTTCAGCGCATCTGTCTTTCGATTCCGCCAGAACGCATAAATTCCAAGACTTAACACACACAGTAGCACAAGATAGCCCGCAACGCCGGCTTCCGAGGTCTCCACCGAAAGCGGCAGTTCAAAGGACAGCGGCTGGTACAGCTTCAGCCATGCCTGCATGACATTTCCAAACCGCTTCCCGCTCGCCAGCGCATCCACTGCAACGCTGCCGGCAAATCCCACGCCTGCCCCGGCAAGACAGACAAGCGCCGCCAGCAGCCTTTTCCTTATCGTCACTGTTCCGCTGCTGCAGGCAAAAATAACCGCTGCCGCAAAACCCAGCAGGAAAAAGCCTGCGGCATCCAGATAGCCCGCAACGGCAATGATAAGACCGATCGGCGCGAACTCCCACAGCTTCCAGTCCCTGTTATTTTCCATGGAAATCCAGAATAAAATGCCGCACCACAAAATCAGATACAGCATCTCCGGAGACAGATCGACCGCCCCCCGCACCATGTAGGAAGGCAGCATGCAGAATGCAAGCATAACTACCGCCGCGATACTCCCCGCCATTCTCCTGACGGCAAAGTACAACAGAAGAACCGCTGCAAACTGCAACAGGATCTGCGTCCATATAGCCACAATAAATTTATTGCCCAGAAAGTAAAAAATACCATGCAGCAGCTGCACATAGAAATACACTGCGCCGTGTACAATCTGGGGAATCTCCTGTCCGGAGGTCACCGACGCAAGCTCATAGTAAGCCGCACTCTCCGTCGCCGTGCCGATTGCCTGTATTCTGAGGACAAGCCCCGCGGCAAGAAGCATGACAGTCAGCGCCGCCTCCACGACATTTGCCGCCGCCAGAGGTCTCTCACGCCGTTCCAGCCAGCGGTGCACGAGGAACACGCCGATTCCCGCAAGCATCATATAGAGCACACAGGCAATCGTTCCAAAATAAATTTTCACGCCCTTTGCATCACAGATTGCATCGGCAAGGCACACCATACCGACTTCCACCGCAACCGCGTATATTACCCATGACAGATAGCTGAACGCATTTTTCTTCCATCTCATAGCAGGCTTCCTACTTTTCCTCCGAAGTCAGTACCTTCTCAATGTTGTATCGCGGTCTGTGCTTTACCTCAATATAGATCTTACCGATATACTGTCCGACCAAACCGATCGCCAGAAGCTGAAGTCCCCCGAGGAACCAGATTGACAGGATCAGCGATGTCCAGCCCGGCACGACATGTCCGGTACAGTAAGAGATCAACGCATAGATCAGCGCAAGTACAGAGGCAAAAATAATGAACATTCCCAGTCCAAGGATCAAGCTGATAGGCTTGACGCTGAAAGATGAAATACCGTTAAAAGCCAATGCCAGCATCTTCTTTAACGGATATTTGGATTCCCCTGCCACCCTCTCCTTGCGGTCATAGAAAACGCTGTCTGTCTGGTAGCCGATCAGCGGCATCATTCCGCGCAGGAACAGATTTGTCTCCTTATATTTTGAAAACTCCTCTACCGCACGCTTCGACATCAGCCGGAAATCCGCATGATTGTATACCGTCTTGACCCCCATCAGACTCATGAGCTTATAGAATGCCTGTGCCGTCGTACGCTTGAAAAAGGTGTCGGTCTTCCGTTCCTTGCGGACACCGTAAACAATATCGCAGCCGTTGTGGAACTTATCGATCATCTCCTCGATCACATTGACGTCATCCTGCAGGTCGGCATCTATGGAGATTGTCACGTCACTCAAATCCTTCGCCGTTATCAGTCCCGCCGTGAGTGCAAACTGATGTCCGACATTTCCCGCGAGCTTCACACCGCATACCTGTACCGGGTGCGCAGCATGTTCCTCCTCGATCAGCTCCCACGTCCTGTCCTTACTGCCATCGTTTACAAACAGAATGAAACTGTCCTTCGCAATCTTCCCCTTACCAATCAGATCATCCAGCACCCCCCGCAGTGCTTCCGACGCAATTTTCAAAACCTCTTCCTCATTATAGCAAGGCACTACAATCGCCAGCTTGTCCATACCCTTCTTCTCCTTCCGCCGCAATATGGCTCCACGTTCTATGATGCGCAAAGCACCACCGGTCGGGGTGGTGCTTTTTCACTGCTTATTCGTCCCAGTTGTGGTAAACTGCCTGGACATCATCATCGTCATCCAGCAGATCCAGAGTTCTCTGGAGATTCTTGACCGCAGTCTCATCCGTGAGACTGACATAATTCTGCGGAATCATTGTAACCTCCGCGCTCAGCATGGGAATTCCCGCTTTCTCCAGCGCTTCCCGCACTTCCTCAAAGCTGTCGGGATCGGTGAGTACCTCAAAGCTGTCCTCCTCCTCGCTGAAATCCTCCGCGCCGGCATCCAGTGCTGTCATCATCAGGTCGTCCGCTTCCATGTCGCATTCTTCCTTGTCAATGATGATCTGTCCCTTCTTGTCAAACATAAAGGACACGCAGCCGGGCGTTCCTACATTTCCCTGCCCCTTTGTAAATGCACTTCTCACATTCGCCGCCGTGCGGTTCTTGTTATCGGTCAGCGCATCAACAATAATTGCAATTCCGTTGGGGCCGTAGCCCTCGTAGGTAACATATTCATAGTTTACGTTTCCGACATCACCTGCCGCCTTCTTAATACCCCTCTCGATCGTATCGTTCGGCATATTGTTTGCCTTCGCCTTGGCGATGACCGTCGCCAGCTTGAAATTGTTGGCAGGATCAGGGCCGCCATCCTTTACCGCAACGGCGATCTCTCGTCCGATGATGGTAAAGATCTTACCCTTTGCAGCATCGTTCTTTTCCTTTTTATGCTTAATATTAGCAAATTTTGAATGTCCTGACATACAATTACTCCTTTTTCTCTATCTGTTTATTCACTTTCAGAAAACACGCGCCAATTATACCATTTTCCCGCGCCCTCTTCAAGCCCTATTCCTCACCGTTTCTGTTTTCCCTGTTTTCCTTCTCGTTCTGCGCCTCAGGCAGCTTTGTGACAAGCACGCTTTGTATCATCTTGTTCTGCACGGAGAGCACCTTGAAATGATAACCGCGGTAATCCGTCTCAAAGCGGTCGTCGGGCTCGGGGATTCTGTCCATCCTTGAGATCAGGAAACCGTTGAGCGTCTCAAACTCTTCCTCCTCGAAGACGATTCCGAGCTGATCCTCCAGCTCCTCAAGCGGTGTCTTACCCTCAATGATATATTCGTCCTTGCCCTTTTCCTCGATGTACTTGCTCTCCACATCATATTCATCCATGATGTTTCCGACAATCTCCTCAAGGATGTCCTCCATGGCAACCAGTCCGTCGGTCTGCCCGTACTCATCTACGACAATGACCATCTGGAGCTTCTTTGCCTGCATTTCGCGGAACAATTCATCAATATTTTTCGTCTGCGGCACAAAGTGCGGCTCTCTCATCAGCCCTTCCAGCTCCCTGAGCGGAATGTCCTGCTTCTCGCTCGCATCCCGGAACCGCAGGGCATCCTTAAGGTGCAGGATACCGATAATATGGTCAACATTCTCAACATACACCGGATAACGGCTGTTCTTGCCGCTTAACATGAACGCGACCGCATCCTTCAGCAGCATATCCGCATCGATCGCCACCATGTTCTGCCGGTGGGTCATGATGTCCTGTGCCTCCTTGTCCCCAAACTCAAAGATATTGGAGATCATCTCCGCCTCGCTCGCCTGAATCAGTCCCTGTTCATGCCCCTCATTTACCATGTTGATGATTTCTTCTTCCGTCACATCCGCCTCATTCGCGGAGGCGTTGCCTCCGAAGATCCGCAGAATGCCGTTCGTGGTCGCTGTCACAAGCGCCGTAAAGGGAAGCAGGAGCTTCGTGACGAAAAAGACAGGCGTAATACACGCATACGCCCATTTCTCAGGCGCTTTCACCGCAATCTTCTTCGGCAGAAGGACACCGACCGTCAACGTTATGTACAGGATCAGCACTGTCGCAAGGATCGCCGCAGCAACGAGGAACACCGGTGCCGGAATCACCTCCAGCTTCAGCTGCCGCTCCGTCACAAACTGCAGTCCGTTCCGTATGGAAAGTCTTAACATCCCGAGGTACACCGCACCCATGATCACATTAATCAGCGTCGTGATAAGCTGTACCGTGTTGACATACTCCGTCGGATTCGCAATAATCTTCCGCAGGCGTATGGACTTCTTGTCTCCCTCCTCGTCCGCTCTCCGCTCCACTTCCTTCTCGTTCAGGGAGCCGAGTGCAGCTCCGAAGCCGTAAAAAAACATGTCAATAAAAATAAGTACTACAAAAAAAATAATACTGGCAGTAGGCCCACTGTCGTCCATCTTTTGATCCATTCCTCCGAGTTCTTTCTTTACCGCAATACGGTATTAAGCCTTAATATACCATTTCCCGTGAAATTCGTCAAGAACCCGCTCCTATGTATCCAGTTCCAGACTAATCATCAAGGCATGGTTGACCTTTCTCATAATGTCACCGTCGAGATGACACACCTTATCCTTCAGACGCTTCTTGTCTATGGTTCTCAGCTGCTCCAGAAGCACAACAGAATCCTTATCCATATCATACAGGGCAGCATTTAGCTCAATATGCGTGGGCAGCTTCGCCTTATTCATCTTAGAGGTGATCGCCGCGCAGATGACCGTCGGGCTGTGTTTGTTTCCCACATCGTTCTGTACGATCAGAACGGGTCTTATCCCTCCCTGCTCCGAACCGACGACCGGTCTTAAGTCTGCGTAATATACATCTCCTCTTCTCATTTTCCCTCCAACTATTTCAAATGTTCAGGAAAAAGTATTACCGCTTTCTTTCGCTCTATTCACCTCTGATGGACAATATGATCCACTATTTTATTCTCTCTCGTAAATACTCTCGGCACCCTCATGCTCAGGTCACAGACAAGCTCATAGTTGAATCTGCCCGACAATTCACCCAGCTGCTCCGCAGTTATCACCTCGTCGCCGTCCCTTCCCAGAAGCACGACTCTGTCATTTTCCCCTGCCTCCGGTATGTCCGTGACATCTACCATGAACTGATCCATGCAGACCCTTCCGAGGATCGGCGCACGCTTTCCACGGATCAGCACATAGCCTTTGCCCGAGAGGCTTCTCGGATAACCGTCGGCGTAACCGAGCGGTACTGTCGCCACCCGCATATCCTTCTCTGCCACAAACGTTCCGCCGTAGCTGACCGCCTGACCGGCATGGATCGTCTTGATATAGATGACATGACTGTACAGGGAAAGTGCCGGAGTCAGGCTGACAGCCGTCCTGCTGACCTCCTCGGACGGATAAAGTCCATAGAGTGTAATGCCCGCACGCGCCAGATCCATATTGGCATCCGGCATTTCCAGAATACCCGCACTGTTGGAGCAATGCTTCAGCGGAATCTCCAGCCCGAGCCGTTCCTTTATCAGCGCAACAAAATCCCTGAAACACTTAAGCTGCCTTTCCGCATCCGTCTTATCCAGTTCATCCGCGCGGGCAAAATGCGTAAAGATACCCTCTATCTCAATGCCGCTCTGCTGCATCAGCTTCTCCACGAACTGCAGCCCCGCCTCATCCGGTGTGATTCCGATCCGGCTCATGCCGGTGTCCACCTTGATATGAACCCGTATCTTCTTTCCTGTCTTCTCCGCAGCCGCCTGTAGCTGTCCGATGGTATCTTCCCGGAACACCGCAGCCCTTATTTCCTCTGTTGCAAGCTGCTCATAGCAATAAGGGAACGTATAACCGAGAATCAGGATCGGCTTCTTCATTCCGGCGGTGCGCAGCTCATGCGCCTCCTCCGCCGTTGCAACCGCATAGCCCCAGACAAATTCCTGCCGCTCAAGCACACCTGCAATCGGTACACTTCCGTGTCCGTAGCCGTCTGCCTTCAGCACGCCCACAAGCCTTGTCTCCTGTGCAATGTGTTCCTTCATATTTTTCATATTTTCGGCGATTGCATCCAGATTGACCTCCGCATAGCCTCTGTTACAGAACTCTGGTATTTTCGCTGCTTCCATCATCGTAAACTCCATTCCTTTCGTGATACCAGATCGCCCGCCATACAGGCGTGCTCTCCGTATTGTCCGGACACTCTGTCTCCAAGGCATCCGTGTATGTAGGCACCGGTGCAGGCTGCCTTGTAGGCATCCATTCCTTGCGCCATGAGCCCGGCGATCATCCCCGCCAGCACATCTCCGCTGCCCGCAGTGGCAAGCCCGCTGTTCCCGCTCAGATTCACGCAGACCGGCCGTCCGGCACGGCAGATAAAGGTTCTTGCATCCTTTGCCACAACGACAGCCTGAAGCTCCATGGCCAGACCTTCGCCATAGCGGCATAGATTATCCTTGATCTCTGCAATCGTCCTTCCGAGCAGTCTGGCTAGCTCGCCGACATGCGGCGTCAGCACGACCGCCCTGCCGTTTCCTGCACTCTCCGCCAGAAGCCGCCGCAGCTCAGGCTGCTCAGAGAGAAGATTCAGTCCGTCCGCATCGATGAGAACCGGGCGCCCGCCCCCGCACAGCACCTGCCGCAGAAGCTCTGCCGCCCTGCTGTCCCTGCCAAGTCCGGGGCCGATTGCAATGACATCCGCCCAGTCCATTCCCGAAGACAGTTCCCGCTCTGTCCCGAATAATGCCTCCGGCACGGCAGTCTGAAGAATCTCCCGGTTCTCCGCCGGTGAGATCACCTTCACCATCCCCGCTCCGCTGCGGTACGCAGCCTTTGCCGCAAGAACGGCTGCACCCGCCATGTTGACGCTTCCCGCGATTAACAGCACCTTTCCGAAGCTGCCCTTATTCCCTGCCGGTTCCCGCGCCGGGAGCAGCTGCCCGGGCTCGCCGTCCAGCGCATACATTCCGGGCTTCTCCAGCTGTGGACACTTCCCGACGATCCCGATGTCCGCCACCGTGACCTCGCCCGCCTGCACACAGCCCGGATACAGGACGAGTCCCCTCTTGCAATAGCCGAAGGTCACCGTTTCCTCAGCACGCACACAGCTTCCGAGAATAACTCCTGTATCCGAATCGATGCCGCTCGGCACATCGACCGCGAGCTTTCTTCCGTGAAGGCTGTTAAAGCACTCCACCGCCGCTGCCTGTATACCGGCAACCGCTCTTGAAAGGCCGACACCGAACAATGCATCAATTAAGATAGTATATTCATTTCTGTCCGGTTTGGAACAGAAATTCACGGAATATTTTTCGAGAATTTTTTTCTGGCGTTTCCACTCCGCGGAAGCTCTGTCCTCATCCCCGACACACCACACCGTCACATCCATTCCCCGTTCGGTCAGGATTCTCGCCAGAGCCAGACCGTCTCCGCCGTTGTTTCCCATGCCCGCCATGACCAGCGCTGTCCTGCCGGCATCGGGATGCACCGCACAATAGTCCCTCACCCTGTCGGCGACCGCCAGTGCGGCACGCTCCATCAGCACCGCCGCCGGTATTCCGACTTCCTCGATCGTATACTGATCCAGCCTGCGCATTTCGTCGGCAGTCACAAGATACCGCATACTCATTCCTCCTTAACAGCCATTACAACAGTTTGTCCGCAAACAAAAGACTGCCGCTTCCGCAGCAGTCCGATGATTAATTATCCGGTTCCGCAGTTCCGCGTTCCTCCGGGTGATATTTCATGTCAAAAAGATCAACCACATCCGCCCCAAACACATCATGCATATAAGAATAGATCTGCTGGTTCTTCTGCTCCATTTTCTGCTTTCTGACGAGCTGCTTCTTCAACTCGATCCGGACGTCCTTCACCCATTCCGAAATCTTTTCGATCTCCTCGGAATTGATCTGCATCATAGAGTAGCAGTATTCCATCGTTGCCAGCATCAGTCTGGAGTTCAGTTCCTCTATCTCACCCGGCAGCTCCCGCAGCTCCACCTGATAGTCCGCAAGCTTTTCATTGCATTCCTCAAGCAGTCTTTTGTGCTGTGCAAGCTTTTCCTCAAGCTGGCTGCTTCCCCCCTGATTCATCTGCTCCGCCATCGACATGATCTCGTCCATCAGCTTCTTTTTCAGCTTCCGGATGTCCTTTGTCTCCGTGTTGAGCTTTCCCTGCCTGCGAAGCAGCGCATTCAGGCGTTCCTCTGTGCCGGAAAGTCTCTTTCTCGTATCATCATCCAGCAGTCTGTACCATTTGTTGTCCAGTGTAAGGATGGGAATCTTTTTTTCGTGAAGTGCCTCAGAAAACCCCTGTTTCATAACACCCCTCCTGTCAGATCAGCCTACTTCTGTTCCTTCTCATACCGGTTGATATTGTAGGACAGCTTCATCAGGCTGTCCGAAAGATGTACATTTTCCACCTGTATTCCATCCGGCACATTCAGATCTACATGTGCGAAGTTCCAGATTGCCTTGATGCCGTTCTGTACAAGCTGCTCCGCCACGCCGACGGCGCTTGTCTTCGGGATCGTCAGTACCGCAATGTCTATCGCATTGTCCCTGACGAACTCATTCAGTTTATCCATCGGCATCACCTTGACTCCCCGGACGTCTCTCCCCACCAGCTCCGGGTTCTGATCGAACATTCCCTTAAAGATAAATCCACGGCGCTCGAAATTCATATAATTTCCCAGCGCACGTCCAAGATTTCCTGCTCCGATAATAATAAAATTATGCTGCTTGTCCAGCCCTAAGATCTTACCGATCTCGTTATAGAGATATTCTACGTTATAGCCGTAGCCCTGCTGTCCGAAACCGCCGAAATTATTAAAATCCTGCCGGATCTGAGAAGCCGTTACCTTCATCAGCTCGCTCAGATCCTGCGATGAGATTCTTTCAACTCCTTCATCCTTCAATTCACCTAGATATCTGAAATACCTGGGCAGTCGCCCGATGACGGCCTGGGAAATTTCCTTCTCTTCCATACTGCCTCTCCTTGCCACATGGTTTTCTCTATCTCCATCATATCAAGTTGTTAAAATTATGTCAATGAATTGTCAGATATTTCCAATATAGGACCCTATCCTACAGAAGCTCCTCCAGCGTTGCCCTGATCGCCTTGATGAAGTCAAGACTGTTCAGTATCACCGGCTTCTCACAGGTAGAAATCAGCGAAAGGCTCTTCGTCATCTTTCCGTCCTCGACCGTCTTGATGCAGGCGCGCTCCAGCTTGTCGGCAAATGCCTGCAGCTCTGCGTTCTGATCCAGCTCGCCGCGCTTTCTGAGCGCTCCTGTCCACGCGAAGATGGTCGCAATGGAGTTTGTGGAGGTCTCCTCGCCCTTGAGGTGCTTATAATAATGACGCTGTACCGTTCCGTGCGCAGCCTCATACTCGTAGACACCGCTCGGGGATACCAGAACGGAGGTCATCATGGAGAGGTCTCCGTAAGCGGTAGCCACCATATCGGACATCACATCGCCGTCATAATTCTTGCACGCCCAGATAAAACCGCCCTCGGAACGGATCACTCTCGCCACGGCATCATCAATCAGCGTATAGAAATACTCGATTCCAAGCTCCTCGAATTTCTCCTTGTACTCCGCATCATAGATCTCCTGGAAAATATCCTTGAAGGTGTGGTCATATTTCTTGGAGATCGTGTCCTTGGTCGAGAACCAGAGATCCTGCTTCGTGTCTACGGCATAGCTGAAGCATGCTCTTGCAAAGCTCGTTATCGATTTTTCCGTGTTGTGGATGCCCTGAATAATGCCGGCCCCGTCGAACTCATGAATCAGCTCTCTCGTCTCGGTTCCATCCGCCGCGGTGAAGACGAGCTCCGCCCTGCCGGGACCTGCGATCTTCATCTCTGTATTCTTATAGACATCGCCGTACGCATGACGTGCAATCGTGATCGGCTTCGTCCAGTTCTTCACATAAGGCACGATGCCTTTGACAAGGATCGGCGCGCGAAATACCGTTCCGTCCAGGATGGCACGAATGGTTCCGTTAGGGCTCTTCCACATCTCCTTGAGGTTGTACTCCTTCATTCTCGCACCGTTCGGGGTGATTGTGGCACACTTCACAGCAACGCCGTACTTTAAAGTTGCGTTGGCGGAATCCACCGTGACCTGATCGTTTGTCTCATTCCTGTGCTCAAGTCCCAGATCGTAATATTCTGTCTTGAGATCAATATAGGGCAGCAGCAGCTCGTCCTTAATCATCTTCCAGAGGATTCTGGTCATCTCGTCTCCGTCCATCTCAACCAAGGGGGTAGTCATCTTAATTTTGTCCATATTCTCTCTCCTTCTCATAAGCTTCGTGTAAGCCGTTTTTAACCATATTCTCATAGGCATTAATCATGTGCTGATGTGCAAGCTGCTCTGCAAGGTCTGCATTTCCCGACTTGATCGCCTCCATGATGTTCTTATGTTCCTCGTTGGATTTCGGCCCGCGGTTCGCGTTGGCGAGCGTCTTCTTTCTGACGCGGAGGACATATTGATGGAAATCCTTCAGCTGATGCTCCAGAATCTTACTGTCGCACGCCTCATACATGATCTCATGGAAACGGTTGTCAAGCTCTGCAAGCTGCTCCAGATGTCCCTTTCCGGCATGGAACTCCGCCAGATAGACATTCTCCTCCATTTCATCCATCTGTTCCTTCGTGATATGCTCGGTTGCCCAGCGCGCGCACAGCCCCTCCAGCCGTGACCGGATCATGTAGATGTCCTTTACATCCTTCTCCGTGATCCCGGTGACATAGGCTCCCTTGTTCGGGATGATCTGGATCAGTCCCTCCAGCTCAAGCTGCCGGAACGCCTCCCTGACAGGAGTACGGCTCACGCCCATCTCCTCCCCGATCGCAACCTCTTTCAATTCCTCGTGTTCCTCATATTTTCCGCTGAGAATATCATCGCGGAGCTTATGAAAAACCCTGCCTCGCAGGGAGTACTTGTCCGTCACTTCCTGCTTCACATCATAATTACTCATCTCTTCTCCCATTCTGCCATGCCCTCACGGCATGCTTTTTTGTCAGCCCAATGTAATGTCATGCTCCAGGCAGACACGGTTCACGCAAGCGACGATCTCCTCGTCCGTCAGCACCGTCACACGGCCGCCCGCATACTCATCGTCGACCCATTTTTTGATCTCTCTCACAAGCTCACAGTTCTTCTCAACCTGCTTGTCGTCCTTTAACTTATAATAAGTATTGATCCAGTGTGCAATTCCGGCAAGTCCGGATGTGTTGGACACCGCGCAGAGCACCGGTCTCTTCAGGAATTTTTCAGTGTCAAAGATATTGTAGATCTCCTCGTTTTTCAGAAGACCGTCCGCATGAATTCCGGCTCTTGTCACATTGAAATTCTTGCCGACAAACGGAGTTCTCGGCGGGATCTGATAGCCGATCTCCTTCTCATAATACTCTGCAAGCTCCGTGATCACAGTGGTGTCCATGCCGTTCAGATCGCCCTTGAGCTGCGCATACTCGAATACCATCGCCTCAAGCGGAGTGTTGCCCGTCCGCTCTCCGATGCCGAAGAGGGATGTGTTTACCCCGGAGCAGCCGTAAAGCCATGCTGTCGTCGAGTTGCTGACCGCCTTGTAAAAGTCATTGTGACCGTGCCATTCGATCAGCTCGTGGGGCACGCCTGCGTGCGTGTGGATCGCATAAATAATCCCCTGCACACTTCTCGGAATAACTGCGCCGGGGTAATTCACGCCATACCCCATTGTATCGCATGCTCTGATCTTAATCGGTATTTTATATTCCTCCATCAGCTTCATCAGCTCCAGACAGAACGGAACCACATAGCCGTAAATATCTGCCCTTGTAATATCCTCAAGATGACAGCGGGGGCTGATGCCCTCCTCAAGACATTCCCTGATAACACTCAGATAATGATCCATCGCCTGCCGTCTGGTCATTTTCAGCTTTAAGAAGATATGGTAATCCGAACAGCTGACGAGGATTCCCGTCTCCTTCATGCCGATCTCTTTTACCAGCTTGAAGTCCTCCTTGCTGGCACGGATCCAGCTTGTCACCTCCGGAAACTCATAGCCGCGCTCCATACACTTATACACCGCATCCCTGTCCTTCTTGCTGTAAAGGAAGAACTCACTGGCACGGATCATGCCCTTAGGACCGCCGAGCTTGTGCAGGTAGTCAAAGATCGTGACAATCTGCTCCGTCGTATACGGCGCTCTCGACTGCTGTCCGTCACGGAACGTTGTATCGGTGATCCAGATGTTTTTCGGCATATTGTGCGGCACGATTCTGTCGTTGAACGGAATTTTCGGTATTTCAGAATAAGGGAACATATTGCGGAATACGTTTGGTTTTTCCACATCGTCCAGAATGTACATATGCTCTTCTATTTCCAGAAGATTGTTTTTCTGGTTCATTGTGACCGGGCGATTCTGGAAGGTATCATTCTCTCTCATTAGCTGTCTTCCCCTTTCCTCATAGGAACCATTTTCAATGGATTGTCCACTGTTTGTACGTCTCGTATGATTGTATACAATTATACGAGACGTGTCAACTTTTTTCCCGAAAAGTATAAAATACATCAACCGAGAAGATCATTTTCCATCCAGTAATCTCTTTACATTAATCATTCCCCACCCCTGCCGGTTCCACGGAATTCCTAGATCTGTCGCCGTGAACAGCATCTTCTGCTTACATTGTTCATTTGTCATCTCAGGATAAATCTGTAATGCCAATGCTGCCGCTCCGGCGACAATCGGTGTCGCCATGGAGGTTCCGCTCTTTGCAATATATGCGCTCCCATGCTTTCCTCCCCAGCGCTCGTACGCCGCATTGCAGGACAGGATCTCCGTTCCCGGCGCGACAAGATCCGGCTTTCTGGCTGTGCTGCGGAGATCTCCTCTGCCGGAATAGCTCTCACAGCGCCCCGGCATGTTTCTGTAATACAGTCCGTCGTGACAGCCGACCGTCACGACCTTATTGCTGCCGCCCACAGAGGATATGGTTCCGTTTCCGGGCCCTTTGTTTCCCGCCGCACATACCACGAGAATCCCACTGTCCCACAGCTTCTCCATCTTCTCCCGCAGCGCGGTTTCCTTCGCCTTTTCCTCGAGACTGCCAATGCCTACGGAAATATTCAGAATCCGGATGTGATACCGCTCCTTGATCTCCAGAATCCACTCAAGCCCCTCCAGCATGACCTCCGCAGAGCCGTCACCGTTTTCATCCAGCACCTTTCCGACGACCAGTCCCGACTCCGGCGCCATTCCCTGATACCTTCCGTCCGACAGTCTGCCACTCCCGCAGAGAATACCACAGACATGCGTTCCATGTCCATTGTTGTCATACATCAGATTCCTGCCACCGACAAAATCCCGGAAATAAAGCACCTTTCCCGCCAGATCTGGATGTCGTGCCACCCCGGAATCAAGCACGGCTATTGTCACACCCTTCTCCCCATCCTCTTTCCGCCTCGGCACAACCCCGAGCTGTTCCCTCACTCGCTGCATATTACAAAACGTCCCGGCATAATATTTAATTCTATACTATGCCCGGACGTTTTCTATTGTTCTAAAGAGTATGCTGTTCACTTTCCGTAGATGCCGATGACTCCGGTATGCGAAAGTCTCAATCGCAGACATTCCGTCTCCTCCAGAATCACATGCTCTGTCTCCACCGTCTCCAGCTGACCGTTCCGGTCAAGCGTCACCACCTCAAGCTCCTGTCCTGTAAGCTCCGTGGGAATCGGAATAGTCACTGTCAGGACGCTCCGTCCCAGCTGCATCAGGGGTATATCACTGTTATCCGTGAGACGCAGCTCATAAACTGCCGTCTGCTTTGGCACAGGTGTCTGCATTGCGCGTGTCCATGCCTTTTCAACTGCAGAGCTGTCCTCCTGTCTGCTCACCTGCAGACGATAGCTTGTCGCAGCGCCGGTAAGCTCAGCTGCCGCCGGACGGATGCCGGTCACCGTGACTCCCGGCTGTGTCCTGTCTGCCCTAATGTTCCGAAATGCCTCATTGGAAAGCCTCGTTGCGGATGTCTCATAAGTCTCTTCGGGCCTTTCTCCCATGTAAACCACATCCGCCTTGCCGAGTGCCTTCAATCCGACCTCCTTTACGGAAGCCGGCAGCTTTATCACCTCAAGACTGTCACACCCGTTGAAAGCCCTGTCCTTGATTTGCAGGATATTATCCCCAAATGTCACCTTTTTCAGACTTTCGCAGTTTTCAAAGGCCGCCTCGCCTATCACCTGCAGGCTGTCCGGCAGTCTTACGCTCTCAATTTCACCATGTCCCGAAAATACCTCCGCCGCAATAACACGGACACCTCCCGGAACCGCTACCTGACTGTTGTTTCCACTGTATGCCAGAAGCACACCGCCGTTGACCAGAAATTCTTCCGCACCGCTCTTGAAATTCTCTATGTATGCCGTGTGGTCAAATGCCTTCGGCTCCACATTCATCACTGTATCAGGCAGTATTAGCTCTTCGAGATTGTCACAATGGTAAAATGCACCGTAGCAGATGTCTGTCACTCCCTGCTGCAGCTCCATGCTCACAAGCGAGCTTCTCGCAAAGGCAAACTGTCCGATCTCGGTAATCCCCTCCGGCAAAATCATGTCTGCAAGCGAATCATTCCTGTAGAATGCCTGATCCGCCACAATCTGTCCATCAATGATCCTGTACTTCGGCAGCCGTGAAACCGGACGTTCGGAAGGTGTCACTGCATCCGCTTCCGGCTGCTCCTCCGGTGCGGGAGTCCCTGTCTCCCTGACCTGCATGTCATCCGAGTTCATCATTACCACCGCTCTGTTCCCTACAATAGTCGTGCTTCCCAGCTCTGTTCCCGGTTCGGGGGTTGGCTCCGGCGTCGGTTCCGGGGTCGGTGCGGGCATCGGCTCTGCATCGCTGTATCCCGCCATCGTCTTCTGTTTTTCATAAAAGATCTGCGCAAAGGTATCTGCCGCGGATCCCTCATCACAGTGGATCGTCAGCTTGGCGCATCCGTCAAAAGCCGTCTCATGAATTATTACTGTTTCCGGCGGAATCGTAATATCTGTCAGATTCGTACAGTCGCCGAATGCCTGCGCGCCGATCGTGGTTATGTTCTGTGGAATCATCATCTGCTTAAGACCCGTACATCCTGCAAAAGCGTAATCCCCAATCTCCGTCAGTCCCTTCCCGAGCGTAACCGTTCCAAGCTGATCACAGCCCCAGAATGCATAACCGTCGATCCGTTTCACCGAATCCGGAATCACAACGCTCTCTACATGCGTATTTCCTTCAAACGCGCTCTGTCCGATCGCGTCAACGGTGTCGGGAATCGTCACATTCGCTTCCGATCCCTGATACTTCGTCAACGTGCTTCCCTTAATTACAAAATCGGAAGCAGACGCCGCGGCATCTGCCTCCGAAACGGAAAGCGTCATACTGAACAGTGCTGCAAGAACCAGCAGAACACCGAAGAGTTTTTTTCTCTTTTTCATATGCCTTCCTTTATCTGCGCCCCTCTCAGACGCGAGCCTTCACTTTAACCTTTTCTTTTCTCCTGCTGTCCTTCTGCATGAACATCACAAAGGACAGGCATGCAAGCCCTACAGACAGGAACCACTTCGGATGGATTCCGTCCCCTGTCTTCGGGGTGCTGTCAGCTATCGTTCCCTCTGACAGCCTGGTCGTATCGACATAGATGACATACGGCGAGAAATGCTCTGCCGTAAAAGTCACACAGGACACGCCGTTGATCGTCGTAAACTTCGGAGACAGCTTATCCAGTCTGTCATTTACAACTCCCGCAACCTTGTTGTTGCCGGCATAGGTGATCAGGGAATCCGGCAGCGGCAGCGTGATCTTCACTGACAGACCGGTGGTATCCGTGATCTTATTGGTTCCCGTGGAATCGTACAAGGTAATATCCATCGGGAAATACTTGATATTGCTGATATCATTTCCGTACTCTGCCATCAGGGCGCGGATAATCGCTTCTGTCGCTGCACTGCTCTCGCTGATCTTGATTACAAAATTGTCAGAAGAACCATTTACGACCGCCTGAACCACGCCGGTATTGGACAGACCGTTCTTATCGATGACAACCGTTGTCCCGGTATTCTTGACTGTGCCTGTAGTACCGCTCGGACGGTTTGTATTTGACGAGGAGGAATTACCCGTTCCCGTCGATTTGTTGCCGGAGGTATTTCCGGTTCCCGTCTTTGATCCCGCCGCCTTATAGTGCGCCGTCACCGTGACATTTGATGCGGGCATCGTAATTACGGTTGCAGACAGCACTGCACTTGCAAGAGGTGTTGACGCAGGATCAATCGTCCAATGGCTGAACTCCTGTCCCGCCGCCGGGTCATTTGCAATGACAATCGGCTGGGAACCTGCCACATAGCTTCCCGAACCGGAACCATTCTGTACGGTCAGGGTATACAGCGTCGCATTGGTTGTGCCGCCGTTGTTTCCGTTATTGGAGCCGGAGCTGCTGCCGGAGCCGCTGCCGGAATCGGAACTGCCGGAACCGGAGCTGCCGGAACCGCTGCCGCTTCCGGAGCCACTGCCCGAATCGGAACCACTTCCGCTGCCAGAATCAGAGCCACCGCTTCCGCCGTCAGAAATCTTCTCGTACTGTGCATAGGTCTTGTACGTCGTCCCCTCCATCACGGTAGGAATACTCGTAATCGCCGGACGCCAGCCGGTGAAGGTATAGCCTTCCCTTGTCGGCGACTGCGGTACGATACAGTCCTCACCGGGTGTTACTCTCTGGGTATAGATAATGCTGTCATCCCAGTCGACAAACTCAACCGTTGTCTTCACCTCGGAGGAGTCAATGGTTCTCCACTGGGCGATACAGTCAATGTCCTTACTTACATTCGTCACATCGGAAGGATACCAGCCTGTAAATACATAGCCCTCTCTGGCAGGTGTCAGCACCGGAAGTGTTGCGCTTCCGCCGAGCGGTACGATCTGCTCGTCGACAAATCGGATCGTCGGCAGTCCATCCTCATCCTGTACCCAGAAATTTACCTTGAAGGTCGTGGAAGGCGGTGCCTGCGTAATAAGGATATTATCATATTCATTCGCATACCATGCCGCTGCCGAATCCTCCTCACAGTAGAACTCAATCGTCTTATATCCCGGATAAGTGTAGTCCGGGTCGCTGCTGTCTACCGGATAGGTCGTTGTGTTAAACGCACACTGGTCGATGATCGAAACACTGTTTGGAATCGCCAGATAGCGAAGATTGCTGTTATAGAACGCATCCTTGCTGATAGAACGGCAGGTCGTAGGCAGGGAGACGTTGTAAAGGCTTCCGGTATTTCTGAACGCATTCTGCGGTACATTGCTGATGCTGCTCTCGGACAGGTCGACTGTTCCGATCTCATTGCAGTCCATGAATGCCTCTTCCGCCATGCCCGTAATGCCCACCAGCTCAGAAGCCGCAACCGTCCCGGCGGTACCGAACGATCCTCTGCTCTCAAGGCACTGTACGATGAAATTCTTATAGCCATCCTTTAATCCGTAAATAATGGAGCGGTCTGTCACAAAATACGGCCCGCCGCCAAAATCAACTGTCTGCAGCTTCGGACAGTTGCTGAAAGGACGCAGCCCCATTGTCGTCACGCTGGGCGAAATCAGGACATTGGTGAGATTCTGGTTATTGTCGAAAACATAATTTCCGATCTCACTGCCGCCCGCAGACATATTGAAGTTGCTCAGCTTATAGTCGTTTGTCAGTCCATTTTTATCTGTATATGTCGTATCCTTAAGTGCAAACGCATAATCATCCATCTTCGCGGTACCGCCCGTGATGGAAATCGTTGTCAGAGCCGTACATCCGTCGAACATATAGGGTGTGTACTCTGCAAGATCCACAAACGTGATTGTCTGGATATCCGTATCCGCATAAGTGCCTGCCGCCCTGGTGACATCGTATCCGCCATTGCCATCGTCCGTCACTGCAGCACCGTTGAACAGCCCCGGTGTAACCGCCTTGACACCCTGTGGAATCACAGGATTCAGGGATGCTCTGATGATCTCCCACTGGTTTGCCGCCACCTCCGTCGCCGGATTTGACAGCCAATCCAGATATGCCTGAACAGCCTCAACCGCCGCCGTCTGAAGATCTGAGGTCATATAGGGATAATCAGCCTTTGTATACTCACCGCCGGTAAGCTTCGTGAAGGAAGGATAGCCGACCAGTGTTGCCGCGCCGCTGCCTGTGACCGGATTCTCCTCGTACTGGATCTCGAGGTTGGTAGGCCAGCCGCTGTAATAGGTGATAAAGGTCTTCGGCTGTGAACCCTGTGTCGTCGCATTGATGTAGCTGCTTGCGCTCATCGCATAGTCAAAGGGAACAATTCCTGTGCCGACTGTTCCGGTAAAAGTCAGCTTCGGCTTCGCATTCAGATAGGTGCTTTCTGTCGGGCATCCTGCCGAATGCAGATTAACGACCTGTGTAGCGAAAGCATCCTGTCCGATGTACTGGATGCTTCCCGCGTTTGCAAAGATAACATCCTCCAGATTATGGCAGCCCTTAAAAGCTCCCTCATTGATTCTTGTCACGGTTGCAGGTATCGTGATCTTCTTCAGATAGCAGTTTGCGGAGAAGCAGCCCGAATTGATCGCCGATACACCGTAAGGCCCGATTGCCACAGGGATCTGTACCTCTGCCACCCGATCCTGCATCGTAAAGTTAATCAGTTCATTTGCGGAATTGACCTGATACAGAACCTCAGTAGTCTCATAAATCGGATTGCCTTCACTGTCCGTTCCGGTCTGAATCGGATTTCCGCTTGCATCCACCTTGGTCTCCTGCATGATGATCTCATACAGGTCTTTGTCCGAATACTTGAACGCAATGGCATTTGCCTTCGTAAACTCATGTGTCTCCGAAGTTCCTGCTGCCTCGAAATAAATTGAATCAGGTACATCCTCTTTAAAGTCCTTAACCGTATAAGTGCTCTGAGAAGCTCCAAAGCTCGTGTAAGGACTCAGTGCTCCGACATGGAGCAGCGAGCTGCAGCCCTCGAAGTTATTGACATCGATCACATCGGAGGAATTATCGATTGCCTCCGGGAAGATCACCTCTGCCAGACCGGTACAGTTCTTGAATACGGAATAGCCGATCTTTTCCAGATTGACCTTCTTGCCCTGTGCGCTGCCCGTCAGATCAAGCACACCGCTCACAGAGGTTCTGCCGAGATCCGTACAGCCCTCAAAAGCGTGGTCGTAGATTGCCGTGACACCACTGGGAACCGCGAAGCTGCGCAGCGAACGGCAGTTCCAAAACGTATAATCCGAAATATAGGTCAGGTTCGACGTGAAGTCGATACCGATCTCCGTCATGTTCGTACAGTTTGCGAAGGCATATTTTCCGACCTCCTCCAGACCGTTTCCGAACTTGACATACTCAAGGTTCGCACAGCTGTAAAAGGCATAGTTTCCGATACCCTTCAGGTTCTCGCCGATCGTCAGCCGGACGATATTGTTGTTTCCGGCAAAGACGCCCTTTGACTCATCAGTATTTACTGCGCCGTCTGCAACCACCCATTCCCTGACAACCTTTCCGTTGTCCATGCTGGTCGTTCCGCCGGTGTATGCTGTCAGATACTGGTTACCGATATAGGCAACTGTCTGCTTACGGATCCACTGATGCGTCTCCTCGTCCGTTCTGACATAGACGCTTCCATCCTTCAATTGGTAAGCGGTTCCGACCGCAGCCGTCGCATCGTTTGCCGTCGCACTATCATCTCTGTAATAGAACGTATTCAAGGCTGCAGCCCGATTCCATTTCCTGTCTTCTCTTGAACAGGGCATGAGCACGGGATCCGTGAACGTTCCTGTAGCATCTCCGGTGGAAACATCAATGATCTCTTCTCTCTCCGTAGCGACATAGTACAGCGGCTCTCTGCTCTGGCTCACCGCCACGTAGCCGCCGTTGGAGCCATCATTCTTCTGGTATTTTGCATAGGCATCCACGGTATCCGGGATCGTGAGGGCATTATTCGTCAGATTCCCGGCACTGTAGCCCAGAATGACCGCAATGTAATTAGAACTGTCCGCGGACTCTCTGACATAGGCAAACCGGAACACACCGTCCTCATTCGTGAAAATGTTCTGCTCATTGACATCAATCAGCGGGATCTTGGATTTGTCCTGCGTCTTTATCTGCTGATCCCATGTCAGATCAGATTGGTAACCTACCGAATTTGCCGGATCCGCCTGAACCTGTCTGAGCCCGTCTGTCGGAATCGCCGCCACCACAAGCGCCGATACCAGAAACAGGGTTCCCAGTGTCCTGCGGATCGATCTTTTCAATCTTCTTGTCTTTTTCTTCACAATGTTTGTCATTGTCACTACTCCTTTATCTTCTTTGCAACTACCACAAAACGACCGTTTTTCTCCTGATAGTCGCAGGTGGACAGTGTCAGAAGCTGATCGCCGTACTCTGCCGTCACTCCCGTGTCAAAGAGCGACATGGACGCCATTTCTTCCATATAAGAATCAAACTGCTGCTCACCGTCTGCATCTATAAACTGATAATATTTGAAAACAATTTCCTCTTCGCTGTACACCCTCGAGCGGAACACATACATGACCTCGTAGGTTCCCTTCTCATAGATGGTATCAAACTGAATGTACTTATGCTCCTCGCAGTATTCCTGATCCTGGTACTTGTCCAGCTTGCCGAACATCTTTCCGCTTTTCATATGATGTCCGTAAATTATGTAATTTGTACTGGGCTTAAGGACATCACAATCCTTATCCATAAAGATTGTCCCGTTTCTGTCATACTCCTGATTCAGATTATGATTGAGATAGTATTCATTGTCCGAAGTCTGCATGACAGGGAAATCTATATTTGTATCGTCAATTTTCAGCCATCCGATTAGCTTTTTATTCTTATTTAATAAATTTTTATACTCATCCAATACTTCTCTGGCCTCCGGAGCCTCATCCAGCGTGTACTGCGGGCCGCTCTCCACGGATGGCGCCGGTGTGGTTTCCACCGTCTGGTTTTTCAGATCAATCAGCTGCTGGTTGCGCTGATCGGTTCTGTAGATATACCAGGAATATACCCCGAAATACCCGAGACAGCTGACCGCGACCAGACTGCACAGGGCAATCGTCAGCTTCCTGCGCTTCTCCTGCCGTTTCAGTTCCAGCTTTACAAAGGCATCCATCTCGGCAGAGGCTGCAACATCATCTCTCGGTTTCTTTTTCTGTGGCTTTCTGCCGTTCTTCGGCTGCGGTTTTCTCTGTCCTGTATTCTTCCCGGCTGTCTTCCTCATGGCTCTTCTGGACACCGCAGGCAGTCTTTGCAGCGCCTCCTGAACCTCCTCGGCAAAGTCCTCGCCCAGAAGCGTCAGAAACCTGTATTTTCCCGCTTTAAGTTCACTTTTCAGCCTGTCCAGCTCGCCCCGGCTGTTCCAGTCCGTTTCGTTGCGCAGCCTGTCAATTATTTTCTTGTCATGCAGCGCCCGGGCATAATCGCTTTCCGTTCGGAACTGTCTGCCCTCTACTGTAAAATCCTTTTGTGTCATGGCAATCCCTTATACTTAAATTTATCCCCTTTCTATTTTAATACATATTAGAATTAATGCAAGCATTTTGTATGAAACATTGACAGGCAGGGGTGCATACAATAAACCATAAAACAAACATTTTGGAGGCACTAAAATGAGTGATTTGACTGCTACCAACTGCGGATGTAACGATTCCTGCGGATGTGCTGGCGCACAGAACAACAATGGATGCAACAGCTGTATCTGGATTATCCTGCTGCTGTTCTTCTGTGGCGGCTGCGGCGGTAACAACGGCTGCGGAAACAATGGCTGCGGCATTCTCGGCGGCGGAAACAACGGATGCTGCGATTGGATCATCTGGATCCTTCTGCTCTCCTGCTTCTGCGGCAACGGCAACGGATTCGGCTGTGGCTGCGGCTGCAACTAAATTCCTATCCATCTCTGAAGGCAGGCTCCCCACGGAGCCTGTTTTCAATGGATACATAAGCCCTTCTGCCGCCACATAAGATAGAATAACAAAAGCTTTCAGAAAGGCGGTAGCAGCATGGAGGATAAGGGAACATGTCTGATCTCAGCATTTGATGCAGCTTTTACCACCAACCGGATTCAGATGCTGAAAATACTGTTCTCATGGATTCCTCCGGAACAACAGGGAATTTTCGCTATCTATATCAAATATCTGGAGCTGCAGCATGCCTGGCATCTGCGCAGTCTTCCGTCCGCCGTCTGTGCCCGGAACGCCGGGAAGAAGCTGTCCGTGGACTTTTTTTCAGGCGATCAGACCGGTACGCTGGAGCTTCTCGACGAACTGCTCCCCTATGGGAACCAGGCTGAACGCGAGAGGATCGAGGGCATGAAATCCATGCTTTCCAATCTCTCCCGGATGAAGGATATGATGGAAATGATGCAGATGATGAAGGAGCTGTTCCCCGAGGGCTTCGGCGGAGATAATGCCGCAGACCTTCTGTCCGGCATGACAGGTATGCCCGGCGCGGATATGTCAGCGCTTTTTTCAATGTTTGGAAAGGAGACGTAACAAAAATGAGCCAGAGACCCGAATGGATGTCCGATCCGCTTGTCAAGGACATCCCCCAGAAAAAGCTGGACTTTCTCGGAAAAATGTTTGACGAGGGACACGGAAAGAGCCAGAAGGAAATGATGACGTTCATGATGCCGATGTTAAAGAGAGCAAAGCAGGAAAATCTGACCTTTACCCCGCAGGAAATGAATGCGGCGATCGCCGCGATCAGAAAGCACAGCTCGGCGGAGGAGCTTTCCAAAATCGACAAACTTCTGGAAAAGACAAAGAAATAGAAAACAGAAAACCGTGTAGATCCTCCTCCGGTGCCTGCGCCGGATATGGGATCCACACGGTTTTATTTACAACTTATTTTGCAACAATATTGACAATACGTCCGGGAACATAAATTTCCTTCACAATGTTTCCGGTCAGCTTATCTCCCAGAGCTTCCTTCGCAGCAGCGATTGCCGCATCCTTGTCGATATCCTTCGGAACGGAAATTGTCACTCTGATCTTTCCGTTGACCTGAACAGCGATCTCTACCGTGCTCTCCTCTGTCTTCGCCTCGTCGTACTCCGGCCATGCTGTCTGGTATACCCTTCCTCCATAGCCTGCTGCCTGCCACAGTTCCTCCGTGATGTGCGGTGCTACCGGGTTTAACAGCGTCAGCAGTGTCTTGTACTCGCCCTTTGTGACAGAGCCCTTCTTATAGAATTCATTAATCAGCGCCATCATGGCAGCGATTGCCGTGTTATACTTCAGATTCTCGTAATCGGAGGAGACTTTCTTGATGGTCTGGTGCATCTTCGTCTCCAGCTCTGCGCTGTAGCCGTCACCGTCCGTCAGAATATCCTGCAGCTTCCAGACACGCTCAAGAAATCTTCTGCAGCCCTTCACGCCGTCCTCACTCCATGCGGCGCTCAGGTCAAACGCGCCGATGAACATCTCGTAGGTACGCAGGGTATCTGCGCCGTATTCTCTCACAATGTCATCCGGGTTGACTACATTTCCTCTGGACTTCGACATCTTCTCTCCGTTAGAGCCGAGAATCATGCCGTGGCTGGTTCTCTTCTGGTACGGTTCCGGACAGGGAACAACGCCCTGGTCATAGAGGAATCTGTGCCAGAAACGGGAGTAGAGCAGGTGCAGTGTCGTATGCTCCATGCCGCCGTTGTACCAGTCGACCGGAAGCCAGTAGTTCATGGCTTCCTTGCTTGCAAGCGCCTCTGTGTTATGCGGATCGGTATAGCGCAGGAAGTACCAGGAAGAACCTGCCCACTGGGGCATGGTATCCGTCTCACGCTTTGCCGGGCCTCCACAGCAGGGACAGGTTGTATTTACCCAGTCTGTCATGGATGCCAGCGGAGACTCGCCGTTGTCCGTAGGCTCATAGGACTCCACCTCCGGCAGCTCCAGCGGAAGCTCGCTCTCGTCAAGCGGCACATAGCCGCACTTCTCACACTTTACAATCGGAATCGGCTCTCCCCAGTAACGCTGTCTGGAGAATACCCAGTCGCGGAGCTTGAAGTTGGTCTTGCTGTGGCCGATGCCCTTCTCCTCGAGGAAAGCAATGATCTTCTGCTTTGCGTCCGCCACAGACAGTCCGTTCAGGAAGTCGGAATTTACCAGCGTTCCCGTCGCAACATCGGTATATACCTGCTCCTGTACGCTGACAGGGCTTCCCGCAACGACCTCGATGATCGGGAGGTCAAATTTCTTTGCAAAGTCCCAGTCTCTCTCATCATGTGCGGGAACCGCCATGATTGCACCGGTTCCGTAGGTCATCAGCACATAGTCCGAAATCCAGATCGGAATCTCCTTGCCATTCACGGGATTTGTCGCAGTCAGTCCGTCGATCTGTACTCCGGTCTTATCCTTCGCAAGCTCGGTACGCTCAAAGTCAGACTTCTTCGCCGCCTGCTCCCTGTAAGCCACGAGAGCGTCATAATTCCTGATTTCATCCTTGTACTTATCGATGATCGGATGCTCCGGGGAGACAACCATATAAGTCGCGCCGAACAGGGTATCCGGTCTCGTCGTGTAGATGCGGAGCTTATCCTCCTTGCCCGTCAGTGTGAAATCCACTTCCGCACCGGTGGACTTCCCGATCCAGTTTCTCTGCGATACCTTGACGCGTTCAATGTAATCTACCGTGTCCAGTCCCTGCAGCAGCTTGTCCGCATACTCTGTGATTTTCAGCATCCACTGGCTCTTCACCTTCCGGACAACCTCTGATCCGCAGCGCTCGCAGACACCGTTCACAACCTCCTCGTTCGCAAGTCCGACCTTACAGGAGGTACACCAGTTGATCGGCATTTCCGTCTTATAGGCAAGTCCTGCCTTGAACAGCTTTAAGAAAATCCACTGCGTCCACTTATAGTATTCCGTGTCGGTCGTGTTGATCTCTCTGTCCCAGTCAAAGGAATAGCCCAGAGAGTGAAGCTGGTTCTTGAAATGCTCCACATTGTTCTTTGTCACAATTCTGGGATGGATGTGATTCTTGATCGCATAGTTCTCCGTGGGAAGTCCGAATGCGTCCCAGCCCATGGGATAGAGCACATTATATCCCTGCATTCTTCTCTTTCTCGCCACAATATCCAGCGCGGTATAGGGTCTGGGATGTCCCACATGAAGTCCCTGACCTGACGGATAAGGGAATTCCACCAGTGCATAATACTTCGGCTTTGAATAGTCATCGGATGTCTTGAATGCCTTTTCATCATCCCAGACCTTCTGCCACTTTGTCTCCACCTCGTGATGGTTGTACGGTACTGCCATAACTTTTCCTCCTTACACATAAAGCCCTCTCGTCTGTATAGAGACGAAAGGGCTTTGTTCCGTGGTACCACTCTATTTCATATGACGTCACCCGCGCAGCTTATGCCGCGCCCGCCATATGCACTTTGTAACTGATAACGGTGTCCGCCGTCCTCCCCTACACACAAATTCCCTGTTTCCGCAGAGACATATGCTTCACGAAAGGAACTCCGAGGCCAGTTGGGAATATCTCGCTGCCGTCTCGCACCCGCCGACGGCTCTCTGAAAGTCCGATATGCTTACTACTCCTCATCAACGCTTTTCCTATTGAAAACTATTGCTTATTTTAACGTGTTTCTCCTGCGCTGTCAAGCAATCGCGGAATTAATTTTACTCCGCAGCGTTGTTTTCCGCCACCTTGGCTGCCCTTGCCGCAACCTCCTTCTCCTGTACATCCGAGGGAGTCTGCTCATAGCGGGCAAATTCATAGGAATAGTCTCCTCTTCCGCCGGTGATGGAACGAAGATCCGTACAGTAGCCGAACAGGCAGCTCATCGGCACCTCCGCCTCGATGATCTGTTTTCCGCCCGGTGCGGGATTCATTCCCAGCACACGACCTCTTCTCTTGTTCAGATCACCCATGATGTCTCCGGTATAATTCTCAGGCACCGTCACCTTGAGGCTCATGATCGGCTCAAGCAGCACCGGGTGCGCCTCCATAAAGCCCTTCTTGAACGCCTGGATCGTAGCCATCTTAAACGCCTGCTCGGAGGAATCCACCGGATGATAGGAGCCGTCATACAGGACTGCCTTCACGCCGACAACCGGGTAAGCCGCGAGCGGCCCTTTCACCACGGATTCCTGCAGACCCTTTTCCACCGCGGGATAGAAATTCTTCGGCACGGCGCCGCCGACTACCTCCTGCTCGAATACATAGGGCTGCTCCAGATCACCGGACGGCCCGAAGCGCATCTTGACATGTCCGTACTGTCCGTGTCCGCCGGACTGCTTTTTGTACTTATATTCTACATCCGACTGCTTCTTGATCGTCTCCCTGTAGGCAACCTTCGGCTGGGACAGATCAACCTCCACCTTATATTCATTCAGCAGTCTGCTGACAATGATCTCAAGGTGCTGGTCGCCCATGCCGTAGATCAACGTCTGACGGTTCTCCGCATCGTTCACGGTGCGGATCGTCAGATCCTCATGCCCGATCTTCTGCAGCGCCTGTGAAATCTTATCCACATCCGCCTTGTTGCGGGGCTTATAACGCATATAGGTATAGGGCGTCGAGATCTCGAATTTGCCGAATTTAATCGGTGTTGCCTTCGTCGACAGGCTGTTACCCGTTCTTGCCGCCGTCAGCTTCGCGAGCGCACCGATGTCTCCTGCATGCAGCTCGGGCACCTCGACCGGCTTGTTGCCCTGCAATACATAGAGCTTTCCGACCTTTTCCTCAATGTCACGGTCTAAGTTATAAATCATGTCATCCGTCTTTAAGACGCCGGAATTCACTTTAATCAACGAATATTTTCCGATGAACGGGTCAACGATGGTCTTCCATATGTAGGCTGACTTTGCCTTTGAGAAGTCGTAATCCGCATGATAGATCTCGCTCGTCTTCATATTCACGCCGGCAACCTGTCTGTTCTCAGGGCTGGGGAAATACTTGATGATGTCATCCAGCAGGGTGTATACACCCTGACACAGCGTGTTGGAGCCCATCGTCATAGGGAAGATGCTGCAGTCACAGACATTCGTCCGAAGCGCCGCCCGGATCTCCGCCTCCGAGAAGGTCTCTCCGCCGAAATACCGCTCCATCATCTCCTCGCTGGTCTCTGCGACCGCCTCCATCAGCGTGTCACGGCAGATCTGCAGGTTCGCCTTATTGTATTCCGGGATCTCGCACGGGACAACCTCCTTGCCCTGCCAGCGGTTGCCTGTCTCGGCAATCACGTTCACATAACCCACGAACCGCTCGTTCTCACGGATCGGGAGATTGAACGGAGCCATTCTCTTTCCGTAGGCATTCGTCATATCCTCCACAACCTGTCTGAACGATGCATTGTCAACATCCATATTGGAGACATAGACAATCCTCGGCAGCTTATATTTCTCACAGAGCTCCCATGCCTTCTGGGTGCCAACCTCGATACCCGCCTTGCCGTTTACCACAATGATCGCAGCCCCCGCCGCGCTCACTGCCTCCTCCACCTCTCCGACGAAGTCAAAATATCCGGGGGTATCCAGAATGTTGATCTTATGCCCCTCCCACTCGATCGGCACCACAGAGGTATTGATGGAAAACTGCCTCTTCTGCTCCTCCTTGCTGTAGTCACTTATGGTATTTCCGTCAGTCACCTTACCCATTCTCGATGTAATTCCGGACAAATACGCCATTGCCTCGACGAGACTTGTCTTTCCGCTTCCGCCGTGACCTAACAGTACCACATTGCGAATCTTGTCAGTTGTGTAAACTTTCATAAGACTTTCCTCCAATTATGCAGTATTTTTGGTGCTTTGTTCTTGATTTAAGCAAGTCGTTGGCTCTTATGGGTATATTTTACTAAACAATTTGTCATTTTACAAGATATTGTTGTAAAAATTTCAAAAATAGTTCACGCAATCAGAATACAATATCCTATTGATTTTCGCGCGGTGAAGTGATATAGTGAAGCAAATACTATTTTGTAAAGGACAGAGGATAATATTATGTCAGACCTGACTTGTGGCTTTATCGGCCTCGGCTTGATCGGCGGCTCTATCGCCAGAGCGCTGAAGGAATACAACCATCGCATCCGTATCGTCGCCTATGACATCAACCCCGGCACACTGCGGCTTGCCGCCCAGGACGGTGTCGTCGATGTCACGGCACCCGCGATCGACGGGAGTTTCTCGGACTGCGATTATCTATTTCTATGTGCGCCGGTTCAGAAAAATGATGCCAATCTGGCAGCCGTGAAGAAAATCCTTCCCGATAAATGTCTCCTGACGGATGTCGGCAGCGTCAAGAGCACCATACACGAGGCAATCCGCACCGCCGGGCTGGAGCACTGCTTCATCGGCGGACATCCCATGGCGGGCAGCGAAAGGGTCGGGTACATTAATTCCAAAGCGTCGCTTCTGGAAAACGCTTACTACATTCTGACACCGACCTCCTCCGTCCCCGCGGACAGACTGGAAGCCTACCGTGCGCTTGTGGAGAAGCTGGGTGCCATCCCGCTCATCCTCGACTACGAAAAGCATGACTATATCACCGCCGCCATCAGCCATCTTCCCCACGTCATCGCCGCCTCCCTCGTCAATCTTGTAAGGGACAGCGACTCCGAGGACGGAATCATGAGACTGGTAGCCGCCGGAGGCTTCAAGGATATTACGAGAATCGCATCCTCCTCCGCCGCCATGTGGCAGCAGATCTGCCTGACAAACGGTGGGAACATTTCCGCTCTCCTGCAGGGCTATATCGACTCTCTGACCGCCATCAAATCGGAAATCGACAGCCATCAGGCAGATGCTCTCTACACGCTCTTCGACAGTGCCCGCATCTACCGCGATTCCTTCATCAATGCCTCGAGCGGCCCGATCAAGCGCTCGTTCAGCTTCAATGTGGACATTGCGGACAAATCCGGTTCGCTCTCCCGCATTGTCGCTCTTCTCGCCAACCACAGGCTGAGCATCAAGAACATCGGCATTACGCATAACAGGGAATCCGAGGACGGTGTTTTGCGGATCGAATTCTACGATGCCTCCGCCATGGAAACCGCAGTCAGCATTCTCGAGACCACCGGCTACAGTGTTCATCTGCGCGGCTGATTTCTGTAACACAAAAGGAGCATACCACGCTATGTGGTACGCCCCTTTCTTTTTTGACACAATATTGTAATCCCGGCACACACGAACATCCCCGTAATGCCGCCGCAGGTATCCAGCAGCACATCCTTCAGGCTGCAATAGCGCCCGGGGACAAAGAACTGGTGAAATTCATCCATCGCAGCGGACAAAAACAGCCAGACACCGATCAGCAGGTACAGCCGCCTTCCACGGCTGATCCACTGGCTCCACAGCACATAGAGCAGTATTCCCATGCAGGCGTACTCGGAAAAATGCGCCAGCTTGCGCAGCGGATGTTCAAACCATTCCGTCAGGCTTTTCCTGTAATCAGCCGTCCAGTCATTTCCTGACAGATCATTCAGCAGATCCACGCATTTCTGCGACACCATCTGGCTCAGACCTCCCGATTCTTCCGCATCCTGCGCCGAAAATCCAAATATCATCATATAGAGCAGCAACAGCAATGCCGCCGCCAACACTGTAAGTATTATTCTCTTCTTCAAATCAGTTTTCCATTTCCCGTACTGTCTGATAGGTCTCGATCCTCGCAAGCTCCGTCTCCGACATTCCGATAAAGATTGCGCCGTAGGAATAGCCGTCAGGCTTCATCTCGATCCTCACGATCTGCAGGAACGCATGCAATACTTCCTTCGTCCAGATCGTCAGGTACGCCTCATATACCTCGCCTATCTGTAACTGCTCCCCACACTCAAAGCCGATACCCGACTTTGACACATCCAGAATATTGATCGTAGACTCCTTGCTGGAGTTGCCGTCCAGCCGTTTCATCATGAGCTTCGACGTCATACTTGTTCTCTTATTTTTCCGTCTCTCGTCCATACCTTTCCTCTCTTCCGCCTCCCCAATATCATATACAGATATTCGTCAGCTGATAAACATGGCATCCCCGAAGCTGAAAAATCTGTACTTCTGGCGAATTGCCTCCTCATAGGCACTCAGTACATGTTCCCGGCCCGCCAGCGCACTGACAAGCATGACCAGTGTAGATTCCGGCAGATGAAAATTCGTAATCAGTGCATCCAGCACCTTGAACCGATACCCCGGATAGATAAAAATTTCTGTATTGCCGCTTCCGGCATGCACAATACCTTCTTCGTCCGACGCGCTCTCCACCGTCCGGCAGCTGGTCGTGCCGACGCAGATGATTCTGCCACCGTTTTTCTTCGCTGCATTAATCTTTTCCGCCTCGGACTCCGGCACCTGATAATACTCCGAGTGCATGTGATGCTCCAGCACATTCTCCTCCTTGACGGGCCGGAAGGTGCCAAGCCCCACATGAAGCGTCACATAGGCGGTCGTCACACCCTTCGCCTCTATCTGCTCCAGAAGCTCTTTCGTAAAATGCAGTCCCGCCGTTGGCGCTGCCGCCGAGCCTTCATATTTTGCATACACTGTCTGGTAACGGTTCCTGTCCTGCAGCTTATGTGTGATGTAGGGAGGGAGAGGCATTTCCCCGAGCCTGTCCAGTACCTCCTCCCAGATGCCCTCATACTCAAAGCGGATCAGCCGGTTGCCCTCTTCCACCGTCTCCAGCACCTCTGCCTTCAACAGTCCGTCTCCGAAGGACAGTCTCGTCCCGGGCTTGCATTTCTTGCCGGGCTTGACCAGCGTTTCCCAGACATCCGCCTCCTTCCGTTTCAGAAGAAGCACCTCCACATGCGCGCCGGTCCCCTCCCGCTCGCCGAGAAGGCGCGCGGGGATAACCTTGGTGTTGTTCAGGACAAGACAGTCACCCGGTCTCAGATAATCCACAATATCCTTAAACACATGATGGCTGATCTCGCCGGTATGTTTGTCAAGCACAAGCAGTCTCGACGACGAGCGATCCTCCAGCGGGTCCTGCGCAATCAGTTCCTGCGGCAGATCAAAATAAAAATCAGATTTTTTTAATTCCATGTCATGAATTCCTATCTTATATCGTTGCTTTCTGCGCAAACACCTTATAGCCGCGGTATGCCTCATAAATATCCGCCTTGCTCGTTGCCTCCCAAGGTGCATGCATGTTCAACACGGGAACACCGCTGTCGATGACATTCATGCCATACAGTGCAAGGATGTATGCGATCGTTCCGCCACCGCCGACATCGACCTTTCCGAGCTCGGCTGTCTGGTAGGTGATTCCGCCCTCGTCCATGATCTTGCGCAGATGTGCCATGTACTCTGCATTTGCATCGTTGGAGCCAGACTTTCCTCTTGCACCGGTAAACTTGTTAAATACCATGCCTGCGCCCAGCCATGCCGCATTTTTCAGCTCAAAGCAGGATCTGTAGCCCGGATCGAAGCCGGCGCTGACATCGGAGGAGAGCATACAGCTGTTTGCCAGACACCTTCTGACGTTCAGCTCGCTGTACTCGCCCTTCAGGTTCATCAGCTCCGCCACTGCGTTCTCAAAGAAATGAGACTGCATGCCGGTCGCTCCCACAGAGCCGATCTCCTCCTTATCCACAAGGATACAGCATACCGTGCGGTCTGTCTCCTTAATGTCAAGCATTGCTCTCATGGAGGTAAATGCACACACTCTGTCGTCCTGTCCGTAAGCAAGAATCATAGCACGGTCAAAGCCTGCCTCCCTAGCCTTTCCGGCAGGAACCACCTCCAGCTCGGCGGAAAGGAAGTCATCTTCCTCAAAGTCATAGTTCTTTTTCAGGATGTCAAGCACGCCGGCTTTTACAACATTCTCTGCCTTTTTCTTGCCCTCATCGGTTTCCTTCTCGCCCTCTCCGAATACAAGCGGTCTGCTTCCGACGATCAGGTCAAGCGCCTCACCCTCGATCACCTTCGCCGCCTTCTTCTCCATCTGCTCTGCTGCCAGATGGATCAGCAGATCAGACACGAAGAATACAGGATCATCCTCGTTCTCTCCGATGTTCAGTTCGACCGTGGTGCCGTCCTTCTTCACAACGACGCCGTGGATGGCGAGAGGCAGCGTCACCCACTGATATTTCTTGACGCCGCCGTAATAATGGGTGTCAAGATAGGCAAAGGTGTGATCTATGTCCTCGAAAAGCGGATTCTGTTTCACGTCGAGTCTGGGACTGTCGATGTGCGCCCCAAGAATGTTCAGTCCGTCAGTCAGAGGCTTCTTTCCGACCTGGAACATCACGATGGACTTGTTCATCCAAACACTGTATACCTTATCACCCTCCTGAACCTTGCCGCCTTCCTTGATGATCTCCTCAAGCTCGCGGTAGCCTTCCGCCTCGATGGTGTTCACGATCGTGTCCACGCATTCCCGCTCCGTCTTTCCGTTGTCAAGGAACTCACGGTATTCCGCAGACAGCTTCTCCAGCTTTTTCAGCTTCTTCTCATCGTATTTTTCCCATGCGTATTTCTTTAACATACTCCTGCCCTCCTTAACTTCTCAGATCAATATCCAGTTCATTTTTCAGGTTCTTCAGTATCTTCTTCACAAACCTTTCAACGGCATCTGCCTCAAAGGGCTCATCTCCCGGCACAAATTCGACTGTGAATGCCATGCTGCGCTTATCCTCGGGGATCTGTCCGCCCTCGTAGACATCGAACAGCCGGATGTCACCGATATGGGAGCATGCTTCCCTTATCACGTTCTCCACCTGACCGCAGGTAATGTCTCTGCTCATGACGAGCGCAAGGTCTCTGCTCTCCTCGGGGAACCGGGACAGCGGCTCGAACGCTGCTTTTTTCTCATAAGTCGCATACAGCTTCTTCAGATCCAGCTCCAGCAGATAAGCGTCGGTTCTCAGATCCAGCTTTTCAATAACCTCATATGCCACCTTGCCGAGATAGCCGACCTTCTCTCCCTCACAGAAAATATCAGCCGTCTGATAGGGATGCAGGAACGGTCTGGTCGATCTCTCGTACTCAAAATGTCCGAACATGGTGTCTGCCAGTGTCTCCGCCATTCCCTTTAAGGTGAAGAAGCTCTCATTCTCGCCAAAAATACCGATGCAGAGTGTGTCTCTCTCGTCCGGGTAATCCTTTAACGGCAGCTCATCTGCCACGAAGATTTTACCCACCTCAAACAGTCTTCCCGAAAGATTTCCCTTCTTCTGGTTTCTGGCAACCGCATTCAGCATGGATGCCGCAAGCGTCGTCCTCATCAGGGACAGCTCCTCGTTGATGGGATTCAATATGCGGATCGCCTTTCTCTCGGGCGCATCCTCCGGCAGTCTCAAAAGATCCAGATCGGCAGGAGAAATGAAGGAATAATGAATACACTCATAAGCGCCGGTTCCACACAGCGTTCTCTTCAGTTTCATCTCCTTCTTCTGCTTCTGGTTCAGTCCTCCCATCGTCACCTTCGCATCGGGCATGAAGGTCGGGATCACATGCTCATAGCCGTACATACGGATGACTTCCTCCGCGACATCCTGATATGTCTCCATATCCTCGCGGTATGCCGGAACCTGCAAGGTCAGCTCGTCACCCTCGATGGACGGCGCAAACTGCAGATTCTTCATGATATGAAGGATCTCTTCATTCGGAACCTCGATGCCGAGAACGTTGTTGACACGGCTGACGCTCACCTTCAGCGGTCTGGGCTCTGCGGTATTTCCCGTGTTGACATCGATATGCGTCGCGGAAACCTTGCCGCAGCCAAGCTCTTCAATCAAATGCAGCGCCCGCTTCATCGCGTGGATCGTGGAATACTCGTCAACACCCTTCTCGTACTTCGCGCTTGCGTCCGTGCGCTTTCCGAGGGAACGTGAGGTCTTACGGATATTGTCTCTCGCAAACTTCGCAGACTCGAACATCACCTCTGTCGTGGTGTCGCGGATCTCCGAATTCAAGCCGCCCATAACACCAGCCAGCGCGACCGGCTTCACGCCGTCACAGATGACAAGGTTATTCGGATTCAGCGTATATTCCTGCTCGTCCAGTGTCGTGATCTTTTCGCCCTCACCGGCACGTCTGACGCAGATCGCATTGCCCTCGAGATAATCGCAGTCAAACGCATGCATCGGCTGTCCCATCTCGAGCATCACATAATTCGTTATATCGACGATGTTGGAGATTGCGTCCTGGCCGACCAGCGCCAGTCTGCGCTTCATCCAGAGCGGAGACTCCCCGATCTTCACGTCATAGACATAATGTCCGATGTATCTCGGGCAGATGTCCTGCGCCTCGACGGTGACGTTAAAGCCTTCCTTTCTGACCTCCGTCTCCGTGTAGTCCATGGCGGGCTCCTTCAGCTCCTTATCGAGCACTGCCGCAACCTCTCTCGCAAGGCCGAGAATGCTCTGGCAGTCCGGTCTGTTCGCCGTGATGGAGACATCGAAAATCCAGTCGTCCAGTCCGAGAATCGGCTTCACATCCGCGCCGGGCTGTGTGTCCTCCGGCAGAACCAGCAGTCCGTTATATTCTGCGCCGGGATACATATTTTCGCTGACACCGAGCTCCACGCCGGAGCAGAGCATACCCTCCGACTCATAGCCGCGAAGCTTTCCCTTCTTGATCGTCATGGTTCCCTCGACGGTCTTATGATCCTTTGCCGTCATATAGACAGTCGCCCCGACCAGCGCGACGGGATACTTGCCCCCCGCCTTTACATTATCTGCGCCGCAGCACACCTGAAAGCTGCCGTGCTCCCCCGCGTTCACCCTGCACACATGCAGATGGGTCTCCGGGATCGGCTCGCACTCCTCCACCAGTCCGACGACAACCTTGCTGATGTCTTTTCCAACCTCTGTCAGTTCTTCTACTTCAAATCCACAGGAAAACAGCTTCTTCTCCAGCTCCTGCGGCGTAATCTCTATCTCCACATATTCTTTCAGCCAACTAAGCGGTACTAACATCTTCTCTCCTCCGTTTCCTTTAGTTATCATCGATCTGGCGCAGCACGCGCAGATCGGATTCATAGAACAGCTTAATGTTATTGATTCCGTACTTCAGCATGGCAGCACGCTCAATCCCGATACCGAACGCAAGTCCGCTGTACTCGTCAGAATCAATACCGCAGTTTTCCAGTACCTTCTTATTGACGATTCCAGCGCCGAGGATTTCGATCCAGCCGGTTCCCTTGCAGAGCTTGCAGCCCTTGCCGCCGCACTCGAAGCAGCTGACATCCACCTCCACGGAAGGCTCCGTGAACGGGAAATAAGAGGGACGAAGCCGCGTTGTCGTGCTCTCGCCGTAGATCTTCTGTACAAATACATCCAGCATTCCCTTCAGGTCGCACACCGTGATCTTCTTGTCCACAACCAGTCCTTCCAGCTGATGGAACATCGGGGAATGTGTCGCATCATCATCAGAGCGGAACACCTTGCCCGGTGCAGCGATCATCTTGATCGGCGGCTTCTTCTTCTCCATGGTATGAATCTGTGCAGCCGATGTCTGCGTCGCCAGAAGGAATTCCGGTGACAGATAGAAGGTGTCCTGCATGTCTCTCGCCGGGTGATCCTGCGGTGTGTTCAGCGCGGTGAAGTTATAGTAATCGTTCTCGATCTCCTTTGTCTCCACGACCTCAAAGCCCATTCCCGCGAAGACGTCGATCAGCTGGTTTCGCATCTGGGTGATGGGGTGAAGATTTCCCGCCTGAATTTTCCTTGCGGGCATGGTCACGTCGATCTTTTCATGCTCATAGCGCATCTCCAGTTCCTTCGCCTTCATCTTTTCATCCAGCTCCGTAAACTTCTGCTGCGCCCATTCCTTTAATTCGTTCACATTCTTGCCGAAGCCCGCTCTCTCCTCCGGCGCAATGCTCCTCATCTCCTTCATCATCTGACCGATCTTTCCTGTCTTGGAATCCAGGAACTGCTTTCTCAGTTCAAAAGCCGCCGCCCTCGAACCTGCACGCTGTTCCATGCCTTCCAGAATTTCCTGCCTGATGCTGGCAAATCTGTCCATTCTGTCACTCATTAAGATATCCTCCGTTCTCCTTCAAAATGGTGTTTTGTGCATAAAAAAACCATGCACAAAAATTGTGCATGGGACGAATTCACTTTCTCCGCGGTACCACCCTGCTTCCCTGCCTGACGGCAGAGCACTCATCAGCGCATAACGCGCGCCATACGTCCGAAACTACTCCCGCTCTTTTCTAAGCTGCGGCTTCATATCCGGAGGCTCCGGTGGGAAATTCGGGGCTTCATCTGAACCTGAAAAAGCTCACAGCCGACGACTCTTTCTCTCTGAAAGAAGATGAACTCCTACTATGCACCATCAATGCCTTTGTCTCTGCTAACAGTTTATAGACTTTATTAAGAAAAGTCAAGTACTTCCTGTAATGTCACCTTTTCTCGTCCTGACGAGCGCCTGATTCACCGGTCGGAAATACCGGTTGAGGTATGCTCCGATCATAATGATATACATGCAGAAATACATCCAGAGCAATATAATGATAATAATTGCAAGGCTTCCGTAAATACCGTAGGAATTGCTGTAATCGACGTACATCGAAAAGCCCCACGAAAAAATGCTCCACACGACTGCCGCAAAGGTTGCACCGGGAATCTGTTCCCTGAATCTCAGCTTATCATCCGGCATAAAGGCATACACGGTTGCAAAGAGCAGCGTCAGCACCGCCCAGACCACAAGGAACCGGAAATGCATCAGAAAGCTCACAAGCCTCTGGAGCTGCGGTATCCTGTGCAGGGCAAGATTGACGAGCTGGTTTCCGAATACGTTGATAAAAAGGCTGAGGATCACGACAATCAGCATGACAACCGTATAAAGGCAGGCAACCGCACGGATGACAAAATAGTTCCGCTTCTCATCCACACCGTTGACCGCATTCAGTCCCTGCATCAGCGCCATAACCCCCTTCGCCGCCGACCACAGAGTCGCAATGACCGCAATGGACAGGATTCCCGCTGACTTGTCATAGACGTCGGCGATCAGGCCTTCCACGACCGGATCAACCCTGTCCGGCGTAATGTCCGTGACCGCCTGCACCAGATTTTCCTCCGTGAGCGGGGTGTACGGAATCACCATGCAGATAACCATCAGCATGGGAACGATTGACAGAAAGAAGAAAAACGCAATGCTCGCCGCATAGGCACTGATATTTTGTTTTTTCATCTGGGCAGAAAAATCACGCCCGATCAGATACAGCTTGCGAATCATTTCCCGCTCTCCTCATATATGAATTCTAAATTACAGTCTGCATAAAAGAACCGCAGAATCTCCCCGGCTGTCCAGCCCGCCTCTGCCATCCGTCTGGCACCGTTCTGGCTCATTCCCACTCCGTGTCCGAAGCCGCCGCCGATTATGGAATATCCTACCACACTTTCCTTCGCTTTACCAGTCGATATTATAAAAAATCCACTGGGGAGCAGATTCGGGCAGGAAGTCTCGCTCCCGTCCTGCCGCACCGCCTTGCTCTGCCCGTCGCAAAGCACTGCGCGGATATTGTACTCCGAAATAATTTTATAGCTTCCTTCATCCGACTCGATCACCAGCTCATCCGCCACGCCGCCGGCTCCCCGCTTCGCAACGTAAATGTCCGTTATCACTCCGAGCCTGTCGATCTCCCTGCTGACAAATTCTCCGTCCACAAGCGTCAGCACAAGGCTGCTGTTCGCCGCGTATCTCCGCTGTAGCGCCTCAAGGATTGCCTTGCTGTCAATCCGCTCTACCTCGTAGCTCCACCGGTACCAGCCTTCCTTCGCCTCGAAATGCTTTTCATCCTTCGACAGAATGAAGTTCCTGAATGCTGCCTCGTCCCGCAGGCGCCCGGCAAGGTCTTCACCCGCCTCCGCTGTGCCCGTTGTTTGCGCCGCACCTGTCTGGCACAGCAGGTTTTCCATCGCCTCTGTGGAAATTTCTCTCGCTTTCAGATAAGTTAATTCCGGCGCCGCCTGCGTCTTCCACACATTGGCATCGCTCCCGACACCACAGGAGGTGGAATAATAAAAGGTCTCCGCCAATTCGCCGTCCCCGGTGCAAAGAAGCTGTCCGTAGGTGTTCTTCACGGCGGCAGTGGCGCTCTCCTGCTCTGTGATATTGTTGTAGACCTGAAAGGCTGTGCTGTCGTCAACATGCGCCCCATACTGCGGATACGCCGCGTGCAGCATGTGACCGTAAGCGTAGGTTCTCGCGCAGATCGCCTGTGCCCGCAGCGCCTCTGCCGGGTAGGACGCCGGCATCTCACTCGGCACAACACTGTACAGATATTCCTCCAAGGGAAGCTTATTGATCACCGCAATGCCGTCCTCTGTCCTTAGCAATTCCATTTTCCCCCGGTAAGCCGGAACTCCCTGACTCCGGTTGACATCTGGAAGCAGCAGCTTTCCCGTGAGCGTATCAGGTACGACGCAGACCCTTCCACCTTCAAAATAAGGGCTGTCATAGCTAAAACAAAGCTCCTCACCTGCAGAATGCTCCTCCCTCTTTTCCTCTCCGCCAGTGCTGTAAACGACCGTAAAGTCCGTGTCCGCCGTAATGACCGGAGACGCATGGAGAAGCCCTGTGTAATCGGACGCCCTGATCAGCACCCTTATGTACTGCATGGCTTCCTCCCGCGCGAGAAGAACCGCACAGATTTCACCATCCTCCAGACAGAAATCGGCATTATCATATCCGCAGCTGAGATCCTGCACCGTACACATTGCCAGACTGCCATACAGCCTGTAGCCATGGTATTCCTCAGAAAGGGGCAGCCTTCCGTACCCTTCCAATTCTATACAGTTTCCGGTGTAGCTCAGCACACGGCCATTGATCTTTTCCGCCTTTACCGCCACCTCCGTGACCAGATTGTCCGTCAATGTGACATCCGCCACCTGCTCCCGGCAGTCTTTCTCCGATTGTCCGGTCTGCGAGCCTTGGCTTTCTATAGTTCCCTGTCCGTCTCCATCGGGAACTCCCCATTGAAAAAACGTGCGCTGTCCCTCGTCATAAACGGTCAATCCATCCTCTCCCGCCTCCGCGATCCAGACATTTTTCAGGACCCGGACTGTCGGAATGTGCGGCTCAGGCTGTACTTCATTGTCTTTGTCACCATGCCAGAGTGCAGAAATCAGCTTCCCGATGATTAATATAAGTATCAGCAGAATTCCGAGCAGACAGACAAATGCCTTCAGCTGCATCCTCTGCGCCCTGCTCAGATGAAATTCTCTTTTATCCACTCTTCCCTCCCAAAACTGTCTCTCAGTGACATTTTAAAAGAGCAGCCCATATGGACTGCTCTTTTCTTTCGTGTATCCCCAAAATGCCGCCTCTTGTTTTTTGACTCCTAGCAATGCTAGGTGGGTAACCGCAACCACGCTTTTGCCTTCCCTTCCAATCCTCGCAATGAGTGAGGGCCTGACAGCCACTTGGCAATATAGGAATCCCGTTTAAAGTAAATGTAGGTTCAAAAATGAACAAGAGTTATCGGACATCTCAGGTTACACTTATTATAGCTGATTCCTCATGCATTTACAATAGAAAAAATTGACAATTATTCTCCGAATGCCTTGTCTACAAGCTTGTCAATCATAGGAATCTTAATCGTTCCCTGATTCAGCGCCTTAAATCCAAGTCCGAGCAGCAGCAGTGTCTCTAAGAATCCAAGAATGCTCCTTGCAGCGGAAATAATGCTGGAAAGGATTCTGATGCTGAAGCTTCCGTTAAAGATGTTGAAGATGCTGCTGATGACACTGATAAGATCAGGGATCAGGCCAAGCACTGCGCTCAGCAGGGAGAAGACCATCAACACTGCAACCGTCTTGACTGCGGTCTTCTTAAGCCAGACATTCTCCTCCATCAAAAGGATGTAGGCTGTCAACAGGAAAACCAAAAGGTATCCGCTGAACAGTCCCGAAAAACAGACCACAGCCCCAAGCAAAGCTGCGGAAATGCCTAATTTTGTCTTCTGCATAATTCTCTAATCTCCCTCTTCCTCTTTTATACCTGCTGTCCAGGATTTTCTGCAGGTGTCTCCTGCACAGGCTCAGACGCGATCTCCTGTGCTGCTGCAACAGGGGTCTCCTCGATCGGCTGCGGCTCAACAACAGGCTCTTCCTTCGGCATAGGTGCACCGCAGGCACTGCAGAACGCTGAATCCTTGGATACCTCAGCGCCGCACTTCTCGCACTTTACGATACCCTTAATGTCCTTGATCTGCTGCTGATAGTCCTTAATCTTACCCTCAGCCTCATGAATTGCGGCTATAAACGCATCGAAATCAGCCTCGTGCTCCGCGTCATGAAGCGAAACATAGAGCTTACCGATTTGCAGATAATTGTCGTCAATCCGCTTTTCCTCGTCAGAAATAGCAGAATTCAACTTTGCAATATCCGCCATCTCCTTTGTCTTCTGAACAGCTGTCTGCCCCGCCTGTGAGAGCTTCTTACCCAGATCATCAAAAAAAGACATTGTGATCCCTCCTTCGATTTTTTCTTAATGTTATTCGTGAATCTATGCTACCCCCGACTCACTTGTGATTATTATAGCACGAACAGCCCGCATAAATCAATTATATTATTCGTCCGATTTTCCCTTGAAATATTGCAGGCTTTTTCTTTTACAACGTTTTCACCCATTCATCGATTTCCTGCCGGGATGCTCCGTTTATCAGTCTTTCCTCCACGATATCTCTTTCAATATAATATCTTAATCGTTCAACCGCTTTTTTATCTGTATTGAAAATTGTCTCAACAACTTCCATGCCGGACTTTTTTGCACATGCCTCGATACGTTCAGCTGTATCATTTGCATTATTCCTTAAGAATGTCAGAACTATTGAAATACCAGCCACTATAGATAAAAAAATAAGCCAGCAGGGATAATCCCTAACTGGCTGTTAAAATTAACTCTATATGATCAGGCAATGCCTGTTGTAATGATTAAATCGGGCTTTCCCCGATGTGTTTAGCTGTAACCACCTCCTTTCAAGGCGCAAAAAAAGCACCTTAATCTTTATTGGCTAAAGTGCTTGTATAGTTTGATATTAAATTGTTTTGAGTCAGACAAACTTGAATTGAGATTTCACATATTCTAAGGGATTTAATAATTATTATATTATGTTATCAAATTCCTTACAAGCCCTTGAAAACACTAAGTTTATCGCAGGTGAGCTTTCCCTTAGGCTTTCCCTTATGTTATATCTTCCCATACGAGTTTATGAACTCTGATAAGGGAAAAAATAAGGGAAAGAAAATTATATAAAACAAAATAAAACTGACATAGTGAACTGATTGAAATGCTTCTGATTTTTTTACTGATGATTGAATGATAAGGAGATTCGATACGATGAGAACAATATTTGCAGAATACAATCCTAATCAAAACAGCATTGATGTTTATACCAGTGCAGGCTATATACTCCGTATTGATTGTTGGGAAGCCGAAAAGAATTTAAAAACCACACCTGGATCTGATTGTGCTTTGACATCGCTTGCAATTGATGAGCCACTAGAATATGCAAGGTTATATCTTGATGAAAATTTGCAGATGTGGGTAGATGCTGAAGATTCCTTAGAATTATAAAGTTTTGAACTGTGATTTGCAAGTCTTGAAAACATCAGTCATAATGTGTTTAACAGTTCCGATCCGGTTCCAAATGTACTTCGGATTCCCGGAACCGGATACTCCGGCAATTCCCACAAGCTTATTTAGTGGAATATCCACATTAATATGTTTCAGATTATGAACATGTGCATTTCGAATTTTAATCACATTCGGATGATTCTGTTCCTTCATTTTCTTATCCTTTCCGTATAACAATTTTCTTATCCTATTATACAGCAAAAGCGTATTGCCGGTCGTATAAACCACAATACGCTTTTGCCTTTATGAAGCTACTTTGTTACACAATACTCATAAACCATTCCACTGTTTCTGGTGAATAATGGGAAAAGAATAAACTCTTTCCAGTATCAAGTGCCTCGATCTGCTTCATTTAGTCTTCTGTCAGCACAAAATCAAATACATTGAAATTCTCCTGCATTCGTTCTTCGTGCGTTGATTTTGGAATCACAACAACGCCATTCTGAAGCAAGAAACGAAGTGCCACCTGAGCTACACTCTTTCCATATTTTGCTCCGATTTCTTTCAGTACCGGAGTATTGAAAAAATCATTTTTTCATTCTGCAAACGGTCCCCAGCTCATAATCTGTGTATTATGTTTTGCAAGATATTCACGAGCCACTTTCTGCTGCTGGAACACATGTGTTTCCACCTGATTTACCGCAGGAACAACTTCTGCGAAATGTGCAATATCGATATAACGATCCGGATAGAAGTTTGAAACGCCGATTGCACGTGCCTTGCCTGCTTTATAGGCTTCCTCCATTGCACGGTATGTTCCGTAATAATCGCCAAATGGCTGATGAATCAAAAGCAGATCCACATAGTCTGTTTTCAGTTTCTTCAAGGATTCCTCAATCGAAGCCTTTGCTTTTTCATATCCTGCATTGCTGATCCAGATCTTTGTAGTAATGAAAAGTTCCTCTCTTGGCAGACCGCATTTTACAATTGCCTGACCTACGCCTTCTTCAGAGGGGTATTGTCAAGTGTGTATGTAAGATTTTATGAAATTGCTTCTATTTTCATCTGAATCCATTAAACTAAAAAATTAAATCTTCCGCCGATTTTATTCTCCTCCGGTTTGGTAGAATCCCAGTCAATATTTTTGATCTTATCCAAAAGTTCTTCTTTTGAATTTGCCTGAACCGTAGTTTTTCTTACTTCGATTTGCTTGGACTGATCCTTTTTCTTTGCCTCTTTTTTCTCCTCAGCTTTCTTTTCCTGAAGCTTTTCAAGATATTCTTTCTGACTGGCTGATGATTTTTCTAACTCTGCAAAGAATGTGGTAGTTCCGTCACTATTAAAAGAGATGCCAAATTTTGTAATTTTTGTATCAGTATCTGCATTGCCGTTAGTCTTACCGAATACTCTTTCAAATCCGAACTGGGCATTGATTTCATCTGACATACGCAAGGCTCCCTCAATGCTATGCATTTTTTCTGCATAATACTTCGAATCTGATTATTTACACCTTCAAATCAACCTTGTTCTTTTTTATAACTTCTTTATGCTTTTTCATCGAGAATACTTCTTTTCCTTCCTTTGTATCCTTTGCTTTTTCCAACTGCTTCTGTAGGATTTCTTCGGCTTTTTCACTCATATTCTGGAGAAAGGATTTTACTTTTGAATCTTTATGTCCTATTGCCCATGAACTAATATTTCC
>CAKRTS010000017.1 GCA_934402315.1 uncultured Acetatifactor sp. | reverse complement strand
TGCAAGTGAGTCCGCAAGCGTAAGTGCAAGTGAGTCTGCAAGCGTGAGCGCAAGTGAATCTGCAAGCGTGAGTGCAAGTGAATCCGCAAGCGTAAGTGCAAGTGAGTCTGCAAGCGTAAGTGCAAGCGAATCAGCAAGTGTAAGTACAAGTGAGTCCGCAAGTGTAAGTGCAAGTGAGTCTGCTAGCGTCAGCGCGAGTGAGTCCGCAAGCGTAAGTGCAAGCGAGTCCGCAAGCGTAAGCGCCAGCGAGTCGGCAAGCGTCAGCGCAAGTGAATCTGCAAGTGTAAGCGCATCGACCAGCACCAGCGAATCCGCAAGCACCAGCGCATCAACCAGTGCAAGTGAGTCCGCAAGCACCCCGACCAGCACAGGCAGCACCACGACAAGCCCCACTTCGGAAACGACTTCCGATGACACAACCGGCGGCAACGACGAAACCCCTGCCGCAGCAGTAGTGGCAGCACCGGTTGCAGGTACAGGAGCACCGGCAGCTCCGGTAACTCCGGTAGTGCCCAACGAGCCTGTAGCGCCTCAGGAGCCCGTGGTTGACATCGCGGAGGAGGAAGTACCTCTTGCTGTAAGCGCGGAGGAGGAAGTGCCTGGAGTTGAAATCCGGAATGAGGAGACACCCGTAGTTGAAATTCTGGATGAAGAGACCCCACTGGCGGCAAGCGTCGGAAAGGATGGAATCAGAAACTGGTGGTGGTGGATTGCAGCGGCAGCTACAGCGATCACCGGAAAGGGTGTATACGATCACCAGAGAAGAAAAGGCACTGCGAAGGATAAGGACGAATCGAAAGAGTCTTAATCTTTAGTGGAAAGAGAAAAGAGATTGTTGTATAATGATAGTGACCGTCGCTGGTTGATGGTCACTATTTTTTTGGAGTAAATGGGAATGAGCAAAGAGAAGAAAGAGAGAATCCTTGTTTATAAAATATTGTATACCGTCATGATTCTGGTAATTTACCTGCTGGGGCGCTCGATCGCCCTGTATGGAATTGACCTCAAAGCCCTTCATGACGTCAGGATCGATGCCCAGTCAATTTTTGTACAGAATATGACCGGTGATTTGAAGAACTGCTCTCTGTTTATCCTCGGAGTATGGCCGTATATGTGGGGCTCTATGCTGATGATCGTCTATGTCGCCATAAAATCCATCGATAAAACCAACCGCATTTCCCAGAAAAAGATGAATATCGTAACCTATGAGATCACGATGGTGATTGCGCTGATCCAGGCTTACCAGAAATCGCGGGAATATACCTATACCGTTCCGGAAAATATGATTCCTCTTGCGCGGCTCGTCGTGATTGTCCAGATGCTTGCCGGAATGCTTCTCATCCTGTGGCTTTGCGACAGGAACCAGAAATATGGCGTGGGCGGCAGAATGGGCATTTTCATTGTAAACATTACGGACGGTATCTTTTCCATGCTTGCCGGACATGACTTCTCTGAGCTGGTATTGCCTGTCTGCCTCGGGCTGATCGGAATCCCTGTCATGATGCTGCTGGAGACATCGGAAAAGAGAATACCGGTACAGCGCGTGTCGATACATAATATCCACGCGGACAAAAATTACATTTCCTACAAACTGAATCCGGTGGGGGTAATGCCGATCATGTTTACCTCGGTCTTTTTTATGCTGCCCCAGCTGATTGTGAAGCTGCTGGCGGAATTTTACCCCGATCACCGCAGCCTGATCTATCTGAGCGATAACATGATCTTGACGAGACCGGTTGGCGTGGTGACTTACCTGATCGTTCAGTCCCTGCTGGTGATAGGCTTCTCCTTCCTCATGCTGAACCCCTCGAAAATGGCGGAAGGTCTGCTGAAATCCGGTGATTCCATTCTGGACATCTATGCGGGGAAACCGACAAAGAAATATCTGATTAGAACTGTCTTTCGTCTGTCCCTGTTCAGTTCCTTAGTACTTGCTGTATGCATGGGGGTACCGCTGTCTCTGCAATTCACGGCAAATCTGGACCCTTCGCTGGCAATGCTGCCCTGTTCCATTATGATGCTGACCGGATTATGGATCACGCTCTACCGGGAGGCGGTTGTTTACAGACACATGGAACAATACAGACCGTTAATTTAGAAGGAGTACAGCTATGCTTTATTTTGTCCCGGCTTGGTACGATGGAGATAAATGGAAGGAAAGTGAAGAATATTGGTATAGGAAAAAGGCACGCTCTGAGTTTGACGAGACCATTAAGCAGATACAGCTGATCCACAGAAACAGGATGGCGCCCTATGAAATTCTGCTTCTGAGTCATGCACCGAATTTCCGGCATTTTCTGCACAGGCAGGGACTGTTCCGCGCGAATTACTGGTCCTGCTTTGACTGCATCCAGCAGATAAAGAGAAAGAAAATTGCCACGCTGTCCTACCACAGCCTGAAGTGGCCGGAGGGCGTGGAATTCATCTACTCGCCCTTTACGATAAACGCCTTTTTAAATGGGAAGCGCTATGCAGAGGTCGAGTTTGGGGAAAACGGCAATCCGATTTCGGTAATCTTATACGAAGGGGAGCAGATCTGCCGCGTCAATGAATATGACGACAGAGGCTTTCTGTCGGCGACTACCGTATATGAAAACGGAAGGCCGCACCACAAGGACTATCTGATGGAGGATGGCATCTGGAAGCTGCGGGAGAGCCTGCCGGACGGAAGGATTCAGATTAATCCGAGAACGCCCGGATTTACGGTTGTCGTGGGCGGCAGCACGAAGGAGGTTACGTTTTCCTCGCTGGAATACGCGGACATCAGAGATGTGATCCGGGAAGTTTTTTATGCCAATATGGATTCCTGTAAGGTGCAGGACATTTTTATTGTCGCGGCGCACAGGCTGCATATGCATATGCTTACGGAACTGCTGAAAAACAGACAGGTAATCATGACCTTCTTTGAAAACCGTTTTACGGATGCTGATCTATTGCAATACCGGGAGGAGCTGCAAGGCTCCGATTACCTGATTACGGATGCCAAGGACACGGCGGAGACCATCCGGCAGAGGCTGGGGATGAGCCGTGATACCGTTTTTGATATTTCGCCCTATGATACCCGCGTTGACTTCGGAATCAGCCAGCAGATGAAGGTGCAGAATATTCTGGTTCCGGTTGACGGTGTCGCGGAGCAGACCTTTGAAAAGCTGATATTGTATATCGCCGGATACCTGCGGAAGAATGAAAAGGCAAGGGTGCAGTTCTTTACAAGGAATGCGGATTACAGCTTCCGGGAGCAGATCATGCAGCGGACAGAAAACCTGCTGATGAAGTATGGGTTCGACCGCAGATGGATTTCCGGACAGACGCCGCTTGCTTTGGGCGAAAACAGGGTGGATGCGATGGAGGAGGAAACGGTAGAGCTCCGCTTCTTCTTTCAGCAGGCGGTCGATGAGCGTTCCATCAGCAAATGCATCCATGAACAGCGCGTGATACTTGACGTGAGAAATACGACAGATGTATTCCTTTTTGTCACGGCGATCAGCAAGGGAGTTCCGAGGATTACGGTCTGTCAGGATCAGTATCTGGAACATCTGAGAAACGGGTATGTGATGAAGAGCCTTGACGAGACAGGAGATGCCCTGGCTTATTATCTGGACAGTCTGGATAACTGGAATGAGGCTCTGGTAGGATGCTATGAGATGGGGCAGGTCTATACCACAAAGAATCTGATTGAAGCGTGGAAGGGAGTGCTGGATTCCTTTGAATAAAATACGGGTATTACAATATGGCGAAAGGGACTGGAGAAGGCAATACACCCTTCCTGAGCACATAGAGCTGGACTATTTTGAAGAGCAAAAGACAGCAATAAAGGGCGGTTATGATCTGCTGGTCGTTGACTCGGATGTCCGCAGCGAGGTGGATTTAAAGCTGCTTTTATCCTGCGTAAAGGCGTATTGCGTCTTCCTGACAGAGAATGTAACGCTGTCCGGTTATACGGAGAAGCTGAACGCCTATAAGTGTGGCAAAAGGCTGTATACGGGGGACGTTGAGTTGTTTCTGAAGGAAGCGGCGCCGTCATTCTTTACCACCCCCTACGGGGAGAAATTTGCACGGAGCTTTCTCGTGGTGAATTCGGGCTTCCGGGGAGAGGTGGAGTACAGCGGCAGCTATGATCTTCTGCTGACCGGAGAATTCGGGGAAACATTCAGGCAGGCGGCTTATTGGAAAAACAATATTCCGCTGTTTGAGGGTCAGTGTCTGGATCTGTATCTCGAGTATGCGGTAACCGGAACCGTGGAAGTAAAGCTGGTGGTCTATCAGTTTTACCCGGGCGCGACAAAGGATTTTCAGCAGATATGGGAGTTCTCGGGGGAGCAATTAAGGGATGTGGTGCGGATTGAAAATGGTTCTGCCTACGGTCCCCTGTTTGTATCGGTTCTGGCAAAAGGAACCGGAACCCTGAAAATTATTTCCCTGCACGACCGGCATTCCCGGAAGGATTTTGGATACTTCCTTCCGGGCGGAGAGAGATTTGCCACGTCAAAGGGCGAGGAGATCTTCTGCTATTATGATCCGGGGGATCTGAAGCCTCCGCTCAGCTTTTATTTTTCGGGATACAGGGGACAGGAGGGCTTCGAGGGCTACTTTATGATGCGGAAAATGGGTTGTCCGTTTGTGCTTGTCACAGATCCCAGACTGGAGGGCGGCGCATTTTATCTCGGAGATGAAGAATATGAACAGCTCATGCTTCGCGTGATGAGGGGCTACATGGACAAAATCGGATTTGACAGAGATCAGGTAATTATATCCGGTGTCTCCATGGGAACCTTCGGCTCGCTGTACTATGGCTGCGATATCTGCCCGCACGCCTTTATTCTGGGGAAGCCGTTGACAAGCATGGGAAATGTGGCAAAAAATGAAACACTTGAGAGAGTGGGCGGGTTTCCGACCTCTCTGGATATTCTTCTGACGAACTACGGCGATTTATCGGAGAACAGCATCCGGAAGCTGAACGACAGATTCTGGGATAAATTTGACCGCACAGACTGGGGCGATACCAAATTTATTATTTCCTATTTATATGAGGATGATTATGACCCGGACGGCTATACCGATATTCTGATGCACTTAAATTCCGCCGGGGTCTCGGTGTATGGCAAGGGCATCCACGGTCACCACACAGATAATACGGATCAGATCATCCAGTGGTTCAAGAGCCAGTATCATCAGGTATTCCGGGAAGATTTTCAGAGAGAGACATAACGGAAGGGAAAAGCTATGGTAGATGACAGGTGGGTGGTGTACTGGAATGAATACACCTCCAAGACTTATACATACGGCTCGAAGATAAGGTTTATAAGCAGGCAGGATGTTTCCTATGAAAATCCCCTGATGCCGCCGGGGACGGTAATCAACAGCTGGTATTCGAGAACGAATTTTCAGGGAGACAAGATAGAACCTTCCCTGCCGATCATTGATGGCGAGGGCGCTTATCATATCTCGGTCAATATGGACTTTGAGGAGGGCAGCGAAGAGGACATCATGCTCCGCATCATTTTCTTTGACAGATATGATGAGAAGGCGGAGAGCGTCATTCTCAGGGGCAGGGACAATTATTTTAAGCCGTCCATCCAGACACACAGCTATAGGATAGAGCTGATTAACGGCGGGATTCACCGGTTTGTATTTCATTCGATCATTTTGAAAGAGGTCAGTCAGGAAGAGTTTGATGCGGAACAGGAGAGAATTGAGAAGCTTAAAAGGGCTTCTAAAAAAGGTAAAACTTTGCGAAGAGAGAATAAAAAATCTAAGGGATGAGGAACTGGCGGCGCTCACGGATCAATTCAGGGCACGCTACCGGAACGGGGAAACGCTGGATCAGCTGCTGCCGGAGGCCTTTGCCGCGGTCATCACAGCGGATGAGAGGATACTGGGAAAGCATCCCTATGATGTGCAGATCATGGCGGGAATTGCCCTGCATCAGGGACATCTGGCGGAGATGAACACCGGCGAGGGAAAAACGCTGGCGGCGACCATGCCCCTGTATCTGAATGCCCTGACAGGCAGACCCTGTATACTGGTCACCTCCAATGATTATCTGGCGATCCGTGATGCGGAGGAGCTCCGCCCGGTGTATGAATTTCTTGGGATGACCGTATCGCATCCTCCGAAGGAGGGAGCGGAGAAGCAGGAAAATGATGCCCGCAAGGAGATGTATTCCGCCAATATTATCTATATGCCGAACGGCACACTGGGCTTTGATTACCTGTTTAACAATCTGGTTAAGAATGCGAAGGAGCGCTTTATCCATGACATGTATTATGCCATTATCGATGAGGCGGATGCCATTCTTCTGGATGCGGCGATCATGCCTCTTGTCGTGTCGGGAGTGCCCAGGGTACAGTCCAACCTGTACAGCGTGTGCAATTTCTTTGTCAGCTCGCTGGTGGAGGACATCGATTATATAGAAGAGGACGGCGCAGTCTGGCTTACGGAAAAGGGTGTCCGGCACGCGGAAAAATTCTTTGGCATCGATAATTACTATGGAAAGGATTTCTTTGAGATCAACAGGCATGTCACGCTGGCGCTCAGAGCCAATGTGCTGCTTGAGAAAAACAAGGATTACATGGTGACGAACGATGAAAAGCGTGAGGTCATGCTCTTTGATGCGGCGACGGGCAGGCTGATGCCCGGCGTAAAGCTGCGCGGCGGAATGCATCAGGCGATCGAGGCGAAGGAAGAGGTGGAGATCACCCAGGAATACCGGACCGTTGCCTCCGTGACATTCCAGAATCTTTTCATGATGTTTGAGAAGTTCGCGGGGATGAGCGGAACGCTTGTCAATAACGCGGATGAGCTGTTTGACACCTACCATAAGAGGGTGGTGGTGATTCCGCCGAACAGACCGTTAAAGAGAATGGATCTGCGCGACAGATATTTTGTCACCGCCCGGGAAGAGTTCATGGCAGCAGTCAGGATGACAATCGAGGCACACAGGCGGGAACAGCCGGTGCTGATTATCCTGAATACTGCCACGGACACAGAGGTTTTTTCCAGACTGCTCATGACGGAAAATATCCCGCACAATGTGTTAAACGCCAATAATGCGTTCTGGGAGGCGGAGATTATCAAGGGAGCCGGGCAGCTGGGGGCAGTGACGGTTGCCACGACAATGGCGGGCAGAGGAACGGACATCAAGCTCGGAGAGGGCGTCAAGGAGCTTGGCGGACTTGCGGTAATCGGTGTTGGCAGGATGCCCAATGTGCGGTCGGAAAGGCAGGCAAGAGGACGGGCGGGACGGCAGGGAGATCCCGGGGTCAGCCGGTACTTTGCAAGCCTGGAGGACGATATTGTAGGGGCAGAGGGCAACGAAAAGCTGGAAAAGATCATTGCCGGTAAGAAAAAAATCTCCCGGTTCAGGCTGAAGAAAATCATTAATTCCAGCCAGAGCTACAGCGAGGAGAGCGGGCAGCAGTCCCGGAACCATTCGGTATCGTACGACAAGGTGCTCCAGAGACAGAGGGACTTTATCTATGCGACCCGGAATAATCTGTTGGACGGTGAGCGGATCGAGGACAGCAGGGTCATTGAGATCGCGGAGGGCAATATTGACCGGTTCCTGAATGAACAGGAGGAGCTGACGTGGCCGGTTCTGAACCGGTTTTTGCTGGACAATATCTCCTATACCCTGGATGAACAGTATAAGACGATCAATATCTCAGACAGAAAGGCTGTGAAGGCTTATCTGTTAAGCAGGGTGCAGAGCGGGCTGACTGCCCAGAGGGACAGGATCGGGGATGAGGAGAGCTATGAGCAGTTCGTCAGGGAGGCTGCGCTGAAGGCGATCGATGATGAATGGGTCGAACTGATCGACTATCTGGAACAGCTGCAGTCGGCGGTTTCCGGGCGGGCATCCGCACAGCGGAATGTATTGTTTGAGTACCATGATGAGGCGTTTGAGCTATACGGGAAGATAGAACACACGGCGAGGCGGAAGATGATAAGGAATATCCTGCTGAGCGATGTGGGCCTTGACCGGAAAATGAACTTATCGATTGTATATCCTTAGGAGAGAAAAGACATGGTATATAATTTTAACCTGGGAATCGGATGGGCGAGCAGCGGTGTGGAGTATGCGCAGAGCTACAGAGCCAATATGCTGCGGCGGATCGGCGTGAAGGCAAGGTTTGTCTTTATGGATATGTTTCCCAACGAAAACATTGAACACATGACGAAGAATATCGGTTTTACGGATGAGGAGATCATCTGGCTGTATACCTATTTTACCGATACGAAGATTGCTCCGGTCACGTTTACGCTGGCGGATCTGGAGAAGACTTTTTCGGAGAAACACGATAGCTTTTCGAGAAACGGGAAGGTATGCAAATACTATTTCCCGAATAATATCTATTACACGGTATATATGGTGGATGAGACCGGCGATCAGGTGCACAGAGTTGAGATCGTGTCCCGGGACTGCCTGATAAGGAAGGATTATTATACCTACTGTAAGCTCTATTCGGAGTTCTACGGACCCTATGACAATAAGGCGCACATGTACCACCGCCGCTTCTATAACGAGGACGGCTCCGTCGCCTATGAGGAGATGAATGACGACGGGCAGGTGTTCTATAAATTCCCGGACAGAGTGCTCTGCTCAAAGGAGGAGCTGGTGGGGTATATGGTGGAAAAAATGCAGCTGACCTCATCGGATGTTGCAATTATAGACAGAACCACCGGCATCGGTCCGGCAATCATGCGCAACTGCAATGATGCCAGAATCGGCATTGTGATCCACGCCGACCATTTCAGCGAGAGCGGCACGGACGAGAACAATATCCTCTGGAATAACTATTATGAGTTTTCCTTTGCACAGCACCGGAAGGTGGATTTCTACATCACGGCCACGGATGCGCAGAACCGGCTGGTAAGAGAGCAGTTCCGGAAATACAAGGGTGTGGAACCTAATGTTGTGACGATTCCGGTCGGAAGTCTGGATGAGCTTAAGTTCCCGGAGAAAAGCAGGAAAAAGCACTCCGTGATTACGGCTTCCCGGCTTGCGACGGAGAAGCACTGCGACTGGCTTGTGGAAGCGGTCGTGAAGGCGAGGGAAGCGATTCCCGATGTCTCTCTGGATATTTATGGAAAGGGAACGACAGAGGAAACGCTTCGGAATCTGATAAAAAGGCTTGACTGCGGAGAGTATGTCCGCCTGATGGGGCAGCAGAAGCTGGATGAGATTTACAGGGAATATGAGGTCTATATGTCCGCCTCGCAGAGTGAGGGCTTTGGACTGACGCTGATGGAGGCGATCGGCTCCGGGCTTCCCATCATCGGGTTTGACGTGAGATACGGCAACCAGAACTTCATTGACGAGGGACAGAACGGCTACCGGATTCCTCTGACAGACGAAATGGATAAAAAAGAGAAGATCGACCTGCTGGCGGAGAAGCTGATAAAGCTCTTTGCGGAGGATGATCTGGAGGCGTTCAGCCGGCATTCCTATGAAAAGGCTGAGGTTTATTTGACGAGCGAGGTGGAGAAGAGATGGAACAGCTTAATCAATCAGGTGGGATAGTCCTTTTGTTTGACACTTACTCCACGGAGAGCAGAAATTTGTATGAATCCTTTCAGAATACCGGAATTGAGGTCAGCGCTGTCGTCATTGAAGATGACGGATTTCTGCCGGAGGGCCTGATTTCCATGTACGGATATTTCCTTGGCGATTTCAGCAGGGCTGCCAGGGCGGCGGGAAGACCGCTTTATTTTAATGAGCTGCAAATCCCCGATTTCTGGGAGATAGAGAGTACCAATGCCGGCGGAAAGGTAATGAATTACAACAGGGAGCGGGCGAGAATCTATTATGCGGAGCCGTCCAACAAGAGACTGATAAGGCTGGTGGACTGGATAGATGAGAACGGCACCGTGCGTCTTTGTGAGCATTATAATAAATACGGGGCACTGTACTGCCGGACGACCTTTAATAAAAAAGGGGAAAAGGTATCCCGGAATTTCTTCTCCGCGGAAGGGAAGGAGGTCATTGTCGAGAACTTCGTCACCTCCGATATTATTGTAACCCTGGACGGGAAGGACAAAATTCTGCACGGCAAGCGGGAATTTATCAGGTTCTTTCTGCAGGTGTCGGGGCTGGAGCGGCAGAGGCTCTTCTTTAATTCGCTGTCGTATCCCTTCTTTGCTTCGCTCGATCTTCCGGACAACGGCAAGAGGGATGTGCTGTTCTGGGAGGAAGAAATCTATGACGGGATTCCGGGCAATATGCAGATGATCCTGAACCACGGCGCACCCAGAACGAAGCTCATCTACGTGCAGAAGCATGAGGCATATGATAAGCTGATAAAGCTGGGCGCTTCAAAGGAAATGGTAAAGGAACTGGGATATGTGTACAGCTTTGCGCGGGAAAATCAGGGAAACAGGGAGGCTCTGATCTGTACAAACTCGGATCAGATCGAGGGACTGACGGAACTCGTGGAGGCATTGCCGGAGCTGCATTTCCATATCGCGGCGCTGACCGAGATGTCGCAGAGGCTGCATGATTTTGAAAAGTATGAAAACGTGTCTCTCTATCCGGGAGTGAAGCTGTCGGTGCTGGATAAGCTGTTCGCCAGATGCGATTACTATTTTGACAATAATCACGAGACGGAAATTGTGGATGCGGTACACAGGGCTTTCCTGAACCGTATGCTGATTTTCGGAGTGAAGGAGTATGTCCATAACCGGAATTATATAGCTGGGGAGCATATCTTCGGAAGCGGGCAGATCGGCGGGCTAGTGGAAGCCGTGAAGCTGGCTCTGGAATCGCCTGAAAAGAGGAAGGAAGCTCTGCGCAGACAGGAGGAGACAGCGCTTTCGCTGGACAGGGAAGCCTTTTTGGCGGTGTTGGGAGAGTGAAGCTCTGTAACCTTAGTACGGTTGTAAATTCAGTACAGATGCTATAAAATGTTTAGATGTATTTTGCGCTTGTAAAAGGAGGAGAAGTTATGAAAGAAAAGAATGTACAGGATGGGAAAAAGTCCGTCAGATTCCTGACAATAGCGGCGTATGCCCTGCTGCTTGTGGGACTGCTGATTATTGCTCCCGTGGTATGTCCGCCGGTATTCGGATACCATACCTATACGGTTTCGGAGGACTATTCGGGAAATATGAATCCTTCCGGCACTCTGGTATATGCGAAGGCATCAGGCGGATACAATGCAGGAAACATTGTTGCCGTAGATAATCTGGATGGAGACAGAGACGTTGATGTGTATTATGTCGAAGCCGTTCAGGGTGACAAGGTGGCATTGGAGGGTGGCGGCACCGTAGGCTTGGATCAGGTTGTCGGCAGGGTTGCTGCAAAAACTCCCTTTTTCGGCTATCTGAGCCAGCTGTGCTTCACTGTCTGGGGAATCATTCTGACAGTTGTTCTTTTGGCTGCGGGAATTGGCATGGCAGCCTATGCCAACATCCTTACCAGAAGAGAGAAAAAGCAATAACCATACAGATGTCCGCGCGGGAGAGGTATCCGGCTCCTGCGCGGACTGCAAATCCGGAATCGGAATTTTAATAACATTATCAACGGCAGCATTGCCGATTTTCTTATCGTTCGACACAGACAATCCCCCATTATTCAAAAAATAAAATTTTTTATAGAATTTAAAACCCAAAGGAGTGTAGAGGGTACTTAATATATAGAACAGAAAATGGAGAGATGCAGATGTGAAGACGGAATTACGGAGGAGAAGAATCATGGAAGATAAGATCAGACAGGCAATAGAACAGATGAAAAACGGAGATGAGAAGGGCTTTAATGCAGTATATTCGGCAACCTACAATATGGTGTATTTCAGGGCGAAACAGCTGATGCAGACAGAGGAAGATGCGCAGGATCTCACACAGATCGTCTTCGTGGAGGCATACAGGAATATCCATACGCTGCAGGCACCGGAGGCTTTGTACGCGTGGCTGTTTGCAATTACCTGTAACCAGTCAAAGAGACTGATGAGAAAAAGAAAAGATATTCTGCTCGGGGAGGAGGCAGAGGGAATGCTCGACGAGCTTGAAAACAATGATCTCTCGACGATGCCGGAGCTGACGGCGGATCAGAAGGCAACCGCTGATATTGTCAGGGGAATCATTGAGGAACTGCCTGAATTGCAGAAGGTGGCGGTTGTTGCTTACTACTTCGATGGCATGAAGGTGGAACAGATAGCGGAAATGATGGAGTGCTCGGAAAATACCATCAAGAGCCGTCTCAACTACGCGCGGAAATACATCAAATCCAGAGTGGAGGAAAAGGAGAAAAAAGAGGGCTACAGACTGCATGTGCTCGGACTTCCGGTTCTGTGGTATGCGATCAGGACAATGGCAGACAAGACAAAGCTGACCGTGCAGGCCGCACAGAATATCTACAACGGTGCCTGCGCCAATGTCGGTCTGCACGGAGGTGTCATTGCAGCGGGAGAAGCTGCAGCGGCGGGAGGAGAGGCTGCAAAGGCTGCGGGTCTTGGGGCGAAAGCTGCATCCATGGGAACCGCGGCGAAGGCGCTTATGATCGCGGGAGCGGTTGCTGTTGCGGGGCTTGGCACGGCAGCAGTCATCAACCTTGCCCAACCGCAGGAACCGGAGCAGGTTGATGGGCCGGCAGAAACGGAAGAGTTGATTCAGAGGCTGACGCTTGCAGATGATCTGTCCGAGTATCTGGGGTTGTACTTTGGAGATTACTGGACAGAGGATGCAGCAGCGGTATATCCTTACAAGGTTTCGGACACCGAATACCGTTTTTCCGTTGACGAGCTGAAAGCGCAGGGAGATTCTCTGAAGTGTGTGCTGGTGAAAGAGAAAATCGATCATCTGCCGGAGGGCGTGGAGCTGGCAATAGCATACAATGACAGCATTGCCGGTATGGAACCAGGAACGCTGAATATGCAATATCTGCATGATTTTACTACGGATACCTGGAGCCTGAATGTGAGCACAGCGGAAGGGGTTATCATCCGGCTGGTGGACACGACGACAACGGAACTGGAAGATGCATGGAAGATGGAAGATGATTACTCGGAGTTCATCAAGATGTACGGCGTGGAGGTGCCGGAGCCTTACGAATTCTCGTACCAGTATGACGGACCGACACTGACGGCGACGAAGATCAGCGACGATGAGTACCGTTTTGGCAGCGCTGCCCTGCAGAATACATTTCATGATGCACAGATGGTAACGGTCAGGCTGAACCTGCCGGGAAAAATCAGAATTGTCTCTGTCGTGGGAGGAGATGTCTATACGCCCGGAACAACATTAAATTATTATGAGGAGACCAGACCGGATGCCAACAGCTCGTATTTTCCGGTTGACACAAAGACGGATATTATTGTGAAGGTTGAGGGCTACGGAAGTACACCTGCCGTAACGACGGCGGCGGAACCCGGCACGATCGCTGCGCTGGGAAATATGCATGAGTATGAAAAGTGGGAGCCGGATGGGGGCGAGGGCGCCACGCTGTATGTAAAGCAGATCGGCGCTGAGTCAACGCAGATCACGGAAGATTACGCTGACACGATCGTTGAGTACGAGGGCTACTGGACGCTGGACGGTCAGGAGCTTCATTTCACCGGAAAGGATCTGGAAGTGCTGACCCTGACAGACTTGGCGGGTAATCCCATTGACAGACGAATCGCGTTCTTCTATCTGGAGGAAAACGGAATGATCTATGTCGATGTGCCGGATGATGCGGATTGGCAGACTTATGCTTTCCGTGGCCTGCCTGATTATGTATACAAGAAAATGTCGGCGCCTGCTTCGGATAAGCCGGAGAGTAATCAGACACCGGCCATCCCGGGCGAAACAGATACGGAACAGGGTGTGCATGTGACAAATTCAGGTACAACATGGCAGCTGACAGATACGGTTTCCATGCACTTTGAGAATGGGGTGTTCACAGTATCCGGCGAGGGAGATATGCCGGAGTATAGCGGCAGACATGAGGTTGCGCCGTGGACCTACGATGTTTTCCGGGGAGATCCCACCACGGTCATCATAGAGGAAGGAATCACGAGCATCACACCGATGGCATTCAGTGGGTATCTGAATATTACAGACGTCTCCCTGCCGGGCAGTCTGCGCGTGATAGGGGAAAGAGCGTTTTCTTCCTGCAGCAGCCTTCAGGAGATTGTCATCCCGGACGGTGTCGAGGAGATCGGAGATAAGGCATTTTTCAACAGCTACTCTCTGAAAAAGATTTATATTCCTGCCAGTGTCACGAAGATTGACGACGGTATCTTTATGAGCGGCAATTCCAATCTGGTCATCTACGGAGAGAAAGGCTCCGCAGCGGAAAAGTACGCTGAAAAATGGCAGATCACATTTGAGGAGGATTCGGCCCACTGACACGTGGGCGGGCCTCTTATGCGCAAACCATGTACTCAGGAAGGGAAAGACAATATTTTAAAAAAGACATCCGCCGCAAGCCTCAGATAATGGCAGCCTCTGCGCATGGATTCTTCCAGAGGGATGCCGCGCCCGATCTCCACGGCTGAAATATTCCGCTCGGCGAGCTCATCCGCAGGAACCTTACAGATGCCGCAGAATGAGACGATGCGGATGTCACCGGAATGCTGGCGGATGCCGCTTAACACCTTCCCCATAAGGCTTTGGCTGTCCAGACAGCCTTCTCCGGTTACGATGAGACCGCAGTCCTGCAACAGAGTATCAAAGCGGCAGAGCCGCAGCAGACCGTCGATGCCGCTGACGATTTTTGCGCCGAGAAATGCCGCGCAGCCGTAGCCGGTTCCGCCTGCCGCACCGGCGGCGCTCATGTGGGAATCGACGTGGCAGCAGCCCTCGATCAGACCGGCAATGTGGGCGAGACCGGCATCCAGAATTTTCACCTCTTCGCCGGTAGCGCCCTTCTGAGGGGCGAAGACATAGGCAGCGCCCATAGGGCCGTAAAGCGGGTTGGTAACATCGCTCATCACGGTAAAGGTTGACTGCCCGACGCGCTGATCCAGATGCGACAGATCGATTTCTGCCACCTCGGACAGCGTGCCGCCCGTGGGTACAAAGGTCTCGTTATCCACGTTATAGAAGCGGACACCCAGAGCAGCCGCCATTCCGCAGCCACAGTCTGTCGTCGCGCTGCCGCCGAGACAGAGAAAGAAATTCCGGCAGCCGGCATCCAGCGCGGCTTTTATGAGTTCCCCGAAGCCGTAGGTAGTGGCGTCCAGCGCATGAAATCCCGTCTGCTTTGTCAGCCCGCTGCTCTCGGCAATTTCAATGACGGCGGTATTCCCGTCAACGATACCGAAGGCTGCTTCAATGAGCGTACCCTCCGGAGAATGCACCGTTGCCAGCCTGCGTGTCCCGCCCTTTGCCCGCAGAATGCAGTCAACACTTCCTTCCCCGCCGTCGGCAATGGGAATCTTAATTACATCACATTTCACATATTTCATCGCAGCTGCCGCGAGAATGTCGGCAACCTCCGGTGAGGACATGCTGCCCTTAAAGCTGTCCGGAATCACAATTATTTTCTGCATGGTCGCAAATTCCCTTCTATTGATACTTCCATTATAAAGGATATAGCTCCGAAAATATAGCTCCCGCCGATAGAAAACTTTGGATGCAGGCGCAGATTTTACCCACATTTTACCTTCCCATGGTAGCGGCCCCCTTCCTGTTCCATTACTATTTCAGTAAAAACGAAAGTGGGCAGGTGGGAAGAATGACTTATGAGGAAATAAAGCAGAATAAAGAGATTCTGGCATTTATCAAGAAGGGCAATGACAATCTGGGTGCGATGGGATATACAGACCATTCGGAGGCGCAACCGATGCCATTTCAGCCGCATTGATTATTGCGGATAAGACGGATGTGCGGCGAAGCAGAGTGCGGGATAAGAATAAGGCAACCTTCGATAAGCATGACCGTGTCAATTATGCGGTTACAGATACCAAGTTAAAGATCAATGTAGAGAAAAGAGTCATATCCCTGAACCTTCAGATCGACCCGAAGATATGCAGCATGTATGAGTATTTTGAAATCTTTCTGGGACGAATGATGATGTGCAAGGGAGCGGCAGAGATGCTCGGAGCGAATTTCCGCCTTACCGTAAACGGTTCCAAGGTACTGTAAAACGGAACAATGCCAAAACGGGAGCGATATTGTTCCGGGAACAAATTGACAAAGTTCTTTTCTGCGGGTAAACTATAGATGCGAAGTTGTGCATGGAGGTATCGCCCTATGAAGGAATGGATGTCAGTAAAAGAAGCGGCAGTGCGCTGGAATATAACGGAACGAAGGGTTACGACCCTCTGCAAGAATGAAAAGATCGCCGGAGCCCAAAAGCACGGCAACAGATGGATGATTCCGTCGGATACGCAAAAGCCGCTGGATCAGCGGATTAAGTCAGGCACTTATCGGAAAGCGAAGCGTGCGGAGAGACTTCCCCTGCCGATCGGTGTGTCAAATTACTGTCTCGCGTCGTCGGAGTATTATTATATCGATAAGACAATGATGATCCGGGATTTTATTGATGAGCGCCCCATGGTGACTCTCTTTACCCGTCCCCGCCGTTTCGGCAAGACCCTCAATATGGATATGCTGCGCACCTTCTTTGAAAAGAGCGAAAGGGATACCTCCGTCTATTTCCGGGATAAGAAAATCTGGGCGTGCGGGCAGAAATACCGGGATTATCAGGGAAAATATCCCGTAATCCTCCTGACCTTCAAGGATGTGAAGTTCAACACATGGGAGGAGACCCTTGCAGCCATCCGGGACATTTTTGCAAAGGAGACCCAACGCCACGAGGAGCTTCGGACGAGCGGCAAGTGCGATGAGTACAGTCGGAAAATTTATGGAAAACTGGCAGCCGGAAAGGTCAGCGAGGTGGAGCTTGCTTCGGCATTGCTCGACCTGTCTAAAATGCTTCATAAGCACTACGGCACTGCACCTATCATTATCATTGATGAGTACGATACTCCGATTCAGCAAGGACACATGAAAGGCTATTACGACAAGATCATCCAGTTTATGCGCAACCTGTTCTCGGGCGGCTTTAAGGACAACCAGCACCTGTCCTTCGGCTTTCTTACAGGCATTCTGCGTGTGGCAAAGGAAAGCATTTTCAGCGGGATGAATAACCTCTCCATCAACTCTGTGCTGGACAATAAATACAGCGCTTATTTCGGCTTTACCGCTGACGAAGTGAAGGAGATGGCGGAATACTATGGGGCTGACGACAAGTATGACGAGATTTGCCGGTGGTATGACGGCTATCGTTTCGGCAGAACAGAAATATTCAATCCGTGGTCGGTTGTCAACTATTTCAGCAATGAGTGCGAGCCTAGACCGTTCTGGGTGTCCACGGGCAGCAACGATATTATCGGGGAAATCCTTGCGGAAGCTGACGAAGAGATTTATAGCCGTCTTACCTCGCTTGTCAACGGAGGGACGGTCACAACTTTTATCGATACAGGAGTGATTTATCCGCAGATCAGAAGCAATCCGTCTTCGATTTACAGCTTCCTTCTCGTAACAGGCTATTTGAAGACGCTGAAAACGACCCCCTCCTTCAACGGTGATTTTATGTGCGAGGTTGCCCTGCCCAACCGCGAGATTTCTCTTGTGTACAATAAAGAGATCCTGCAACGGCTGGAAAATCTGATTTCCCAGTCCACGGCAATCTCTATTCAGGAGGCAATTTTCAGCGGTGATAACGCGCGGCTGAAGGCGCAGATCCAAATGCTGCTGACCCAGTCGGTAAGCTCCTTTGACACCGCAGGCGAGAACTTCTATCACGGATTTATGCTGGGACTGTGTGCCCTGATGGGCGGAGCGTTCGTGACATCAAACAGGGAATCCGGAGACGGGCGCTATGACATTCAGCTAAAGCCGACGAGGACAGGACTTCCCGGCATCCTGATCGAGTTGAAAGCTGGGAAGAATTGCAGTGAAGAAAAACTGCGAGAGCTGTCTGAAACAGCTCTGCGGCAGATCAACGATAAGAAGTACGATACCGAATTGACTGCCGCGGGGATTACGACAATTTTTAAATACGGTGTGGCATTCAGCGGGAAAAAGGTCGAGGTTGCAGTTGAGTAAAACAGGGTTCAGTCATTGTCCTTCAGCTTGGAGTACAGGATCACGGCATCCCCTTCCTTGATATACGTCTGGCCGTTGGGGATGATCGTGCGGTTTTTGCGGCGGATCATCACGATCAGCTCCTGACGCGAGATGTCCAGATCCTTGACCTGTTTTCCGACCCACTCATTTTCCTGCTTGACAATAATCTCCTTTAGATTAATATCCTCTTCTCCGTTGTAATGCCTTGCACCGATGACGAGAGTGTCATCCTCCTCCATCACGGTATCGCCGTTCGGCACGATCGCCTCGCTGTTCCGGATAATCATAACAAGAATGATCTGCGGCGGGAAGGCAACCTCCTTGACCTTTTTGTGGCACCACGAATGCCCCTGCGGGATCGTCGAGGTTACGAATTTCAGTTCATGCTCCTCGGAGTGGAACGCCATCATGCGCAGCTTGGTATACTGTTCGACGAAACCGGCGGATATGATACCTGTGGGGATGGCGACCATCCCGACGCCCAGGAAGGATATAACAATCGCCATCAGCTTTCCCAGCGTCGTGATCGGGTAAATATCGCCGTAGCCAACCGTCAGCAGCGTCGACACTGACCACCAGATGCCGGAAAAAGCGTTGGCAAACTGCTCCGGCTGCGCCTCGTGCTCCAGACTGTACATACAGAGCGAGGCGGCAACCATGAAAATCAGGATCAGACAGATCGACGAGATCAGCTGATTCTTCTTATCATTCAGGACATTGATGATGACATTGAAGGCATCATACTGCGCATTGATCCGGAACAGACGGAAGATGCGGATTACGCGGAACATACGGAAAGCGACCGCGCCCATCGGGAATACGACCGGCAGATAATACGGAAAGAACGTGAGCAGATCAATCAGCCCGTACAGGGAAAAGATAAAAGCAAGAGCTGCCTTCCAGTAGGGCTTTTCCGGGTAGAGGAGGTCTGCCGTCCATATGCGCAGTACATATTCGACGGTAAAAACGATGATTGTGAACAGCTCAATCCAGTTCAGGGCAGCGGCGTAAGGCGCTGACTCATCAAAGGTCTGGAACAGCGTTACAAACAGATTCAGCACGATGACGACGACAATAAAAAAGTCAAAAGCGCTGCTGATAAAATCCTTCCGGTTTCCGATCTGGATAATTTCAAAAATACGTTTCTTTAACGATGCCATAGCAGATAAATTCCTTTTTCATAATTTTCCCAATATTTTTCATAAACCACTTGACTTGCCATGGATGGGATGGTGTATTATGGTATGAATATAGCAAATTATAAGTAGTTTTACAATGCGGATAGTGCGAATTTTTTTACACTGGGGACTTTACATATTTTAAAGGAGGATTATATGAAGAAACGAGTATTAAGTCTGTTCATGGCACTTGCTCTCTGCCTTTCCATGCAGCCCACGACGACCTTTGCAGAGAACGCGGGAACAGTGACAGAACAGGAGGAGCTCTCCACCACCGGCGATACCGTCAGCGGTAACGATGTCAGCGGCGGTGACGCGGGCGATGCAGACACCGATGAGCAGGACGCGGTACAGGCTGTGCAGGCGCTTATTGATGCCCTGCCGGACGAGGTGACGGCGGAGAACATGGACGAGGTCGAGGCGTTGCTGGGAGCCATTGACGAGGCTATGGCAAAGTTGACCGACGAGCGGGCTGCCGGGCTGAATATGGCGCGTTGGGAGAATATTTGCAATGCGATGAACGCGCCCGCGCTTGTGGCGGTGCAGGCAGGCGAGCATACGGATCATTTCATCTGTGGCGCGGACTGTAAGCATGGTGATGAGTCCCACAAGCTGCCTACAGGTAGTAGTGCATGGACAGGCGTTGACGATTTGTCTAAGATTACTACGGCGGGCTACTACTATCTGACCCAAAACGTGACGCTGAAGACGAGCTGGGAGCCTGCTAATAATAACATCGTCCTCTGTCTTAACGGTTATAACATCACGATGGAGGCAACGGATAGCGTCATCTACGTGCATTACGGATATACCTTCACTCTGTGCGACTGCCAAAGCAAGGGCACTATCACCCACAGTAAGAATAGCGACGGCACAACATACACCGGTACTGGTGTGGTTGTGGGTGATGGAGGCAAATTTAACATGTACGGTGGCATAATCACCGAAAACATCGCTCCAAACGAAGGTGGCGGTGTGAGGGTGAGTACTTATAGCACATTTAATATGTACGGTGGCACAATCACCGGAAACTCCGCCCCAACCGGAGGAGGTGGTGTGTATGTGTATCGTAGCGAGTTTAATATGTACGGCGGCACGATCAGCTATAATACCATCGGTAAATATGGAGGAGGCGGTGTGTATGTGTACACAGCCGGCACATTCACCATGAGTAACGGAAGCATCAGCAACAATGAGGCTAATGACTGTAGCGGAGGCGGTGTGTATGTGTACGATGATGCTAGCGGTAGCGGCACCTTTACTATGACGGGCGGCGAAATCAACAACAACACATCTTCTCAGGGAGGCGGCGTGTATTTGGAAAAGGTGTCAGAGGGTAGTGGTAGTGCCTTCATCATGGAAGGTGGCTCGATTACCCAAAACACCGCGACCTACACTCGTGGAGACAATGCCGGCGGTGGCGTGTATGTTACGGAAGGCAGCAGCTTCAAAGTGTCCGGTGACGTGAAGATCAGCGGTAACACGGGCAATGGCACGGTCAACAATGTCTATCTGCCCACGAATTATCATAATACGGTGACCATCACGATCGCCGACGAACTCGGGGACAAAGCCAGCATTGGCGTGACTATGGACGTGCAGCCAAACGAAGGCAGCCCCTTGACGTTTGCCACGGTAGGAGAAGGTTGTCAGCTGACTGATGATGTTGCAGCAGCACATTTTATCAGTGATCAGGGATACTTTCCTTACCGTATGGACGGTGAAAACGAAGTGAAGATGTTCAGACACGAGCTGCAAAAGCACCCTATCTGCGGCGAGGAAGTATGCCCGCATAATCCTAAACATCCTGATGTGATCTGGATAGGCGTTTCCAAACTGAGTAATATCGTGGAGCCTGATAAGTACAGTAACTACTACCTGGTGGGAAATTTTACTGGCAAGGGGGAAGCTTTATCGGACAGTTATAATGTGAACTTGTGCCTGCACGGTTATACATATAGCGGGGGGATCCGCTTTCAGAGTCGAAATTATACTCTGTGCGACTGCAAAGGTACAGGCAAAATCACTGGATCATCCACTCAATATGGCATACAACTGATATCGGGTGGTCGCCTTGACATGTACGGCGGTAAGATTACCGGGAATACTACAGTGGGTGCGCATGTGGAAAACGGTACATTTAAAATGTACGGCGGTGAAATCACAGAAAACTACTATACAGGCGCTGATGGCGGTGCAGGCGGCGTGCGTGTGGACGAAAGCGGTACGTTCAACATGAGCGGCAACGCCAAAGTCAGCGACAACACTGCCACCTTCAACAGCCGATATGACGACGCTTCCGGCGGCTACTACGGCGCAGCGGGCGTGTATGTGAACGGTGGCAAGTTCACCATGACCGAAAATGCCAAGGTTAGCGGCAATACCCTTACCGATAACGTCAGCGGAAGTCCTAACAACTATGCCGGCGGTGTGTATGTGAGGAATGCTGAGGGTAGCAATGTGACTGTCGGTGGGAACGTGACGATTACAGGAAACACGAAGATCACTACCAATGGCAGCATCAGTAGCAATGTCTGTCTGCCTAAGGGGCAGACCATCAAGGTAAGCGGGACGTTGAAAGAGAACGCGATCGGCGTGATTACGGAGACCCCGATTAATGTGGTGGGCGAAGAGGCAGTCATTGCCGAGGGCACAGGCAGCTATTCGTTGACGAAAGCTGATGTGAGCACTTTCAGCAGCGACGCCGGCATCCGTGCGGATTTTGAGAACGGAGAAATCATCTTCCGAAAAGGCGTGCATAAGCATTATATCTGCGGTAAGGAGGGCTGCAGCGACAGTCATAGTCATGGTACCGATAAAAAGTGGACAGCTATTTCTACGCTCAGTGAAATTAACGGAGCGGGCTATTACTTTCTGACGAAGGATGTGGAACTCAATAACACATGGGTTTGCCTAGAGAGCTATAATAATGTAGAACTTTGCTTAAACGGAAAGACGATTACCTGCAGCAAAAATGACTGGGCTGCCATCTCCGTTGCAATCGGCGCATCCCTTGTCATCACTGACTGCGCCGATAAACCGGAATCGATCGGCAAGATCACCCACGAAGACGGCCTCTACGGCTGTGGTATATATGTCGCGGGTTCCCTCACTCTGTGGAACGGTTCCATCACCGGAAATAAACATTTACAACAGGGCAGTGTGCAGGTAGCCGGTGGCACGTTCACAATGAACGGTGGTTCCATCACTGGAAATACGACGAACGGTGGTGTGCAGGTAGCCGGTGGCAAGTTTTACATGAACGGTGGCGAAATCACCTTAAATACGGATGGATACGGTGGTGTGTATGTGAACGGCGGCGAGTTTACCATGAGCGGCGGCAAAATCACCCAAAATATAAGTACGCACTACAGTGGCGGTGTGTATGTGAAAAGTGGCACGTTCACCATGAACGAAGGTGGTGAAATCACCGGAAATACGGGTAAAAATGGTGGCGGTGTGCATGTAGGCAGCTCCGGCATTTTCAACATGACGGGCGGCAAAATTACCGGGAATACGAATAGTGACGCGAACGGCGGTAGTGGTGTGTATTTGGAAGCCTATGGCAGCACTTTCAACATGAACGGCGGCGAAATTACCGGGAATACGAATAGCGCCGAGAACGGTGGCGGTGGTGTGTATGTGAACCATCTCAGCACTTTTAAGATGACCAATGGCAAAATTACCGGGAATACGAATAGCGCTGCGGACGGCGGAGGCGGTGTGCATGTAGTTGGCACTTTCACCATGGACGGCGGCGAGATCACCGGGAATACAAATGGTGCCGCGGACGGCGGTGGTGGTGTGTATGTAGCAAGCCGAGGCGAGTTCACCATGAAGGGCGGAACAATCACCGAAAATACGAATAGTGCCGCGAACGGCGGCGGTGGTGTGTATGTGGGCCAATTCGGCGAGTTCACCATGAACGGCGGCACAATCACCGGAAACAATACTTCTGCCACCGACGACAGTGGCGCAGGCGGCGTATATATGGACGGCACCTTCAATGTGTCCGGCGAAGCGCAGATTATAAACAACTGGAAGAACGGTGAAAACGGCACGGCAAGTAACGTCTATCTACCCAACGACGAGTGGCCTAGGCCCATCACCATTAGAGAAGGACTGACGAGCGATGCCCGGATTGGCGTGAGCATAGGCGAGCTTCCCACAACAGCAGGCGGCGAGGTTCAAATTGCAAACGGTGCGACGGACGATCAGAACTTTTATAGGAATATCTTCTCGTTGGATTCGGCAGATCCGTACTATAGCATAATCCGCAAGAGCGAATACGAATGCTTGTACATCCATAGACACGAGCACGACTGGAGCTATAGTGCAAGCGGTGCGACCATCACTGTTAAATGTGAAGCGGCTGACTGTCCCATTAAGGACGGCGACGGCGGCAGTATAACCATTGTGGCGCCTAAGGACCTGATCTACGACAGGAAAGCAAAAGAAGCAGGGTTTGTTAACCAGCTTTCAGCTGAGGTTGGGGTAGATGAGGATAAGATTGCGATCGATTACGCGGCGGGGAGCGCGTCGGATAATACGCCGCTCGATCCGGGCGACCTGCCTGGCAATGCTGGCAGCTATATCGCCAGCTTTAGGTTATTCGACCTTGCGAAAGGCTGCTACTCCGCCCCTGCATCTGTGGAGTATACCATCCAAAAGGCTGAGATCAAGGCAGACGATTTTTATTTTAACATTAACGATCCAAAGTGGGATTTGGTTTATAGCGGCGCCGATAAAGAGCTGACAGAGGCTAATTTCGGGTTTAGGTTTTTTGATACAGTAGAAATTACCGTGAAGTATTATGCGGACGGCTCAGCGGTTGTGCCTGCGCCCAGAAATGTGGGTACCTATACCTTTGCAATTGATGCAACTGAGGGCAAGAACTATAAAGCCGCAACAAACCTGACGGCGGATACATGGACATTTACCATTACCAAGGCTGAAGGACGCGAATTGGAGGAGTGCAAATTCCAACGGAGGTACAACGACCGAACGGAAAAGACCTATCCCCTTATCTACGATCTTCCTGACGGTGAAAAGTGGACATACAGCATTTCCGCGCCCGCGGTTACGGGTTCTGCAAAGGTTGGATCGTATGACATTGATCCTGACACCGGCGCGATAACGTATATGCTGACTGACGGTCAGATAAAAGATACTGTCAGCTGGACAGTGACGATTTCCAGTGACAACTATAAGGATTTCACTAAGAAACTGACTCTGACCCTGACGGAAAAAGATAGTCAGGCTCCGCTGTCCATTACCGGCGGCAACACCGTGGTCTTCGGCGAGACGCTGAAACTGGGCACGACCGGCGGCTCCGGCACAGGCGCAGTGACCTACACCATTGATGAAAGCAGTACCGGCGAAGCGGCCATCGATGCAGACGGTGTCCTGACCCCGGTTAAGGTCGGCTCCGTTTTTGTCAAAGCTACCAAGGCAGGCGATACCGATTACTATGAGATTTCCAGTGAACTCTTTAAAGTCACGATCACGCAGGCGGATACTACCGGTGAGCCTGAGTACACCAGGATTACCACAGACGGTAAGACGCTGGCAGATGCGGGTCTGACTCTGGATGGCAGCACGCTGAGCCCTGCGGCTGGTACACTGGAGTGGGTAGATGAGGAAGGCAGGGTGCTGTCCGGTGACACCAAGGTTGAGGTCAACACGGAGTACATGTGGCGCTTTACGCCAGAGGGTGGCAATCATAAGACCCTGACCGGTAAAGTCGAGCTGTATCATGTGGATGCTCCTACTATCAGCACGCAGCCTGTAAATGCCTCTGTGAAAGCAGGGGAAAGGGCAGTCTTTGAGGTGGCTGCAACGGGTACGGATCTGAAGTATCAGTGGAAGATTAACAGGAATGACGGAAACGGATTTGTCGACATCAGCGGTGCAAACAGCGCAAGCTATACGTCAGGCGTCACAGATACAGACTGCAACGGATTCCAGTACTATTGTGTCATCAGCAACGCAGCCGGATCTGTCACAACGGATACGGTAACGCTGACGGTTACCGTGCAGTACGAGATTCTTGACGGGGCAGGCAGTTCGTGGACAGAGAATACGGACGGAAGCCTTGCCATCCGGGGAAGCGGTGCAATTGCCAAGTTCCTGAGGGTACTGGTGGACGGAACAGTGGTTGATCCCAGTAATTATACCGTGACAGAGGGCTCGACGATCATCACCTTTAAGCCGGAGTTCCTCAAGACGTTACCGGAAGGCAGCCATACCTTTGAGCTTGTCTGGACGGATGGTACCGCAAGCACGAGCTTCACGGTTGCAAAGAATACGTCCGACAATAATGGCGGCAACAATAACAGCAATAACAATAATAACAACAGCAATAACGATAGCAGCAATAATGCAGGCAGCGGTGTGAATACGGCAGATACAACCGTCAAGGCACCGAAGACGGGAGACACGATGAATGATACGCTCTGGATCGTACTGCTCGCCGTGGCATCTGTTGCAGGGGCTGCAGAGGTTTTTGCAATCCGAAGAAAGAAGAATGGTAAGTAATTCGTAATCAGCGATATGAAGAAGCGCCAGAACCGGCATTTACCGGAACTGGCGCTTTTTCGTGTTGACAAATAAATAATCCTCTGCTATTCTATACTCATAAGCAGATTTTCTATTTTCAAATTTCTGTGCGGCGCAAGCCGATGTCTATGAATTCAGAGAAATCCCTGCTTAGTTACCCAATGACAATCATAGAGCGGGGGAAGACATGGCGGAAACCGGAAGTTTGATTCTGTGTGAGTACCGGTATATTCTCCTGCGGAAAGAGTGAGGAGAGTGCGAATGGCAAAACGGTATGAGGAACTGACGATTGCGGATGATTTTATGTTTGGCAAGGTAATGGAGGACAAGAAGCTTTGCCGGGAGGTCTTGGAGTGCCTGCTGGCTCATCCGGTAGGGGAACTGAAAGATGTTCAGACGGAGCGGCAGTTCCGGTACACAACGGATGGCAAGCCGATCCGGCTGGATGTGTATACGAGGGACCGGAACAACATCTATGACGCGGAGATGCAGAACCTGAATCATCAGGCGGTGGAGAAGCTGGAGCTGCCGAAGCGAAGCCGCTTTTATCAGGCGGCGATGGACATGGATCATCTGGACAAGGGAAAGTCTTATCGGGAGCTGCCGGAGGGAAAGGTGTTGTTTATCTGTACCTTTGATCCCTTTGGACTGGGATATGTGAAGTACTCCTTTCAGAACCGCTGCGAGGAGAATAAGGAGCTGTGCCTACGGGATGGCACGGAGAAGGTTTTTTATAACTGTGTCAGCAGCTCCGAAGAAGTACCGGAGCATCTGAAAGAATTATATGATTATATCAGGACGGGGAGAGCCGAAAGTGCGCTGACGCGCAAGATTGAGGAAGCCGTAGGCAGAGCCCGGAGAAATGAAGAATGGAGGGCGGAGTACATGAAAGAGCTATTGCATGATGATGACGTCAGGGAAGAGGGCAGAGCGGAAGGAAGGGTCGAAGGAAGGGCCGAAGGAAGGGCCGAAGGAAGGGCCGAAGGAAGAGCCGAAGGAAGGGCCGAGGGCAGAGAAGAGGGCAGAGCCGCGGAAAGAAGTCTGCTGCTGACTCTGATTCCCAGAATGACGGCTGGAGGAGATGGGGATAAGATAGTGCAGCTGGAGAATCCCGAAGTACTGGAAACAATGCAGAGAAAATATGGCTTAGATTTTGCAACCTTGCAGTCATGAGCCTTTATAGGAAACACGTCATATACGGCAATGCATAAGTTTAGCCGATTTCCCAATCTTGTGTGGAAGCATAAATTTTTCTTGCCTTTTTATATTGAATCTGTTATTATTTATCTTAAGCATATATTCTAAATGTCAGACAGCAAAAAGCTGTTCTAAGATCTCTATTTTTCAATGGATTCTATGCTTAAAAACTCACATTTTAACTGCATAGTGCATTGGAAAACAGGGATGGCATAAGGTTTCTCCTGTCCCCGGTGCACTGTGGGAACGGAGGGTATCTTGAAGGATTTACAGGAGATGAACCTGGTGGATGACTTTCTGGTGAACAGCCTGACAAGTCATAAGATCTATGGGATTTCCTGCGAAAGCGTAGAGGAGTTTGCTGCTACCTTGGCATAAATGGAAATGATGAAAACGCAAATGGGCAGTATTATGTTTATGTTTGAGGAAAAGCTGATTATGCTTGAGAGATTCAGCATCTTCTAGGCGGTTATCTCTTGATGGAGAGTTGGCTTCAAAAAAAGAAGGCTGGTGCTAGAATCGGCATGGCGTGGATTATCGACAGAGAGAACGGCATCCTCTGGCATAACGGAGGTACCGGAAACTATAATTGTTATCTGGGAGTTTCAAAGGAGAAAAATATGGCAGTTGTTGTCCTGTCAAATTTAAGGCCGAGCTATCGCATACCGGCGACGGTGCTGGGAGTAAAACTTCTCACACAGGATGAACCTTGACTTTATCCCCAAAGGCGGCAGATTATATTTTTCCGTTGAAGATAAGCCCAAGGAGCGATATAATAAAAGGAAAAATAAGCGGTTGCGAATCCGGCTTAAATAACACAAAAGGAGAAAGAAGAATGAAATTTCTGGGTAATGTATTGTGGTTCATTTTTGGAGGTGCGGTTTCCGGGCTGTCATGGCTGATATTGGGATGCCTCTGGTGTATTACCATTATCGGTATTCCGATCGGACGTCAGTGCTTTAAGTTTGCGGGGCTGGCATTTTTCCCGTTTGGCAAGGAGATTACATACGGCGGCGGTGCGGCAAGCCTGATCGCCAATATCTTCTGGCTGATCCTGACGGGAATACCGATGGCGATTGCAAGCGCTGTCTGGGGCTGTGTCCTCTGTGTGACAATTATCGGTATTCCCTTCGGAAAGCAGTTCTTTAAGATGGCAAAGCTGGCGCTGATGCCGTTCGGAGCGACTGTGCGTTAGAATCAGTCAGTTCAATCGACAGTGATGTTGTTCTGGCGGATGTATTCGCCGATTTTTTTGTCGGACGCGAGAATATGGTTGGAAAGCCAGCCGAGCAGAAACTGTATTAATTCGTTCAGGTATTCCTGTTGGTTGTTGTCCATATTGTCGAGATCGGACAGATCGATTTCCACAAGGCGTTCGACGAAAGCGGCGTGTGCGCGTTTCTGTGCAGCGAGTCCGGGATACTGGATGCGCTCCATAAGCAGCTCCTCGTCGTGGAAATGAAATTCGGTGTAGCTTTTCAGTTCCTCGAGAAGATGCATGATTTCGTCATATTTGTCATGAAGGAGCTCATTGTTTATCAGGGTGTTTACCTCCCGGATGATTTCAAAGAGGCGCTGATGCTCGTCGTCGACAAGCGGAATCCCTGTTCGGTATTGCTCCGTGAAGGCAAAACAGTCGGGGGTATTCTCAGAGGTCATTTTTCCGATCATCATATCGCTGCTGAGAATATGGCGGTAAAGCCAGCGCACCAGATAAGTGAGAAGCTCCTGGAGAGAGGTTCTCGCGGCTTCGGGGGAAGAGGTGTCAAGCGTAAAGCTGTTCACCTTTTCGGTAAACTGCAGATGCTCCTGCCTCTGGATGAGAAGCTCCGGGTCGTGAATACTCTCCATATAAGCCTCCTCGTGGGCAAAGTGCGTGGAGGCATAATTTTTTAGATTTTGTAAAAGATTTTTTGCGATGGAAGACACATCGGCCGTCTCCGCTGCTAAGGAGATGGCTTCGTTGAGCATCTGAAACAACCGGCGGTGCTCATCGTCGATCTGATCGATATGTATCAGGCAGTCATCGGTAAATTCATACATGATAAGATTCTCCTTTTCTTATGATTCTTTTGTCCATAGAATAGCACAACTGAGGAGAAAAGGGAAGACAGGAGGCGGATAGAATGACGACAAGGGAAGAGGCGCTTGCCTACGGATTATCCTTTCCCGATACCTATCAGGAGGCGCCGTTTCATGATCCGAACTGGCAGCTTGTCAGGGTGAAAGGAAGCAAAAAGGCATTTCTGTGGACCTATGAGCGCGAGGGCTGCATGAATCTGAATGTGAAGGTCAGCCCTGAGTGGCGTGATTTCTGGCGGAGCGCTTTCCCGGCGGTCATCCCCGGCTGGCATCAGAACAGAGAGCACTGGAACACGATCATTCTGGACGGCTCAATACCGGACAAGGACATTCGTCTCATGATAGACGAAAGCTACGCACTGGTCACGGACAGCCCGACGAAGCGGATCTACGAAGCGGTAAAGAAGATACCGAAGGGGAGGGTTGCGACCTACGGGCAGATCGCGGAGCTGGCAGGAGACAAGAAGATGGCGCGGGCTGTCGGAAACGCCCTGCATAAGAACTCCGATCCCGAGCATGTCCCGTGCTTCCGGGTCGTGAATGCAAAGGGCGAACTGGCAGGAGAATTTGCATTCGGCGGCAGCGGGGCGCAGGCAAAGCTGCTGGAGGCTGATGGAATCGAAGTCACGGATGGAAGAGTCGACCTTGAAAAGTATGGGATTCATGTGGAAGATTTTCAGGATGAAAATTTTATCGAAGGAGGAGAAATTCATGAGTGAAACATTGAAGGTGCTTGAGGAGAGAAGAAGCTGCAAGAAATTCAGACCGGAGCCGATCAAGGACGAGGAGCTTGAGGCGATTATCAAGGCTGGCACATATGCGCCGACCGGCAAGGGCTTACAGTCTCCGATCATTATTGCTATCAAGAATAAAGAACTCAGGGATAAGCTTTCGGCAATGAATGCCGAGATCATGGGAAGACCGGGTATTGATCCCTTCTACGGCGCACCGGAGCTGCTGGTCGTTCTGGCGAATAAGGCAGTTCCTACTTACGTATATGACGGCAGCCTTGTCATGGGAAATCTGATGAACGCGGCATCCGATCTCGGTGTCGGCAGCTGTTGGATTCACCGCGCAAAGGAGGAATTCGAGTCGGAGGAGGGAAAGAAGATATTGAAGTCCCTCGGCATTGAAGGCGATTATGAGGGCATTGGGCACTGTGTGCTTGGGTATGCGGCGGAACCGGCAAAGCCCCCTGTGCCGAGAAAAGAAAATTATGTGTATTACGTGTTGTAAGAGTAATGGAAGGGTAGTGTAATAAAATGAATTTGCAGAATCATCAGACATCACAGGCACTGGCGGAGCAATTTGAATTCCGCAGCATTCTGACGGAGGAGACAGATCAGGCGGTCACGATCGAGCATATCTGCTTCCCACCCAACGAGGCATGCTCGCGCAAGGCGATGACAGAGCGGATCGCGGCGGCACCGGAGCTGTTTCTGGTTGCAATCGACAGGACAAGCGGCAGGGTGGCAGGCTTTCTGAACGGTATCTCGACGAATGAGACGAGCTTTCGGGATGAATTCTTTATGGACATCAGCCTGCACGACCCAAAGGGGAAAAGCGTTATGCTGGTCGGACTGGACGTACTGCCGGAATACCGCGGAAAGGGACTTGCACGGGAGATCGTCCGCCGGTACGGCGACAGGGAGCGGGAGAACGGAAGAGAGCTTCTGGTTCTGACCTGTCTTGAGCCAAAAGTGGTGATGTACAAGAAAATGGGATTTCAGGATCTCGGCATCGCAAACTCCACATGGGGCGGCGAGGAATGGCATGAGATGACGCTTAAAATCTGACGGACAAGCATGGCAGCAGGGCGGGAACGCCCGGAACGGAGCAGTATGGAAACATGGTTTTATGAGGTAGTCGGCATAGACGGAGACTATGCGAAGCTGAAAAGAACGGATATTGAGACGGATGATCTTAAGCTCGTTGCGAGAGCACTGCTTCCGCCGGAAATAACGGAGGGAACAAGACTAAAGTACGAGCTTATGCAGTATGAGATTGTTTGAAGCAGAAATAGCAAAAACCGGAAGGCGTGGGAAACGCTTTCCGGTTTTTTGCGTATAGGGATTGACAAATATCAGGTTGCCACCTGTAGTCAAAGACACTTTAAAAAGCTGACAGAAAGGAATGAAAAGATATGACAAAGGAAACAGCGGCTCATTTTGATCTGATAAAAATGCAAAACCGGAAGATTCTGCCGGCATGGTCGCAGCAGATATAGGAAAGAGGTATAAGACAGTGAACAAAAACAGAGCTGACGCGGGGGCGAGGATCAGAACGATCTTTCAGGTCGCCTTTCCGTTGATTATTCAGGGCATGGTATTTCAATTACAGTCGCTTACAGACAAGGCTTTTCTGGGAAATCTCGATACGGTGTATGTATCGGCGGCAGGCGCGGGACAGAGGGACAAAATTGCAGATTATGTAAAGAGTATGGCGGTGTATCATACGATGGTCGGTATCCTTGTCTTCGCAGCATGGTTTTTCGGAGCAGAGACGATACTGAGATTCTTTCAGGTTGACAGCAATATTATGGGCTATAGTCTTTCCTATGTCAGAGTCTGCATTTTCTATTTCCTGTTTGTCGGGGTAGACAGCTCTCTGCAGGCGATGCTGCAGGGAATGGGAGAGACCAGACCGATCATGTATGCGGGAATCCTTAAGGCGGGGTTGAATATTCTGGTTTCATGGATATTGATTTTCGGGAAATGCGGGTTCCCGGCACTGTATGTGACAGGGGCGGCGCTCCTCTTCCTGAGCTTTCCGCGACCGTTGCTGGGGATTTTCTCGAATGATGGATTGCTGATCGAGGAAGGCGCGGTCTTTCTCATCATGATCGGTGTCATTATGATTCCGCAGAGCATGAATGTCATCTGCGGAAATGCCATCCGCGTCAACGGCGATACGAAGTGGATGCTCTTTTCGCAGATTTTCGGCTCGATATTGGTAATTAGCGTCTCATGGTTTCTCGTCGAGAAAATCCATATGAACATGATGGCAATCTACATCACCCTGTTTCTGGATGAAGCGGTGAGAGGAGCGATTAATTTCTTGTACTACCGGGCAAGATACGGTAAAATGACTGCATACAAACTCGCTATGCGCAAAGAACGTGCGCAGAAATGGGGATAAAGAATGGTTGGAGTTAAATAAAACAGTTCAGGAGCAGTTGAAGCGGGAAGCAACCTTTTCGGATGGTATAGAATCGGTTCTGCTCCTACGACAAAAGCTTATGGAAGAGTTGTATTGCATGAAACAGGAATTAAGTCGTGATGAATTCAACGCGATACCTTTTCTGAATGCGGACGGATACCACAGTAAGACAATCGCATACTCTATATGGCATATTTTCAGAATCGAGGATATTGTCGCACACACTCTGATCCGGAAGGACTGCCAGATTTTCTTCGCAAACGGGTATCAGGAGAAAATCGGTTCGCCCATTGTGACAACGGGGAATGAACTGACAGGGCAGCAGATCGCGGATTTCTCATCTGTGCTGGATCTGGAGAGACTGTACGAATACAGTGCGGAGGTAAAACAAAGTACGGAAAACATTTTGAAGGAGCTATCCTATCGGGAGTTAAAACGGAAATTTACAGACGCAGACAAAGAGGAGCTGAGGGCGCTTGGAGTCGTAAGCACAGACGAAAAAGCGTTCTGGCTGATCGATTACTGGTGTGGAAAGGACATCAGAGGGTTGATTCAGATGCCCTTTTCCAGACACTGGATTATGCATGTTGAGGCAAGCCTGCGCATAAAGAATAAAATCTCAGCAAAATAAACCTACCCGGCAGAAGCTCAGCCCCTTTAATGTGATCCGTTATTCGGATATAAGCCCACCCGGATCGGTGTTCTTCATTCGTGCGGATACCAGATAGGCGCAGAGGAAGAAGATTACAACAACAAAGACAGCCGGGAGAAGCATGCTGACCGTATCCAGACCAGAGTGGAAGCTGCTGACACCAAACAGCAGGAACACCCTTGAGACAATGGGATCAGTCAGGTAAATGCTCAGGACAATACCAAGCAGGGCGCCAATGCCGGATACCAATGCAAAGCGTATGGCAAAGGAGAGGCGCAGGCGCGAAGAGAGGAAACCGAGCGCCTTGTAGATGCCGAGGTCGTGCTGCTCCTGGAAGAGAATCCTGCTTCCTGTCATATAGACGACGATCAGGCTGAAAATCATGCTGATAACATACATGACAAGATTGAGTGCACGTGAGGCGCTGACAATGCCGTCTATGCCGGACCAGTTATTCTCGTCGATCTTGACTTTGTCTCCGTAACGGGTTCTTAATTCCTGTATGAGTGTTTCCTTCAGACTGTTATCCTCCAACACATAATTCTCATAAAAGCGGCTGGTCTCGTCACTGATTCTCGTGTAGCCGTTCTGTCCCATGCTGAAGTTTGCACCCATATCATTGGCGCACTGATTGATGCCGGTGATGATATAATCGGCACTTCCGCTGCCTGAGGAGACCGTTACGGTATCGCCTATATTCAGTGACATTTCAGAAGCTACGGTCTCTGTGATGACAATTTCGTTGTCGTACTTACAGGTTCGTCCCTCCAGAATATGAAAATATTCCGTATTTGAGATAACATTCATCAGGTAGTCCATATCGTTGAGCTTTGCAGAGACGGAGAGCGACTGGTAGTTTGCGAGAAGCTTCGTCCTGTCAGACAACAGCTGCTCTGCCTCCGAACGGATTGTTTCGTCCGGATAGAGGACAGCAAAGTCGTAGGTTTTTCCTTCCACGGAGGCCATGCTCATTGCGGTCTTCAGCCCGCCGCCATCCTCGCCGATCCAGCTCTGGATTCGCCCGCAGAGGGAGAGAAAAAGGACAAGCAGGGCGGTGACGAAGCAGACGCCGATATAATGCTTTTTCCCGGAAAAGATCTGCCGCACCGCAAGCCAGAATTGCAGGCATTTTCCATGGAGCTGCGGCTGGAAATGACCGTTCCAGAAAATGTCTTCGCTTCCGTTTCGTATGGCAACGATGGGTTTGATTCTTCCGATTTTGCCGGTACGGGCGAGAAGAAACAGGAAGAGCAACGCAAGGATTGCACCGAAGAGCAGAAGGATTTCTGTCATCGGAAGCTGGCTTGAGGGCAGGATTCCCATCACCGGAAGAAGGATATTTCCGAGAATGGAAACCAGAGGGCGCGATGCCAGCGTGCCGGAGAGCATGCCGATTCCGAGAGCGGTCATATAGAACAGACATTGCGCGATGCGCAGATGCCCGCCGGTAAAGCCCAAAGCCTTTAAAATACCAAGATTTACATAATCCTGTTCAATACCGCTGGTAATGCTGTGGCTGATTACGATCAGGGCGACTACGACCAGCACGGCAGCAAAGGTGACAAGGAAGGTGATAAAAATTTTCTGCAGGATCAGCATAAAGCCAAGAATCGTCTCCCGGGAATGTGCCATGCCCATGTAGGAGTTAATGGCTGTATTCTCGTTGATATTGCGTTGCAGCTCCTTGTGCGTAAGGGAGCTTTTGGGGTTCTGGAATATGTGGATCGTATAGCCAAGAGCCGCATCCTCCGGTGAACTGTTTTCCACGAGGGGAAAGGCTTTGCCGTGAAGCTGTTCAAAATCAGAGCTGTTTACAAAGAGATTCTTCATGCCCATCATGGAGCTTCCCGCAGTAGGATCTTCAAAGAAGCCGCGAATCACATAGGAAACCTCGGTTCCGTCAGCCATATTAAGACAGAAGACATCTCCGATGACGGCATCATAGATTGACCGGAAGCTGACCGGAACATAGGCTTCGCCATCCCGGAGAGGCTCGGAAGCCTTTGCATATTCGCCGGAATTTTCGTCGAAAAGACGAAACGGAGTACTTTCTGCATCGTAGGCCCGGATGAAGAGATATGACATGGCTTTGGCGTTGAGAGAACCGGAGGCAGCAATAAACTGCTCGGAGACAACTCCGGAGATGTCGGGGAGATCCCGGATGTCCTGTTCCAGATCTTCAAAGTCAGGCATATCATAGATCCAGTAGATGACGTCACCGAAGTTCAGGCGATCCATCTCGGATTGCAGATAACGTTCCGAGTTGCACCAGAGCGTCAGGACGCTGCTGAGTGTCAGGGAAATAATCAGCATCAGAAGCAGAATGGCTATGTAGCTGCCTTTTTGCTTCCGGATATTGGAGCGAAGTAAAACCCAGTATTTCATAGCTTTCCACCTCCCTACCATGCCATAGAGGTAAGCCATGCATTTGTCTGGGCTTCCCGGTTCTTTGCATCCGCTTCCTCATAGGGAGGCAGCTCCATCTCACCGATGATTCTTCCGTCCTCAAGATAGAGCAGTCTGGTCGCGCGGATTGCGGCACGAATGTCGTGTGTTACCATCAGGATGCTCTGACCTGCACGGTTCAACTCTGTCAGCAGATTCAGAACATCGGTCGTGTTGCGCTTGTTCAAGGCACCGGTAGGTTCGTCTGCAAACAGGATGCCGGGCTCCTTCAGCATCGCTCTGGCAATGGCGGCGCGCTGCGCCTCGCCGCCGGAAACCTGCGACGGATAGCGGTTGACTGCCTTTTCCAGATTCATTTTGGTAAGGAGCTCGATGGCTCTTCTCTTTGTCTCGGCGGAGGAATATTTCTTGTTCAGATAACCTGTCACAGCGACATTTTCCAGGAGCGTCAGATTACTTACAAGCTGGCTCTGCTGAAATACGAAGCCGAAATCTCCTGCGCGGTAGGGCGCCATTTCCTTTTCGCTGAGATTGCTGAAATCCTTTCCCTTATAAAAAACTTTTCCGGCGGTGATGGAATCCATGCCGCTGAGGGAGTAGAGAAGAGTGGATTTTCCGGCACCGGAAGCCCCCATGATAATCGTGAAATCCCCCTCGTAGATTTCGGCGTTGACCTTGTCCAGCACATGATTCTGGACACCGTTATGCGCAAAGCTCTTACATAGACCTTCTGCCTTGAGAATTGCATTTTTCATTCTGTTTTTTCCTTTCTGTTCTTTACACATTTAGGTGTTTGTGAAACTCACAAATATCAAATAACAGTTGTGCAAGATGTACCTGACCACAAGCAGTGCACTCTGGAGCCGCCGGCGCTTAGATGGCGTACTTTGGCATCTTATGCGCCGTTGCGAGCGGAAGGTAGCGAAAGCGTGCCTGCGGTGGTCTGTGCATTTTGCGCAACGTCCCTTGTAAAAACCTGAGTTTCGCAATTACCTGATTTGTTTCTTAAATCTGTCAGAATGATAGCAGAAAAGTTATTAAGAAGTCTTTAAGAAATATCCTTATTCAGCGGCAAAGAAAATACAGCGTCCAGACCGGTGGGACTGTTGCTCAGGCGGATGCTTCCGTGCATTGCCTCGATGAGATATTTTACAATATAAAGCCCCAGACCGCTTCCGGGCTGTTCGGCAGCATTCCGTCCACGGTAGAATTTCTGCAGTATAAAAGGCATATCCTCCGGGGGAATCCCGTTTCCCTCGTCCCGCACATGCACACAGTAGAATCCATCGTTTATTTCCGCATAGACATGAACGCCCTTTCCCGGGGCATATTTTCGGGCGTTGTTTATCAGATTCTCGATGATCTGCGCAATGCGCTTTCCGTCGCCGCAGACGGTTCCGCATGGCAGGGGAGTATGGAGCGTCAGACCGGGAAATTCAAGCCCGGCGGCCGTCTCCTCTATGACAGGGGCTATTTCAAGCTCCTGCATGTGGATTTCCAGCTTTTCCAGCTCGGACAGCGAGTGCAGCACGAGGTCATTGACAAGGGCTGTGACCTCATCACACTTTTTCATGATTGTGCAGACATATCTCTGGCGCGTTTCGTATTCGGAATTTAAATTTGCTTCCAGAGCTTCGGAGTAAGCACGGATGGACGCGATAGGTGTCTTGATGTCATGGGAGAGGGCGGCGATCACGGTTTTGTTCTCGGAGATGGCAGCCTGCTCCTTTTTCTTTGCGTGCAGGATCTCCTCGCGCATATGGTCAAATGCCCAGGTAAATTCCCCGAAAAAATTCGTGCGCTCATAGTCGAGCGTGACATCCAGATTACCGCCCGCGATCTCCTCGGCATAGCGCTCCAAGCGGTGAAACGGCTGCAGGATTTTCTTATAAATATAGAAGAAAACGATTGTCAGAAAGAGAGCGCCCAGTGCCAGAAAAATAAGGGAAAGCCGGAAAAGATAGAGATTTCTCTCTGCATAATCTTTTGTCCCTATGCTTTCTCTCAGCGCGGAAATGGCATTGTGAAGGCGGGTATCGTCGGTGGTTCCACTGCTGAGCTGTTCAATTTCATTCAGCAGAACGAGATCGGCTCCGCGTTGTGTCTGGTCGGACAAGCCTGCTGTGGCAAAGAATAACGTGGCGACAGACAAAAGCAGGATCAGGAAAAAACAGATCACAATCTGCAATAGCTTTTTCTTCATGGTTCGTCTACCTCCTCGGCTTCTAACTGATAACCGATACCCCACACCGTTTTCAGCCACCTGGGATGTGAGGGATCTTCCTCGAGCTTTTCGCGCAGCCAGCGGATGTGGACAGCAACAGTGCTTAATTCCGCTTCGGAGTAGATTCCCCAGACGGCGTGGAGAAGTGTCTCCTTGCTGACTGCGTCGCCGTGATGGGCGCAGAGATAGGCAAGGACATCAAATTCCTTGAGCGCCATGTGAATCTCCGCACCGTTCCGGATAACCCTGCGTCTGCCGGTTTCCACGAGAACATTGCCGAAGCGGTAACAATGATTTGCCTCTTCGCTGCCGTAGGTCCTGCGCATGAGGGCGTTGACCCTTGCCAGCAGCTCCTTGAGAGAGTAGGGCTTTTCAAGATAGTCGTCGCCGCCGAGATCAAGTCCCTTGATCTTATCCTCCTCATGGGTACGTGCGCTGGCAAAGATGACGGGAACCCTGGAAACACGCCGCAGCTCGCGGCAGACCTCGAAGCCGGTTGTGCCCGGCAGGTTAATATCCAGAAGGATCATATGGAACTGCTGCTTCTCCAGAAGGGCGAAGGCCTCGTCGGCGTCCGTTGCCGTAGTGATCTGATAGTGATAGCTTTTTAACATATCGCCGGTTATGAGAGCAAGATCGGCGTCATCATCTATAATTAAAATTTTTCGCATAATATACTCGTTCTTTCCAACTTACTATGATATAGCTTATTATTTCACAATAGTAATGCGGTGTCTATACAAAAACATCTTGAAGCAAAGATAGAACAATGATATATTTAGAAAAGGGTTACTAATTTATCAGTTTTTTGTATTCAGATTACCAAACAAAGGAGAAGGAGCGGGAAATGGGAGATAATAGGATCAGCGAGGTGCAGAGAAATAACAGGACAGCTCTGTACGGGCATACGATAGAGGCATTGATAGTAGCAGCTTTCTACTTAGCGCGTTTCCTGAGAGGCGAGCGGGGAATCCTGTATTCGGTGATGATCGTCGCGCTGGCGCTGGCGCCTGTTGCGCTGGGATGGTTTTTCTTTCTGAAGGACAAAGAGACACCCATGATTAAACACACAGTGGGAATCGGCTTTGCCATTACTTATTCCGTGATGGTTCTGACGACGGAGGAGGCAAACATCTATGTGCTCGTGATTCCTATGATCCTTCTGGTGACGGTATTTAATGATGTAAAGTTTTCAATACAGATCAATGCGGGAACGATCATCCTGAGTCTGATTATGACAGTAGGCGGAGCACTCACGAGAAAATTCGGCTATCAGGGAAGAGATGAGGCAGTCGTTCAGGTCGTTGCCATGGTGCTTGTGGCGGTGTATTCCATCTATGCGGCAAAGACCTCGGATGCGAACAGCCGTCAGAAGCTCGATGACATCAAAGAGGCGCAGAGCAGGACGGAGGGCCTGCTGACGGAGCTTAGCGGAATGTCAGAACAGATGCAGGCAGGTATGGAAGACATTTACGGAAAGGTCGAGAAGTTGAACGTGTCCTCCGGGATGACAAAGAATGCGATGGCGGAGGTCGGCAGCGGAACGACCGAGACTGCAGAAGCGGTGCAGAAGCAGCTGCACCAGACCGAGGAGATTCAGCAAAAGGTCGATTTTGTCAGTGGTGCGGCGGAAAAGATCGACAATAATATGAAGCAGACAATGGAGATCCTGGAGCGGGCAAACAAGCAGGTGGAGACGCTCGTGGCTCATGTGGAGCATTCTGTGGAGAAGGGCTCTGACGCTGCCGACAAGCTGGAAACACTGGATAAATATATTGAAGAGATGCATTCGATCGTGGAGCTGATTAGCGGCATTACCTCGAAGACAAGCCTGTTGGCATTGAATGCCAGCATTGAGGCGGCGAGGGCCGGTGAGGCAGGAAAGGGCTTTACGGTCGTTGCCACGGAAATTTCGGGCATGGCGACGCAGACAAAGACGGCAACCGTGCACATTACAGACCTGATCGGTAACTTATCCGTTGCGATCAATGAGGTGGTGACGGTCGTGCGCGAAATGATTGCGGCAATCGATGACGAGAAGCAGTCAACGGAGCACACGGCAGAGAATTTCAGTCAGATTCGGAACAATACGCTTGAAATTCGGGAAAACGTGGAAAAGCTGAGCACAAATATCAGCGAATTAAAGGCAGCCAATGAGCGCATTGTGGATTCAATAGAGACGATTTCTGCAATTTCGGAGGAAGCGTCCGCCCATGCGAATGAGACTATGGCAGCCCAGGAGGAAAATTCAAATGTGCTGGGCAAAATCACAAGCCGCATGCAGAAGCTGATCGAAATATCCAAGCAGAGAAGCTGACGGCTGAGCGGAGGATGCGATAGAATTCAACAAGAAGGAGAAATCAATGAAAAAAGGGATGAGAATTCTGGCTGCACTGGCGGCAGCGCTGCTGACATTTTCCGGCTGTGGGGCGGAAGGGACAACGACAAATACAGACACGGAGAGTCAGGACGGGAAGAAAACACAGAACAGTGACGAAATGTTTCCGGCGGCAGAGAGACAGGAGACGAACCGGCTGCGCCCGGCGAACTATGGCGGACTCGAGGTGTTGAAACCGGAAAATGCGGAATATACCATAACACCGCGCACACTTGCCGGACAGGATGGTTTTTACGTCCTGAGAAGCTTTTATATGGATTCCGGTTATCAATGTTTTCTGGAGCGCTATGCCGTCCCGGATTTTGAAAAGACAACGGTGGAATTACCTCTGGGGGACTGGAACCTGACCGATGAAACAGTGGTCGGTTTTGACCTTTCGGAAAGCGGCATGAGCTTCCTGATTGAGGCAGGGGAGACATCCGGAGAATATCGGATTGTGAATACCGACCGGAGCGGTGCTCTGCAGACGGAAATACGCCCGGAGGAGAAGCTCGCAGATGCCGAAGGAAATCCTGTGTTCCGATACAGTGACGGTTACTATTTTGTGGTTTCGGGGAATGGACAGGAATGCCTCTCGTTCGATGCAGAGGGGAAAACAGCAGGAACCTACTCCTGTGGAGGTGAAGGAAGAAGCATAGGTGCTCCCGTGAAGAGCGGAAGCGGTGAAGTGATCTTTCCGGTGACGGACGAGGGAACAGGGGATACAAAGCTGATTACCTTTGACGGGGAATCTGGTACATGGAAGGAACGCGCTGTGCTGCCGCAGGAGACGGTGACTCTCCTCTGCGGAATGTCGGGGCAGCAGCTGTTCTATATCGCACAGGAGAAACTGAATTGCTGGAATGTGGAGGATGGCAGCAGAGAGACGCTGTTCTCCTTTGCAAACATCGGTATTTCCCCGCAGACTGACAGACTTTGCCTTCTGGCGGGTGAAAATGGTGATGTCTGGCTGTATGTGGGTACTCTGAAAAAAGAATATGTGATGACCTTCTCAGAAAACGTAGAGGAGGCGCCGATACAGCTTGCAATGCTCTGTGATGGAAACAGTGATTTCAAGAGTGGTGTTACACGGTTTAACCAGGTCTATCCGCAATACTCGGTAGATATGCAGGAGCCGGGGGCCGACACGGACAGCTACCGCAACCGGATTATGGCAGATATTGTGAATGGGGGGGGGCCTGATCTGCTGTATCTCTCCTATGAAGATTTCACGGCGCTTGCCGACATGGGGGCATTGGCGGATCTGGAAGAATTTGTGGATGCCTCCGTCATGGATAAGCTGCTTCCGAATGTGAAGAGCCTTGGCGAACTTGACGGGACGCTTCTGGGAATTGTCCCCGGTATTTCTTCAGGTGTCAGAACTCTTTTTACCAGCGGACAGACATGGGACGGGGAGGGCTGGTCGCTCGACGATATTCTCAGGCTGACTGACGAAAAGAAGGATTTGCAGGGACTGTTCACCTACCCGACGAGAGACATGGATTTATACAACACGCTGTACAGTCTGATTGGAATTGATCTTGAGCGGTCAAAATTTATCGACCTTGAGAGCGGAGAGAGCCGGTTCGAGGAGAATGATTTTGCAGCGGTTCTGGAGCTGGTGAAAAAGTACAGCGGAAATGGCAATGCCGGTTCAGGCGGAGTGGACGGAGCGGCGCGCGTCCGTGAGGGAAGCTATCTTGCGATGAACTATCCGTTCAATAGGGCAGATTTCTTCTTTAGAATACTCTCGGACATTGACGGTGCGGGACATGCAGTCGGTTGTCCGGTGGAGGAGGGAAGCGGCAATTATTTCTCGGTGGGAGGAATTCTTGCGGTAAACAGGAATGCACAGGAAAAGACAGCGATAAAAGCATTTCTGGAATATATGCTTTCGCTTGAGAATCAGGCGGAATTCAAGAATAGTCTCAGTGTGCGGAAGGATATTACGGATGTAACCGTGCAGTATAATGAATACGTTGAACAATATATGTGGGAAGGGCTGGGACTGCTGCCGGGTAAGGCAGATGGCAGCACCTATGTGGAGGAATACAAGGCATTTATGGAGAGCTGTCTGCCGGATAAAGGTGACACTGTTCTTTTTGACATTATATGGGAGGAAGCAGAGAGCTATTTTTCGGATGCCAGAAAGGCACAGGATGTTGTCAGGGCGATAGACAACCGGATACAGCTTTATCTGGATGAAAGAAAATAATCTTTGCGAAGACGGAATAAAAGCTTTTTTTCCTGTCAAATATATCTTTGTAAAAGATAGTTTTTCAGGAAAGGATGAGCGCGATGATTTTAAAAGAGAAGGAACGGACAGCAATCCAGGATTTGCAGACACAGGAAAAGAGCTGTGTGGAGAAGTACGGAAAATATGCAGAGCAGGCGAGAGACCCTGAATTAAAGAGCCTTTTCCAGACCTTGCAGAGCAAGGAGAGGGAGCACTACGAGTCTCTGGGCAAGGTGTTGGAGGGTACGGTGCCGACCTGCAACTGCAACGATTCCGACGGAAAGGAATATGAGCCCAAGGCAACCTATTCCGGTATGACGAATTCTGAGGACAAGCAGCATGATGCGTTTCTTGCGACAGATTGTATCGGTACGGAGAAGCTGGTCTCCGGCGAGTACAACACGAATGTCTTCAATTTCGGAGAGAGCAGCCTTCGCAAGCTGCTGGCAGATATCCAGATCGAGGAGCAGAACCATGCAGAAATGCTTTATAAGTACAAGACAGTAAATGGAATGTCATAGAGTAATCAGAAATGCAAATGACGTGGCCGGATGGTCACGTCATTTGTATTTTAACAATCTTCCGGTCATAGGTTACCAGACCGTTCACTTCCTCCTCCACGTCGGAAAGCTGTGTATATACGGCACCGCTTAAGCCCTTGTCAACCAGCGGGAAGAGCTGCTTTTCAAGCAGCTGCCGGTAGGCGGTGGTCAATTCCTCCGGGTTGGCATACTTGCGATAGCCGTAGATCCGGTCTACGGAGGAGTGACCGGGGATATGGCAGGCATAGCCGCCGTATTCGCTGATGACAAAGGCACGTTTTTTGTCGGACTTCACCTTCAGTGTGCGGAAGTAATTGTGAATGCTCTTGAAATCGCCGGCCTTCTGGTCGAACCAGCCGCTGGCATGATCGACCGGGCGGGTGGGATCTTTCTCTTTCACATTCTTGGCAATTCTGGCGGCATCAAACTGTCCCCAGCCCTCGTTGAAGGGAACCCAGACGGCGATGGACGGCACGCTGTACAGATGCTCTATCATATCCATGCATTCCTGTTCCCACGCCAGACGTCCTTCCTCCTCTGCGCGCGAGAAGAGCTTGTAATGCGAATCGCGTGTGTGAATTCCGATGTTGGGGAATATGGTGGGAAGATAGCATAGCAGGGGCATATGGTAGGCAGTTCCGCCGTTCACCATGTCCTGCCAGACAATCATTCCGAGACGGTCGCAATGGTAGTACCAGCGCATCGGCTCGACCTTAATGTGCTTGCGCAGCATATTAAAGCCTGTTTTTTTCGCCAGATCAATGTCATAGATAAATGCCTCGTCGCAGGGGGCGGTCATCAGCCCGTCCGGCCAGTAGCCCTGATCCAGCAGCCCGTGAAGGAAATACGGAGTGTGGTTCAGGCAGAACCGGAGAGTGCCGTTTTCGTCGGGCTCGACCGTGAAGCTGCGCAGTGCAAAGTAGCCGTGAATCCGGTCATTGTCCGCAATGATGGTAAAGCTGTAGAGATAGGGCTGCTCCGGTGTCCAGAGATGAACGGCATCCTCTGGGAGAACCAGCCGCAGGACATTCGGCGAGGAGGACTCGCGCTGTACAGACACTCCGATCAGGGCAATGGTGCGCTCCCCGGGGAGAGAATGGGATACAGCGTCGGTGGATGCCACAAAGTTTGTCGTCGCCTTATATACAGTACAGGAAATGGAAGAAAATTCTTTTTCCGAGCATAGCTCAATGGAGACAGCACCGTGGTCGGCATCCGGGGTGATCTTCATCTTACGGATATAATTTTCAGGCACCCACTCGTACCACACGCTCTGCCAGATACCGCTCTGGGCGGTGTAGAACATGCCGCCCCGCTTTAAGGTCTGTTTTCCGCGGGTATACCAGGAGGTGTCGCTTACGTCGCGGACGCGCACCTGCAGAAGCATCGGTTCGTCAGAGACGTAATTCGTAATATCTGCTTCAAAGGGGAGATAACCCCCGGTGTGGGAGACCGCCTCCTGACCGTTGCAATAGACTACCGCCTGCTGATCCACGGCTCCGAAGTGGAGTATACAGCGCTGCCCCTTGGTCTTGCGTGCCAGTTCATCCGCGGTAAAGCTGACGGAACGCTCGTACCATAAATATTCATCGGGCTGCAGCTGCCTGTCGACGCCGGAGAGCAGGGCTTCGGGAGAAAAGGGAACCAGAATTTCTCCCTTCAGAGGCATGAGATGGTCGTCTGTGACCGGAGCGAACCAGCAGCTCCACTTTCCGTTGAGCATACGGTAATTGTCGCGTTCCAGCTGGGGTCTTGGATATTCCTGCCAGACGGACTCCGTGTCAGCCTTTATGATTTGTTCACCCCATGAGGTAGAAAGCGGATGAAGCGCATCCTCCGGGTGGCTTTTCTGCAAATTGGAAACAGCATCCTTGATTCTCATAAAAATCCTCGCTTTGAAAATTTCCTTTAGGTGTTTGTTGCTCAAGTGACGTTGCGCAAGACACCTAAAATTTCTTTAAAAAGAGTATAGCACAAAATGAATAATTATGGTATATTTACCGTATGAAAAGATTCGGCGCAGCGCTGCGGACATACAAATCACGGTCGGTAACGTGGAAAACCACAGGCTATGCAGGGGTGACGGCGCTGAAAATACAGACATAGCGCGGAGGCTGGAGTGCGGAGATAGTCAACTTTTGAGAACATGAAACGGTTAAGTAGCGGGGATGGAAGCCGGAAAGGCGGAATCTTCGTTTTTCATGTTGCCAAAAGTGGATTATGCCGCACATCCGCCTTATTTTTGTGCCCATTTATCGGTGTAAGGGTGTAATCTCTCTCTTTTTGGCAACGGAAAAGGAGGGAATTTTATGTCACAAATTACAGTATCAAATCTGACCTTCAGCTATGAGGGCAGCTATGACAATATTTTTGAGAATGTTTCGTTCCAGCTCGACACGGACTGGAAGCTCGGTTTCATCGGCAGAAACGGCAAAGGAAAGACGACTTTTCTGCGGCTTTTACAGGGAAAGCAGGAATATCAGGGGAGTATCAGGGCATCGGCAGCGTTTGACTATTTCCCCTATGAAATAGAAAAGGGGCAGGAGGGGCTTGCGGCCGCGGAGCTGTTTGAACAGCTGCGCCCCGGCTGCGAGATGTGGAAGGTGCTCCGGGAGCTGGATCAGCTGGAACTGGACGCAGAATGTCTGTACAGACCCTTTTGCACCCTGAGTCATGGGGAACGGACGAAGGCGATGCTGGCGCTCCTGTTCTCGCAGGAGAACTTCTTCCTGCTGGTGGATGAGCCGACGAACCATCTTGACGTTGAGGCAAGACAGGTGGTAAAGGAGTATCTCCGATCCAAGAAAGGATTCATCCTTGTTTCACATGACAGAGAGCTTCTGGATGCCTGCATCGATCACGTTCTCGTATTGAACCGGAAGTCGATCGGCGTAGAGAAGGGCAACTTTTCAAGCTGGTGGGAAAATAAGGAGAGAACGGATAACTTTAACCGCGCCGAGAACGAAAAGCATCTGAAGGAGATCGGCAAGCTGAGGGCAGCTGCGGACCGCATAGACAGATGGGCAGACAAAAACGAGAAGACGAAGATCGGCTTTGACCCGCGGAAGGAGCCGGACAGATGTATTGATACACGGGCATACATTGGCGCAAAGACAAAGGCTATGCAGAAGCGTGTCAAGAACACAGAGCGCAGACTTAATGATGAAATTGCGGAAAAGGAAGGACTGCTGAAGGATATTGAGAATCCGGTGGATCTCAAGCTGATGCCGCAGGAATTTCACAAGGAGCTATATATTGTAGCGCAGGATTTCGGACTGCGGTATGAGGGAAAAGCGGTGCTGCAGGATTTCCGGTTCGAGCTTCACAGGGGAGAGCGTGTTCTGCTGCGCGGCGCAAACGGCTGTGGAAAGTCCAGCTTCATCAAGGCGGTGCTTGGAAATGCCGGCAATGCGGAGACCAGCGGAAGACTGGAGATTCCGGCGGGACTGCGGATATCCTATGTCAATCAGGATACCTCCGGGCTGTCCGGCGGGCTGAAGGATTATGCAAGGATGCATGGTCTGGATGAAAGTATGCTGAAGGCGCTCCTGCGTCAGCTTGATTTCGAGCGGACGCAGTTTGACAAGCGGATGGAAGAATATTCCGAGGGACAGAAGAAAAAGGTTCTGCTGGCGACAAGCCTGCTGACCCCGGCACATCTTTATATCTGGGATGAGCCGTTGAACTTTATTGATGTATTTTCGCGTATGCAGCTGGAACAGCTGATACTGAAATATCAGCCGACCATGCTGCTTGTCGAGCACGACACTGTGTTTGGGGCGAAGGTTGCGACGAGAATTGTAGACATCACTCGTACAGAGCCTTGACGCGGATCGCCTGATTGTAGTCTCCGAACTGTTCGCCGAACAGGGTACAGCCGCCGCAGTTGGCTGTATCCTGAGGCACGGCGATGCGGAAGATCATACGGCTGTTGTAGTCGATGCCCAGATCGTCGATCGTGACATCGGAGAGCCTGAGACCGCCGTCCATATAGGTTCCCTCCGCGTTGATAATCAGGGTCTTGAGCAGACCATACTGGTTGAGACTTTCAGGCCACCACGCCGGAGAGATGTGTCCCTTGCGGTCGCCGTAATCGCCGGGGCTCACCCATACGCCGAGAGGGGTCTGGTTCAGGGAAAAGTGAATGTCGGAAGGGTAATCCTTATTGAAGCCGGGATATTCCGAGGAGATCTCAAAGGAGATCTGCAGCTCGCGCAGACGCTGCCCTGCCTGAAGGTGGTTCGGAAGTCCGTATTCCACATAACCGCTGGTAAACCAGAGGATTCCGGCATCAAAGTGCTCCGGGAAGGTAAAGGCATTGATGTCGTCCATCGCGCCGATCAGATGCTCAGGGGTGGAAAGACCGCAGGTCGGAGTGACGTTGCAGGCGATAAAATACCCTATCTTTATGTCATCCAGATAAAAATGCTCTTCCTTCTTTGGAAGCTCGGGGAGCATATCGATGACAATGCGGTCATGACAGGGGCTGACCAGCTTCATGGTTCCGCGTTTGCCGGAGCTGGTCTGGATCTGGACGAGACCGGCGGCAACGAGCTTGCTGACATGCATGGAGACGGCGCTGTTTGTCAGTCCGAGAGTTTTTGCAAGATAATTCATGCTGACTCCGGGGGTTGCGTAAATGATTTTCATGATCTCCATCCGCATGGGAGCGCTCAGCGCTTTGATAATTTCCTGCGCTTCATCAAGGGAAGACAAGTAGAGCATAGAGATACCTCATTTCTAAACGGCAGCCATGCCGTCTATTTTTTCGTATCTGAGTATAGCATTTTTAGAATGATTAGTGAAGCAAAAAATGAACTAAATTTAAAAATGATGAATAGTGACAAAATGGGCTGAAAAATTTGTATAAACTGCTAATACGTTTCTATTTGACTTTTTGACTACAAAGAGCTAGACTGAAAATGTAAACACAAAATTAAATGGTTCATTAAATATTGAATAAAAGAGAGGTAAAAGACATGGCAAAACTGTATGTGAATCCGAAGGTAAAAAAGGGGCACATCAATCCGGAACTGCAGGGGCATTTCTCGGAGCATCTCGGAAGATGTATCTATGAGGGAATTTATGTGGGAGAGAACTCTGACATTCCCAACGTAAACGGTATGCGGACGGATGTTGTCGAGGCGCTGAAGGAGATCAAGGTGCCCGTGCTGCGCTGGCCGGGCGGCTGCTTTGCAGACGAATACCACTGGAAGGACGGCATCGGCCCCAAGGAGGGACGTAAGAAGATGATTAATACGCACTGGGGCGGTGTTGTGGAGGACAACAGCTTCGGTACGCATGAATTTATGGAGCTGTGCAGACAGCTGGGCTGCAAGACCTATATCAACGGAAATCTCGGCAGCGGTACCGTTCAGGAGATGAGCGAGTGGGTGGAATATATGACCTTTGAGGGTGTCTCCCCGATGGCTGATCTGAGAAAGGCAAACGGACATGAGGAGCCTTGGACAGTGGATTATTTCGGAGTGGGAAATGAGAACTGGGGCTGCGGCGGAAACATGAGACCTGAATTTTACGGCGATATGTACCGCAGATACCAGACCTATGTACGCAACTATAATTCCAGCAAGCCGATTTCCAAGATTGCCTGCGGCGCTAACGCAGACGATTATCACTGGACGGATAAGGTGCTGGAGACGACCTTTGACCACGGCTGGGGCTTCATGAACGGAATGTCGCTTCATTATTACACACTTCCTACAGGCAACTGGGGAAAGAAGGGCTCGGCTCTGGACTTTGACGAGAAGTCATGGTACCGCACTCTGAAGGCGACTCTGAAGATGAAGGATCTGATCCACCGCCACGGTGCGATCATGGATCAGTATGACCCGGAGAAGAAGATCGGCATGGTTATCGATGAGTGGGGAACCTGGTATGATGTAGAGCCCGGAACGAATCCCGGCTTCCTGTATCAGCAGAGCACCATGAGAGACGCGCTGGTTGCGGGCATCAACCTGAACCTCTTTAATAAGAACTGCGACCGTGTCAAGATGGCAAACATTGCGCAGATGGTAAATGTGCTTCAGGCAGTGATCCTGACAGACGGGGAGAAGATGTTAAAGACACCTACCTGGCACGCATTTAATCTTTACAAATATCATCAGGATGCCGAGCTGCTGGAATCTTCCGTAGAGACCGAGGAGATCGGTATTGAGGAGGATTGCAGAATCCCGAATCTGTCCGAGTCCGTTTCGCTGGGCAAGGATGGAAAGCTCCATGTTACGCTGACAAACGCTTCTCTGACGGATGCCGCAGAGATCGAGGCTGTCTTTGCCGAGACTCCGGTGAAGTCCGTAAAGGCAGAGGTGCTGACCGGTGACATGAAGGCGCATAATACCTTTGAGGCGCCGGATGAGGTACATACTGTAGAATTTACCGCTGTTGCTGTGGACGGCTGCAAGGTGAAGTTCACGGCTCCCGCATGCAGCGTGCTGCATCTGGAAGTGGAAATCTGATTGCCGGAAATAGATTGCTAGAATGTCGCGGAGCCGCGTGCCGAAAGGTGCGCGGTTCTTTTCGTCTTGCATCACGGGGGAGAGTACGCTATACTGAAAACAGTTTTACTAAGCACAACTAGAGGTTCCTACACATTCAAACAATTCAGACAATTACAGACTATCGGAGTTTTTGACCTTACTGTAAAATAGATGGGAGACAGAGGTATGCGGGAAAATTACCGGGAGATCATGGACGGGCTGATCCGCCGTGAGGTGGAGAGCGGGTATGTCAAGGGCGCGAGTGCGCTGGTGATACAGGGAGGAAAAGAGCTGTACTATAATGCGTTCGGGTTTGCGGATGCAGAGCGGGGACTTCCGATGCAGCGGGACACGATTATCCGGCTGTACTCCATGTCAAAGCCTGTCACGGCTGCAGCAGTCATGCTTTTGGCGGAGCGTGGCGAACTGGATGTGGCGGAACCGGTATCGCGCTATCTGCCCTGCTTTGCGGGACAGTGCGTGTGGGATGAAAAGAGCGGAAGCGAAGTCCCGGCGGTGCGCGAGGTGACGATCTTTGACCTTTTGAACATGACATCGGGCATTACTTATCCGGATGAGACGACAGAGCCGGGTAGGCGGATGCAGGCGGTTGTGGAGGGACTCGTCCGCCGCAGAATGCAGGGGGAGCGGGTTGACACGCAGGAATATATGCGTGGAATAGCCGGTGTTCCGCTGGTATTTCAGCCGGGCGAAAGGTGGATGTACGGCTTTTCGGCGGATGTTCTCGGCGGAGTTGTGGAGAAAATCGCGGGTGTGCCCTACGGGGAATTTCTGAGGCGGGAGATCTTTGAGCCGTTAAATATGCCGGACACCGGCTTCTTTGTGCCGGAGAATAAGCGCGGACGCTTTGCGCAGCACTATGAGCCTGCGGAGGGAGGCGTGCTCGTTCCGCATGTGGGAAGCCATCTCGGCGAATATTACGGGGAGGATGTGGCATTTGAATCCGGCGGCGCGGGTCTGGTCTCCACGCTGGACGATTATTCCCATTTTGCACAGATGCTCGTCGGGAAGGGCAGCTATGGCGGACGGCGGATTCTGGGGCGTAAGACGGTGGAGTTTATGACGCATAATCATCTGACCGCACAGCAGAGGGTATCGCTGGACTGGGACAGCCTTAAGGGTTATGGCTACGGCTGCCTGATGCGGGTGCTGGAGGATGACAGTGCGGCGGGTAGCAATGCGTCTTTGGGTGAGTTTGGCTGGGATGGCTGGACAGGAAATTATGTGTGCATGGACAGCGCGGAGGATCTGGTATTTTTGTACTTTATCCAGCGCTGCGGCGCAGGGACGACAACGTCTGTGAGAAAACTGCGCATGGTGACCTACGGCGCGCTGGATTAAAGAAAAGGACGGTTGGAGCTGGAGGAAGCCATGAACATTTTGACAGTTGACAATATTACCAAGGCATACGGAGAGCGCAGATTATTTTCCAATGCGAGCTTTTATCTGCAGGAGGGCGAGAAAGCCGGAATCATCGGCATCAACGGAACCGGAAAATCGACGCTGCTGAAAATGATTGCAGGGCTTGAGGAGCCGGATGAGGGGAAGATCATAACAGCCAACCACTGCATGATCCGTTTCCTGCCGCAGAACCCACAGTTCGATGATGAGGAGACGGTTCTGGAGGCTGTTCTGCGCTGCAACAGGACAGAGAGCAATGCGGGCTATATCGAGGCGGACGCGAAATCGATGTTGACAAGGCTGGGGGTCACGGAGTTCGGACAGCCCTGCGGGCAGCTTTCCGGCGGGCAGCGCAAGCGTCTGGCGCTGGTGTCCGTGCTGCTGTCTCCGGCGGAGATTCTCGTGCTGGATGAGCCGACAAACCATCTGGACAATGTGATGAGTGACTGGCTGGAGGATGTGTTGAAAAAGCGCAAGGGCGCTGTCATCATGGTAACACATGACAGGTATTTCCTCGACAGCGTGACCAACCGTATCATCGAGATCGATAAGGGAAGCATCTACTCCTATGAAGCCAATTATGAGGGCTATCTGGAATTGAAGATGGAGCGCGAGGAGATGGCGGAGGCGAGCGAGCGGAAGCGGCAGAGCATCCTGCGCAACGAGCTGGCATGGGTCAGGCGGGGGGCAAAGGCGAGATCGACCAAGCAGAAGGCACGTCTGGACAGGTTCGAGGAGCTGCAGGGCAGAAAAGCCCCGGAGAAGGACGGCAGGGTCGAGATGGCGTCCGCAGTGACACGGCTTGGCAGGACGACGGTGGAGCTGGAGCATGTCAGCAAGGCATATGGTGACAGAGTGCTGATACATGATTTTACCTATCTGTTCGGGAAGAATGACCGTGTTGGCTTCATAGGACCGAACGGCAGCGGAAAATCTACTCTTATGAAGATGATTACCGGGGAGATCGAGCCGGACAGCGGTCATATCGAGCTCGGCCAGACCGTGAAGATCGGCTATTACGCACAGGAGATCGGTGACGAAATGAAGCCCGGTCAGCGCGTGATAGACTATATCCGCGATGTTGCGGAGTTTGTGGATACGCCGGAGGGAAAGGTCAGCGCGGCGAAAATGCTGGAACGCTTTTTGTTTGCGGGAGAGGATCAATATGGTCTGCTCGGAAAGCTTTCGGGCGGCGAGAGAAGGCGGCTGTATCTTTTGAAGGTGCTTATGGGGGCGCCGAATGTGCTGATCCTTGACGAGCCGACCAACGATCTTGACATTGCGACGCTGAGAACTCTGGAGGATTATCTGGATCAGTTTCAAGGCATTGTCATCGTGGTGTCGCATGACAGGTATTTTCTGGATAGAACCGTGCAGCGCATTTTTGCCATGGAGGCGGATGGAATTTTTGTGCAGCATGAGGGCGGCTATACCGATTATGCAAACCGGAAGCGTGCGGAGCAGGAGCCTGTCGATAAGGTGGAACGGAGCAAGGGCGGAAGCGGGATCGGCTCGGATGCAAAGGGAAAGAACTGGAAGGCAGGTCAGAAGCAGAAGCTGAAGTTTTCCTACCAGGAGCAGAAGGACTATGAGACGATAGAAAATGATATTGCAGCGCTTGAGGAAAAGATTTCAAGGTGCGATGCGGATATGCTCAAGTATGCAAAGGATTTTGTAAAGCTTGGTGAGCTGACCGGGGAAAAGGAAGCGGCGGAAAAAGAGCTGGAGACAAAGATGGAACGCTGGATGTATCTGGAAGAACTGGCAGCGAAAATACAGGCTGAAAAAAATGGGGAATGATTTCACAGTCATTCCCCTGACTGTTTATTCCTGCGGATCAGATTCTACTGCTACGGCAGAGCAGACAGCGGATACAACCGCCGCGACAACAGCAACAACGATGACAATAAGCAGTCCTCCTGCCAATACAATAAACATAATGAACTACCTCTCTTTCATAGTGCCTATTCATGCTTAATATATCATGACACGCGCCTACGGCGCTTTCCGCTGCTTCGCAGCTGTCATGATCAAATTCGCCGTTCGCCAATCATGCAAGCATGTTGGCTCACTTACGCTCATTATATCATGATTGGATGGTTTCCCAATCATGGTATTGATGTCCATTCGGACGCTTTCTATTCTGGAATAAGGTTAGTATATCATTTTTCACCGGAAATCACAACAAGAATGTAAGAAATTTCATTTTGGGTATTGACAATTTGTTTTTATTGCGTTAAATTAAAAATCACCCGAACGATCGTGTCGGGAATCAAAGTTTTTCTTATATTTTTATTTTTTCGTATTAGGCTGTTTCAGCCGAAATCGCAGAACAGACATGCAGTTATGAAATACAGTGCACGGTGTTTTTTTGACTGCGCAAAAAAGGAGGGAGCGAAGATCAAAACAGAATATGATGCACCGGAGAGTCTGTTGCAGACGCTTGTGGAGGAGTACACTACAAGAAAGCAGCAGTCACTGATGCAGATGAAGAAAGGGCAGATGTCAAAGGAGACCTTTCTGGAGGAGGCGGCAGGGTATATTGCAGAGTATTATCACCGGTCCGCGGAAGAGGACAAAGTGCTCTTAAAGGAGTTTGAAGAGTATATCTTTGGTTATTCCAGGCTTTCGCCGCTGATTGACGATAAGAATGTCTCGGACATCAGGGTCGTGAGCTATAACAACATCCGCGTAAAGAAAAAGGGAAGGCGGATGGCGGCAGCCCAGACATTTGCCTCGCCGAAGGAGTACCGACAGTTTATCGACTACATTGCAACAAGGAATCAGGTAAATATCTCAAATCTGAACGCTATTCAAAGGTTTACCGATAATGAGAGCCACCCGGATTATATCCTGCGCTTTACGGTTTCCATGCCATTGGTAAACACCTATGACGAACCATATCTTTGTATCCGAAAGATTCCAAGAGTTTTTCCACAGATCAAAGATCTAATTGAACAGGAAATGCTGGACAGGGAAACGGCAGAACTGCTGATCCGCCGTTTCCGCGAGTCCTCCACGCTTATCTGCGGCGGAAATTCGTCGGGAAAGACGACGCTGCTCAATGCCCTGAAGGAGACGCTGCCGGATGACTGTGCGGTGCTCGTCGCCCAACAGGCGGATGAGCTGACAACGATGTTTCACCCGGACATGATGTTTCTTCATTCGCTGCCGGGAACGGGCGAGCAGCAGGTCAGCTATGATCTGGAGCATATCAGTATCGCAGGACTTACGATGGATGTGGACTTTTTTATCATTGGAGAGGTCAAGGGCGCGGAAGCGGTTTACCTGTTGAATGCGGCATATACGGGACAGATCTGCGCGGCGACGATTCATGCGCCGTCTGCGGAAAAGGCTACATCAAAGCTGGTGGATTACTGTATGGCGCAGAGCAGGTATTCGCGGGATGAACTGATGAAAATGCTGGATTGCTTTAAGACAGTGATTTTTATGGAGCATTACCGTGTGAAGGAGATTTTTGAATGCAAGGGCTGGGATGACGCCGGAAAACAGTTGTTATATCACAAGATTTATGGGAGGAGTGAGAAATGAGGTTTATCGTTTTTGCGTTTTTGTTTTTAGGTTTTTATTTGTTGTTCAGGGAGCTGCGTACATTACAGTATCTCTCCGGCTGGTTGAAGAGGACGCGCAGCGGAATCAATGAGGCGGCGAGACAGAGAAGCCTTGCTGACCGGCAGAGACTGTTGACCCTGCAGGAGAAGCATTCCCGGTGGCACGCCTGCGAAAAACTGCTGCGTTACAGTGGGCTTCGCCGTCACTATCCGAAGCTCACGGCGGAATGGTGGATCATGGGAAATATGATCTGTATGGCAGGTGTTTTTGTGACGGCAGCGGCGGCAGGAAATGTGTGGCTGGCAGCAGCGCTGACACTTCTGCTTCTGGGGACGGAGAGAGTCTTTCTGGAGATCCTTCGGAGAAGAAACTATCGGCGAACGGAGGAAAATCTTTCAAAGCTCCTGGATTTTCTTGCGAACTACAGCATTGCGTCCGGCGAGATCACGGGGATTTTTGAGCAGATCAGCCGGTACATGGAGGAACCGCTGGGAAGTGTGCTGGACGCATGCAGCTATGAGGCGGCAACGACAGGGGATGTCCCGATGGCGCTGCTTACTATGGGGGAGCAGCTGGAGCATCCGAAATTCAAGGAACTGGCAAGGAGTATGGAGATCAGCGTGCGGTACTGTGCGGATTTCTCCGCACTGGTAGACAGCAGCCGCAGAAGTCTGCGGGAATATCTGCGCATGGCACAGCAGCGAAGGACAATGCTCCAGGAGGCTATGATAAGCCTGGCCTTGCTGATGGCAATGTCCGCTGTTGTACTGCTTACGGTCGGACGGCTCACCGGCGCAGCATGGGCGAATTGACAGGGGAGGCACAGACAGTGGAAGAAGAACAGATAAGACTGACAATGCATATTGCCTCGCTTCTGACCGCAGTACTCGTCTTCACAGCGCTTGGAATGCTGGGCAGCAGGGAACGCCGGATGGACAGACTGCTGCGGACATATCAGGAAATAACGGGGTTTCTCAGAAAAAGAAGTCGTTCCAGTCCGCTCTATCAAAGAATTGGCAGGTGGCTTACAGAGAACGGAGCGCCCTTTCATTATGGAAGAAAGGTGGAGCCGGTGCGGTTTATTGCTGCAAGTCTGATTCTCGGTGCAATGGGCTTTACGGTCTTTATCAGGTGGGGAAGCTTTTACGCGCTTGTGGCGTTTGTGATGCTGAGTGTTTTGCCGGCGGGGATGCTGCCGTTTCTTAACAAGAGGGATAACGAGGCTTTGCTGCCTGAATTGAAGCTGGTATATCATGCACTGGATATTCAGATCACGGCAGGGGTGTATATTACGGATGCGCTGGCAGAGTGTTACGGAAGTGTTCAGGAGAAGCGGCTCAGACAGGCATTGCTGGATCTGGCGGGAGATATTGTCCTGAAGGCGGACATTGTGGAGTCATTGGGAAAGTTTCAGGGAAAGTTCAACAATCCCTATGTGGACACTCTTTGCATAACGATCCTGCAGGCGTTGGAATCCGGGCAGGCGGTTGAACTTCTGCGGGACATCGGAGAGCAGATAAAGGATATGGAGGAGGCTGTACTGGAACGCAGGAAGGCGGCGCTGGACAGGAAGTTGACTTTCGTTCAGCTTGGAGTATTGACGATTGTGCTGGGGGCGGCGTTGTATTTGTGCGTGAGGTATATGTTCAGTACGGCGGCGGGGTTCTAGTGCAGTCAAAGGGATGTGCTCCAAAGTGACGTTGCGCCGCAAGGGTGACATAGCGCCACCAGAGTGACGTTGCGCACAATGCACAGACCACCGCAGGCACGCTTGCGCTACCTTCCGCACGCAGCGGTGCATAAGTCTCCATAGTACGGAGACTAAGCACCGGCGGCTCCAGAGTGCGCTGCTTGTGGTCAGGTGCATTGTGTGCAACTGTTAGCTGGGAGTTGGGGGAGCAAAGAACTAGGACATATAGAAATAAGAGATAAAGAAATAAGAGATAAAGAAATAAGGGAAGTAAAGATAAAGAAATATAGAAGCATAAAAAATATGAATAAAAAAGGAGAAAAAAAGAATGGAAAAGATTAGGGTTGGAATGAGATGGTTAGGGAATGTGGTGCGTGAGAAGGTATTGAAGAAGGAGAAGGGGATTGATGGTATTCTGGTGACGGTCGGACTGTGCATTATTGCGCTTCTGCTCTGCGTTGTGATGAAGGACAGTCTTACTACCTTTATAAAGACGCTGGTGGATGCAATGACGGTCAAGGCACAGCAGATTCTGACAGGGGTGGCATCGTGAAGAAGGAAAAGGGAAATGTAGGAGATCTTATGGCAGCAGGGGTATGTCTCCTGTTGATGACAATTCTGCTTGTTTCGTATATTGACAGCGTCAGACTAATCAACGACAAGGCTGAAATCAATCAGATTGCCCGCAAGTATATTTTGAGAATGGAGACAGAAGGCGTGCTTACGGAAATGGACAGGCTTGCGCTCAATAAGGAACTTGCTGAGGCGGGAGTGTCAGATATCAGTCTGGAGGGGACGACGATGGTGCGTGTCGGTTATGGGGAAGCGATCACATTGCACATAAGAGGAAAGCTTGGGGGGACTTATGTTTTTGAGGAAAAGAGAGTGTCCACTGCGAAATACTGAGAGTGGACAGATCGGATGGACAGCGGGGGTGGGATTTTTACTGTTTTTGGGAGTGTTGCTGAGTGCATGTATGCAGATGGAGGTGTTTAGGGCATCGTCGCAATATCTGGAGGATGCTCTCGCAGCTTCCAATCTCGCAGCGGCAGTGGTGGATGTGGAAGAATATGGTATTTCACATAATCTTCTGATTGCGTCCCCGGAGGATGCTTTTCATCTGTATCGGACCGCAATAAAAGGAAATCTGAATCTGGATGATGCATGGGAATGTCCCAATAAGGGATTGATAAGCGGTCCGGTTCGTGTGGAACGATTCATCGTGTATAACGTGGTTCAGAATACTGTTGAAGTGAGCTGCGTCGAGGCAGACGGATCGCTGAATTGCTGGCAGGGAACTTTGGGGCAGGAGGCTGCCCCGAATGGAATTACAGTGGAACATACAGGGATATACAGTGAGATTTCGTATCAGATCAAGGGAGTATTCGGGATTATAGTTCCGGCTGTGAAGGGTAAGCTGGTAGATGTTGTTGGAAAATTTTATTGAAAGGGATGGAACTAAGATGAAAAAGAGAAAAAACACGGGAGAAATCAGGACGGACAGATGGAAAAAAGGAGGGATCATTGCAGCCCTGGTCGCGGCAGTTGCAGTGTTTGCGGTCATGCTGCAGTTGGAAAAGAGTACGTTGACAAAGTATGAGCGGGGACAGATTTATGTCGCGGTCAGAGAAATACCGAGAGGCCAATTGATTACAGAAGAGAATCGGATGCTGTATTTTGAAGAAAAGCTTTTGGATAAAACCTGTATTCCGGAGAGTGCCCTGTGCAGACCGGAACAGGTGAATGGACTGGCAGCAGTATTTGATATTGCGCCAGGAGTGCTCCTTACAAGTGAAATGTTTGAAAGTATGGATGAGGTGCTCAGTGAAATAAAGAATCCGGTCATTGCCGGTTTTAAGGCAGATGATCTCTATCAGGTGGTAGGAGGGGTGCTTCGTGCCGGAGACAGGATTCATATCTATAAGCTTACGGATTCCAAGGCGGCAGAAAGTGAAGCGGATGCGGTAGGCGATGTGAACGCAGGCGCAGTATTGATATGGGAGAATATATATGTGCAGGAGGTTTTTGACCAGACGGGAAAGCGGATCGTGAATGGAGATGCGGCAACGGCGGCGCAGCGTATCAATATTTACCTTGATAAAGAGGAGGTAGAAGCTTTTTATGCAGAACTTGCTTCCGGCACGCTGCGGGTCGTAAAAGATTGCAGATAATATTGTTGAAAAACCGTGGATTGGTTGTTCCCTGGGAAGAGAGAGCTCTGTGCTAAGCAGGAGAGAATCATGCTTGAGGGCACAGCAAAAGTCTGGCTCGAGATACGAGAAGGGGATATGTGATAACCGATCTGGTGTGCGGACAGATGATTATGTGAATAAGACATCACAAGGATACAACCTAATGCCACTTACGCAAATAAGTATAACACAAGAAAAACAAAATTGCAAGTAAAAAAAAACATATTTTGATATTATCTATAAAATTGATAATTTATCTCCATAATTTCTAGTAAATCTCAAAAATAGAGATGTCGAACATTGAAAACTTCATAGAGAACGGACAAAACGAAAAAATAAAACAAAAAAATAATAATATAAATAAAAATGCTTGTAAAAAGTTATGAATGTACTGTATAATGAGTATTGAAAAAGAGTTGAACGTATTATGAAATAGAAATAATATTTCGGAACAGCGTAAACTGATCGATGAACGATAGGGGGGTTATAGGTGAAAAAGAAGATCGTAAGTATTGTTCAGATCGTCCTGATGATGGCTTGCGGTGTGCTGATTATATATGTTGTAACAGGGCAGATAAGGAAACCGGCAGACGCGGATTACGTTTCCTTATCAGGGGAGAGCACGGCGACGGATCAGCAGATGGCGGCATCTGAAAAAACAGACGATCAGGAAACGCCGAAAGTGACAAAGCAGCCTGAGGCAACGGCAGCTCCGAAGGAATCAGAGAAAGAGCAGCCGACAGCAGAGCCGGAAGCAACAGCAGCACCGACCGAGGCGACAAAGCAGCCGGAGGCAACAGCGGCACCGACCGCGACACCCAAAACGACAAAGCAGCCGGAAGCGACGGCGGCTCCGACCGCGACACCCAAGGCGACAAAGCAGCCGGGGGCATCAGCAACGCCGACACCAGCAGCCACGAAGCAGCCGACAGGCACATCGGCTCCGGCAGCGACAGATCCTCCGGCGCAGGTGCATACCTGTACCTGGGATGGCGGTACCGTGACACAGGCGGCATCCTGCAGCAGTGAGGGTGTGAAGACCTATACCTGTACGTCCTGCGGTAAGACAAAAACGGAGAGCATTGCGAAAACCGATCACTCCTATGTGACGGAGACGACACCGGCAACCTGTACCGAGTACGGGCAGGACAGGACGTATTGCAGCGTATGCGGATATGAAAAATCTAAGGCTGCGAACAGTGATGCGCCGAAGGGGCATCAGGCGACAGATTACAGGGTGAGCTTTGGAAGTATGGGAAGCACGTGCACGCATCCGGGTACTTACGACATATATTGTTCAGTCTGTGGTGCGTGTGTGCAGCGTGAAGTGCCCAGAGAACCGCTGGGGCATGACTTACAGAACCCGGTGGTGATTCAGACGGCGAGCTGCACTGCTGTAGAGATCACACAATACACATGCGGAACATGCGGGGAGCTTGTAGAAGAAATCACCCATGACATGGATTACCAAAATCATGACTGGGTAGAAGGAGAAGAAATGCAGTATAACTGGGAAACAGATGAGTACGACCCGGTGCCTTGTCGTTGGTGCAACAGATGTTCCAAAAAAGAGTACTACTAAGGAATACAGCTGATAATTAAAAGAAAAGGCAATCAATGAAAAGTCCGAACAAAAATGTTCGGGCTTTTTTCTGTTTAAAGGAAAAAGGAGGGATGTACAGTGAAGATAAAGGGAAAATACCTTGCAGCGCTCGGCATGATCCTGTCGGTACTGCTTTTCCCGGTGCTTCCGGCGGAGGCGGCAAAGACGGTTTATAACAGTCCGTATGTCACCTTTTCGCCGGATGGAAAGGCATGGACGACCAATGCCGGAGATAAAAATATCCAGTGGTATCCATATGGGGAGACGCGATCTACCGGGATTGCATCGAGTCTCTGCGCACTGGAGACCGGAGAGCATTATTATACCAAGCCGAGGACGGGCATTGTGCCGATCGGGTACTGGAAGGTTGCTCATGCTCCGGGACAGTGCATTCATAATGCTTATCCACCTGACGGAAATGGTGCGGCTGTAACAACGTATCACGGTGTGTCCTTTGGAAGACATACCTGTTTCGCCGACCACTATTCCGGATGGTTTGCATACTGTGCGGATTGTGGGGAAAAAATCACACCCGGTCTGATCTATATGAGCCGGGGTGCAGCAAAGAGTATTGATTACCTGCAGTTGTCCGCGGACACGTCAAATATGTACTACTATTACTATTTGTGCCCTTTTTGTAACAATCTGGAACAAGGGTATGATCTCAGTGCCCATGACTGCAAAGCCATATCCATAAACCGCTACCGCGTGAAATACAAAGAAAATTTTCCTATCAATGAGCAGGGCTCCGGTGGTTACATGGAGGACAGCATCCATATGTACAACAACAGCACTGAGTATGAAGGAGTGGCGGTAACACCGATTAAGAACCTGTCGGATAACGGCTACTTTAGAACTGGCTACACCTTTACCGGATGGAATACGAAGCCGGATGGCAGCGGGAGAGCCTTCGCGGAGGGAGAGGAGATATGGAATCTGACAACAGAAAACTGGTCAGGCAAAGAGGATGACATGACAGGTACGGTTATTCTCTATGCGCAGTGGGCGGAGTCAGAGAGCACACTCCGGATTGATCCGAACGGCGGCAGTTATGCCGGGAATAGTGGGATTACATCAGTCAGACAAATGTATAGCACTACATATACTGTGGATGCTTCTTTAGTGTCTGCTCCGGCGGGATACAGGGTGACTTTTGAATGCAATGGAGGCAATCAGCTCGGCAATATGATGACAGGAATGCATTTTGTGGAATGGAGCATGATACAGCCGTTTGAAGGAAGGTTCAATATCGAAAAAAACAGATACCGTTTTCTTGCCCCTAATGCCCATACGGACACCCTCCGCGCGGTTTACGCTCCGGGCAGCATCATTCTTCCGCAGCCGGAACGCTCCGGCTATTCCTTCGGCGGCTGGTACTATGACGCGGCATTCCAGTATCCGGCAGGAGGAGCGGGGGACAGTATTACTCCGGCAAATGACCTGACGCTTTATGCGCAGTGGGTGGAGCTTGTTTTGCAGGCGCAGGATAACTATCTGGTCTATGGCGGAAGCGGTGCGGTCAATCTTTCATGGCGGCAGCCGGACGGACAGGGAAAGACCTATCTGCTCTACCAGAGCCGCAATCCCGGTATGACGGATGCAAAGCGGATCAATGCCGTTGATGACATCGGAAGTAACATAAGCGCCAGCCGGGACTTTGGATATACCGGCTATGCGGAGGAATACACCGTGCCGTATTCCGGCATCTATACGCTGTCGCTCTCCGGCGCCCAGGGAAGTGACTACGGAAACCGCACCGGAGGTAAGGGCGGCAGCGCCACACTGAAGGTATGGCTGGTAAAAGGCGAGAAGCTGACGGTGACAGTCGGCGGCAGGGACGGCTACAACGGCGGCGGTACCGGAAGTATGTTCGGAAATGGCGGAGGAAAAACAACCGTGTACTCAGACCGCAGAGGACTTCTTGCCGTTGCCGGTGGCGGCGGTGCAGCGTCCCGGATGGGAAACGGAGGAGCCGGAGGCAGCGAGGCATCCCTGACTACAGGCGGGGACGGCGGCGCCGGGGCAGCGGGTGGCGGCGCAGGCTATTACGGCGGAAATGCCGGCGAGCTGATTGTACACAGTCATTCCGACGACTGCTATATCAGCGGAACGAAGACAGCGGGCAGTACCTTTTATAAGACCCTGAATGACAATTATTGTTACTATAGCGGGGAAAGGCACAGCTATTATCAGACATTTGGTGAGGGATATTCCAAGATAAGTTTTTATAGCTGTTCCGAAGGAACCTGTCACCTCCAGAGCGGAAATGACTCAGGCTATTTCAGCACCCCTTATTCGGGAACATTAACCTTCAGCCCTGTGATATATACATGGGGAAGAGAATGCTGGGGCAGTGAGTTGACGACAACAGTATATCTTATTTACAGCAATGGACAGATCGGGACAATACAGGTCAGTCCTACGGGCGAAATCATGCCAACACCGGAAATAACGGTACAGCCGGACAGTGATGATTATGATAAGACGATAACAACGTACTCCCTGAATTACCCCTATTTTACCGGAACTCTGCAAAGAGAGTCAGTAGGAAGCTTTAACACGTATTCCTTAGGCGGAACATACCGGTTTGAGATTCCCGAAAATGTAGTCGGAGTTTATATTGCCCAGGATTTCCATTTCCGTCATGAAGGCTCATGGGTGGAACACTCCATCGCAAACGTATCTTATACCTATTCTGCGCTTGCCTGCGGACACAGCGAGGGGGAAGTAATATCCTCCAGACCGGCATACGGCGGGAGCAGTTATGTAAACCAGACAGCGGTTCTCAATTCGGTTATGACACCCGGAGACAGGGCGGGGGACGGTATGGTGACGCTGCGTTCTGAAGCGGTCGGCTACACAGAGGAGCACGAGATGAAAAACATAAAGGCGACAGATTTTGCCGCACCGGATGCCATTGCTGCGGGCAGCGTGGAACAGCAGCCTGCGGGAACCGGTCAGGTGACGGTGACATGGCACAAGCCGTCCGATAACGGGACGGATTATTACCATCAGGCGGAAACCTATCTGCAGGGCTCGACGGCGCTGCTGTGCCGGTCAAACATCACAAAGAATACGCTGGTGTCGGGAGTGAAGGGCTATTATTACCTGATCGATACGCAGCCGGGAACCGCAGCCGGGACAGGAGCAGCTTTTCTGCAGACAGCTGCGGACGCTGCAACGTTTACGATTGATGTGAAGGAATGGGTGCAGTATCTCCATCTTGCGGCGGTGGATGTCGCCGGTAATGTCAGCGCGACGACACACATCAGGATTGATGCCGGAAGCGCGCGCTGGAAGGTATATACGAGGCAGCTTCAGATCGGGAGCGGGGAGAACGTCTTTGCGGCTTCGGAGCCGAAGACTTACTTTGTGCGCTGCGACGGCAGCACACCGATCCACCTGACGAACAGCGCCTGCATGGACGGACAGCCGACAAGTGATTATCAGCTGAATTACACCCTCTATCAGACAGAAATCTGCGGATGTGCGGATTCTGCCGGAGAGAACAGAATCTATACGCCGTCTGCGGCAGACATAGCAGCAGATGCAGAGATCAGGGCGGACAGGCTGCGCTATGCAGTCAGCGGCGCAACAGCGCTAAAACTATATCCCTACCTCCTGACAAGGCGCTCTGACCGGGGCAGGAACCTTGAGGCGGAGCAGAAATTCACACTGGACCGCGGAATGCATGGAAAGTATATCAGCATTGTTCCCGGAGCAGGAGCGGTCTACAGAAAGGCGGGCGGAGAAGAGATTTATTACTCCGATGCTTCAGGGGACGCTGCAAACGGTATCACACTGATCGGGGATTGCGTTGGGCCGGTGCTGGTTGGACTGGATGTATTGGAAGACAGGGAGCCGATTATCCGGACTGAGGAGACAGTAACGGTGAGTGTCACGGCTTCGGATGAGCTTTCCGGAGTGGCTGATTTTTACCTGAAAATCACGAACAGGGACAACTTCAGCGAAAGAGTATTTTACCCGGAAGGCGGCGTGGTTACGCTCGACATTACGAAGGCGGAGCCGCTTTTCTCGGGAGACTTTACGGTGACAGGCTATGCGGTCGATAACGTCGGAAATGTCACGGAGATTTCTTACGATGTGACAGAGTTTGCCTTAGAGGCGAGAATCGAGAGAATCCTTGAGCCGCATGATCCTGCGTTTAAGCGTGGCGAGAGCGGAATCCTTTATATCACGACCTACGGCTATGCTGACAGAGTGGAGGTCACGTTCCCAGAGGCTATGCAGGAACTGGATGAACGCCTGAAGGAGACGATTGTGTTTACCTATGATGGGACAGATAAAGAATACAGGCAAGGGGAAGAAGTGCAATTTATGATTCCCCTGTATGATCTGCCGGATGGGGATTACCGGATGATTGTCCGGGCATATAAACAGACTGCGGTGGCGGAGGAAAGACCTGCCATGAAGGTGACATCGGAAGGAGGCAGTGTGCTGGATGAGTTCCGCACACGTCTGAGATGACAGGGCTATTATGGTTTGTGCTTGCAGCCAGCCTTCTGTTTGCCTGTGTAACGGACTGCAAAAGCTGCGAGGTGTATAATTTTACATGGTGGATAGGTGGAGCGGCGGCATTGCTGCTGCTCGCCGGAAACAGGGACAATATTTCGGCAATGAATATGTTGCAACTATTGTTTTATATTGCCTTGCAGCTGCTTTTCTTTTCAAGGATGTACGGAAAGGCAGACTGCTATGCCTTCAGTGTATGTGCGGTGGTGCAGACGGCGCTTGGAATGCAGCTGATGGAATATCTCTTTCATATGCTGATTGCATTTGTCTTTCTTGCCATTGTACAGGGGGTGAAGCATAATATTGCAGACAACGGAAATTTAAAACATCCTGTGCCTTTCCTGCCCTATATAACGCTTGCGTTCTGGACTTTGCTTTGGTATCATGTAAATGTTCGCACATAAAACGGAAAGAAGAGAGCGGCAGAGTGATTACGATTTCCCTGTGTATGATCGTCAAAAATGAAGAGAAGATACTGAAGAGATGCCTTGACAGTGTAGCGGATCTGGTGGATGAAATTGTTATCGTGGATACCGGTTCCTCGGACAGTACAAAGCAGATTGCGGCCGGATATACACAGCAGATTTATGACTATGTGTGGATGGATGATTTCAGCGCGGCGAGGAATTTTGCATTTTCCAAGGCAACGAAAGAATATATATATTCTGCGGATGCGGATGAAGTGCTGGATGCGGAGAACAGACGACGCTTTCTGCAACTGAAGGCGACGCTGCTGCCGGAAGTAGAGATTGTCCAGATGAAGTACGCAAACCAGCTGCAATTTTCCACGGTGTACAATTATGACGAGGAATATCGTCCGAAGCTGTTTAAGCGTCTGCGCGGGTTTGTGTGGGAGGCGCCGATCCATGAGACAGTACGCCTGATGCCGGTTGTATATGACAGTGACATCGTTATCTGCCATTTCCCGGAAGAAAGCCATGCGGGGCGGGATCTGGCGAATTTTTACCGCCATTGTCAGGAAGGATACCGGCTGCCTAAACGGCTCCATACGATGTATGCGCGCGAACTCCTGATGGCGGGTGAAAAGGAGGATTTTCTCCGGGCATCTGATTTCTTTATCGCGTCGGCAGGGGACGGGACAAGAGACAGTGAGGAGATTGCCGAGGCGTGCTGTATTGTCGCACACGCGGCGAGACTGAATGGAAATACGGTACAGTTTTTCAAGTATACTTCAAAGATATTAGCGGAAGAAGCCAATTCTGAAATCTGCTTTGAGCTGGGGTGTTTTTATGAGGCAGCCGGAGATTTTGAGGAGGCGGCGGTGTGGTATTATAACGCTGTGTACGAGACACAGCCGATCCTGAATCTTCGTGCCTGCGGCAGTGACAGTCTGGATGGACTGATCCGGTGCTATGAGGCATTGGGGAATCCGGCACAGGCGGAAGTTTACAGGGAAGAATTAAGGCGAAGGACGGAGGAAAATAAATAATGCAGTGGGAAGAAAACGTCAGAAGGGTAGTTCCATATGTCGCTGGAGAACAACCGAACAGACCGAACATGATAAAGCTGAATACAAACGAATGCCCTTATCCGCCGGCACCCGGTGTTGAGAAATTGGCGGAAAAGCTGGACTGCGGTGCATTAAGATTGTACCCTGATTCAAAGACAACACCGCTTGTGGATGCTCTCGCAGAATATTACCATGTGAAGCCGGAGCAGGTCTTTGTGGGAGTCGGTTCGGACGACGTATTGTCGATGGCATTTATGACCTTTTTTAACAGTGGCAGACCCATCTTATTTCCCGATGTGACCTATTCCTTTTATGATGTCTGGGCGGAATTGTACCGGATTCCGTACAAGACCTGTGCGCTGGATGAAAACTGGCATATTTGCCCGGAAGATTACAGGCAGCCCAACGGAGGCATTATTTTCCCGAATCCCAATGCGCCTACAGGAGTCTTTGAGAGCCTTGAAGTTGTAGAGGAGATCATCGCGGCGAATCGGGATGTGGTTGTCATTGTGGATGAGGCATATGTGGACTTTGGGGGGCAGAGTGCGCTCCCGCTTCTGGAAAAGTATGATAATCTGCTGGTGGTTCAGACCTTTTCAAAATCCCGTGCCATGGCGGGACTCAGGATCGGCTTTTGTATCGGAAACGAAAAGCTGATAAGCTACTTAAATGATGTTAAATTTTCATTCAACTCTTACACCATGAACCTTCCGGCTCAGGTGCTCGGAGTCGAGGCAGTCAGGGATGATGCCTATTTTAAGGAAACAACGGCTAAGATTATTGCGACCAGAGAACGCGTAAAGAAGGAACTGAAGGAGCTCGGTTTCCGTTTTCCGGATTCCAGGGCCAATTTCATCTTTGCGTCCCATGAGAAGGTACCGGCGGAAGAGCTGTTTCAGGCGCTGCGCGAAGTGGACATCTATGTGCGCCACTGGAATAAGCCGAGAATCAGCAATTCCCTGCGGATCACTGTCGGTACGGACGAACAGATGGACCGCCTGACAGACTTTCTGAGGAATTACCTGCGGAAGTAAAAGCGTTCCGTGAAACCTAAGCCTCATAACCTTATAAAAAATAAAAGAAGTGGAGTAAAACTATGTTAAAACAGTATCTGATCCTTTTTCTTGTCTCAATGGTGCCTATTATCGAACTGAGAGGAGCTTTGCTCATGGCGGGCGGAATGAATCTGCCGATGCTCCCAAGCTACATTGTCTGCATTATCGGCAACATGCTTCCGGTTCCCTTTATCTTTTTCTTTGCCAGAAAAGTACTGGAATGGGGGGCTGACAAACCTGTGATTGGAAAATTCTTTACCTTCTGTCTGGAAAAGGGACATAAGGGAGGACAGAAGCTGCAGGAGAAGGCGGGAAAAGGTCTGTTTGTGGCACTGCTTTTGTTTGTTGGAATTCCGCTTCCCGGAACGGGAGCATGGACGGGAACGCTGGCGGCAAGTCTTCTGGATATGGACTTTAAGTCAAGCGTGCTGGCAGTGCTCGGAGGTGTATTGCTGGCGGGCATTATCATGGCACTTGCCAGCATGGGACTGTTTGGCGCGTTGGGAGCAATCTTTAGTTAAGTACAGAGGTGTCCTATGAAAAATACGGCGGAAATTTATACGGATTTTGCGAGTGTGTATGATGAATTCATGGATAGCACACCCTATGAGCTTTGGTGTGAGCGGCTTGATGAATGTATCAGGAAATACGGTGTGTCGAAGCCGGAGAGGGACGCGGAGGATGTGCTCGAATCCGAGCGTAATCTGGTCGTTGACCTCGGCTGTGGAACCGGGACGCTTGCAGAGCTGATGTATGCGAAGGGCTATGACATGATCGGTGTGGATGCATCGGACGCGATGCTTGGCATTGCAGCGGATAAGAAGGAGAAGAGCGGTTCTGAGATCCTTTATTTACAGCAGGACATGAGGGAGCTGGAGCTTTACAGCACGGTTGGCACGGTGTTCAGCGTCTGCGATTCCCTGAATTATATTCTGGAGGAGGAAGAGCTGGAGACGGTCTTCTCTCTGGTGAATAATTTTCTGTATCCCGGGGGAATCTTCATCTTTGATTTTAATACCGATTACAAATACCGTGAGGTCATAGGGGATACGACCATAGCCGAGAACCGTGAGGACTGCAGTTTTATCTGGGAAAATCTGTATGACCCGGAGGAAGAGATCAACGAGTATGATTTAACGCTGTTCATACGGGAGGACGGAAACCTGTTCCGGCAATTTACGGAGACACATCTGCAGCGCGGGTATACAGCGGAGCAGATGCAGAGGCTGGTGGAGAAAGCCGGTATGACCGTGCTTGAAATGAAGGATGCCGACACCGGGGATGATATAACTCCGGAGAGTGAGAGAATTTTCGTGGTGGCAAGAGAAAGAGGAAAAAGTCATGAGTGATTACATTGTGCGTGCGACGGCAGCAGATGCCCAGATCAGGGCATTTGCCTGCACGACGAGAGATATGGTAGAGACGGCGAGGCAGGCACACAATACCAGTCCGGTTGTGACCGCGGCGTTGGGACGTCTTCTGAGCGCGGGCGTGATGATGGGAACAATGTTAAAGGGCGAGAAGGATCTTCTTACCCTGCAGATCAAGGGCGACGGACCGATGGGCGGTCTGACTGTGACGGCTGATTCCCAGGGAAGGGCGAAGGGCTATGCAAACGTGTCCGATGTCATTCTGCCCGCAAATGCCATCGGAAAGCTTGATGTTGCCGGTGCTGTCGGCAAAGGGACGCTGAGTGTAATCAAGGATATGGGATTAAAAGAGCCATATGTTGGGCAGACTTTATTACAGACGAGCGAGATCGCGGAGGATCTGACCTATTACTTTGCAACCTCTGAGCAGGTGCCTTCCTCTGTGGGACTTGGCGTGCTGATGAATAAGGACAATACGGTAAAACAGGCAGGCGGATTTATCATCCAGCTCATGCCCTTTGCCGACGATGCCATTATTGATAAACTGGAGCAGAATTTAAGCCAGATCCATTCGGTGACGGCAATGCTGGATGCAGGGAAAACGCCGGAACAGATGCTGGAAGCCTTGCTGGAGGGACTCACGCCGGAGATCAACGATACCGTGCCGGCGGCCTTTGCGTGCGACTGTAACCGGAAGAAGATCGAAAAGGTGCTTATCAGTCTCGGCAGACAGGAAATTAAGGATATGATCGAGGAAGGAAACGAGATCGAGGTGAACTGTCATTTCTGCGGTTCCCATTACAAATTCAGTGTGGATGAGCTGAAGGAGCTGTATCGGAAGAGCAAATAACGGGGTAGTAAATGAAACAGGGATTTATAAAGGTGGCGGCAGTAACGCCGAAGATCAGGGTTGCAGACCCTGTCTATAATGCGGCAGTGATCCGGGCAGAGCTGGAGAGAGCTTATGAGCATGGGGCGAAAATCATTGTATTTCCTGAGCTGTGTCTCACGGGTTATACCTGTGGTGAGCTCTTTTTACAGCAGCTCCTGCTGGAGAAGGCGGCGGAGCAGCTTCAGTACATTGTGGAGGCAACGAGAAACAAAGACGCGCTTGTGATGGTCGGACTTCCCGTTGAACGTGATGGCAGACTGTACAATGTCGCTGCGGTTATGCAGAGCGGAGAGCTTCTCGGCATGATACCGAAGGCGAACATTCCCTCCTATGCCGAGTTTTACGAGGGGCGCCACTTTGCAGAGGGAAATGAGGAGCCGGCTGTGTTTTCGTTTGCCGGGAAGGAAATCCCTTTTGGCACAAATATTCTTTTCCGATGTGAGACGCTGCACGGGCTTACGGTCGGCTGCGAGATCTGTGAGGATCTCTGGGTAGCCAATCCGCCCGGGACGAGACACGCGCTCAAGGGGGCGACGGTGATTGCAAATCTCTCCGCCTCCAATGAGACGGTGGGGAAGGATGCGTACAGACAGCTTCTGGTAAAATCCGCGAGTGCAAGGCTGATCTGCGGGTATATTTACACATCCTCCGGGGAAGGCGAATCCACGCAGGATCTTGTCTTCGGAGGACATAATCTGATTGCGGAGAACGGGACGATACTTGCACAGGCGAAGCGCTTCCGCTGCGAGACGGTGTATGCCGATCTGGATATTCAAAGACTTGTATCCGAGAGAAGGAGAATGGGAACCTTCGGCAGACAGCCGGATGTCGCCTATGTCATTGTTCCGTTTGCATTAAAGGTGGAGGAGACGTCTCTGGAGCGTACCTTCGGCAGTATGCCCTTTGTGCCCTGTGACGAGGAAATGCGGAAACAGCGCTGCGAGGAGATTCTGTCGATACAGTCTTACGGATTAAAAAAGAGATATGAACACACCGGATTGAAAAATGCGGTGATCGGTATTTCGGGAGGCTTGGATTCCACGCTTGCGCTTCTTGTCACAGTCCGTACCTTTGATCTTTTACAGCTTGACCGGGAAGGGATCACAGCAGTCACAATGCCCTGCTTTGGCACGACGGACAGAACGTATGAGAATGCCTGTAAGCTGGCGCACACACTTGGTGTGACGCTGCGCGAGGTGGACATCAGGGCTTCTGTTACCATGCATTTTAAGGACATCGGTCATGACATGGGACTGCATGATGTGACTTACGAAAACGGACAGGCGAGGGAGCGCACGCAGGTGCTTATGGACATAGCAAACCAGACCAATGCGCTTGTCATCGGAACCGGCGATATGTCGGAGCTGGCTCTTGGCTGGGCAACCTATAACGGCGATCATATGTCCATGTACGGTGTCAATGCCGGTGTGCCGAAGACACTGGTAAGGCATCTTGTCAAATATTATGCGGAAAAGTGTGAGAATCAGGAACTGACGGAGCTGCTGGAGGATGTGCTGGCAACGCCGGTGAGCCCGGAGCTTCTGCCGCCGTCTGAGGGACAGATTGCGCAGAAGACGGAGGATATTGTCGGCCCCTATGAGCTGCACGATTTCTTCCTGTATTATATGCTGCGCTGCGGCTTTCCGCCTGCAAAGGTGTATCGCGTGGCTAGACTCGCGTTCCGGGGGCTGCATGACGAGACTGAGATATTGAAGTGGCTGAAAATTTTCTACAGAAGATTTTTTGCCCAGCAGTTCAAGCGTTCCTGTCTGCCGGATGGGCCGAAGGTCGGAAGCGTTGCGCTTTCGCCCAGAGGAGATCTGCGTATGCCTTCGGATGCCTGTGCCAGAATATGGCTCGAGGAAGCGGAGAAACTGAAATAGTATCCGGTGACCGAAGAAGAAAGGGAAGATGGGGGCATTTATGAAACATATCTATCATTTCGCGTTAAATGCAGTGAAGCTTCTGACGATTCTGCTGATGGCAGGCCTGCTGTTGGGGGCCTTGATAGTAACCTGCTATGCAGACGATATGGAGTCACAGCAGGTTCTGGTGATGCATGACAACCTTTTGGGCAGCGTTGTGGGGATTGTAATCTATCTTGCAGCCGCTGCCTGCTGTATCATTTTGGCACGCCGCTTTGGAAAACGTTTCAGGCATATATTGTTATTTCTCACCTTCGGCATCATACTGCTCGGTGGGGGTGTGCTGATTGTGTTTGGAAGGACAGTGCCTGCAGCGGATGCAATGTCGGTATATTCCATTGCGGGGGCGCTGGCAAAAGGCGACGTATCTGTTATTCACCCGACGGAATCCTATCTTTCCTATTATCCCCAACAGGTTGGACTTGTCGCCTTTCTGGAAATACTGATCCGGTTCTGGAACGTGATTGCCGCAGCAGTTCCGGCATGGCATTTTATAAAAGGGATCTATGTGCTGCTGGTCTGTCTGATTGTCTTTTTTCAATATAAGACGATTCCGCTTCTGTGGAGTCAGAATGCGGATGAAATTTCCTGCGTATATCTTCTGCTTGTGATTTTTGATCTGCCGTTTGTTATGTACAGCTCCTTTGTCTATGGTGAGATACCTTCTTTTACAGCGTTTGCGATCGGTCTCTATTTCCTGTTGAAGCTGTTAAGGGAAAGGGCGGAACATCCGGCCTTGTGCGGAAGCGCAAGCGTGTTTTTTTTCGCTCTCAGTGTCATGCTGCGGAAGAATTCGCTGATCCTGCTGATTGCTGTGATCCTGGTAATTGCATTTGATGCGCTCCGTCATCCGGGGGCGAAGGCACTGCGGAGAATATTCCTCTGTGCGTGCATAGGTATCTTTGGGGTTTTTGTTCTGCCTTTGGTGCAAAAGGGCTATGAACTGCGGTCTGGCAGCACGATAAGCTCCGGGGTTCCGGCTACGGCGTATTTTGCCATGGGGATGCAGGAGGCGTCACGGGGATGCGGCTGGTACAATGGCTATAACTTTAATACATATGCGGACACAGGTATGGATACCGCGCTTACCAAGGAGCGGAGCCGACAGGCGATCAGAGAGCGATTAGACTATTTTGCGCAGAATCCCGGGTATGCGGCGGAGTTCTATCTGGCAAAGGAGCTGTCACAGTGGACGGACGGAACCTATGCCAGCCGGCAGGCTACTCTTGCTACTCTCGGAGGCCGGAGTGCATTTGTTAAGGAATTGTACGAGGGAAGCCTGAGTAAGTTTTATATCTACTGGTGTAATCACTGGCAGAATATCCTGTATCTGGGCGCTTTCCTGTTCTGCCTGCTGCCTTATCTGCGAAAGAGCGATCCGGATCTGATCCAGTATCTTGGACTGATAGGAGTGCTGGGAGGATTTCTGTTCCATACAATATGGGAAGCAAACTCAAGATATATTTTCCTTTACAGTCTGCTGTTGATTCCCTATGCGGCATTTGGAATGCAGGCACAGGCATCCGGACTTTTAAAAAAGATAGCTGCAATGCGGAGTAAACGGGACAAGTGTGCATGAAATCGTCTGCTGGGAAGGATAAGGGCATTATGGAAAAAACAAAATTTCTCTCAAAACAAAAGGCATATGTATTGTGTTGTCTGCTCGGCTGTCTGTTCCTGTTCTTTGCGAAGACGGAGAGAGATCTGGACAAGACCGGTAATATTCTATGGACTGCAGGGTATGTGGGCAGCACGGTGCTGTTTGTACTGATTGCGGGCTGTCTGCTCGGGGCGGGAGGAGCCTTTGTACTATGCAGAGTATTGGGCAGGAAAAGGACAGAGCAGGCAAGAAGGAATAACATTTCCGGCAGAAAGCTCTTTTTTCTGAGTCTGTTTCTCTTTCTTTTGGCATGGCTTCCTGCCTATTTGGCATATTATCCGGGAAACTGTGCGTATGATACTCCGATACAGGTAGGACAGATCATTGAGCACAATTATATCGATCATCATCCCATTGCCCATACCTTATTGATACAGGGAGCATTGTGGCTGGGAACACATCTCTTTGGAAGTACAAACAGCGGCATGGCATTATATACCGCTTTTCAGGCAGTGCTGCTGGCGGGAAGCATGGCATACGGTGTGAGCGTGCTGAGCCGGAGGCGGGCAGCGGCAGGCTGGATCTGGACGATCCAGCTGTTAGGCATGTTTTTCCCCTTTCAGTGGTACATGAGCGTCAGTGTGACAAAGGATACGGTTTTCAGTGCTTTTCTTCTGGTGCAGCTGATAAGTCTTATGGACATGCTGCTTGATGAGCGGGAGGACTGGCATATAGGCAGCAGTGAGCTGGTATTTGCTGTTGGAACCGTGGGAATGGTTCTCTTCCGTAACAATGGAAAATATGCTATGCTTGTGGCTTTATTCGTCTTACTTCTGATGTTCTGCTTTGATGGCAGAAAGAGGAAGCTGCGGGGGAGAATCCTTGGAAGCGGAGCGGCTGCCTTCTGCGTGGGAGTGATAGGGGTGTCTGCCCTCTTTTCGATTACTCATGCAGGACAGGGAGACCGGAGGGAGATGCTGAGCATTCCGATCCAACAGCTGGCGCGCTGCATGGTGTATCATGGCGGAATCGGAGTTGTTGAGGAAGATGATGACACGATGGATGAGACGGATCGTGCGTTGATTAACGATTTCATCCTGCATGAAGCATATAAGGAGTATGATCCGCATATTGCTGATCCTGTGAAACGGCACACGAATACATATGTTGTCCGTTATCGCTACAAGGATTTTTTTAAAACGTATTTTCGCTTATTGGCGCAATATCCGGGAGACATGATTAATGCCGTTCTGGCAGTAGACGCCGGCTTTTTGTCGCCCTTTGACGAGACACATGCGACGGTGAACCAGACAAAATCTACAGAAGGACTTGGCTATGTGCAGACCCGGTGGGAGGAATCCACGCTGAATTCCTACGGAATTTATAAGGAGAGCAAGTGGAACGGGCTGTTTGTGCGTATGGAGAAGTGGGCGGAAGACAATGCGTATTTGAAGATACCGGTGTTAAAATATTTCTTTGTGCCGGGCAGTTACTTGTGGATCTATCTATTCATGGGGATTGTACTGATCCTGACAAGGAAAAAGAGCTTGTGTCTGCCTCTTGTAATTGTGCTCAGCTATTTTGGAACGATGCTGCTGGGGCCTACCGTACAGATGCGGTACATCTATCCGGTCATGTTGGCGCTGCCGTTTCTGATAGCCCTGTCGGCATCGGGAAAAGCAGTGAATCATTTGGAAGAAGACTGAGGGAGAGGATATGTCAGAGAAAAAGAAAGAAGCGTTCCGGGGGAAAATAGAATTTGTCTGGTTTTTCATAGGAGCGGCAGCAGTGCTTGCATTGGGAACGATCTACCTGCTTTTGGGGCAGGACGCGCTCTTTGTCTACCATGACCAGCTTGACGGAGAAGTGATTGCCTATCTGCTGCATGCAAGACATCTCTGGGATGGCAGCAGTGTGTTTCCGGAATTCCTGAACGGTGCGGCAAAGACCGCGCTGACCATGCCTTCACCGGCAAGCGTCCTCCTGTTCCGGCTGTTTGATGCAGATCTTGCACTTGCGGTCATGCAGGTGGGTGGCAGCCTGACGGGGTATACAGGAATGTTTCTGCTTTTGCTATGGACTGCGTCTCAGTCCCGGACAATCCGGGAAAAACGTCAGTTTGTCGGTTTTCTGGCGATGGCGCTTGGGGCAATGTATGCCTATTTACCCTTTCTTCCGGTGTATGGGCTGTCACAGTATGGTCTGCCGCTGCTCCTGTACTGTTTCATTCTGCTCGGAGAGCGGAACAGGCGCATAAAGGATTTACGTACAATAGCATTGCATCTCTATGTCATATGGTTTGCATTGCACTCGTCTTTGGTGCTGGTAGGTTTCGCGGTGCTTGGAGCAGGGGGAGTCTGGCTGCTCATATCACTGGTCCGCAGGAAATTTTCTGCAAATCAGGGGATTGCGTGGGGGCTGCTCCTGCTGACGTATCTGGCTGAGAATTTCCCGCTGCTGACCGGTCTGCTGAGTGCGCAGGGGGGAGAAGTGTCCCATAAGACAGAGTACGTAGCCAGACCCACAGGCTTTTGGGAAAATCTATACACCTATCTGGTGAAGGGAGTGCAGCACGGCGAGGATTATCATGGACTGTTTTTTTTGATACCTCTGGCACTGGCAATTTTTGGCCTTCTCTTTGCGAAAAGAAGGGGCTTATATCATATTCTGGCGGTATTGTGTGGATGCAATGTCCTGTTTGTAGTTTTATCCGCACTGTACAACTGTGAGGCGGGCTTTGCACTGAGATCGGGAATAGGCTTATTGAAAGGCTTTCAGGCAAACCGGATTCTGTGGCTGAACCCCTGTCTCTGGTATTATGCGCTGGGATGTGCAGTCCTGATTCTTGTAGAACAATGGTGCGGGGCGGAGGGGCAGAGGAAAAAGAGGATTCTGAATACCGGATTTCTTTTGCTTACTGCAATGGTGACACTGCTGACAGCCGGCAAGATCCTGTTAGAGAGCAATCTCAAGCCGAATGTGCAGAAAATGATTAACAAGAATTATTCGGCTATGAGCTTTGCGGACTATTATGCGATTGGCGTTCTCGAACAGGTACAACAGTATATCAGCGAAAATTCGGGACAGAAGCCGGAGGAATACAGAGTAGTCAGTCTGGGAATTGATCCGGCAGCAGCCCTTTATCATGGCTTCTATTGTCTGGATGGATATTCAAATAATTATTCGCTGGAGTATAAGCATCGTTTCCGGGAGATCATTGCACCGGAGCTGGGGAAGAGCCAGTACCTGACGGATAATTTTGACGGCTGGGGAAACCGCTGTTATCTCTTCAGCGCGGAATGTCCCGGCTATTATACCATTCAGAAGGGTGGCTTTTATTTCCAGAACTATGAGGTGGATACTGAGAGTCTGAAGGAGCTTGGATGTGTCTACCTTCTTTCGGCGGCATATATTGATAACAGCGAGGCAACCGGTCTGGAGCTGGTAAGACCGGAGGCGTTTGAAACGGAGGACAGCTATTATAGAATCTTTCTTTACCGAATTCTGTAGTTCATAAACAGACTTGAACAGTTATCCTTTGTACTTTAAACCGGAGTCCAAGGCTTACGAGGAAGGTTTTTCGGAGGCAGCTCACAGCTTGCGGCTTTAGTCGGGATCCGGCACGGCGGCCTTGTTTAAGGAATTCTGGATTGCCTCAAGAAGTACCAGGGAAGTGTACTTGCTGTCCGAAGAATAAGTGATGCCCTCCAGAGTCTGCCGTTCGTATACCTGTTCGCAGATCGTATCAAAGGTCGGCTCCAGCAGAGGGTACATTGTCGTGACGGCATCATTCAGGTTCACCATGCGGATGGAGGAGATGGAAGCTTTATCGACGATGACTTCAACATCGATGGTCTGGCTGCCGAGAACGAGCTCTGTGGTATAGATTCCGGGTATGTAGACTGCATCGGAGCCGGTGGCTGCGGATTCGTTTTCCGGGGCAGATGAGGCTTCCCTGTCAGGCAGGAACATCATGACAAGCAGGACGACAAACAGGATGCCCAGAGCCGCGAAGATGGCGGTATAGATCAGCTCCTTCATGTGAAGTACGACGATTTTTGTTTTTGCACTCATTTCTATTCCCCTTATTTTTCAGTGATACATTTTCTTTATAAAATGTATGTGGGTGGGGAGGAGATTATGCGTGGCTCCGCGCGTAGCACGACAGAAACGGCGCTTTGTGTGCAAGCACCCGCGCACCGATTCTGCCGTGTTACGGCTGAACTGTTACAAACATTCTTGTTGACAAGCGGGCGGTGACATTGCTATGATGTGTTCAGGACAAGGGCGTTCTATGTGGGATAGGACTGCCCTTTTTTATACGTTAAGGGAAAACGGAGGTCGCACCATGAGAGATTATACGAGAGAGGACATTTTGAGGCTTGTGGAAGAAGAGGACGTGGAGTTTATACGTCTTCAGTTTACCGACATGTTCGGCAATCTGAAAAATATTGCGATTACAGCGAACCATCTGGAGACGGCACTGGACAACAAGTGTACCTTTGACGGCTCTGCGATAGACGGCTTTGTGGGGATCGAGGAATCGGACATGTATCTGTATCCCGATCTCTCTACCCTGGAGATCTTTCCGTGGAGACCCCAGCAGGGCAAGGTTGCAAGAATGATCTGTGATATTTACCGCCCTGACGGAACTCCGTTTGACGGAGACCCGCGAATGGTATTGAAGCGTGCCATCAGAAAGGCAAAGGAGCTGGGCTATACCTTCGATGTCGGGCCAGAGTGCGAATTCTTTTTATTTAACACGGATGAGAATGCGATGCCCACGACAGAGACGCGCGAGCAGGCGAGCTATTTCGACATCGGCCCTCTTGACGAGGGAGAGAATGCAAGACGTGATATTGTCATGACACTGGAGGATATGGGGCTGATTATCGAGGCATCCCACCACGAGATGTCGCCCGCACAGCATGAAATTGACTTCCGGTATGATGAGGCGCTCACAACGGCGGACAACATCATGACCTTTAAGCTGGCGGTGCGCACGATCGCAAAGCGCCACGGACTGCATGCCACCTTTATGCCGAAGCCGAAGTATGGCGTCAACGGCTCGGGAATGCATATCAATATGTCTCTGTTCAAGGACGGGAAAAATATCTTTGAGGACAAAAACGATCCGAACGGACTCAGCAGGGAGGCGTACTGGTTCATCGGCGGCATCATGAAGCATATCAAGGGAATGGCGGCTGTGACAAACCCGCTTGTAAATTCTTATAAGAGACTTGTGCCGGGCTTTGCCGCACCGGTCTACATTGCGTGGAGCGCGACAAACAGAAGCCCCCTGATCCGCATTCCGGCGGAGAGAGGAACCGGAACCAGAATCGAGCTGCGCAGCCCGGATTCCGCGGCAAATCCCTATCTGACGCTCGCAGTATGCTTAAGCGCCGGACTGGACGGAATCGAAAAACAGATCGAGCCGCCTAAGAGCGTGGACTGCAATATCTACAATATGACGGAGGCGGAGCGGAAGGCACTCGGCATTGAGAATCTGCCGGGAACTCTGATCGAGGCTGTGGAGGAGCTGAAGGAGGACCCGCTGATCCTTGACGTCCTCGGAGAGCATATCGCGCATAATTATATTGCCGCCAAGGAAAACGAATGGCAGAAGTACCGTGCGCATGTGTCCGAGTGGGAAATCGGAGAATATCTCTACAGATACTAAGGCATCTCTTTATTCAAAAAGCTTTGGATAAGGAGGTGGACAAATGACGAGTATTATTGTAGTTTTGCCAAAGCTGGACGACGCGAAGGGAATGAAAAACGTTCTTGTGCGCAACGGCTTCAAGGTGACTGCCATCTGTACGACCGGGGCGCAGGCGATCAGCCAGGCGGACGGATTGAATGACGGCATTGTCATCTGCAGCTACAAGCTGATGGATATGGTCTACTCGGAACTCCACGATTGTCTGCCGCCGGGCTTTGAGATGCTGCTCATGGCTTCGGATCATCTGCTCAGCCAGTGCGGCGGGAGCGGCATTATGTGCCTTTCCATGCCGTTGAAGGTCGGTGATCTTGTCAATACGGTCAGCATGATGACGGAGGGAATCGAGCGCAGAAGGAGAAGGGCGCGTTTAAAGCCTAAGGTGCGGAGCGCGGAGGAGGAGAATGCCATCAAGGAGGCGAAGGAGCTTCTGATGGGCAGAAACCATATGACAGAGGAGGAAGCGCACAGATATTTGCAGAAATGCAGCATGGACAGCGGGACAAATATGGTTGAGACGGCAATGATGGTGCTGTCCATGATGAAACAGTAAAGGGGAACGATGTAGTGATGAACATGAAATTTACGAAGATGCAGGGCTGCGGAAACGACTATGTCTATGTCAACGGCTTTACGGAGCTTGTTCCGCAGGAGAGAAAGCCGGAAATCGTGCGCCGCTTAAGCGACAGACATTTCGGCATCGGCGGTGACGGTGTGATCTTTATCAATCCGTCAGAGGAAGCTGATTTTGAGATGGAGATGTACAACGCGGACGGTACGAGGGCGCAGATGTGCGGAAACGGCATCCGTTGCGTCGCCAAATTTGTGTATGACAAAGGGCTGACCGATTCTGACAGGATCAGTGTCGTCAGCGCGGGCAGTGTAAAATATCTGGAACTGACCGTGGAGAGAAAAAACCCTGCGGACAGAGGCGTTGTGACCAGAGTCCGCGTCAATATGGGAAGCCCGATACTGGAGCCGTCCCGGATTCCGGTGCTGGCGGACGGAGAGAACGTCATTAACGAGCCGATCTATGTCGAGGATCGGGAGTACCGCATGACCTGTGTCTCCATGGGAAATCCCCATGCAGTCGTCTTTGCGGACGGTGTGGCAGACATGAAGCTGGAGCAGATCGGGCCTTTGTTTGAACACCATGTCCGTTTTCCGGAGCGCGTGAACACGGAATTTGTGGAGATTATTGACAGACAGAATGTCTTTATGAGGGTTTGGGAGCGCGGAACGGGGGAGACCCTTGCCTGCGGTACCGGCTGTTGCGCGACTGCGGTAGCGTGCATCCTGAACGGGCTGACCGATGACCGGATCACAGTAAAACTGCTCGGCGGTGAGCTGATGATTGAGTGGAACAGAGAGGAAAATGTGGTCTATATGACTGGCCCTGCAACTACAGTATTTGAAGGAGAGACTAAACTATGTTTCGAGTAAATGAAAATTATCTGAAACTGCCGGGAAGCTATCTTTTCTCGACGATTGGCAAAAAGGTCAGCGCCTACAGCGCAGCTCATCCCGACAAGAAGATCATACGTCTCGGAATCGGGGACGTCACGCAGCCGCTTGCCCCGGCGATCATTGAAGCGCTGCACAAGGCGGTGGACGAGATGGGACATGCCGAGACCTTCCACGGCTATGCGCCGGATCTCGGCTATGAGTTTCTGAGGAATGCCATTGCGGAGAATGATTACAAGGCCCGCGGCTGCGACATTTCCGCGGATGAAATCTTTGTCTCCGACGGGGCAAAATGCGATTCCAGCAACATTCAGGAGATTTTCAGTCTTGACAATAAAATTGCCGTCTGCGACCCTGTCTATCCCGTGTATGTGGATTCCAACGTCATGGCGGGTAGAACCGGAACCTATGACAAGGTGAAGGAGACATGGAGCGATGTCATCTATATGCCGTGCACGGCGGAAAACGGCTTCGCGCCGGAGCTGCCGAAGGAGACGCCGGATCTGATCTATCTGTGCTTCCCGAATAATCCTACCGGTGCCACGATCACAAAGGCACAGCTGCAGGAATGGGTGGACTATGCGAACAAGGTAGGCGCTGTCATCATCTATGATGCCGCTTACGAGGCTTATATCTCCGAGGCAGATGTCCCGCACAGCATTTACGAGTGCGAGGGCGCGAAAACCTGTGCGATCGAGCTGCGTTCCTTCTCGAAGAATGCGGGCTTTACCGGTGTGCGTCTCGGCTTCACCGTGATCCCGAAGGAACTGAAATGCGGAGAGGTTTCACTCCACTCCCTCTGGGCGAGAAGACACGGAACGAAGTATAACGGAGCGCCCTATATCGTACAGCGCGCCGGTGAGGCGGTCTATTCCGAGGAGGGCAGGCGCCAGCTGAAGGAGCAGGTTGCCTATTACATGAACAATGCGCACTATATCTACAACGGCTTGAAGGAGGCTGGCTACACCGTGTCCGGCGGTGTCAATGCACCCTACATCTGGCTGAAGGCGCCCAATGGCATGACAAGCTGGGAGTTCTTTGACTATCTGCTGGAGAAGGTGAACGTTGTCGGAACGCCCGGATCAGGCTTCGGCCCGAGCGGCGAGACCTATTTCCGCCTGACGGCGTTCGGAAGCTATGAGAATACGGTGGAAGCCGTGGACAGGATTAAAAGCCTGTAAAAATTTGCCATTAAAAAACCAAATTTCAGTATTGCAAAGTGTTAAAGAGTGTGCTAATATTACTACCAAGTTTATAGGAAATGCCATGAAGGAGACTCTTATCGGGGGAAACGACAGGAAGACGGCGTCACCGACTGAAAGCGCTGTCAGCGAAAGCCGATACAGGGAACGCTCCGGAGCAGCCTGTCTGAACGGAAATTCTTATTAGGGCAGGACGTGTGTGCGCGTTAAGTACAAGAGTGGATTTGCCGGGAAATACCTTTGTTGGAAGGTACGGCAGTCAATGCGGGTGGTACCGCGGATATGACGTGAACAGCGTTCATTATTCGTCCCGGGATGCAGACAACTGTGTCCCTGGGGCGTTTTTTTTATTACAAAAACAGCCGGACGGGGATGCGCATTCCACCTTAAGGGTGAGGGAAAGGAAATGGAAGGAAGTTTGAAACAAATAAGTAGAGGACAGCCAAGGAATAAAGGGCACAGCAAATAAACCGCCTAAGCAGCCGGTTTTA
>CAKRTS010000016.1 GCA_934402315.1 uncultured Acetatifactor sp. | reverse complement strand
GCATGTATTCTTTTATGCGTTCCATGGTTTTCACTATACTTCCGCACCTGCTCCGGGAAGTGAGCATCCGCAGGTTAGCCTTATATATGATTTCTGTTCGTCAGACCAGAGATTTGTCCGTGAGTTAGTATGTTCCTCACATCCAGCTTCCTTCAGATTTCACCTCGCGATGAACACCCTTGCCTTCGACTGTATCCTTCCCACTACCGGGTGGATTCCGGACTTGCACCGGTTAGAAACGTGCGCCGCCGGGCGCACGACAAAAATACCACCATCTCAATGCACATAAGCATTGAGATGGTGGTATTTCAATCATACTTTCGGAATTCTGAATTTCCGTGACACATTCATGGGTGAAAAGGCTTATACCTAATTCTCATCTTCCTACTTCAGCCAAGATATGCTATACGGAAACCATTTTTTACTTTGGAAATCCTAACCAAATTGCAAAACAAACCAATAACATTCCAATTAAAACAGCAATTATATTCCAAAGTTTATTCTTTTTGTTTTTTTGTTTTTAATACCAGAAATTCCTAAAGCAATTAAAAATATTCCAATAATCGCCGATAATACCATTATAATAAATCCCATTTTTACATCCTCCGTTCAAGATGAATTATCTTTTCATGACGATCCGCCACTTCTAGATCATGTGTAACAGTAATAATAGTAGTGTTAAAATCTTGATTCATTTTAAAAAGTAATGATATAATCCTTTCTTTGTTATCACCATCCAAAGATGCTGTTGGCTCATCACATAAAATGAGCTGAGGTCTCATTATTACTGCCCTAGCAAAAACAACTCGAGATTTTTCACCACCAGAGCATTCAAGCGGTTTCTTTTTTAATATTGATCCAATCCCAATTCCATCAATGATACTCTCAAAATCTCCTGCTTTGCAATTTTGACCAGATTTTGCATATAACAAAGGTAATTTGATATTCTCCTCGATGGTCAAAGAATTAATTAACGCTGACTCCTGAAGAACAAAACCAATCCTTTGATTTCGCCATTCCGCTAATTGGCTTAAATTCAGATCATTAGTTTTTGTTTCAAAAAGTGTATAAGAACCGTTATAGTTCCTATCTAGCAATCCAAGAATATTTAACAAAGTTGTTTTCCCTACTCCGGATTTTCCAACAATAGCAATTTTTTCACCACAATTTACTTCAAGTTTGAAGCCATTTAGAATTGAAAGGTGTGATCTCTTATTTTTGTACACTTTTTCTTGAATAGTTAGATCGATAATTTTTTTCATTGTAACACCCCCAAAGAAATCGGAACTTTTTTAATTCTCCACAACATAATTTCGACAATAATCATTCCAATAATAATATCAAAAAATAGCACTGCCCCTAAAGCTAACCAATCCATCCCTATTACACCAAATAAACCAAATGTAGAAAAAGAAGCATCCTTTCTTATCCAAGTTCCATATCTTGAATAAGCAGTTATAATAAAGAGAACTATCAAATTAGCAAAAAACAATATTCCATAATAACCATAAAAAATCTTTCGTAACCTTGAATAGCTTAATCCAACAAATAGATTAATTGTAAAATCTTTAATCATCACACGTATACTAGCTAAGGAATTCCAGATAGTAAGACCAATTATAATCAATGTTAAAATTGTAGTTAGTATAGCTATGATTTTTAATGAACTGAAATAATATTTATTAAAATACTCAAAATTTTCTTCTTGGGTATAAAAGTTAAATTTTAAACCCAATCTATCTTGCATAACCTTACGTAAGCCTTCAATTTCATTCTTCGATGTTTGAAGAAGTATGATATCGAAGAGTCCCTGAAGTTGAAGTCCCACATTTGAATTATTGAGAAAATCTTCATTAACAGGTATCACAACTGAAAAATTATAGTACTGTTTTGAACTGAGGGAATAAAAATTGGAATGATATATATTTGGTTTTAAAATCCCCTGAACTTTTAGAATTATTTGTTTCTGAAGCACAGGATCTTCAATTTTTATCATAGAGCCTAGCGGATATGTTTCACTTAATCCTTTTCCAATCAGAACAGGGATTTCTATATCGTCATCAAAACTGTAATCAAAATCTAAGTCTTTTCCTTGTGCAATTTCAAATTGCCTATTTAACTTATAGTATTCTTCATTTAAATAAGCGAATGAAACTTTCATATCATAATCATTAGGCAATGATACAATGAACCCGTCTGTGAATAAGGCATAGCTAAGATTATTATCATTTAAATAATCATATACATTTTGTGTGTCACTTTTGTCAATATTACCCATATTCATGTCACTGTTCGGATCTAAGTTAGCTATATAATTCCCTGTTTGATTTAAATGTTTCATCTCTTCATACCCTTGGAAAGTTGAAACAGTGGAGCGAGCTGCAATAAAAACAAGGTAATCACTCAGAAAAAGCAACAAAAATACACTAAATACAATTAACAACTTTCTCAAAAAAATCTTTGTTATAAAAAACTTAAAAATTTTCAACCTTGCTCACCATCCTTGAACTAATTAGTATATAAACTACAAAAATGCCAGATAAATAAATGTTATTAGTTAAGCCTATGCCTAATATAGCATTTATTATCATTGATATAACAAAGGCACTCCCTAATATTATCAAACATTCAAAAATATACCTAAGAATAGCGGACTGTATTGTATCACCTACAAGAATTCTACAATATATCTCCACTTTTTTTCTGTTCAGCATTTGATAATGCTCAACTATTACTATAAATGTCAATAACAACATAATCAAAGTTTGATAGTCATAAAATTGCTTTAAAAAAGTTTGTAGAAGATGAGAGTCTATACTTAAAGTTTTTGCATAATCAAACATTACATTAAAGCCAAAACAAAGTACATAGAAACTCAACAATTCAAATCTATCAATAAACCTAAACAGAGATTTCTTCATCTAACCTCCTGCAATATCATTGTGCATAGGATAAAATATTTGCAGATGACTGCTTAAAAGTCATAGTTATTCTCTCACACAAGAACAGGTTACTCTGAATCTACTTGCGTTATCCTTACTCATTACTTTCTCTGCTTGCTGCTGGTGTGCCTCAAAAGCCTCTGCCCCATACTGGAACTCTGGTTCTGTCACCATTGCAAGTTCCACAGAGTTTACAGCTTCCATGTTGTCAATGCTGCCTGTCTCCCGTTCTGCCTTATCCGTCTGGTAATGTTTCACGTCTACGGCAAACTGTTCAATCTTTTCTATGACGGCATCCGCACAATTTAAGATACCAGATAGCTTCTTTTCTTTCATAACCTGACAGTCCTGCTTCAACCTTCTTGATGTTCTTTTGATCTATTCAAATACACCAGTTATTTCTCCCTGTTGAATTATATGTGTTTCAATCGCTTTCAACAAATGTTTTTTCTTTGCATTATTCTTTAAACTAATTTCACTGTCCAAAACATAAAGTGTAAACTTATAAGCATGTTGTTTGCCTTTGGGCGGTTTCGGTCCTGCATATCTATGTCGTCCGTATCCGATTCCCTGTACAGCATTCCCTAATGAGGGAACAACTCTTCCGGCTGGTATACCGCCTTGTATTTTAGATTGCGCTGGAATGTTCCAGATCACCCAATGATTAAATATGCCAAATAAGTGATGCTTAATATCATCCATAATAATTGCTATTGTTTTAGCATCAGGAGAAAGATTGTGAATGATAAATTCTGGCGATTTGTCCTCACCCCTTCCTGTATATTTCAATGGAAACCTTTCTCCTTCCTTTAATTCTTTACATTCAAATTGTAATTTATTGTTTTTCATTATATTGCCTCCTCGTTTAACATATTTACTTTACCCTGTTTAACATTATATAGCTAAATTAACCAAGAGGAAAGTTTCCTCCACTATCAAGAATATTCACAATTATCCTCTCAACTTCTTGCATAATGCTACTTTGTTGATTGTGACTTATCAATTTTGCATTGCATACAAGATTTATTGTAATATTCTTTTCTGGGAACACAAGAAATACAGCATTCGTGCCAACCCTATCCATTAACTTTCAGATAGCTTTCTTTCAATGTCCAAAGTTTGTAAAATTTTTCCGCAGAAATGTCCGACGGAAAACCTATTAAAGATTGCTCTAGAATAGTAAAAAATGAACAGATCTTACTAAAAACTATTGGTCTATTAAATTCTATATCTATTCCTATCCTGCCTTTTGAAGTAGCTACAGTGACTGTACGATTTTGTGAATGCGAAATACTAAAGTCAATATGTTCTATATCTTTAGCATATGGTTTACCAAACTGTTTTTTTGAAAAAATTATATTTGATAGTGGTAATCCTGTCATATCGGCTATTGTTAATTGCGTTTGGCAATACCCCACCAATGATCTTCTTGTATCAGCAATATCATGATAACGCAACAGTTCTTTTTGTTTTATAATTGGTAATTTTTGAAGCACTTTCACAAACAAATCTTTTGTTTCATTTTCTTCTAGCTCTATGAGATATACCACTATTATTTTTAATCACCCCCTATTTTTAATCATCAAACATTTGTAAAACCTTTGTTTTTAACGCTAGATTTTTATTAAATTTCTTATCACCTCCAAAATACAAATTATTTTAAAATCATTTAACCCAATTTATTTACTTGTCTGTTGTATTAACTTAAAAACTCGAAATCCCTCAGATAATGTAAAAACATTGTATCTATAGTAATATTTTTTAATAAAAATTCAATATAACTTGCAGAAAACAGGCATTTATTACAGAAAATGACCATCAAAAAAGTCCCCTTGAACCAAACCATAGTTTAATGCAAATGTCAATATTAAAATGTAGGATTTATGGAAAATAATTATGTAGGAAAACCTACATTTTTATTTTCCACTTTTTTTAATTCTCCTCTGACATATACTGCATCTGATCCTTCATTCTGTATGACGGACCATTTATATTTATGACTGAACAATGATGCAGCAGTCTGTCCAGCAGGGCATTGGTTAATACCGGTTCCTGGAAGATATCTGACCACTTGGAGAATGGACTGTTAGTTGTTATGATTGTTGAAAGCTTCTCATATCTTTTGGCTATAAGATTAAAGAACAGATTGGCTGAATCAACATCCATTTTCTGGTAGCCAAGTTCATCGATGATTAACAGTTTGTACCGGCAAAACCACTTTATTCTGTTTTCCAGCCTGTTTTCTGATGCTGCTTTCTTAAGCTGTGATATTAATTCCTGAAATGTTATAAAATACACGCAGTATCTGTGTTTTGCAGCCTCAATTCCTATTGATACTGCAAGATTTGTTTTTCCGACGCCGGGCGTCCCGCAAAATATGATATTTTCTGCATTTTCAATAAATCTTAATGTCATAAGATCCATTATTTTTGCTTTATCCAGTGAAGGCTGAAAGCTGAAATCAAACTCATTTATTTCCTTGATAAATGGGAAATTAGCAACCTTCACACAGCCTGTAATGGCCTGCTCTGTCTTAAAGCCTTTTTCCATTTCTGTAAGTTCATATAGTGCGTCTAATGCAGTCTTTGTACCATCTGCAATCATATTAAGATATGTATCAATATTTTCTTTAAAGCGGGTAAGCTTTAATTCTTCAAGGTTGTTTATTAAACTGTTGTATGTATTCATGTGTCTGCTCCTTTATTTAAAATGGTAATTCATCATCAGGTATATCCGGCAGATAAATGCCTGCATCAGATGATACTGTCTCTTTGTATTCAGCTGCTCTTTTTTCGTCCTCCTCCTTTTCGAGTTCATACTGCTTGCCCATTTCATCAATAAACTCATCAAGTTCAGCATTATATTTTTCTTTAAGTGTATTGAATCCGTCGTCAGACAGAATACAGTCAGATTCGCTAAATGCCATCAGATCGTTGACAAGACAGTCAAATGCCAGGGTTTTGCACAGATTATCCTTCATTGAATATTTGATATGGGATATAAAATTTTCCCTGTTGCCTATATACGGAAGAACTTCGTTCATTCCCTTTATGAAAATAATTCTGTCAGAAGCTGACAAATGTGCAAAGTTTCCTATTACCCATTTGCCGTACTCGCTCTGATTTATATAAGCTATAAGTGCTTCTGCCGATTTGGTGGCAGCTGTTTCTGATACATCCAGCTTTCTGCTCTCAAGAAGTCTGTCCATCATTTCGAGGTTGCTTGTTACTATTGTTTCCATATCTGTTTCTTTTACCTTCCCTTCCATGAGTTTTCTGTAATGGTTATCATTATAATTGATAGGTTTTTTATTTAATGGGTGCATGGTGGAAAGTTTTCCGTTATAATAGATGTAAAGCTTGTTATCAAGAATGTCCACCGTGACTTCTTCACCAATAAGCTTTGGATCAACGGAGTATTTGCCGTCGCCATATCTGATAAGTGATTCTTCAGACACCTTGTACTTGTTTGGTTGCAGGTAGGTATCGATGACATCTTTAGCAGGAAGAGGCTGCAGATACTCTTTTTCCTTGTAAAAAAGCGCAGCAGGTGACATCTGTGTTTCCTGGTTTATGTCAATATTCATGTCCTGATTTATTGACTCAACAATACTAATAAGATCATCCAATGTTTCAAATTCACCTTCATATGCTCTTAACCAGTCAATCATCTTATTCCTTGCTTCAACTGACCCTTTGGTTTGGGCCGCGCGGGTTCTGCACAGTCTGACCTTAAATCCAAACTCCCCGGCAAGTCTGTTTACTGCTTCGGTAGGTTTCTTAGGCTTCGCATTGATATTTGCTACGGTAGTCATGTTATCGAACAACAACTCTTCAGGTACTCCTCCGAAGTGCCTGAATGCATTAATCAGCCCTCTTGCTACATCATCAAATCTTTTATGTATTGATAATTCAATATGGCTGAATCGCGAGAATTTTAAAACAACATGCAGTATGTTTACAACATAAATCTCACCATATTTGTTAGCTATTGAAATATCCTCTTTCCAGTCAACCTGAGCCTGTTCGCCGGGCTCCTTTTCAAATCTGGGGTGACCCTGTTTTTTTTGCCCGGCTTTCAACTTATTTTTGGTGACATATTTATTGAAGTTAGAGTATGTGCCAATACGGGAAATACCATACTTTCTAACCATGAACTTGTAGACACCATACACAGTCACCCTGTGTATTGAAAGCTTATCAGATATTTCCTGTTTGTATTCATCAAGTTTACTGCCTTTGTTTCTGGTTGAGGGCTTGCCCTCGTATCCTTCATAATATTTCTTGATTGTTCGCCAGTCCATTCCATACTCTCTAGCCAGGGCAGCATAGTTTGGTTTAATATTTAGTCCATCCATAACTGCCAGTTCTCCTTTTAAATTTTTGTTCATATGTGTTGCACCTCCTAAATGGAGTGTAACAACATATTCAAAAATGGAAAATAAGGATGTAGGATTTACGACATTTTTATTTGCCATTTTTCCTACATCCTTATTGTATCATTTGCATTTAATTCAAGAGGACTTTTCTCTATCGGCTTTTTCCGCTTTTTACAGGTACATTCTTTGTTGTATTATCCTTAATCATTGTTTTCTCTGCTTCCTTCTGGTGCGCCTCAAAAGCCTCCGCCCCATACTGGAACTCCGGCTCTGCCACCCTTGCAAGCTCTATCGGGCTTACCGTCTCCGTGTTGTCAATGCTGCCTGTTTCTCGTTCAGCCTTATCCGTCTGGTATTGTTTCACATCTGCGGCAAGCCGTTCGGTCTTTTCTATGGCGGCATCCACACAATCCAAGATCCCGGACAACAGCTTTCTCTTTGCCTGAAAAGGCTTCTTTATCAACTCTATCTTTGAGAACTTCTTTTCCCCATATTCCTTTTCCGGTTTATCCGCAAAGGTACGGAACGTGTTGGCAATCTTCTGTCCGGCTTCCCTCATGCCTTTACCGAAAGCTTCAATCTTCCCAATGGTCTTATCCACATCTTCTATGGACTCCTGCACATTCTGGCGGATATTTTGCAGTTTCTTCTTAATCCCAAGAAACTCCGACACCCTGTTCAATGCCGCTTTCCCTTTCTGCTTTGCCGCTGTTACGATCTCCCCCGCCTTTGCCTTGATCTCTGCCTTGACTTCTGACAGTTTTTCTTTTATATCCTGACAGTCCTGTTCCAGCTTACTTACTGCCCTTTTGAGAGACTGTTTCAGTCCTTTCTCTGCCTCCCGTTCCTCCATTTTATGAAGCTGGTCTTTGACCGTCACAAGTTCCTCTAAGACGGAATCCATCTTTTTCTCCATCACATCGACATACGCTGCCATCTCAAAGATTCTGTTTGCAGCCTCTTTCATATTATTTTTGCGGAGCAGTTCAAGCAGTTCCATGATGTTCTGCTCCTTTGTAAGCTGCACATTTTCTGTCATTTCCATTTCTCTATTCCCTTTCTGCAGGGCGGTTTCCCGCCCTGCCCTTTCTTTGATTTCTTCCACTTAGCGGAACGGCATCGGTTCCCCGCTGACTTTCATAAAGCCTCTGTCCTCGGTCTGCATCTGCTGCGTGGCACGTTCCTGTCCCTCCTGCATCGCCTGCTCCTTTGCCTGCTGGTAAGTTTCCAGTACCGCATTGTTGACCTTTTCCCGGAACTCCTTTGTGATTGGGAAACATACATCCCTGTACTTGTTGCCTGCCTTGTAGGACGGCATCGCCACAAACATTCCGTTCTTGCCCTGCACCACGCTCACATTCCCTATTGCAAAGCTGTCATTTAATACAATGTTGGCAAGACCTACCATATTGCTGCCCTCACGCTCAAAAGGTGTTACCCTTACCGTGAAGTCCGGCTCGTCCGGTTCGTCAGCCTCCATCTTGACCTCTGCCTTGCCTGTCTGCTCCATTTCATCATAGAGCTTTAAAATGTCCCCATACAGCTCCTCACGGAACTCCTTTGTGATCGGGTTGCATACATCCTTGTATACCGGGTTGTTGTACTCGTCCCTCTCCTTTGTGCGGAAACTGGGCATGGATACGAAATTGCCCTTGCTGCCCTCAAGCACCGCCACATTCGTGACCTTGAAGCTGTCCCCGAACACGACGGTTGCAAATGCCCTCACGCTCTTGTCCGGGTTGTTTACTGCATTTAGCTGGATTGAATATTCCATAAGTTCCTCCTTTTCTGTCCTTTTCAGACGATAAAATATTTTTTATCTGAACTGCCCTTCACTTCAAAAGTGTCAGGGCAGGTTCATTCTTCCGCTGGCAGGCTTCCACCCGGCATACGGATAAAACAGGATAATTGCCCTAACTGCCCTAAATCCAAATCTGTTTTCCCATGCAGAAAATTCGCAAGGGTTATCAGGAAACCGTCCTGTTCATAGTAAAGCCATTCGTCCTGCCCTTCCTCTTTCACGACAGTTACCGCAAAGTCGGGCAGATAGCCGCCCTCATCTTCATCATAATTGCAGTAAATACCTTCATGCAGGTTCAGCCCCAGTTCGGGAATATGCACCTGCCACCCGCTGATGACAATCTGGTAATCCTCATCGCTTTCCATAATGTCGTCCGGCACTTCTGCAAGCTGTTCCATCTCCGCAAGGATTTCTTCCACTTCCCCCAGTCTGTATGCCTTTTTCATAGACGATTTCCTCCCTGATTCCTTTTACCTCGCAAGGTTCCCGTTCCAACTGTTCCGGTGTGCATTGCCCGTCAATCCACTCATGCACCGTATCCACAAAGTTTTCTTCCGCATCATACAGATATTCCTTATCTGTCCTGTCATAAATGACAGTCAGCATATTTTTCGGTACAAGCCGCCCCTCTTCCATGTGGCAGAAAAAACCTTCATGCACGTTAATCCCATAGCGTGGCAGATAGACATGGATACCGTTGGTCAGCAGTATGCCGCCGTCCATTTCCGTCTGTCTGTCCGGTTCCGTTGGCTCGGCTTCACATTCCCGCAGAATATCCTCCACCATGCCAAACAGGTACTGTCTGCTGCTTTCTTCCATGCTATTCGCCCTCCTTGTAGATACAGTGGTAGATCAACCGCATTGTTCCGCTGTTCTCACAGGTCAGCAGGGTAAGCTCTGTTTCTTCCCCCTGTGCTTTTACGAAATTGTCATACGGTCCCACGATTTCCGATGAAACGACTTCATACAGATACACGTTTCCTTCTTTGTCCATGACCTTTACCGTGTCCCCCGCTGAAAGCCTGCCCAGGTACTTAAAATAAGTGCCGTATCTGCTCCCCCTGTGTCCGGCAAGCACACAGTTTCCTTTGCCGCCGATTGCCGCAGTGTCGGGTATATGCCCGATCCCATAGGCAAGCTGCTTGCTGTCCGCCCCCTCCACGATGGGATATTTCAGCTCTAAGGCTTCTATCTCGATCAGACCAATTACATCCCCGGACGAAAGCAGGGCTGCATCCTCTTCACTAATGGGGGCTTTGGTATCCGTCTCCTCCCTTTCTTCCTCTTTTTCTCCATCCTCCTTATGCTCCTGTTCCACATTCTGTTCAAACTGTTCTATCAGTTCGTCGGTTTTATGGTTCCCGTAGAAATGATAGAAAAGGGGGACTGACATAGCCGCCAGTCCCGCCGTAATGAGTATTGCTGCCAAGATTTTCCGTATCATCTTCCCTCTTTTCCGGGCGGATAGCTGCGGTAACTGTCCGGCTCCGCCACCCTTGCATTGTCCTGTCCTTCGCACAGGTCCACATCTTCGGTCTTTCCGTTCTCCAAGTCTAACTGCACGTTCAGCTCATTTAAACGTGCCACTTTCTCGTTCAGTTCCCCTTCCTGCGTAAAAGGTTTTTCGTATTCCTGCTTTGACTGCTCCATGTCACGCTGGTACTGCTCGATGCGCTTTTCCAGTTCCGGTACATTGACCTGTATTCCGTGACAGAGGTTTTCCAGCTTTACCATGTTTCCCACGGGGCTTGTGGAAAGTTCCGCCTTGTAGTCGGTCTTTCCCCGCAGCACCATGTTGTTTACCCCGATGAAGTTCTTCTCCACTAAAAGCTCAAACCCTTTAAAACTTCCGATATGGGTTGTTTCCCCGGTCTTGCACTGGCTGACTGCCTGCAGCATGAATGTCCCGCCGTCCGTGCGCTCCGTGAATTTTGTGCTTTTCCCGGCTATATCCACGGTAACCGCAAAATCCGGTTCCGCAATGAGCGCCGCCTCTGCCGTCTTTGTGTCCTCACGCACACAGGCTAATTTCTCTGTTGCCGCCTTAATGAGCTTCGGGTAACGGATCATGAAGTTGTCCTGCAGGGAATACCTCTGGCTGTCATAACTGCTTTTCAGCATTTTCAGCCGCTGCACGTCATTTTCAAGCTGCATTTTTTCCTTTATCAGCGGGTTTCCCGTCGCCACGGCTTTTATCTCCGCATAGGAAAGGGTTGCCTCGTCAATGTCCTCACAGGTTCTTGACACCGCCTTGCTTGTCATGACCTGAGAAATGAAACGCTGCTTGTTTTCCACCAGCGACCATGAATATGCGTCAAATGTCCCTTTTGTGACATAGCGGTAGATTGCCACCTCATCATTCTCGTTGCCCTGCCTTACGCCACGCCCCTCACGCTGTTCAATGCAGGAGGGCTTCCACGGGCAGTCCACATGGTGCATTGCCGTGATGTGCGCCTGCACGTTTACGCCCGTCCCGCACTGGTCCGTGGAACCGATCAGTATCTTCTTTTTTCCGCTCCTCATATCCTTGAAAAGCGCCTCCCGCTGTGCATCGGTCTTTGCGTCATGTATGAAAGCGATTTCCTCTGCCGGGATGCCCTGTTTTACCAGTTCGGTTTTCAGATAATTGTAAATGTCAAACTGCCCGCCGTTCTTGATACGCTCCGCCCAGTCAGGCGTCCATGCCGTTTTCGGTGTGCCGATGTCCGAGAAAATAAGCTGGCAGCCGATCTTACCGTCCTTGTTCCCGGTAAAATATTCGGCTGCCACATTCACTGCTACCTTATTCAGTTTCCCATCCGGATTATTCGGTGCATCCAGTTCCAGAAGCCTTGCGTCCGTGCCTAAAAGCCTTGCCTCCCCCGTTATTTTTAAGAAATTGTCCTCTTTCGGATCAACGCCGCCGCTATGAATCCTCTCCGCACGTTTCGCAAATTCTTCCATGACCTGCTTCACATACCAGTCCGGCTCGCTTTCCACGATGATCGGCTTGCCGCTCCTCAATGCGGGAACCGGAAGGTTTAACATATCGGAAGTCTGCACGTCCGCCACCTCACGGAATGAAGTCATAAGCTCCGGCACGTTTGTAAACTTGTTGAAACGGCTCTTAAAGCGGAACCCGCTGCCTTCCACGGTCAGTTCCAGTGCGGTTGTCACTTCACCGAAATTCGCCGCCCATGAATCAAAATGGTAAATCCCCATGCGCTCCAGCGTCCTCTTCTGAAGATAAAGCTGCATGACATACAGTTCGCACATGGTATTGCTTACCGGGGTTCCGGTTGCGAACACAATGCCCCTGCCATCATTGATTTCATCAAGGTACTGGCATTTCAGGTACATATCCATCGCCTTTTTTGAACCTGTGCTTGATATGCCCGATACATTGTTGATTTTGGAGAAAATCGACAAATTTTTAAAATGGTGCGCCTCGTCCACCATGACGGAATCAATGCCCAGTTCCTCAAACGTGATCAGGTCATCCTTGTGGCTTTCCTCCGTCAGTTCCTTTAACTGTTCGTCCAGTTTTTTCTTCTGTGCCTCCATCTGCTTGATGGTCCACTGCTCCCCCTTTTCCGCTTTGATTTCATCAATCGCATAAGAGATTTCCTGTATCTGCGCCTGCAGCATACGCTCTTTCCGTTCCTTTGAGATCGGTATCTTCTCAAACTGCGAGTGGGACATGATGATACAGTCATAGTCCCCTGTTGCGATACGGGACACGAACTGTTTCCTCCTGCTTTTCTCAAAATCCCGCTCCGTTGCCACAAGGATATTTGCGGACGGGTACAGCCGCATGAACTCCCCCGCCGTCTGCCCCACAATGGACTTCGGCACTACGATGACATTCTTGCTGGCAAGACCGAGCCGCCGCTGTTCCATACATGCCGCCATCATGGTAAATGTTTTCCCGGCTCCTACACAGTGGGCTAACAGGGTATTGCCTCCGAGAAGGACTCTTGCGATTGCGTTTTTCTGGTGGTCACGCAGCTTAATCTCCGGGTTCATGCCGGGGAATGTCAGGTGTGAGCCGTCATATTCCCGCAGGCGGATATTGTTGAATGTCTCATTGTAATAATCCACATATTTCTGCCGCCGTTCCTGATCCTTGAATATCCAGCTTTTGAACGCCTCCTTCATCTGGTTCTGCTTTTCCCTTGCAAGCATGGTTTCCTTCTTATTTACCTCATAGTGGTACTTCCCGCCCCCGTCATCTATCCTGTCACGGACTGTAACCGTGCGCAGGTTTAAGGTTTCCTCAAAAATGGAATAGGCGTCAATCCGCTTCGTGCCGTAAGTCTCCGTTGCGGCAATGGAATGGTTGTCATGCCGTTTCCCATCAATGAACCAGTTCATGTTGTAGGTGTTGAGTTTTACCTGTATTCCCGTACTGCTGTACTTCCTCCGCATAGCCCTTGCCCTGGGCGGTGTTTTCACAAGCTCATAGATAAACTCCTCATAATCCTGCGGCTCAATCCATGTGGTTCCGATACGCACGTCGATTTCAGACGCATCGAGACGTTCCGGCTGCACATTTTTCAGCGCTTCCGCATTGATGCCGAATAACTCCGGGTTCTCTTTCTGATACACTTCCGCAATCCTTAACTTGTCACGCACGTTGCCGGACAGGTATTCGTCTGCTGTTTTCCATCCCATGTTCAAGTTGTCGGGGTTGTATTCCGTTGGTTCCAGATATACAAGCCCCTCAAGGTCTTTTAATAATACCGCCCTCTTTACTTCCGCCTCCGCATCCGGCGAGAGTGTACTACCTTCCGGCAGTCTTTCCATCTCTTTGCTGATGTCAGGCGCATAAATGCTCAGCATAAACGGGATATTGACCGTCCCAAACTCATTGACGGACACGTTCAGCGCCTCCACCGCCGTTTCCACACGCTCCACCTGATTCTTCGCACGGATCGTCTGTTTGTAGAACATATCCGCTTTTTCCACCCTTCCGTCCTCGTCCACGACCTCAAGGGAACACAGAAGAGGATAATCCGCATCGTCACGGAATGCCTGCTGGCTCCCCCTTCCGGTCAGCGGTCCGTATTTTTTTACGTAGGCATCGTACTTTTCATTGAGTAATTTCTGCTGTGCCGCCAGTTCCTCACTGCTGCACCCTTCCGTCTGTATGAAGATAAGCTGTCTTGTGACCGTGCGGATCTCGTCCATGCCCCGTATGCGTTCTTCCGCCGTTGCCGACACTTCCTTGCGGTACATGACGGAATTTTCACGGTAATAGAGTTTTCCGTCCACAAAGGTATAGGTGTAATTTTTCACGTCGGGATCGGCTTCTATGATGTCCTCCGTCTTTTCCTCTTCCGCCGCAAGCTCCGCCACGTCGGTTATCCTGCCGGAAAGCTGCCCTACCGCTGTTTGCAGTGCGGATTTTAAGTCAAAGTTTTCATCATGGTTGATACAGCTTGTGTATTTGCTGCCATTGCCGAACATGCGTGTATCGTACTCCATTGTTCCGAGCATCATTTCCGGATGCTGTGCAAAATAGGAGTTGACCGCAATGCCGTCCTCCGTCCTGCCAAGATGCACCCAGTCTGGCTCCGTCACGATCTTGCGCTCCCTCTTCTGCAGGAATATGATGTCGCTTGTGACATCGGTTCCCGCACTGTCCCTGAATGCCGTGTTGGGAAGGCGGATCGCTCCGAGCAGCTCCGCCCGTTCCGCAAGGTACTTCCTTACCGCAGGGTTCGCCTTGTCAAGCGTTCCCTTGCTTGTGATGAACGCCACAATGCCTCCCGGTCTGACCTTATCCAGCGCCTTTGCGAAATAGTAATCGTGGATACGGAAATTGTGCTTTGCGTATTTCGCATCATACAGCTTGTAATCACCGAAAGGCACGTTGCCCACCGCAACATCGAAAAAGTTGTCAGGGTATTGTGTTTCCTCAAACCCCCTTACCTTTATCTGTGCTTTCGGGTACAGCAGCTTTGCGATCCGCCCGCTGATGTCGTCCTTTTCCACGCCGTAGAGCCTGCTTTCCTGCATGGATTCCGGCAGCGTTCCAAAAAAATGACCGACGCCAAGCGCCGGCTCTAATATAGTCCCTTTTTTGAAACCGAATTTTTCCAATGCACCGTAAACTGCCTGTGTGATGACGGGGGAGGTGTAAAATGCCGTGTTGACTGTCTCCCTTGCGTCCGCATATTCCGACGTGGAAAGAAGCTCTTTCAGTTCCGCATATTCTTTCTGCCAGCCCTCATTCCTTTCGTCAAAAGCCTGCGCTATGCCGCCCCATCCCACATACCGGGCAAGCACCGTCTGTTCTTCCGGCGTGGCAGTCCTGTCCTCACGCTCTATCTGCTTTAACAGCCGGATTGCCTCCACGTTCCACTGGTATCTCGTTTTCTGCCCGCCTTTTGGAAGTTCCTCATCCTCAAAATGAAAGTTCCCGTTCCGCTGCCTGCTTTTAAGGGCTTTCACTTTATCCTCAAACTGTTGCTCTAAACCGGATTTTTTCTCATAAGGCGTTCTGGCATATTCCGCCGCATATTCATTGATGTTCCGCTGTATGACAAACGATTTCGCCCGGATCAGGTATTCCATGATGGAATAGAGCTGTTCATAGGTTGCAGAAAATCTCTTCCGCTCCCCGTCCCTGCCCTTTAAGTCCGCCATGAAAGCGTCTTTGCTCTGGATATACTCCACAAGACCGTAAGCGTTGTTGTGGTATGCCTTTGTCTGCTCCTTATCCTCCATGTGGTTTATGGTGCGGTTCAAAAAATACAGCTTATCCTCTTTTGGCAGGCTGCTTTCTGCTACCATAACCAAAAACGGCTGGTATGGCACGACTGCAGAACATTTTGTCAGATAGATTTCCAGTGCGTCACGCAGATCCTCGTCCATTGCCTCCACCTGCCGCAGATCTTCCGAGAACAGACTGCCCGAAGCGGGCTTTGCCACGCTCCCGTCAGGGTTTAATATCTCCCCCTCCACACGTTCTGCCGTTTCCTGTGTATCTTCCTGCTCCTGCTGTATTTCCGCCGTATCTTCCTGTTCCTGCCGTGTTTCTGCTGTTTCTTCCTGCCCGCTTTCTGCCGTCTGCCATGCTTCCGGTATCTCCTCCTGCCCATTTTCCACCGTCTGCCATGTTTCCGGTATTTCTTCCTGTCCGTTTTCCACCGTCTGCCGTGTTTCCGGTATTTCTTCCGCTGCTGCCTCCGGCTCCTGTCCTTCCTGCCTTTCTTCCTCCTGCCCGTCAATGCTGACCGCCGCAAAGTCCGGCTCCTGCAGCATACGTTCCTTATATTCATGGTAGATTTCCATGAACCACGGCATTGCAGTAAATGCTTTTGGAGCTTCCTTGAACCGCTCAAATATTCCCTCTGTCAGATAGCCGTTTTCCTCTATCATGTGCAGGATCAGGTCAGCGCAGTATCGGTAATCCACCCGCTTTTCCCCTTTTGTTCCATCTTCCCGTGGATAAGAGACTGTAATGCCGTCCTTATCCCTGCTGATCTTGCACTTGCCATAGGAATTGTCCGTGTATTCCGACATGAAAAACCCTTCCCGCAGCTCTCCGTACACGCTTGCAAGGAATCCTGCCTTGCTTTCCATGTTTAGATTTGTGGTAAAAATATCATAGATCAGTGTCTTTACGGAAATATACTGGATTTCCTCATTAAAATATCCTTTTAGCGGTTCCAGCCACAGGTTTTCCTCCCGTTTTTCCCACTCTTCTGCAGTAAGCTCCACTGTTTTAAAGGTTTTCCGGTGGATAAATTCTGTCTTGTCCGGGTTGCGGCTCGAATATCTGTCATGCTCAAGCTGCATCTGTACCTGAAACGTAAGCCTGCTGTCCCTGCGGATTTCGCCAAACTCAAGCACTTCCTCAAACAGATAGTCGTAAAACTGCCTGCCGTGCCATACGGTTTCCCCGTCGCTTGCAATGACTTCATCATAGGCATCATCCCATGTTACTTCCAGCCGTTCCTGCAGACCTTTGGCTTCGAGGACTTCCTGTATCGTGTCCAGGCGGTTTTGCTGATGCTGCCCTGCTTCCTCCGAAAGATATTTGTCCGTATCTTCTTTTAAAATCTCTATCCACGATACAGCAGAATTTTCTTTCAGCATACTGTCGATTTCAGAATAAGGCGCATCTGTCTGGTATACGCCATCGGCTATCATGCTCTCCACATAAGCCGCACAGTCCCACCAGTCAAGCTCCGTTTTCCATTTCGTGCCGTTCCCATCATAATATTCAATGAAAATACCCTCATGTGTCTGCTCAATGTTGCATCTGCCGTATTCATTTTCAAAGTTGTTTGATATGCTGGCTGCATAAGGGTTTTTGCAGAACATCCTTTCAAGGAACTGCGCTTTGTCACTCATGGGCAGGTCTTTCGTGAACACCTCATATAAAAGCATGTTCGGAACCGGACTCCAGAAGCTGTTTTGGAAAAATTCATCCATGACCTCCTGCCATACAGCCGCCGATACCTTGTCGTGATCAAATGCCTTTGGCGGGGTATAATATTCCCCCGTCATGATCAGCGCACCCAGCTCACGCTCTATGGCTTTCCAGTTGACATAGCCCTCCTTTTCCGTTCCGCCCTCACGCCACTGGAAGCGGAGTCCTTTTGAGGAAAAGGTGTCATATCCGTGCAGCCCGTCCCCTTCCAGGGGCCAGCCTGCACCGCCCTGTCCGTATTCCCTGCGGATTGCCTTTACCCGTTCTCCCGGATCGGAAATATCCTGAAATGCCGCATAAATGCGTTTTCTGCTCCCTGAATACACGCCGCCACGCATAAGCACCTGTTTTACATGCTCATGCGGAACGGTAAGCGCCTGTTCCGGCTTCTGGTAGGAATACTCTTCCGGCAACACCATATCCCCGTTTTGGGCAATCAAAAAGGAAGCCTGTTCATAGCTTCCTTTCTGCGTATCAGAACTCCCTAAAGAATTGATCTCATTCAGTTCCTGCTCGATTTCCCGGTCAAGTTCCGCTTTCCTTATATTCTGCTGTTCACTGTCCTCTGTCTGCTGTCCGCTTCCCTCTAATGGAACTTCATCACGATTTCGTTCATCACGATCTCCTCTGCCTGCATCCTCGCCTGCTGGCGTAGCTGCCACATCTCCATTGTCGAGTTTTTGTCCTTCGGCGGGTTGTTCTTTAAGTAGCTGCCCTCCAGCTCGTCCATCATCCGGTTCGCCTCGTCCTCCACTTCCTGCATCTTCTCCGCCAGTTTCCCGAACCTCTGCAGTGTCCGGTATCTGCTGTTGTGGTTCTCTTTCAGGTACTCCATCGCCCTCACTGCGAACTTCCCTAAGTTCGTCATGCTCACCGTTTCCTCCGGTGCCGTGAGATCCGGGTACAGCATCCCGTCCGCTCCCTCGTGATACGTCAATGTTATCTCTGCCATTTGCAATACTCCTTTCTTCCATCTGCTTTAAATCATTTGCAATGCCTCTCAGCACTTCACAGGATATATCGCTGAGCAGAGATCCTAAACGGTAGACTTCCTCCTCTGTTGTAAATGCGGTAATAAAGGAGAAATCCTGTTTTTCAGTGGGAAGGTCAAAGCCGCATCTTGTAAATACCGCATACATGACGCTTCTTTTTAACGCTTCCCCTGCCGTAATCTCTTGCGCTCTGCCATTTTCTGTTATCTGTTTGCTTCCAGCCAGATTTACGAACTCGGTAATGCGTTCACCAAATTCTGAGTCCATTATGACTCCGATCTGTCTTTCCGTAAAGTCTTTTAAAAAAGATTTATCAGATTCTTTTTCGTCTGTCCGGGCAATGCCCTCTTTGTCCCGTAACCACGCCGCATACGCTTTCATGGTATTCCGGTCAAGTTCCCACGTGAGGACGCTTTCCCTGCCCCCGGTGTCGGATATGTCAAAGACATACCGCATACCCGGCTTTAAGGCTCTTGACGGGAAGATTGCGATGCCCCTGCTGCCACGCCTTACATACCGCCCTACCTTCTTCCATGTGTCGAAATCCGCAACCAGCGTTGCCCTCGGTCTTTGCTTGTAGACCATGAGGATATTGTCAAACTCATAGCGGTAGAGCTGCCCCGTAAGCCTGCATATGCTTTTCCATGCCTGTCCGCTTGCGGTCACTTCGTCTATGGTGGCATCATACAGCTTTGATGTTTTTGTATCTGCGCTCATTCGTCATACCTCCAATATCGCTTCCCTGATGTCCCTGCCGTCTATCTCGTCCCCAAGACAGTCCCATCCTTCGTATCTCTGCCTTGCGAACAGCTCTATCCGTGGCAGGTCCCCGCACAGCTCCACAATCCGTTCCCGTATCTCGTCCGGTTTCTTACTGTGTTCCATGATCCGTGCATCGCACACCTGCGGGACGGCTTTCGATACCCTCTTTGGTCTGCCCTTTGTGCCGAGGATGCAGATTTCTGAATTGGAGCGTGTCCAGAAGCCGAGTCCCATAAAGAACGTATCGGCTTTTTTATTCCGTTTTACCCAGTTGAACCCGCAGGTCTTATAGGTAAACCCCCATGCCTCCATGACAGAGATTCCTTCCAGCAGGCAGGGGAACGTGATCCATAAAAAAAGGATACAGTCGTCATCAGCTATTCTTCCAACAGGCAATGACCGTATATCCTCAATGTTCATTGTATGGTAATGGTTTTCTGCGCTTCTCCCTTCCCCCTTTTTGGAATACACTTTATACTGCCACGGCGGATCGGCATAAATGATGTTATATTTCTTTCCCAATATGCCTATGCCTCCTGTACCCTGATCAGCGTGGAAAACAGCTTATATTCTTCCTTATCCATTTCCACGGTAAAGGAAACTGCATCTTCCCGGCGCTCTGCCCTGTCCGCTGCTTTCTTTATCTTCCTCGCAAGGCGCAGGAGTACAAAATTCTCTCTGGAAAGCTCCATGCACTCCTTAAAAGCCATTTCCTCTGTCTCAAGCTGTCCCTGCTTTGCCTGTATCACCCCCGCAAGTTTCGCCCCGACTTCCTTTTTGTCCGTGACGTCTATGGACACCTCCGCCTTTGTCCTGCCGGAGCGTTCCCACTCCTTATGCAGCAGCTTTACCAGATACTCCATGTTCTTAACCGTTTCTTTTCCTGTCATTCTTTCCATTTGATTCTCCCCCTTTTTTACCGTAATGGTCCTGATATTTGTCTCTGTTCTTCCCTTGCATGGTACATTCCGTCATACATTCCCTTGTCAAGCATCTTATCGAATACTTCCGGCTCACTTGTCCCAAAAGTATTTTCCAGACCATCCCTTGCAGCATTCCTTACCCTCTCCGGCAGTCCCTCTTTCTGCTCCACGTTCTTCTGCATCCAGAAATCCCTCCGTATCATGTCCCGCAGGTCTGAAACATTCTCTATCATGTCAGGCTCTCCGTATTCCTGTTTCAGAATGTCGAAATCAATCCTTGTAATGTCATTTCCAAGATAAACGCCCTGATCCCACTCTATGCCTGTAACCACACTGTCATCATCGGGACGTTCCCCTTTGGGGTATCTCTCGTACAGGTTTACGCCCCTCCCTACTATAAGCTGGCTGTCAGTCAGGCTCATTAACAGCAGGTTCTTTGGGCTCAATGCTGCAAGCACACGGTAATCGCTCCCGTTCATGTTGTGCAGCACCTCCCCCGCATGAAAAGTATTCTCCACACGTTCATAGTGCAGGCAAGGGAACAAGGAATGTCCGTCCGGCTTCATGTTGTATATCCGCAGGACATCAAGACAGTCCTTAGAACACCGCCCCTCGTCAAAAGACCATTCGCCATCGTTAAAATTTCCCATAAGGAATCCCCGAAGCTGCGTCTCCTCGGTACAGAATGCCGCATGGATGCTCTTGTTTGCCGCAAAATACAGGTCACTCCAGTCCGCCTTTCCTGCCTTTCCTGCCTTTGTTTCATACAGTGTGCCTATGGCTCCTGCCATATCCTCCGCATGTTCTCCCCACAGCTTCAATGCTGCCTCCATATAATCCGTAAGGTTCAGCAGATAGTTTGTTTCCGTCCCTTTCCGGTTTTCCACCACCATAACCATATCTTCTAATTTCATGCTTCCTCCTTTTATCCGCATAAAAAAGGCAGCACACTTATCGGCACTGCCCTGTCTCCATGCCGAACTGGAACAGGGAAAGCTGTCCTTCCCCCTGCACCTGTTCCGGCTCTTTTTTCTTTTCCTCTATGATCTTCATCATCTGTGTGGCACACTGGGCAAAGGACTCCAGATAGCCCTCCGGTCTGTTTGCGTGTCGGCGCATTGTAACCAGATCCCCGTCCCTTATGGCTTCTGCAAGCCCGGATGCATACCCAAGCACGTTATAAAGGCTTATCTGCTTCGCCTCTTTCTTTGTCAGCATATCCTTGTTGGCAAGGAGATAGTGGAAATTGGGATCAGAAAGATAATATTCCAACGCCTGCGCCGCACCGTCCTTTATCTCCCCCGCCCTTGCCATATAATCATCATGTACTTCCGGCGGCACTTCCCGGTAGAAAATTTCCGGGTATTTTTCATAATCCGAGCCATACTGTTCCACCATCTTCTGTTTATGATACATGATGTGGTTTCTCACAAGGTTCATGCTGCCGCCGTCTGCATAAAAGGGATCGCTGCCGCCATGATCCCGCAGGTATTCCCACCGTTCAAAGGACTTTGCCAGTTCTTCCGTAAGATTTTCTGTCTCTTTCTTCTTTGCCATACACACCGCCTATCTCGGTCTGCCTATGAATACAATGGAAGAACGCCCCTGCACTGGTCTGTATACTACCCCAAGCCGTGCATTTGCCGCCTCAACTACTTTTCCATTGCCGACATAAATCGCCACATGCGTAATGTTCATAAAGCGCCCGTTTCTGTCATAACTGTAAAATATCAGGTCCCCCGGCTGCATCTCGTCATAGTTCACAAGCAGATTGTTGTCATAACAGAGCTTTCCCTCGCTTGCCGCTGTATTGGAACCCTCATACATGATGCTTACCCCCGCACTGCGCCATGCATAGTAGGCTAGGGAGCTGCAGTCGTAATAGTTCCCGCTGTCACGGTATGCCTGACTGTATGGGTATCCTACCTTTGACAGAGCAAACGCCACGACCTTCCTTCCGTTTTCGTCAGAAATGGCATCCACGATTGCCTGATACTGTTCAGGCGAAATCGTTTCCCCCGGATCGCCGCCCCCGCCAGTGTAGCCGAGCATTGCAAGATATTCCGGTTTCATCAGTTCGGCAAGCATATCCTGTTCTTCCGCATTGAACCCGTAGACGGAAATCATGTCATAACACGTTTTCAGTTCCACATTGACCTCTTTGACCGTCGTGGTTGTCGTGCTGCCCTCATCATCGGTTTCCGTGTCTGTCCTGCTGGTAATGCGAAAGCTGCACATATCGTCAAAGACGGCTTTTAAGTTCTGCTTTGCCTTATCCGTCATATCCGTTGCCGTGTCGCCGTCCCCGTACTTTACCATGTAGACCATCAGTATGTCACAGAAATTATCCGGTGTGCCGGAGCCTTCAAAGTTGACGTAGATTTTCTCGCTTGTGTCATACCCTGAATAGTCTGCAAGCTCCGCATTGACCTCATCGTTAAATTCCGACACATACGCCGATAAGACTTCCTGTGTCGTCTCCCCCGACGATATGGACGGGAAGAAGATCGCAAACGGCGAATTATAGATAATTGCTATGACAGCAATGATCGGGAGCGCTATAAGCGCCACTACCGCAAACAGCGCAAGCAGGAACAGCCCCACATACCGCACGATATACTTTGCCATCATGGAAAAGCGCATCAGCACAATGTCCTTTAATGCCTTTCCAATACTGTCCTGATTATCCTCCTGCCGCAGCTTTGCCACAAACAGCTTTATCATGCGGTTTCTTGTGGAATTTTTCACATCACGCTTATCCATAGCGATTCCGGCGGCTTCGCCTGCTGCAATCCCAGCTAAAACTCCGCCCGCCCCTGTGCCTGCCGTAGCTGCCGCTGTCTTTGCCGCCGCTTTTGTCGTTTCTTTTGCTGCTTTTTTCCCTGTTTCTTTTGCCGTTTCCTTTGCCGCCGCCTGTGCGGTTTTCCTTGCTGTCTTTACCGCACTCTCCTTAATGGTCTTTTCCCTGATACGGCTTCCTGACTGTTTTTTCTTTAATTTATCCTGCTTTGCTTTTGCCACTTGTGAACGGTAAAGGTTCCTGCCTGCATCTACGGCATTTGTGGCAGGCTTTGCCAGCGTGTAAGCCGTCATGTATGCGTCATGGACTTCCCTGCCGCCTTCCATTTCATCTAATGCAGTCCCAGCCGCCACCGAAGCAATACCGGAAGGAAGTGCAGACTTCTTTTTGACTGCCGCCTCTTTTTCCGCTTTCGCTATACGGTACTGATTATACATACGGTTTTCTTTGTTCACAGACTGCCGCACTTCCTGTTCTTTTCCCTGTCTGCCCTGCGTGTTCCTGTCCGCATACCTGCCTTGTGCGGTTTTGCCCTCATATCTGCTATGTGTAGCTGCGCCGCTGCTTCTGCCCTGTTCAGTTGAGCCGCTTCTGCCTTGTGTGGTTCCGTTCCCTTTTCTGTCCTGTACAGTTCCGCCGCCGTTTCTGCCCCTGTACTCCATGCCGTCAGCAGCCGTTTTTGCCTGCACTGTTTTCCTTTTATTCGTAACATGGACGGAACTCCTTTTTAACTTTATCTTCCCGTCTGCCGCCACGCTTTTCTCTGCCACGCTTCCGGCAATCTTCGGACCGTGCTGCACGGTAAGGATATTTCTGCCTTTTATTTTTGCTTCGGGCGCTCCCTTTACATGGACTTTAGGCTTTTCCTTTGTGTGGATCACCATTGGCTTGTCATCCACTTTTTTGATGTTCAATCTGCACCACCTCTTTTCTTCATAAAATTAGCCACTAAAGAGAAAAAATCTCCATAGTGGCTATGTAATAAACTTATTCACTTTTAATCTATTGACATATTAATTTCCTATGCCTCACAACAACAATCACCCAATTTCATACTCTAACCATACAAATTCCTCAAATATGAATTAGAATTTTTCTTTTACATACTTCAATCCCCCGTTACAACTCCACTATATGCTCCAATAGCAAGTTCTGGCTTCAATCTATTATGTTTTGTCTGCAAGTATTTCTCAAACCAATCCAGTTTTTCATATATAGTTGCTTTCCTTTTCTCGTGTGAAACTTGTGTATCCTTGTATTTTTCTTTATCCCTTAAAATAACATTATACAAATTCCTTTTAATTTGATTGATCTCAATATACCCATCTTCTAAAGCCAGCCCTGGTGAAAAGGCTTCTAATTGATAAAAAATATTTAAAAAGTATTTTTCATTTTCTCTCTCAACAAGCATAGGTCTACTTGTCATCATAAGATTTACTAATTCCATACTTGTTTGAGACTCTTCCCAATCATAAAATTTTTTCCCTAATTCTGGACTTAATGCAATCATAGGAACATCTGCATAACTACATTCCAAGCTATATGCTTCTTCTACAGCCGGTCCAAAGAATCCCAATTCATCAAAATATGCCTCTCCAAATGTTATCCCTCCACGAACCAAATATCCTGCATTTAGTATTCTTAATAGAGATATAGAAGTATTATACATTGCTATCTGTATAAGCTTCATATCATCTTTTCTACTATCTTCTATTCCATCTTTGTAAAAATAGAAAAAATAAGCACAATCGGAAAAACTATATACTTTTCTGTCATATATAACATGATTCAAATTTCTTTGTTCATTAGTTCTCGCTTCTCCATGAAAAAGTCTATGAATAAAAAATTTATCTTCAAATCTTTTATTATTTTTTGTTCCTAATAAGTCAACAAAAATAACTACCATTTTACGATACATATTCTTTTTCCCTTTGTAAATTTTATTTTTTCAAATTGGACTAGACAATAACTGCCTAGTCCAGTTAATTATACTACTAATGCAATGTTTATTCCATTTCTTTTTTCTTCTCCATTGCAATTTTCTCGTGGATATTAGTATTATACAGATTGTAGAGGTCTGTCCCTTTTTCAATGGTATTATCAAAAGGTATTACCACATTTCCGCACTTCATAAGCCCCATACCGCTTGACGAGTTGGTTACAAACCGGAGCTGCGCCTCTGAAACGCCGATTACCTCCGCCATGCGTGAACTGTCCGTGTTCGCCTGTTTTAAGAGTGCCACAAACTCCGAGTTGGCAAGCATGGTTGTTGCCGTGTAATTTTGCAGCAGGTCAACCACATTCTGCGTGATCCCGGTACACAAGCCGCCCTGTTTTCTCACTTTCTTCCATAACTGCTGTAAATACTTGGCGGAATACTCCGAATTTAACAGCACATGGAACTCGTCAATATAGAGCCATGTTGCAATGCCCCTCTTGCCGTTTGCAATGATACGGTTCTGTATGCTCTCCATCATTACAAGCATCGTGATAGGCGAAAGTTCCGTACCCAGGTCACGGATTCCGTACACCGTAAAGCGGTTATCCACATCTACATTCGTCTGGTGGTTGAAGATGTTCAGCGAACCGTTGACAAACAGTTCCAGTGACAACGCTATATCCTTTGCCTCGTCCTCCGGCTGGTTCATCAGTATTTCATAGAAATCAGACATGATCGGCACATATTTTTCCCTGTTCCTTGCTATCTCAATGTAGAGCCTGCGCACACAGCGGTCAATAATGGACTTCTGCCTTGAATTAAGGCTTTCCCCCATACACTGTTCACACAGTCCGAGCATAAATTCGCCTTTTTCCCTTATCATGCCCTTACTGTCATTTAAGTCAAGACTCCATACGTCCATGTCAAGCGGATTGACATAGTTATCCGTATAGGTTGACATATTTACCACTGTTCCGCCGTAAGTCTGTGCAATGTCAAAGTATTCATTCATCGGATCAATGACGATAATCTCATCATTGCCGGATAAGAACACGTTGCCCATTTCCATTTTACAGAAGAACGACTTGCCCGAACCGGGAACCCCGAACACAAAACCGTTGCCGTTAATCAGCTTTTTGCGGTTCCCGATATTGATGTTCTTTGACACCTGATTGATACCGTAATAACAGCCCTGTTTATCGTTCAGTTCCTGCACATTGAACGGCATAAGCACCGCAAGGCTCTGTGTCAGCATGGTCCGCATGGTTTCCACCTGTCTTACGCCAATCGGAAGTGCGGTATTTAAGGACTCCCTCTGCTTCAGGTAGTGTTCCTCTATCGTGACGGAGTTGCGCTTGCCTATGGTTTCCACCGTTTCCGTCATGCTGTCAAGTTCCTCTTTCGTGTCTGCCATAAGGATAATCGTTACGGACACATAATAAAGGCACTGGTCATTTTCCCTTACATCGTCCATGATCTCCTCAATCTCTTTCTTCTCAATCCGCTTGTTGTATGAGATTTCCGATGAAAAATCGTTGTTCTTGTTCCTCACACGCTGCTGCTTGATGATGTCAGATTCAATGCCGAGGTATTTCTTCTGCAGGACCTTCGTTGTCATATCCTTTGGGATAGGCACAACATCAATGCTTGTGATGGAATGTACCGGAAGGCTTGTGATCTCATTTAAAAAGCGGTCTGAAAGACTGGACGGGTATTTCTTGATGAACAATGCACGGCAGAATTTCTTTTCATCCTTAAAATAATCCGGGAAAAACTGTATCATGCCGTTGCACAGGTCATTGCGGAAGTCTACGCCGACTTTTCTTGCCTCCCTGATGTCAAAATCAAAACTGCCCTCATCCCCCAAGTGGTAATAATCATACAGAACCTTAATACGCTCGTTGCCGGACAGCGCCACAATCTCTGCGCCAAGCTCCCCGAACGCCTTATGCACCGACGCTTCAATGGTTGCAAACTGCGCCTTTGCTTCTTCAAAGTTTTTTCGCTCAATGGTAATGGTAAGGTAGCGCTCCTGCTCTATCCCCTGCCTGCCCTCATGGATTTTCTGCTCCATGATATTATTGTAAATACTGCGGAAACCGTCATAGCCGTCATCCTTCCGCTGTAAGAATACATAGTCCCTGACCTGCTCCATGTCCTTGTTTTTATTGTTGATTGTGATCTTGAAACTCACATCCAGCGAATTTAAAAACTTGCAGTACCTCTCAAAAATGTCAATCTGCTCTGTCTCATTTGTAGTGGTGTAATTGATGTCCTGAAAACGGTAACACTTGGAAAAGCGGTTTTTTGCCACCTCAAAAATGCCGTTTTCTGCCACCTTCATAATCTCAATCGTCTGTTGTATGGATTTCGGAGCCTTATAAAGCGGTTCGCTCGCCTTTTTCAGCTCTTTGAATCCGTCTGCAAATAAGCCCAAATCTGACCTCCCTTTCTATGCTGTTTTCAGCATTGCCATAAGGCAATGCAGCCGGAGAGTCCCGGCTGCATTGATACCGGAACTTTCCGACCAATAAAGGTCAGTCATTCCATTTATAGTTACTTTTTATCGCTGTTCTGTACGGTGTTCCTTCCCCTGTCCGTCCTTTAGCTGTTCCCTGACCTTGCGCATGGTTTCGCAGCAGTCAATCATAAGATAACTTCCGGCGGGAAGTTTTGACACCTCTCCCATGTTCTTCCCCGAACACAGATAACAATGGAAAGCGGATAAATTCACTTCATTGTCAATCTGTTCATACAGGGTAAGCTCCGTACCCTCCTCCAGATAAACAAGACCTCCGTCATTCGCAAAATCCTCATGATAGAATACATCGTCTATGCCCATATCCTTCATTTCTTCCGTGAGTGTCCCATGCCTGTCTGACAGGTTCAGTATGAGTTCGGAAGAGTCATATTCTGCAATCCCTTCAAAACTCACATCCCCACCGCCCTCCACATGGACCAGAACAAACGGCTGTCTGTTGTCTATCAGCCTCTCCGCCAGTTCCCGGCTTACCTCTTCCAGAATGTTCATTCCATCAGACCACCCGGCTGCCAGCATTTCCCCCATACTCTTAATCAATGGATTTCCTCCTAATGCCTGATTCTGTAGACGATCACGCCGACTGCGGCTGCGATGACTGCAACAACTGCCACGATTTTCCCTGTTCTCTTTTTCATGTGCCTGCCTCCTTTCCTTTTTTATGCGTTCCTTAATGCTTTGCCCTGTAAATGACCGTGCCGATAACGGCTGCCACTACAACTGCGATGATCCCTGCTACTGCTTTCACTGTTTTCTTTTTCATTCTCATTTCCTGCCTTTCTTATTCTTTTTGCTGTTTTTCTTTTTCCCGCTGCCTTTATCTGCGCCTTTCTTTTTATCCGTCTTTTTCCCCGCTTCCTCTTCCATGCGGATCTCACGGATTGTTTCCTCCCCTTCGGTAGACGAATAGGCAAGCGGGCGGTTGGCAAAGAGCATACGCATCTTTCTTCCCATATACTCGTAAAACCCCATTCCGTTGAACGAATAGAACCCTCCAAGCGCTATCGGTGCGGCAACCGGGATTGCCACATACACACTGGGGGTAAGACCGATATAGCGGTACAACAGCAGCACGATGCCGCCGCCCGCCGCAACCGATGCCACGGAAAAGATAAGCTGCTTTGCCGTCAGCCCCATGACAACCGATTCCTTATAACGGTCTATATCCTTGTTGATTTCAATTACCATCTCTTTACACCTCCTGAATCAGTCCCTTATCTGCTTTTTTCCTTTTTCTGAGTCTTGCAGCTATCCCCCGGCACAAGGTATGACTTTTCCCTGTTTTCCATGACATGGGTAGGATACCCCATGATTTTCAGCGCCTTTTGCAGTTCGGGAATGTGTTTCGGTTCCGGCTGGCATACGCCAATCCTCATATACAGCACGAGATCGTCATACCATGCCTCCCCCTCAAAATTGTCCTCTCTGAAGAAAATGCCCTCTTTGATTTCCTCCAGCGGCTTCCTAAACTCTTCACGGTATGATCTGTCATGGTCACAATCCTGTGTATTGCTGCTGTCCATAGCTGCCTCCTTTCCGCCTGCGGCAATTTCCTCATTTCTTATCTGCTTACTTCTTTCTTCTCCTGTTTCTTGTCCAGTCCGTTTGCCTGCTCATATGCTGCCATTCCGTCAGGGCAGAGTCCACGCATCTTTTCCCCGTCAAACAGATAAAGAGGATAACTACAATAACCGCTCTGCTGCATCAGTCCGGTAAACTCCGCAATCCCGTTTTTTACAAGGAAGTCCTCAAGCTCCGGCATATTGTTGGTATCCACAAAGGCACAGTAGGGCGGTACAGAAGTAAGCAGGTTTACAGTCACATCGCCGTAAGGTTCCGGGAACCCGTCCTCCATTGTTGTCATTCCTACATAAAGACTGTTGTTGTCCACATAGGTGTTGACTGTCAGCGTTACATTCTCCGTAGTCCCAAACCGGGTTTTCAGTTCCAGTGTCCCCTCCGTTTTTTCTTCCTGCCCCTGTTCCTTTTCCTCCGTCTGTACTGGTTCCAGTTCCACTGGTGCATATTCCGAGCCGTTCCGCTCCATGATCTCTGCAAACTGGCAGATGTGGTACAGATGATTACCGACTTCCGTATGGTATTCGTCGATATAGCGGCATACACGCTCTGATTTTTCTCCCCTTGCATCCGTAATCATTATCTTTTCGCCGTCTGCAATATGAAAAAGTTCACTGTACCTACTGTTAATGAACCGGATACCTTTCTCTGCCTCCCTGATATGGTGGTCCAGCCATTCCTTCACATAACAGTGAATTTCAACATTGTCACTGTCTTTTTCAGGATTGCAGTGTACAAGGTATGCAAACTTTTCCGTTTCCACACGGAAACCGTACTCCGTCCCCGGAAAACCTTTTTGGGGATACTGCAGCGTAAATGCCCGCATGGTATCCAGATTTTCCAAAACACTGTATTCACCGAAACAGAGGGCTTTCTGTAAATCTGCCTCAAATTCCTCTGTTTTCAGCCGATTGTTTATTTCATGGAAATCAGAATGAAATTCATTGTCTGCCCCATATCCGCCCTGCAAAATTCCAATGCTTCCTGTCTGCCCCCGAATCTGCATACTCTGCTTGTAAGCGTATTTCTGTTCTGCCTGTGTCAATGGTCTTATTTCCATCTCACACCTCCTACTTGTATTAACAACCTGCGAATTTGGGCTGATGCCCAAATTTGCCATATGAAAAATCTCTGATTTTTCATATTTTCTATAATCCTAATGCCTTGCTTGTAAGCGACTGCGCACCTTTCACGCTTCCTACGGTAAGGGCAATCGTAAAGGTCATCTCACACAGATAAATGAGTGTTTTTGCCCAGTCTGCGTAACTGCCTGTAAAGGACGGAAGCCCTGCACTGATGAAGGCATTGCACAGCATGATCGCAAGCGCCATCGTGACTGCCTCAAAGACCACGGATAAGAAATATTTGGCGTAAGAGCTTGCCGTGTTCGCCACGTTCCGGTTGCCTGCCAGCGTGGAAAAGGCAATGGAGCCAATCGGCACAATGACCATGATCTTTAAAAATCGGAAGTACACCGTATATATCATAAAAAAGCCACAGATAATGACAATGACGCTAAGCAGCGCTGCCAGTATCAGCATGATAAGCCCCTCACCGAAACCAAGATCCTTTATGACGTCTGCCTGTGCGCTGTCAATGGTAAGCGTGGTGTAGCCGCCCGCCGACAGTGCGTTCACAAGGTTCCCGACTGTATTAAAAAATGCTTTCATAATAGTGACATTGTTTGCCACGAGCCATTCTGAAAGTCCGAGCCTTATCAGCATACGCAGGATTACTTCAAAACGCATTTCCTCACGCACATCCACGCTTTCCGAGCAGAACCCGATCACGAAGAACAGCACCACAAGGGAGGAACCCACTGCCACGAATATCGGTTCCACGCTTTCCACAAGTCCCCACGGACCTCCGCCTTTAAAATTTACCGGAGACTGCCCTAAGAGGGCAAACACAAGGCTGACCTGATTGTTCCAGAACCCGAACACCATTTCCAGAAGAGCCAGTATCTTATCCCCTAACTTGAAAATATCCACTTAATCCTCACCTCTTTCCTTTTCAGGGAAGGGCAGGCTGTTCCCGCCCTCCCCCGCTGCTGCTTTTTCTTAGAAACCGAGAAAGGAAAGGACAGTGGAAATGCCCGCCATCATAACCCCGGCTACAATACCCTTTAATGCCGAGTTCATGGTTGAGGAATCCTGCTGCTGGTATGCCTGTGCAAACTCCATGACATTCTTTGCAAGGATAATCACGCCCACCGCACCGATGACCGCAATCACAAGCGTCTTTAAGTTATCGAGGGGCTGTGTGATTGCACCCGTTCCACCGCCTGACGCAAGCACTGTCATAGGCACTCCGCTCACTGCAAAGTATGCCGCACCGCAAGCCGCTGTCAGTGCCTTTTTCGCCCTTGATAACCTTCCCTGTCCTGCCTTTACCCCTGTTGCTGCCTTTGTTCCTGTAACATTCTCTGTTCTACGCATAATAATGATCTCCTTTTTCATTTTGATTTTTGATTGTTTTATTTGCTGTCTGCTGCTCTATCTGAACGGGGTTTTCCCCGGAACACTGTCAGGTCGGGCTTTCCCCGATGCGTTTCTGCTTTAACCACCGCCTTTCCATTGGGAACTTCCCCTAATTTTCTGAATGCCGCACAGTCTGGAATGTCTTTCTGATCTCACGCATCTTTATGACATCCGTTTCCGGGTAGAATACCGCCAGTATGGTCTTTGTGGGCATACCGAGCGCAATCATCTTATGCAGCTCATCTTTCTGCTCTTTGGAATATTTCCACTGCGCCATACGGTTCATAATAGTGTCTTCGCCTTCAATCCTACGCCCTCCGGCTTCCGGTTTATCCTCTTTATCCGCTGCCCGTTCCGGTTCCGCCTCCTCCTGTGCCGGTTCACTTTCCGGTTCTTCCTCCTGTGCATACATGAGTTCATTGTCCTGCTCCCTGTAAAGCTGTTCCTTCTGCTCCTGTTCCTCCATGCTAATGAAGCGTTTTTTCATGCCAGCATCGGTAAGAAGTTCAAAGTCTTTATAGTCGATTTTGTCAATGTAGACATTTTCGCCTTTCTTTTTCAATTCCTCATAATAGGAAAGCGCCTTTGGCGTCAGCAATTGGAAAGGCTGCCCCTGTCCGCCCCCGCTGATTCCCGGAGCATGGACATACGGCTTTCCTTTCCCATCGGCGGTCTGGTCAAATGCCGGATGCCCGAACGGTATGAACTTGCTGTCCATGATCGGATCAAAGCCACGGATAAAGATAATGCACTTCTTGTTGTCCAGCTTCCGCACTTCGTCCGGTGTGAAAAGCTCCCTGCCAAGCACGTCATAATTGCGGCTTGAGCTTCCCTGCCTGCCCTTTGTCTCGCCGCTTGATTTCTTGTCAATCGTGCCTTTGCCGAGCAGTTCCGAGACATATTTGTGCGTACTCTGCTCATTGCCGCCGAGGTAGATGAACGTGTCGCAGTTGCCCGGAATGGTTTCCCATGTATCTTTGAAAAGCGCCTTTAACTGGGCGAAATTCTGGATAATGATGATACTGGAAATCTCCCTGGACCTCATGGTTGATAAGAGGGAACAGTAATCATCCGGCAGTGCGACGTTTGCAAATTCATCAAGCATGAAGGTGACATGGATCGGGAGCCGCCCGCCGCAGTTGAAGTCCGCCTGATAGTAAAGCTCCTGAAAAATCTGCGTGTAAAGCATTCCGATGATGAAGTTATAGGACTTGTCAGAATCCGGAATGACACAGAACAGTGCCGTTTTTGTTTCCCCATCCCTGTTCACGCCTGTTCCAATCTCTGCAAGGTTCAAGTCGTCCCTTGACAGAAGCCTTAACACCTGTTTGTTTTCCAAAAAGGCAAGCCGGGAGTTTGCGCTGATGATGATGGAACGGACGGTATCGCCCGCACCACGCATACACTTGTTGTACTGTTTTACCGCAGGATGCGCCGAGCCGAGCTTTGATGTTTCCTCAAGAAACTTCATGCGCACGTCCAGTCTTGACGGTTTATTCTGTTCCGTTACTTCCGCTTCACCAAGAAGCTGCAGGACTGTCTCAAAGTTTCTCCTTGCAGGCGGCTCTTCCAGCCACACATAATAGAAGATTGCCTGTAAGAACAGCCCCTCTGCCTTTTCCCAAAAGGGATCTGAGGGAGTTGCGCCCTTTGGCGTGGTATTGCTGATAAGGTTCGTGATCAGCTTTACAACGTCCGTTTCCTCACGGATATAGGAAAAGGGATTGTAACAGTCCGACTTTTCCATTTCCAGAAGGTTTATGACCTTTACGCTGTAACCGTTGTTTTTTAACATCTCCCCGCAGCTCCGTAAGATTTCCCCTTTGGGATCGGTACAGATAAAGGAACAGTTATGCGGCATCTGCATCAGGTTCGGCTTTACCTCATAAAAGGTCTTTCCTGCACCGGAACCGCCGCATATCAGAATATTCCCGTTGAGTTTCAGCCGCCTGAAATTCAGTGACATTTTCACGTTCTGGCTCAGGATGCGGTTGAAATTCTCATCTTTATCCGCAAGTATCTTGTTTGCCATTTTCGGTGACTCAAACCTTGCCGTTCCAAATTCCTTTCCCGGCATGAAGTTCCGCTGGCTTGTGATGTACATTAAAAGGGCGGTAGCATAGACGATTAAGGCTATCACTACCGCTTTTAAGGTTGTTTCGTTATAATAATTTGCAAATGGTTCGGCGCACACACGGTTGAAGGACTCCAGAAAGGCATTCATTTCCATTCCCGGCTCCCATGCCCCGTTTAAGAGATACCCCGCATAGGCGCACAGCAGCGCCCCCGCCACGATGAACCACAAAGACACTTTTTTCCTGTTCTGTACCATAGGCGGCTACCTCTTTTTCGGCGCAGGCGCTTTTTTCGGTGCAGGCTTTTTCTTCCGCATGTTCTCTTTTTCCTTCGCCTTCCGCTCCATGTCCGCATAGCGTTTGCGTACCTCCGCACTTACCCTGTCATAATGCCCGTCATACAGGTCTTTGCCCTTCATGGTTGCGACCACACGGTTGTCCGCCGAATAAATCTTGTACTCCTTGTTACGGTCAAGGAAAGTCAGGATTGTCTTGCCGTCATGGATTTCCATTGCCTTGTCCTTGCTGATCCAGACATACCTTGCATCTTCGCCCCATGTTCCCGGTATCCTTGTCTTTACGGCATGGTCATTTTCCTCCGTTATCAGTTTCTTTGTAATGGTAATGTCAGTAAGGTCAGGATTCTGTGCGGCGGCTACTGCCTGCATACGCTGCGCAAGCTCCCGGTATCCTTTCATGCGGCTCAAAAACATATCCTTATCCATAATGACTCTGTGCTGCCCGCCTTCCTCTTTGGAAAGGACGCCGATCCGCTCAAGCTGCCCCACTACCTTTTCTGCCTGTTCGTTTTCAAGGCTGAAATTTTCCTTTACTTCCTCCACACTGATGCTCTTTTTCTCCATCGCATAGCTGCCGACTTTCTCAATCAGCCCGTCAAGCGCTTCCCCTGCCCTTGCCGCTTCCTCAGTGTGGAGATTTTCGTTTCCCTTTTTCTGCTCCTTTAAAAAGGACAGCACCTTATCCATTTCCTTTTCATCGCCGTTTTTCAGGTAATCATCAAACGTGGCGATCCTGCCGGATTTCAGTTTCTGTATCATCATGTTTACCCGCGGGACTGCCTCCGTGTGGAAGATGATCTCGCTCATGCCGTCCTTTTTATTGATGTCGGGCAGGACGGAATAAAGAAGTCCGTATTTTTTCGCCATCTTCTCGACTTTCTTCATGTCCTCCGTTGGGAACTGGAACACCTGTAAGTCCCCGCCTTTCATAAGGAGCCTGCGCATGTCCGTCTTTCCCATCGTTTTTTCATGGTCCATGACCGCAATCAGAAAATCCAGTGCCTTTTTCATTCCCTCAATCGTGCCGCCGCAGACTTTCATTGCAATCTCTATCCCGTCATAGCCGACACGGATAATCTGGACCGCTTCCTGTATCTCTTCCGCCATACTATCTCCCCCTTCCCTGTTCTTTTTTCTGTACCTGCTTTTTCAGACGCAGTTCATCCAGTGTGCGCCTGCACAGATCTTCGGTTGCACTGTCCCTGTCTGAAAAATAATGTGTCTGCTGATAATTCCCGTCTGCAGCCTCCCATGTGGCAAAGCTGCCGTCCTTCTGGTGTATCCCCATCTGCATCTGTTTACTGTCCGTGGGCAGCGTAACGATTATGATATAATCATCATGCAGCGTGAAGTTCATATACTGCACCTCCTATAAACTTGCCTCTTTCTTAACCCGCTCCTGCATCTGTGCGGTATCCGTCCGCCTGATCTCATCCTCACTCATGGAAATGCCGCAGGCAGACAGAAGTTCCGATAAGGTCTTTACTGCCTGTTCCTCCTGCACACGGTACATTTCAAGCGATACGAGCAGGTTTTCTATCCTCAGTATCCAGTCCGGTTGAAAGCCAGTGAGTGCCTGATATTTCCTGCATACGGCATCCCTGTCTGCGCCTTTTTCCGTAAGCTCATCAATCAGCTTGTTTGTAAGTTCCCTGTCATTCGTCCGGAAAGCAAACTGTACCACAAATTCCTTGTCCCTCTCTGTCAGGACAATGTTTTTCTGCAGGAACATCTGCGCCGTTTCCGTTACTGCAACCAGTCCCATTACTGCCCCTCCTTCATCTTGTTTTCATAGACTGCAATGTTTATGATCTCCTCCATCTGCTCTGCCGGGATTTTGTTGTTTATCAGCACAAGGAGCTGTTTCTCTGACAGCCCTTTCTCAATGGCGCTCCGCACCTGCACAAGCTGTTCCGGGGATAGGTCCTTTTCCGCAAGCAGCTTCACAATGTCCGTTTTCTTCTTAAATAAAAGCCGTGAGAACATGGAACTCATCACGCTCCCCCTGTCTTTCCGCTCCATGCGCTCCACCGGGACAAAGCGGATAATATTGCCGTCCCTGTCCACAACCGCAGCATGGTATTCGATTCCGGGGTAGAGTGCCGATTCCGTCATGCCGGGCGCACTGCTTTCCGCCTTTGTCTCCGGTTTCTTTTCCTTTTCTGTCTCTCCCTGTTCCGCCGACGTATCCGGCTCTGCCCTGACTGCATTTTTTACCTGTTCCTCCAATGCTTTCCGCTCCTTTCTTACTGCTTCTATCTCACCATGCAGCTTTGCAATCTGCACCCTTGCCTCATTCAGTTCATTCTGCTGTTTTTCCAGCATTTTGTCCTTTTCGGAAAGCTGTGCGATAAGATTGCTCTGCACCTGCACGTCCTGCCCCGCTGTACCGATTTCTTTCAGCTTCTCATTTAAGGCGTCATATCGTTTTTCCTGACAGGAAATCTTCTCGACAACCTCACGGATCTGCTCCATAAGCTCCTTTGCATATGCCGTATCCTGCCCGCTTACGGGTTCCGCCTCCCTGATCTTTTTAAGCACCTGTGAGAAAAGGCGTTTCATGGTATATGCCGTATTTTCCGCACTGGAAAGCACTTCGGTTATGGTATCCATCGGGACGCCTTTTTCATAAAACTCCAGCGCCACCGCCATCTGGTCGCCGCTTAGTCCCTCTTTTAAGATTGCAGCCTTTTCCTCCTCATTGTAGCCGTTGCGCAGGCACCGGGAATACACGCACATCTGCCTGTAATCGTACTTCCCGCCGCTGTATTCCTCTGTTTCCTCCTTTGTCAGACCGAACCGCAGGTCATCTTCTATCAGCTTTACGATTTCCTCGGTATACTTCGGGTTCTGCCGGAGCCTGCCAAGATATGCTTTCAAATCCATGCCGCTAAGCACTGTCCGTTCCTGCATATAACCTCCAATCCTGCCCGTTTGGGGCAAAAATTTCCTACCTGCTTTTTTCCTTTTGTCCCCTCTGCTTTTCCTGCTGCTTTTCCTGCTGCTTCTCCTGCCGCATTTCCGGTTCCGGCATTCCTGCCCTTTCCCCTGCCGTGATTTCCGCAAGGATACGGGCGGCGATCCTTTCCTCTTTCGCCACAGCCTTTTCTTTTTCCCTTATCCGTGCTATCTCACTCCGGTAATGTTCCTTAAATTCAGCAAGCTGCCCTGCCGTGTAGCCTTCCTTTGCAAGCCTTGCCGACAGCCCCGCATACTGCTCATGCTCTTTTTCAAACAGGGATTCCCCACGTTTAAAACAGTTTTCACACTCCTGAAGCGCCATAAGCTGCTCCGCAATGTCAAAAAGCGGCTTCATCCTTGCACGTTCCCTGAATATGCGGCTTTTTTCCCTTGAAGTCTCTTTTTTTCTGTCCGCCATCTGCAATGCTGTCTGTCTTATATCCCCCACCGTGAAAACATCGTGCCTTGCAAGAAAAAGATAATCCTCCTGTAACTTCTGCATCTTCCTGATGTCGTCACGGTACTGCCATGCCTTGCTGTACGGGCGTTTCTTTAAAAGCCCTGTTTTGTAAAGTCTTGCAAAATAGCGTTTCTGTATGCCGGACATTTTCGCCCTTTTATAGCGTTTTACCCGACACCGCACAATCTTTGTTTCCTGCACCGCCTGTATTTTTTTATAGGAAGAAAGACTCTCCTGCTCAATCCGTTCCCTTATGCGTTCCTCCGTGTAATTTTCCCCAAGCGACCTACACCGTCTGAACCTGCTCATGCCCATAGGCTTGATTGCAAGGTATTTCCCCTCCGTCCGGTATGCGTTCTTTATCCCGTAACCCATATCGGAAAGAACGGATAAAAAGGACTCATAAGTTGCCGACTGTAAGATTGCCGCATCAATGTCACGCTTTATCATGTCCGCCCACACAAATCTGCCGTCACGGAAGTCGTTCCATTCCTTGTAATTTTCAGATTTCCCTGCCCGATCCTCCGATATTTCAATCGTGGAAAGCCCGTACTCTTCACACAGGCGGTTCGTGATTGGCTGTATCTCCTTTGCCCAGTCCCCTTTCTTATAGCGGTACTTCCTGCCGTCACGGAAACTGACACTGTTAAAGATGATATGACCGTGGATATGGTCAGTGTTGTCATGCACCGCATACAGCGCCTCATAGTTCTTGCCCAGGTACTCCTTTGCAAACTTCCCGATTACCTCAAAGGCAGTGTCCGCATCCACTTCTCCCTCTACAAACGATATAATAAGGTGATACCCCTGCCTCTGGTCTGTCTTTTGGAACTGTTCCTTTGTCTGCCGCATCTGCTCATATACCTTTTCCTGCTGGCAGTTAAGGGAACCAACGAACCGCCCGCCGCCCGTTTTTTCCGGCACGGTGATATAGTCGAGCGCTTGTTTCAAGTGTTTCCCCGCATATCCGGCACCGCAGTCCCCGATATAAAGTATCTTGCTTATCGCCAATCTTTTCCGCCGCCTTTACCTTGTTTTCCCTCTGTCATGCTTTCTTTCCTGCTCCATGACATACTCCTGCAGCTCATGTTCGCAGGGAATATACTCTTTCTGGTTTTCAAGGCAGAGGAAAATATCTGCCGTCTTATCCGTGGATGCTTCATAAAACTCCTTGTGCGAATAATGATGTTTCTGAAGCCCGTAATAATCTGCTTCCATCATGCCAAGTTCCACATCACGACGCAGATGGTCCGTGACCTCCCAAAAATTTTCTTCCTCTGTAAATTGGCGGAGCGGCTTAAAATGATACCCCTGATATAAAAAATAGCCATTCTCACGCAGGCGTTTCTCTTGTGTTTCCGTCAATGTCTCCGTCAAATGCCTCCCCTCCTTACATTCCGCCTATCTTATCCACCGCCTCCCTTACGGTCACGTTGAGTTTTTTCATATAAGCGCTTAAAAGCTCCCTGTCCTCCGTGCGGTACAGCTTTGAATTATAGTTCCTTGTGATCTGGTTGATGTTGTTCCCGATTGCGTTGACCTCATTGATCAGTTCTTTCAAGAGAATACGGATTTCAGGATAATCGTTGGGCTTCTGCGACAACAGCAGCCGGATATACTCTGATTCTTTCATACCGCTTTCCTGTGCCTGTTTTTTCAGTCTGTCCGCTTCCTGCTGTGTCAGACGGAAAGGCTTGATGATGTCCTTTTTTTCTGCCGCCATCTACCGTGACCTCCCCGCACTCTGCTTTAATTCCGGGGAAACGCCTGCAAGACCTGCTGCACGATTGTTGTTCTCTATCCCACGTTCTGTACGTCCAAACAGCCTGCCCAGTATTTCCTCATCTTTTTGCAGTTCCTCATGCCTTTCCTGCCAGAACCTGTAATCGCCGGAACCGTCCTGTTTCGCATTTTGCGACTCCAGCAGCATTTCACAGTTCCATTCACAGGCAGCTTCTATGGCATCCCCGATTGAATATTTCTCCCAGCATATGCTGTCCGGCTCTTTGCACAGATCGCCACGGTACAGTCCGCCGTCTTCCCCCGCAAGCATATATCCGTGACCGTCCAGATATTCTAACAGCACTTTTGCCTCTTTCTCTTCCACGGGGAACGTCCCCCGCAGAAATTCCACAAGTTCCTTGCCGTCCTGTATCGGTTTCATTCCCTTTTCTGTATTGCTGCATAATTCCGCAATCTCTTTTACCTGTTTTTCAGACAGAAATTTTATCCTGACAATTTCCCCTGCACCTTTTTTCTGCACGTCATTATCATGCAAACAAAACACCTCCCTGCTTGTAGTTCCCACCGCCTACCGTGACTTCCCGCCGTTTTTCTTTACTGCCGTGGAAACATCCGGCTGCTGGTCCACGCCCTCCTTTATCTGGTCTGTCAGATTTTTGACAGTGGCATCAATATCGCCGCCCCTGCTTATATCCTCAATCAATGCTTCCGCAAGCGACGTTCCAATCGCTTCAATCGCTTTTCCATGCGTTGTGCGGTCAAACATCTTATCCAGTTTTTTTTCATCTTCACGCAGGGTATCAAGATAGCTTTTCTTATTTGCAAAGTCAATCCTGTCTTTTGCATTTGACAGTGCCGCTTCTGCTTCCGGTATCATATCATAATTCCACTCTGTGACGGCATCGACTGCATCATCTATGGTGTATGGCTCCCAATGTACCTTCCCCTGTTCATAGCACAAATCGCCACGGTACATTTCTCCGTCCATGTGTCCCAGCAGATATTCATGCCCTTCCATATATCCGATCAGCTTCTGCGCTTCTTCTTCCGTCATGGGGAATGTTTCTTTGAAGAACTCTGCAAGCTCTTTCCCATCCCTAAACTCATCCGGCTCCTTTTCTCCCATTACCTGTGAAAGATACATCTGCTCGCCCGTATAGGCGAAATCCTCATATCCGAATTGCAGGGCTTTTTCGTTCCCCAGTTCCAGCGCCTCCGCAAGAAGCACCGCACCGAAATAGTTTACCCTGACACTCTCCTCCACGGACACCGGGAACCCGTCGTCATCGCCATGACGCAGCTCGTAGCAGTGCATCCCTTCCGGCACTGTTTCCTTATCCACACGCAGCTCCGTGAAATATCCTGTCCGCCCCAGTAATTCTACTTCCTCAAGCACCTCTTTCTGAACATCCACGGTTTCCATCTGCAACCACCTCCTTATCTGTATGAAATAAAGCCCATGATTTCCGCCCCGCTCAAATTCCGATAGGAATTTGCCAGATACGCACTTTGTAATACAAGTGCCTCTGGTTAGGGGGCTGCCCCTAAAACCCCGCTTCGTATATGGATATAACTTAAAATATCAGTTCATATTTGCACTTTCAGTTGACTTTTTGAGTTCATTTTCCTGCTTTCAACTGACTTTTTCAGTTACCCATTCTGAAGCCCCGCCTCCGATTCCTTCCATGATTTTCCATGTGGACTGAATTTTTCAACTGATTTCTGCGTTATCAACTGAATTCTTGCAGTCATTTTTTCCCTTTCAGTTGATTTTTTCAACGCACTGCCGCTTTGGACGGCACGGGATCTGAAATACACCTTTTTGCAGTCTGGAGCCACTGGTTGTAATCCTTGAACGGCTGCGGCGGCGGGCAGTTCTCTACCTCATAGTCCAGCCCGTAGTATTTCTCCATGAGCGCATCTGCCGCTTTCCTGCCCGGTCCGTCATTATCAAGGCAGAATGAAATCTTACTGACTTTCGGGTGTTCCTCTAAAAATGTTGCAAGCGGCGCATCGGAAAGCATACCGAGAGCCAGCTTGTTTGTCACATAGTCGCCACGGATCTCCACATAACTCATCAGGTCTATTGCCGCCTCAAATACCATGACTTCATCACTCTGCCCGTACCAGATGTTGAACCCGTAATTCTTGTCGTTTCCCGCCACGTCACACTTGAACGGTATCCCTTCCCGGTCAAACACTCCCCTCATGCTTGCGAAGCGTGTCCTGCCCTGCACATCGTTCCCCTTAAAGACAATGTTGTGGTGGCTGCGTTCTTCATAGATCAGCCCGCAGCTTACAAAATAATCCACGGTATGCCTGTCAAGTGCCCTGTCCCCTGTCAGGTACGAATACAGACAGTCATTGTTCTTTGCCGGGGCGGGCAGTACAAACTTCTTTTTTTCCGGCTCCTTTTTTTCCACATACACACTGATATTCTTTTTCTCCCAGTCACCGCGTCTCTGGTATCCCGAAAAATCAAGCAGCCAGAAAACAGCGTCCTTGACTTCCATTCCCGCAAAGACACGCAGGAAATCTATCTGCGAGCCGCCGTTGTTTCCCCTTTCATGTTCCCTTGACCACCGGAACCAGTTCGTGCGGTTGTAAATCCGTATCGAATCCATTTCTTTCAGGGTGTGGTATCTGCCTATCCTTTTCACGGTGTATCCGAGGCTTGCCGCTACCGCCGTCAGGTCAACGCTCTTTGCAAGCGCAAGCTCCTCTGCCGTAAAACTCCTTCTTTCTTCCATCGCCTCACCTTGCTTTCCCTTTTTCCGCTACCATTGCCGTTTTCCCAAATTCCAGCGCATTGCAGTCTGTGGAAAGATGTATCTGCGGGTACTGCAGCAGCTTCTTTTCACGGAAACTGAAATACTGGCTGTTGTCGCCGCCCACGATCACATGGTCAGCGAGTTTTATCCCCATAAGCTCTGTCAGTTTCAGCATCCTATCCGTTACCATGATGTCCTCTTTGGAGGGCTTCAGTTCGCCGCTTGGGTGGTTATGCACAATGATCATTCCTGCCGCATTAGAGAGAATGCTTGCCTTGAAAAGTTCCTTTGGTTCTGCAATGGTCTGGTTGATTGTCCCCATGCTTGCAATATTGCAGTTAATAGGGGTTCCGTCCGATTTCAGGTTGATGACGCACATCACTTCCCGGTCCATTTCACATAAGAAATCCCCTGTTACCCTCACGGCATCTGCCGGGTTTACAATCTTATGGTCTGAAAACAGCGGCGCATCCTTTACCAGCCTTATTGACACCACTTCCAGTTTAAAGGGTTCCTGTTCCTGCATCTGCATTTGTTTCCTCCCCTCCCGGCTCAATATGGATAATAAATTCCCCCTCCTGCCGCTGCACCAGTTCCAGCAGTTCTTTCATGGTAAGTTCTTTTGGTGTTTCTTCCATATAATAGCAATCCTCCTATCTGGACTGTCGTTTTCCGTCCGGACGGTCATGCCTTGTTCCGTTCCCGTCCAGACGCTTGTCTGGCGTGTCCGTTGCAAGCGATAACCTCCGCTGTTTTCTGTCATAACGGTACACCTGATTGGAAAGCCGCTCGTTCAGGCTGATCCTCGACATATTGTTTTTTTCCACCAGTTCTGCCAGTTCCTTCGGCGTTACCCCCTCTGTCGGCACTGCCATGACTTCATGGACTGACAGCGGCAGGATATACAGATCGCCGCCCAACTGTTCCGACAATCCGTGAATCACATCCCCGTAGAGCATGGAGACAGCGCCGTTGATACACATTTTGTTGCTGATACAGTAAATCGGTGTCTGTATCACACTTCCCATCTCCCGTGCCGCTTCTTCTGAAAAACCGCCGCCCATGAACATTTCCACGATAATGTCATTTAAAAGCTCCGTTGTTGGCGGGAAAAGCCGCCTTGTATTTTCCACTGCCGCATGGAATAATTCTTCCTCCCCCATGCCGATCCTCTCCGCCATTTCCACAGTGACCGGGACTGATTCCACGGGATTTCGGGTATCTATGACATATTTGTAAATGACTGATAAGTCCTCAAATTCCCTGTGCGGCATATATCCGAGCATTTCACGGTTCTGTCCCGTATTGACCAGTGACATGATTATGCTTTCCGGTGCGCCCTGCAGGTTCATCCTGCTGTTCTTCCTCTCCGCCTCACGGCAGGCTCCTGCCAGATAAAATGCCGTAAGTTCAAGTGTTCCCTGCAAATCGCCGGATTTTTTGTACTCTTCATACACATGGTTCAGGTATACCGTCGGGTACAGTTTATCCGGCAGGCAGTCAGGCGGCACAAGATGGAGTGCGTCCAGAGTTTCATTCACTTTCCCCGTCCTGTCAGCCCGTAAGGAATATCCCGCAAGTTCATCCGGCATAAGGCTCATGAGTTTTTCCCTGACCACATCCTTAAACATTTCATAATCCATCATAAAAACTGCCCCTCCGTTCTGTGCCTGCGGAAACGCCGCCCCTATCTGGACTGCTTTGCCTCATAAACCATTCCCTGTTCTGCCACAACGCCGTCCAGCCTTTTGTTTGGCGTGTCCGTGGCAAGCGTAATCTTCCTCAGGTCCTTGTCGTAGTGGTACACCTGATTGGAAAGCCGTTCGCTGATGTCCACCTGATCCATGTTTATCTCTGAAACCATCTGTGCCAGTTCTTCCGGTTCGCCCATTTCCACGGACACGGCGATAACTTCGTGTACGGAAGAAGGCAGGATATACAGGTCCGTCCCCACGCTTTCCGCCAGCTTGTGCAGCTTATCCTCATAAAGCATGGAAGCCGCACCCTCTATCTTTCTTTCATTTGAAATAACCCACATGATATTTTCCGGCTCCTGCTCCCCGATCATGAGGTCTGCCAGCTCCTCCGGCATACCGTCAGCCACAAGCATATCCCGCATGACTTCATTCATGGACTGCACCACGGGAGGCAGGATGCGTCTGGTGTTTTCCGCAGCGGCTTTGAATAACTGTTCCTCCCCCATTCCCAGTGACTCCGCCACATGGTTATTGATCACAACGCTTGAAAGCCCCTTTTGTTCCACGTCCACTACCCACCGGTATATAATGGACAGATCCTGAAATTCCCTGTGCGGCAGGTTTTTCAGCATATCCTCATTCTGCATGGTGTTCACAAGCTGGAAGATGATATTGTCCCTTGCCGTGCTTATATCCAGCGGCGGGATTGCTGCCTCCCTGAATGCCCCGTCCATCGCTTCTGCTGCATCCCGCAGGGTTGCCTGTAAGTCCTCTGTTTTCAAATACTTCACATACATGTCATCAATATAGAGCGTGGGTGAAATTATGGTTTCCTCATTCTTCGCTAAAAGGCTGAGTCCATCCAGTTTCCGGTTTACCTTATCCACCGGGGCAACCCTTACCTCCATGTCCTGATAACTCTCAGGCATGTAGGATAAAAAGCTCTCTTTTACCACCTCTCTGAATATCTCATAATCCATCATAAAATACGTTCCTCCATTCCACAAAAAAGCGGGGCATATAAGCTGCTCTGGCTTACACGCCCCGCCGGGTTCATACACTGCTGTTATTCACTGTTTACGCTTCTGCGCCGTCTTTCTTTTTCTTCCAGAAGATGATGCCGATTCCGGCAGCAACAGCCAAAAGCCCGAATCCGGCAAATACCCACGGGTTCATGTTATCCCCTGTCTGCGGGAGCTTCGGTTCCGTAGGCTTGTTTGTCACTTCAAGAGTATACTCGACCACTCTCGTCTTTCCGTCCTTGTATTCAAACTTCACTTCCTTCGGCGTGGAATCAAGGAGATAACCTTTCGGAGCCTCCACTTCTACTACGGTATAAGTGACCGCACTCTCATACTTGCCGTCCTTAAATGCTGCAATCGGAAGTTCGCCGCTTTCGGCATGACCGTCCTTGTCGGTAACAAGCGTTTCGATTACTTTCCCGTCCTTGTCACGGATTTCAAATTTTGCGCCTGCAAGCGCTTTTCCGTCCTCTGACTTCTTGCTGATGATGACCTTTCCAACTGCCGCTTCGTCCTTCATCGCTGCTTTCTGGATTTCGTCAGTCTCTTTTACCTCAAACTCAATATCCTGTGCAATGACATACCCGAATGGCGCTGTCTCTTCACGGAGGGTATATTTCCCGGCAGGCAGCTTTTCTATCATGTGCGGCTCTTTTCCGGAAGTCCACTTCTCTACCAGATTGCCGTCCGCATCAATGACGGAAAGAACAGCCCCCTCAAGTTCGTTATCTCCCGTAATGTCAGTCTTTGAAATCTGCACTTTGATCGGCTTGTTTTCAAATTCTGCCTCAAATTCGATTACTTCCTTATCATCGCCCTGATATGACGCATCCACATCAAATACCTTGCCGGACTTCACATATCCCTTTGGCGCTGTCAGCTCCTGCACATAATACTTTCCAAGCGGGAGGTCAGATACAAAGGTCAGTTTTCCGTCCTTTCCGGTCACGCCACGCTCAATTTCAGTTCCGGCTTTTACAACTATTTTGCCATCTTTATTCACAATGTCCTCTTTTGCAAACAGTCCGAATATGGCTCCCTCAAGAACTTCTTTTGTGCCTGCTTCTTTCTTAACCACAGTGATCTGCACCTTCTGTCTCTCATTGCTGATGTTCATTCCGGCATAGACCACTCTGGTATCCTGATCGATATAGGAAAGGTCTGCTTCGATTGGCGTATCGTCCAGAACAAATCCCTCCAGTGTCTTTGTCTCCACAAGGTAATACTTCCCAAGCGGCAGATTATCAATATTTGCATAGCCTTTCTCGTCAGTGACGATAGTTGCCACAAGTTCGTCCGCCTCATAATAGATTGTGTCAAGACCGTCCGGGCTTACAATGTCCTCCGCTGCATAAACTTCAAATTCAACACCTGCAAGGCTGTCCTTAAAGTAATTGAAAATGAAGTCATACCAGTGTCCTTTCATAAGGGTAGTGTCCGTTACAAATTCGCCGTCCTTGTTGATGATGATTGCGCCAGTCGGAACTTCATCTTTCATAACCGCACTCTGAATGTCAGCGGTATCTTCCACCGTAAACTGGATTTCCTCTGCTTTCAGATAACCGTAAGGCGCAAATTCCTCACGGAGCGTATAAGTCTCCCCTGCGGCAAGTCTCTTGATCACATGGGCTTCTTCTGCCACGGAAGTCCATCTGTCAACCACATTGCCGTCCTTGTCAATGACTGTAAGCATTGCACCGGAAAGCTCTGCGCCGCTTGCAATGTCCTCCTTTGTAAACTCAAAGGCTGTCGGCTCATTCAGAAACTCGCCGCTGTACTCTGCAACCGCCTCATGCTGTCCCTGATACTCTGTCTCCAAAGTGATTACTTCCCCACTGGAAACATAGCCCTTCGGCGCTGCCAGTTCCTTTGCCTCATAAACTGCAAACGGGTAATCCTTTCTGAAAGTGATCCTGCCGTTTTCATCAGAGACAGCGGTTTCAAGAAGCGTGCCTGCGGGGATGATTACTTCGCCATTGGCATTTTCAATGTCCTCTGCGGCATACAGACCGAACTCTGCACCCGCAACAGGGGTATCTTCCTCCGCATCTTTCTTGATGACGGACATATCCAGCTTCTGTCTGTCGTTGTCAAATGTCACGCTTTCATGGATCACCGGGGTTTTATCGTCCACATAAACGAATGTTACAAGCTGTTCTTCCCCGTTCAGCACATATCCATAAGGCGCTTCTGTTTCCACTACACGGTACTGTCCGAGCGGAAGCCCTGCAATACTGGCTCTCCCATCTTCCCCGGTTGTAAGCGTTGCAACAAGATCGCCATTACTGTAATACTTTGTCCTGTTTCCGTCCTCATCTGTCTGCATGTCAGCAGTATGAATGTCCTCTGCGGCATAGACCTCAAATTTTGCCCCTGCAAGGGAGCCTTCCTTATAAACAAACTCCTTTTCTTCGGAATCCGCAAACAAGCCGCCCTTGTAGCCGTCAAGGATTTCGCCTTTCTTCTCCACTGTCAGTTCCCCGGTAACGGGTTCATCCTCATATTCCACGGTAATGATTGCATCATAGGTGTCGGGATCAGTCTCATAGAACGTATCGGAATCAACCGACACTTCCACATAATCTGTGTTCAGCACATATCCGAAAGGCGCTGCCACTTCCTCAATGCGGTAATTCCCAATCTTCAGTGTGTCAGGCAGGATTAAGTCGCCGTCGCTGTCCGTGAAGAAAGAAGTGTGCGTAACCTTTGACGGATAAGTTGTAACCATCTTGACATATTCGTTTTTGTCAATGTTGAAAATCTTAAACTCCGTATTCGGGATAAGGACTGTCTGCTTTGTGTCAGCGTCCTTCTTGATCACACGCAGCTTTGCAGTAAATTCACGGTCAATGAACACACGCCATACCTGCGGTTCTGCCGGGTGGTTCTCCACAATCCTTACTTCAAAAGGTCTTACTGTTTCCATGTTGTGCGGAGTGACTGTTTCAATCACCACATAAGTGCCGTAAGGGATCGGCTGTGTCACGATATGCCCCTTTGCATCCGTGAAAAGGGTAGTCTCCCCCTTGCTGCCGATTTTTACGGCTTCTGCGCTGTCAAAATCATAACTTCCATCTTCCAGTACGGATAAGGAAGATTTCAGGTATGCCCTAAAGCCTGCGCCGGACAGTACAGGCGCTTCCGTGTCGTCCCCGTTGTCGGATACTTTGATAAGCTGGAACGGCTGCTTGATGACCTGCTCTGCCGATGTTGTGCTTCTTGACACTTCCGCTACCAGATCGCCCTCATAATCGCAGACAACATCATGTTCCTCTTCGTCAAGGAGATACCCTTCCGACGGTGTGATTTCCTTTACATAGTAGTTGCCGAGATAGAGGTTCTTTACCTCTGCATTGCCGCCCTCATCGGTTGTCAGTGTGGCAACAATATCCCCCGCATGGAAGATAATGCCTGTTGCACCGTCCGGGTGTACAATGTCATTGCGGGCATATAAGCCGTAAACAGCGCCCTCCAGAGTTGCGTCACCCTGCGGAACTGCTTTTCCTGTCTCTTTATCCACCTTGTAGATGTGGATTTTTGCGGTTGTCCTGTCATTTGCAAAGGTGTGTGTAAATGTTGCCTTTGCGGTTGTCTCCGGCAGGTAATTGAAATTGAAGCTGTATATATCAGAACTGTTCCTGTAATATGCATAAGGTGCCTGTGTCTCTGAAATATAGTAGCTGTTTGCGATTGGAAGGTCTACCGTGTAAGCGGCGCTGCCGTCCTCCCCTGTTGTAACGGTCTGTAATGCAGTCCCCTTTGTCACGATGACCTGTCCTGCATAATTCCTGATGTCATTTCCCGCATAAAGCGTGTACTGTCCGCCGTCCAGCGGGTTTGTTGTCTCGGAATCCTTCTTTGTAACGGAAACTTCCGCTTTCTGTCTGGTATTCAGGATGGTTGTTGCCTCATACTGCACTTCCACCGTCTGGTCCTTATACTCGATTTTTACGGTCTGCGGTGTGGTATTGATAGTGTATCCGTCAATGCTCTTTGTCTCTGTCACGGTATAGGTTCCAAGATGAAGGTCTGATAACAGCACTTTTCCGTCGCTTCCGCTCACAAGGTTTTCAGCGATCAGGTCCCCTTTGTTATAGATTTTTGTGCCGTCTGCCTTGTAAATGTCTGCGCCTGCCGTCACTTTGAAAACAGCCCCCGGCAGTTTCTTTTTCTCATAAGTGAAATTGCTGCCATTCCATCCGGTCAGCACTTCCCCTTCCTTATAGATAGTGATTGCGCCAAGCTGCTCCTTGTCCGTTGCGCTGATCCCGGTTGTCTGTCCTGCCTTGACGGTCAGTGTGTGGACTTTGCCGCTCAGTACATATCCTTTCGGAGCGGTAATTTCCTTTACATAGTAGGTTCCCGCCACAAGCGCATTGGATTTTGCATAACCGTTGCCGTCTGTAGTCATGGTATCTACCTTATTGGTGCATCCGCTGTCAGAATAGATGCCATATACGGCACCTGCCAGCTTCACGCCACTGGCTTCGTCGGTCTTTACGATTTCCCCATAGCCGATGTTTTCCGTCTTAACCTTAAAATAGGCATGGATAGGATCGGCGCTGGGACGTTCCGAAACAAACTCCTGATAGTTTGCTTTTTCCGTGAGCCAGAACACACAGCTTGAAGTTGTCTCCACTTCGCCTGCCGTGGAGTTCATGGTTGCCATTGTTGCCGCTGTGTTTACTTCCCTGCTGGAAATGGTAACGCTGTTCCCATTCTTTTCCACCGTGTACCCGCCCAGCGAAATGTCAAAACTGGAAAGTACGCCGTTGCTGTCAGTAAGGGTTTTCTCAAAACGCTGGTTCCCCTCATTCCATTTCAGCTCATAAGTTTCCGCACCGCTCTGTGTCCTGCTTGCAAAACTTGGTCTTGTCGCATTATAAGACTTGCTGATGCTATTTTTCAGGCTTGTATAATAAGCATAGGACGATGACGGGTTCGGAGCCGAATCGCACAGCTTCCTTGCTGCCGAATCCCCGCTGCCTGTATCGAACAGGTTCCCCACGATGATCCATACCATTGCCTGTGTCGCTATGAACTGGTCGCACTGGTCATTGGACGGCGCTGATGCGCTGTTGCTGTTAAACCCAAAATACAGACAATAGCTTAAAAGTTTTTCCTGCTGTGCCGACATGGAAGTGCTTGAATTAGGGTAGCTGTTCATAAGCTGCCCGCCGTCCGCCGCCAGACCAAAATTCATGCAGTAGGCGGCATTGCCGTCCAGTATGGCATACAGGACTTTCCCGTGGTCATAGCCTGCCTTTAACTCGCTTACCTCGCCCGATGCTCTTGTCGATGCATACCAGAAAGCGATGTTTGCGCTGGAACTTGCCGCAAAAGCAGTCGTCCCATTACTAAACAGCGTGGTAAAGACCGTGAGCAGGGCTAAGAAGCCTGCCATAAATCTTTTCATTTTCTGTTTCATTCAGATCTCCTCCTTATAATAGGGCAAAAAAATGACAAGTCATGTGAAATGGCTTGTCATTTTCCGTTTACTGTTATTCTGTTTGATTCTTTCATTTACTCAATAATACATCGGTATGCCCTCTTACCTGTAACAGCGGAACTCATAAAAATCCGTCCCGTTCAGGTTATACACTCCTGCATACTCAATGTAAAACACAGGTTCCGTTTCCAGCAGCATCATTCCCGCAATGTAATCCGCTATCCCGTCCTCGCTGCCGAGTTTCCTGCCGGACGTGGTGGACGCTTCATTCAGGTCTGTCTCCACAAAAACGCTGTAATAGCCCAGTCCGTCATACGGATAATAGGAATTGTATTCTTCCTGCGTTATCTTCCCCTCTGCCAGCAGGCTTGCAAGGTTGTCCGTGGTGGTTATCATGCCGCCCGCCTGACACTTTGCAACCGCCTGACTGCATACGGAAACGGGATCATAGGATACTGCGATCACTGCCGGTTCCTGCTGCTTTGTTTCCTCCGGCTTCGTCTCTTCCGGCTTTGTTTCTTCCTGCTTCGTTTCCTCCTGCTTTGGCACATCTGTACTGCCCTGTGCAGGTTCCGTTTCCTCTTTCTGCCCCGGCTGGCTTGCAGGCTTGGGTTCAGGCGTTTCCCCTGCCTCCTTATCCCCCTCTTCCTGCCCTGTCTCTTCCGCCGTTTCCTTTTCGGTCTGCTCTTTTTCGGTATCCCCGTTTTCTGCCTGATCCGCAGCAGGGACTTCCTTATCCTCCGCCATATCCGGTTCCTCAGTGTCTGTTGCTGTTTCAGCCGCTTCCGTCTCCATATCAGGCAGGATATTGTCCTTATTGCCGCATCCGGCAGCAAGCATGACAGTTACGGATAAAATCAGAAATAATCTCTTTTTCATATGAATCACCTTTCCTTTCCCCCATAAGGGAAAGGCAGGCTGTGTCCGTGTACCACTGTCCTGTCCCTTATGGGCAGACTCTGTATCATATACACGGGACACATATCGGTTCAGGTCTGTCCCGTATTCTATGCATTGTTTCCTCCTATGAAACTACTTCATTCTGCCAAAATATGCAAGCATTCTTTTCAGTCTCTTGTCCTTTGCATATGCCTTGTAGAATTTCAGTATCCACATATTTACCACCTCCTTCATCGTCTGCCTGCTGAAACGCCTGCCATAGTCAGCACAATCCTCATAACAAGGGCAAGTAACAGCAGGAACAGTTTAGCCATCCCAAGCACCAGCTTCAATGCCACAAGCACCGCCTGTAATATCCATTTCAATATGGTAAGCAATACCACTCCGGTCTTTCTTAAAACGATTCCTGCCATAAAACATTCCTCCTTGTTTTCCGAAGGAAAATGCGACTGCCCTTGCAGGAGCAGAGGAATTTTCCTCCTATCCCCAGCCGTCAACCAGTTCCATCATGGTTGGATCTTCTGTTTCCCTTGTATCTTCTGCCGCTTTCATTGCTGTGCTGTCCATGTTGCCCCTACCCGCAGCACCCTCCGCCACCCTCACAGTTCCGGCTCCGAGTGCCGCTCCAAGCAGCATGATAATCTCATTCTTGACTTCGTTTTTCAAGTCTGACCGTATACCGTCCAGATCTTCCCTTGTAATGTACCCTGCATTTTTCTTCGGTTCCCCTGTCTCTTTGACAAGGCTTTCATCATTCAGACTGCGGATATAGAAATCTACCGCATTGACGATGAACTGATTGACTGATTTGTGTATTTCTGTATTCAGTTCCGCCAGAATCCTGTGTACCCTGCAATGCTGCTCATTATCAAGGTTGAGCCGGACATTATGATAGCAGATATTTGATTTTCCCATATGCCCCACTCCTATCCTATCTGGTTACGATGCTTTGCAAGGAAAACCCTGCCAAGCTGTTCATACCCCTTTGCATTTGCTTTGATGTCCTCAATGTAGCGGAAATTCCCGCCTTCATGTGAACCGAACAACCGCATGACCGCCGCACCGCCTCCTACGAACACAATCGGTATCACATCGAGGTTGTAACCGTGTTCTTTCAGGGTATTGTAGACTTTCTGTGCAAAATCACGCAGGCAGTCCTTTACAATGTTCATGTACTTATCCGGTAATGCTGCCTCTCCGGTAGCCATGACCTGCTGTATCACGTTTTCCTCAAGTTCCTGCCCGATCTGCCTGTTACATTCCTCATTGATTATTCTCATGCAGCGGATAAGTCCCTGCTGGCTTGTGATACACTCCGCCTCATTCGGCTTGCCATTCTCTATCGGCATGATGTCAATGGTCCAGCTCCCTATATCCACCACTACCACACGCCCCGGCAGAGTTCTCAACTGCTCTGCAACTGCCGCATAGCATTGTGGGAATACGGACACCCTTGCTATCCTTGCCGTATACTTCTCTTTCTCAAAGCGGAAACCGACTTCTTTCTTCTTTAACAGATAATCAATGAAGTCCTGCTTCTCTGCACCGAACCTTGTCAGGGGAAGTCCTACCGATAAAAGGACATCCGCATTTCTCATTCCCCGCTGTTTCAGTTCCTTTGCGATTGCCGCAAGGGTAAGCAGATAGAAGTTGTCATTCTCAACTTTCGTGTCCCTGACCTCAAGACGTTTCCCGCCTACCTTGTAATATCTTCCGTCCAGTTCCACCACATCATCATAAAATGCGGGTTCCGTCGTGATCTCCTTTACTCCTGTCGTAAAAATGTGTGTAGCTGTTTTCATATTCGACCAGCCATGATCGATCCCGATTACTTCAATATGTTTTTCCATCCTGTTCTTCCTCCATAATTTATTCATGTTGTTTTACCACCTTTATCAGCTTCTAACCGTTCAAGATACAGTCTGTCAAGAAATTCCCTCTGAACCGCTTTGGGCTGTTCGCCCCATGTTCCGTTTTCATGCGCATCACTGCGGTTCCATATGTCCTCTGCCTCTTTCCTGCGGATATGCCAGTACAGCTTGCTTCTCCTGTCAATCCTGGGTTCGTCCGCATCCTGCTCCTTTTCCTCTGTCTCTAACAGATCCCATACAGATATTTTTAAAGCGATTGCTATCCTGCACATAGCGCTCAACGGTATTTTATTGAGTGCCCTGCACTCTGCATGATTTAACCATCCGTAAACTGTGCCAATCGGATAACCTGTAACATTACTTATCCATACGTTTTTGCCTTTCCAGTATATTCCGCTGCTCCTGACAGCTTTATTGATATTTCTAATCACGTCACTCTTACCGATTTTTGCATGTGCCTCTAACAATTTCAGAATGTCTTTCTCATACTCATTCATTTGTTTTTACCACCCCTTAAAATTTTTTTCATACAGGGAAAGCAATACTTGTCTGATTGTTTATACGGGCATCCAAAACACATATCTTCCCTGTCCTGTTCCGCAATTTTAGGCCTGCTTTCCTCCTTAACACACTTCCTTGCTAGACACTGGCTGTTATTTCCGTAAAAAAATCGGCACTGCATACAGCTTCTTAAATCATTTTCAAGTTTTACCTGTGCTGCTATAATTCCGTCCGGTTTTGGAGCGTTCTGTACCCTTACGTTAATTCCCATCCACGCCACCCGCCTTTCCCTCGGCGGAAAGCCTGTGCAGTTCCTCCATTTTTCTGTCTGCCATCCCTGCTGACTTTGAAAGTGCAAGTACAAACATAAACGCTGCTATAAATCCTGCCGCTATCATCTGCCGCCCCTCCTTTTCTGCTCCGCCTTCTTTCTCTGTTCCGCCTCCATCCGTTCGACATACTCACGAATGTCAATCAGAGCTTCTAAGTCATAGATTTTGGAACTCATGGCACGGTCAACATTTTCAGGAGTACATTCGCCATGTTCTGTCAATGCCACTATTACTTTCTGCCTGATTTCTTCCTGCACAGAATCCGGCATTGCTGCTATATAGTGTGGTGGCAGCTTTGAAGCTTCTGTGATTACCTCCTTTTCATATCCGTAACTCTTTTCAAAGTCACTCAGGAATTTTTCTTTTGCCAATACTGCTTTTGCCTTGTTTTCCTCACTGGCTAACTCCACCAGTCCGTCTAAAAACTTAATTAGCTCTTTTTTTGTCATCGCTATTTCTTACTCCCTCTTTTCTGCAATAAAAAGTAGGACTAAGTTAGCTATGCAACCGTGGCGCTTGTCCACAAAAGAGCTAATTTAGTCCTACCTAAATGTTAAATATTCAGTTATCACCTCTTTCAAGGTACACTTCATAAACCGTCAAAATACTTGATGGTAATTTAGTGTCAAGTTGCTTATTTTTCAGTTTCAAGATTAAAAATGAGCCCATCCTAATCATTTTTGCTGTTCTCACAGCGGTTTTTTCATAGGACTAAATCAGCGGAAACCTTTGATTTTACTGGCTTCTTACTAACTTGACACTATTATACCATCAGCCCCGACCCGCGCGTTGGGATAAATGGTCTCGCCGCGCAGAGGCTGCGCGCCGCGGCGCAGATACGCCTTGACCTTTTCGCCGTAGAGAAACGGATCGTTTCCCTTGACGATCCCCCACTCCATCAGAAGCGCCGCCGCCCCGGCAGCAATCGGTGTCGCAAAGGAGGTCCCTGTGACCGGAAGAAAGCCGCCGTAGAGATCGGGCGCAACAATGCCGACACCTGGTGCGACAAAATCCGGCTTTGCAAGTCCCGCCGTGACGACACCGATCGTCCTCTCCGCATCCGCATATCCCCTGCCGGAAAAGTCCGCATAGGAATCGTAGGTGCTGTCATAGGCGCCGACTGTGATGACCTTCGCTGCGGTCGCAGGTATCGTCAGCGTCACCTCCGGGGTCGGAAGGAAAAACCTTGTCGCCGCGCTCCTCGCCGCCGCACTCGGCAGATAAAAGTAAAACTGCCCTGTCACAAGCCTCACCGCCTCGAGCCGCACCGTCCACACGCCGCTGTCAATATAGCGTCTTCCGACAGGGAGCAGCTCAAGATAAATCTCCTGCGCCGCCTCATAGGGCTGCGGCTCCCCGATGAAGACCAGCACCTGCGTCTGTTCCAGCTGCAAGGTATATTTTCCTCCCTGTATATCCGCCGGCAGTGGTGCTTCCTGCCCGCCGGGTGAGCGCAGCCGGATATTGTAAACGTCGCTGTAATTCTTCCATAGCTGGATGCCCAGGCTGCTCTCGTACTCTCCGACTGCCAGTTCGACATTCTCCACTGATCCGCCTGTCATCTGCCCAGGACTTCCTCCCGCCGTCTGTCCACGGCTCCCCCTCACCGCCTGCCCGAAGCTCCCCGCCAGATGCCCGGCGCTCGCCCCGTCGTTTCCGCTTCCGACGCAGATCACCGTCCTTCCGATCTCCGCGGCATTGTCCAGAAATCTCTCCAGCAGGGAGCTGCCATCATGCGCCCCGTAGCTGTTCCCGAAGCTCAGATTGATTACCAGCGGCATCCCAAGCTCCTGCGCCTTCCGCAGCGCCCATGTGATCGCGCGCATGATCTCCGTTGTTCTCGGGAACGACGACGCATCCGGTAGTCCAAGCTTTACAATCAGCAGCTCCGCCTCCGGGGCGACGCCCCTGTACGCTCCCGCTTCCGTCAACTGCGCCGCACCCAAACCGCCTGCCTGCCCCGCTGCTGTATCTCCTGCTTCGCCCGGCTCTGCCGCCCCGGCCCGGCTGTACCCCGCCGCGATTCCCGCGACCGCTGTGCCATGCCCGCTCGTATCGACCGTGGGCAAAAGATTGTACTGCTCCTGCCGCGACTCCGCCCGCAGCGCGGCATTGATCTGCGCCTCGTCAAATTCCGCGCCGATCCGGAAGCCCTCCGGCGGCTGCGCCCGCTCCGTCCTCAGTGTCTGATCCCAGAGATAGCGTATCCGCGTACCGCCGTCCGCCCTTCGGAATACGGGAAGCCGGTAATCTATCCCCTCTCCTGTCAAACAAATGCAAAATCCTGAAAGCCGCCTACTCCACACCGAACTCTGCGGCAGCCTGATGCGTTCCCCTGTGCTGCGGGCTTCACCTTTTCCCACGTCCCTCCTGCACCTTCTCAAACACCGTCCTTTCAATGATCGGCTCATGATGGTCGTACCCCGTCAGCCATTCCTCACGAGGCCTCAGATGATTCTTTCCGCCCACAAAATCCTTTTCATATTTCTTCTGGACAATGTTCCCGATATAGATTTCATTCCGCAATATCTGGCATATCGTGCCGGTGCTCCACTGAAATTCCCCGCCCTTTGGCGCTCTCCTCGTCCTTCCCTTCTCAATTTTAAATTCAATCGGTGTCTTTACACGATTTGCGTTAAACAGCCCTGCGATCTGCGTGGAACTGTAGCCTTCCACCTTTAATGAGAAGATTCTTTTCACGATCTCCGCCTCATCCTGCGCAATGACCAGTCCGTGTCTGTCATCCGGGTCTTTTTCATACCCAAACGGACTGTTCCCACTGATATACTGCCCCTGCTCCTTTCTCACGGCAAGAGAAGAGCGCACCTTCACCGACAGATCCTTGCTATACAGATCATAGAGCAGGTTCCGGAAATTCACATCAATATCCGCAATCCCTCCCGGATAGTCTGCGCTGTCATAGTTGTCGTTCACCGACAGGAAACGCACTCCCAGAAACGGAAAAATCTGTTCCAGATAAGACCCAAGCTCGATATAGTCCCTTGCAAACCTCGAAAAGTCCTTTACCACAATACAGCTTATCTTAGAGTCCCTTACCTGCTCCAAAAGCCTCTGCACGCCGGGGCGCTCGAAATTCGTCCCCGTATAGCCGTCGTCACAAAACTCTGATAATTCATAATCCGAAAATTTCTCTGCGACAAACCTGCGCAGAAGCATTCTCTGCATTCCGATGCTGTTGCTTTCCTCCTTATCCTTATCATCCTCCTTCGATACCCGGATATAAATCGCAATCGGATACTTTTTCACTCAACCCCCTCCTTCCGAATCGGAAGACTATCCTAATCCTGTGATCCCGGTAGACCTCGATTCTGCTTATCAGCGTATTTACCGCCTCCGCCGTCAGTTCCGCCCCTTCACCCCCTTCAACAACCGCCCGCAGGAACTGATTTTTCCGCTCCGTCTCCTCATCGATTGCCTTGAGCTTTTCCGAAATATCCGCACACCGTTTCCGGAAGGCAAGAATTTTCCCGGCATTTTCTTCTTTTAAACTACGAAAATTCTCTGCATCCATCTCTCCCTCGCGATACCTCAGGTACTGCTCACTCCCAAGCCTTTTTGTATTTTCCATCCTCCTGCCAAGCCTCAAAAGCTCCTGCCGCCATTCCCCTTTCATCCTCTCCGCCTCCCTATGATTCTTCTCCACGAGAGCATTTATCTGCATGGCGGACAATGCGAACTCCTGCTGGATCGCTGCTTTCACGAAATTGCTTAACGTCTGTAAGCCTATGCTTTTTGTGACACATTTTTCTCCGTCAATACGGTCTGCCATGGGACAGTTATAGCGGTATCTCCTCACCTTCGCTTTGGAACGAAGCTCCTTTATCGCGGAGATACGCTTCATTTTTGCACCGCAGTCCCCGCAGAAAAGGACAGCCGCAAAAAGATCCGCATCCGGCGGAGCCGCCCCGGAACATCCATTCTGCTTACAAGCTTCCGAAGTCTTTTCAAGCCTTCCGGCTGCCGCCGAAAACATCTCCTCACTGACCAGCGGCTCATGCGTATGCTCTCTGACCGCCCGGTCGCCGGAAACAATGCCGCATCTGCCTTGCGGCCTGCAGTCCTTTCCGCCAATTCCCCCACGGACCAGACAGCCGGTATAGACCGGATTCGTCAGAATCATCCGGATCGTTCCCCTCGACCACTCCCGCAGCGTTTCCCCTGCCGGGCAATAAATCTGTCCCGTCCTGTGATACTCCGCCGGTCTGACGATCCGCTCTTCATAAAGCCAGAGCGCAATCTGCTTCAGGCTCCTGCCCGCGAGAAACAGCTCATAAATCTTTTTCACAATATCTGAGGTAGCTTCCTCTGCGAAAAGCCCCCTCTTATTTTTACCGCCCGCCTGCTCCGCACGGTATCCATAAGGCGGCACACCGCCTGTAAAGCTTCCCTGCTCCCACTTCGTCTGTCTGCTGGACTTCACCTTCACAGCAATGTCCCTTGCATACATTTCGTTTACAAGGTTTTTCAGGTTGACACCCAGGGTTTCATTCCGCCCAGATATGTCCGCACTGTCAAAATGATCCGTGACAGCGATGAAACGCACCCCCATAAACGGGAATATCTTTTCCAGATAATTCCCGGTCTCGATATGGTTTCTTCCGAAACGGGACAAATCCTTCACAACGATGCAGTCTATCTTACGCATCCTCACGTCCCGCATCATACGTTCAAAACCTTCTCTCTTAAAATTTGTCCCCGTTTTTCCTATATCCGTGTAGCAGCCGGATAAAACCATATCCTCCCGCCCGGCGATATAAGCCTTCGCAATCGCTATCTGCGTCTCAATGGACTCCCGCTTTCTTTCCTCCGAATCCACCGATAATCTTGCATATATTCCGACGGAATAGCTGCACCGGTTCAAACCGTCTCCCCCCGCTCAGCTGCTTTTTTGCACCCGCTAAGCCTTTCCGGATACCGAAACTCCAGCGATACCCTTTTATCCTCATAGACAAGAATACGCCTTACAAAAGAAACGAGCGTCAGACGGTCAAGCTCCGTTATCTGCATCGCATTTTTCATCCGTTCCGGACTGCCTCCCGTCACCCCCTCCTCTAAAAGCTCCTTTCCCGTCTCCTTCTGACGGGTGATCGCCCGCTGAAGCTCCTGACAGCGTTTTTCATAAATCTCACCGAAATCCCGGAAATCCTCTTCGGTTATAATCTCCCTCTTCCAATCCTCATATAATCCGGCTCTGAGACCGAGATATTTATCCCGTTCGCTTTGCAGCCTCTCTATTTCCCTCTCAAAGGCAGCCGCTTCCACGAAGCGGTTCTCCATCCGTTCCATGCCCTCAGGAACCTTGCCTTGATCCCGCAGCAGAGCAGCCTGTGTCCGGAGTCCGTCCAGCACCAGCCGCTCCAATGCCTCCTCTGAAATCCTGTGTCTGCTGCAATTACCGCCCTTATTCTTCGTCGGGCAGATGAAAGAGACGCTTACCTTTCCCTTGTAACGGTTTACCCTGCGAATCATCGGCTCCATACAGCCGCCGCAAAACAAGATTCCCGCATACATATGAGGCTTCCTCTCCCCTGCTCCTGCACGGGTACCGGTATGCAATAAATCCTGAACGATTTCAAAGTCCTCCTTTGAGATAATGGCTTCGTGTGCCCCCTGTACCTTCGTCCACTCCTCCTCCGGCTTTCTTACCGATTTCTTTACCTTGTAATTGACCTTTTCTTCCTTTCCCTGCACCAAGGTTCCGATGTAATTCTCATTGGTCAGTATCCTCTTCACCGCAACCGCCGACCACTTTGCCTGTACTCCTGCCGCAAAGCCTGTCTGAAACTTCTCTCCCCGCATTTTCTTATATTCCATGGGGGAAAGAATTCCCATCCCATTGAGAATTTCTGCGATCGCAAGGTTACTGTAGCCCTCTATCTTCCATGCGAAAATCCTTTTCACAATACCGGCGGCATAGTCATCCGGCACAAGCAGATTCCGGTTATCCTTGCATTTCTCATAGCCGTAAACCGCAAAAGCGCCAATGAAATCTCCGTTTTCCCTCTTGATCCTCTGGTGGCTCCTCACCTTACCGGAAATATCTCTGGCATAAGAATCATTCACAAAATTTTTAACCGGGACAACCAACGACCTTTCACTATAGTCTGCGGTCAGCGAATCAAAGTGGTCTGTCAGGGCAATAAAGCGCACGGAAAAAGCCGGGAAGGTCTTTTGAATCAACCGCCCGGCTTCAATATAATCTCGTCCCAATCTGGACAAATCCTTTACAATCACACAGTTCACGTTTCCGGCTTCCACATCCCTCATCATACGCTGAAATTCCGGTCTGTCAAAATTCGTTCCCGAATAACCGTCATCTGCATAGATGTCGTAGATTTCCATGTTATCCTGCTTTCCGATAAAGCTGCGGATCATGTCCCTCTGCGAACGGATACTGTTGCTTTCCGTCCTGCCGCCCCCGGCATACGCACCCCGCCCGGTGGCAATGTCGTCACGGCTCAGACGGAGATAAATGGCTGCATGATATTTTTCTTCTTGCGATTCCGGAAAAACCATACCGGTGCCTTCTTTAATCTGCTTTCCTCCATTTTATTTCGGCTGCAGCCTGTCCTATGATATAGAAAGCCTTATAAATATTTCTTCATCGACAGATGATTTTTTTCATCGCTGTACTCATACCGCATCTCATCCATGTTTTTCTTTACGATGTAGATTCCCAGTCCTCCGATCTTCCTCTCCTCCGCTGACAGAGTGACATCCGGATCTTCTTTTTCCAACGGATTATATGGAATTCCGCCATCGATAAAGGTCATACAGACCGCCCTCGGATCGTCCTGCAGCTCTACTCTGACGGTTGCCTTTCCAACGCCATCCTTATAAGCATAAAAGGAAATGTTGCTGAATATTTCATCGACCGCAATATCCATCTGCATTTTTGTTTTCATCGGGCAGTCATTGCTGTCGAGGAAATCATCTACGAACGCAGTGACCACATCTATGTTTTCGATAGTAGCGTCAACTGTCATCTCTTTCATAGGCTATACCTCCATTTTCTTTTTATACTCAAGGCACAGCATCGTAATATCGTCGAACTGGTCGTTATCTCCTACAAAAGCATCAATATCTTCCTTCACCAGCTTTAAGGTCTGCTCGGGATTGCAGTCTAAGCATTTCTCATTCAGGACCTTATGCAGACGGTCCATGCCATACAGCTGGTTATCCTTATCCGTTGCCTCCGTCACACCGTCCGTATACTGGAAAATCTTATCTCCGATATTGAGCTGTATTTTCTGCTCCTTATACTTTATGTTCTCCATTCCTGCCAGGACAAATCCCGGACGGATCTTATATGCCTCGTATCCTCCTTCCTTGCGGTAGATAAACGGCATCTCATGCCCCGCATTCGCATAGCGGAATTCACCGGTTACAAGGTCAAGGACACCCTCAAAGGCGGTGATGAACATACCATTATCATTGGATTCACACAAGATATTATTTACTTCCGTGAAGACCTCTCCCAGATCCCGGCCCGGCTGCGTGTGATCCTTTATCAGTGTCTTTCCGATTACCATAAACAGAGCCGCCGGAACACCCTTTCCGGAAACGTCCGCTATCACAATCGCCACATGTCTCTCATCCACCATGAAGAAATCATAGAAATCTCCGCCCACCTCCTTTGCGGGGGTCATGGTTGCGTAAATGTCCAGCTCATCCCTGTCCGGGAACGCCGGAAAGATACAGGGCAGCATAGAGGACTGGATCTGTGTCGCAACATTCAGCTCTGCGCCGATGCGCTCCTTCTCTGCCGTTACAACCGTCAGGTCCTTTATGTAATCCTCCAGTCTTTCCATCATGTAGTTGAAGGACTGTCCAAGGGCCTCAATTTCATCTCCCGTTTTGATTTCAATTTCCTGTTTTCCAAAATTGCCTGTCCTTGTAATTTCCGTCGTAAATTCAGAAAGCTTTTCTACCGGATTCAAAACCATCCATTTCACCAACAGGATATAGAGCAGCAAAGCGGCACAGATAATACAGAAGGAAATTCCGAGCATGTTATACAAAAAGCCGTTCAGGTGATCCCGGACCTCCTGCATATCCAGAATATACTGTATTTCCGCGATTGCCTGCCCGTTTTCGTCCAGAATCGGGGAGACAGCCGTATAATTATAGCCGTAGCTGTTGTCCGTCACGAGCGGCTCGTCTGTGCCTTTATTCTCTGCGTACATTCCCCATATCAGGAGATATTTCTGTAGATCCGCTTCATCGTTGGCGGCATCCGTGTACAATACATCCGTCCCGTAAGTCAGCTGGTTCGCCGGGTCATCACCCATTTCCGGCACACAGCCGTCAATGTAAAAGGTCACACTGTCTTCATCGGGAATTACCAGGGACAGATAAGTAATTTCCCCATCCCGCTTTAAGGTATTCAGCGTTTTTTCTACGCGGCTGTACGCTTCGCTGTTTTCTCCCCCATCGCTGATGATCGTCCGCACATCGTCTGCGTCCAGCATCGTTGCCACGCTCTTGCTTCCGCTGATAACTCTCTGGGCATACATTTCTTCCAGATAATCCTTTGACGACAGATAACTGAATGTGGAAACCGCAACCGTTAACGCTACTCCCAGTACCGCCAGAGACACTATAAATTTAGGCAATAATTTTATCTTCATCGCTCAATGTTCCTTTCTGATCCCTTACCATAAACTGCCTCATCCGCAGGTATAAATTTTAACTCCCATGGAAACGGTTGACGCCTCGCCCGTCATCAGCTGCCGGAGCTTCTCAAAGTTTTTCTGCACCCATTCCCATTCCTTCTGATAAGCACCGCCCTCCGCGCCCTGCCTGAGCAGGATCAGATCCTCCTGCAGATAGGAACAGAAGGTGTCAAATATATGCTCTTTCTTTGTGATCTCGTTCCCCGAGGAAGCGATTTCCGAGCACTCCAGCTCAATATCCGTGTAGCCGCTGTTTGCGAATAATCCGGGCAGCTCCGCGCCCATATTTCTCTTTCCTGCATACGGGTCAGCCGAAAGCACCTGAAGAAATTCCCTGTAGATACCATCCGGGTCCGGATTCATATAGCTTGTGGTGTCGTCCGGTTCTATTGCGATAAGCTTTCCTCCCGGTGCCAGAAAAGCTTTTAACCTTCTTAAGATCTCCTCCTGCTCTTTCGTGTGCATCAGCATGAAGGAACAGTGGATGATGTCAAATGCAGGGATATTCTCCTTCTGCATGATCTGCTGCAGCTTTTCCGCAAAATCCTCCGTTGCAACATCACAGGCATAAAAGGAAAGCACTTCATTACCGAATTGTTTTCTTGCCTGTTCCACCAACAGATCCAGACAATCGATTCCGATGATCTTCTTGAAATTTTTATCGGAAAAACGTTCCTTCGTCTTCCAGCCGTTATTGCAGCCTACATCCAGAAGGGTTAAGCCCTTTCGCCCGTCGATCACCTTCTGGTAAATCGGCTGTTCGTACTCCGAAAGCAGCCTGCCCTGCACCATCAATCTCTTCAATTCCACTTCATCCAGAAATACATTTTGCTCCATTGTCTGACCCCTCCTAAATTGTCACATAAAGATAGTTAAACACCAGTTTCCTCTGATAGTCGTAATACTTTGACTTTTCCTTTATCAGCCGCATGGCAGCACGATCCACCTCGTCCCCCCGCAGATCAAAAGGATTATACGAATTGACATTATCCCGGATACGCAGTATGTATTCCCCGTCATTATCCATTACCTTGACCGATACATAATACTTTTTACCGGTATTACTCAACCCGTATTTCATGATATTTACAAGCAGCTCCTCCACGATCAGGCTGATGAAAAAGGACTGCTTATAATCCAGCTCCCACTCCTCACACAGTCGGTTCAGATTATCCGACAGCTCTTCCATGCTTCCTTCTTCTATTGTGTAATAGTCTTCATAGACCCGGTTCGTAAATTTATATTTTTCTTCGATATATTTTCTGATGTTTCCAAATACCTGTGCCAGCAGAACCGTCAGCAGACATACCGCTTCACTGATCGCATAGACAAGCGCAAGACCAACAATTCCCTTTTTATCGATCAGCCAGAAACCAAACACCAGCATAAGAACAAAGTTGCGCAGAAGCGACAGCCCGGACGCATAGCGCGTCTTGCCTATGGTCTGCCAGAAGGAGGTCGTCACGACATTCACTCCCGCCAGAGCCACACTGGCTGCGTAAATCCGGAAGGCTGTGACTGCTGTTCCCATTGCCTCGCTGTCGTTCAGTCCGAAGAAAGCCAGAATACCCTCCGCTCCGAACGCAAAGCAAATGGCAATCAGGATTCCCGCCGCCACGACAATGCGGAGTCCGTCACGGTAAACTGCCAGCATTCCCTTCCAGTCCTTCTCACCGCCTAAGATGGATATGACCGTGGATGCCGCCGTTCCGGCGCCGTCATACATGGCACCCGGAATTGTACTCATGGTATATATGACACTGAATACCGCCACCGAGAAAGTACCGTTTCCGGAATTGCCTTTCAACAGCATTGTATTGAATACCAGCATGACCACCGCCTGAAAGATGAAAGCTGAGCCCACGCCAAACCCATTTCCCACAAATTCTTTGACTTCACTCACCGTCGGCAGATGGAAATGGAATTTTAAAAGCGCCTCTTTTTTCAGGAAATGGATCAGGAGCACTAAGCATCCCACTGTCTCCGCAATGCACAGAGAGGCGGAAGCTCCCACAAGCCCCCAGTTCCAGACCTTCATAAACAGTAAATCCAGACTTAAATTCGTAACGATGACACCCGCCGAGGAAATCGCCGCAAGCCTTGGATCACTGTCTGTCCGGACTGCTGCCGAAAGAATGTGATAGAGTACAAATATCGGTGCCGAGAGGAACACTACCGTCAGATATTGCAATGCCTGCGCCAAAAGCTCCGGTGTTGCTCCAAGAAAGCGGCACAGTACGCTGCGGAACAACAGGGACAGCACCGCAAAAAGCACTCCCGCCGCCAGACCGACGCTCAATACCGAACCGAAAATTCTGTTTGCGCCCTTCACATCCGCCGCGCCGAGCTTCTTTCCAATCGATACCGCGGCGCCGCCGCCTAACGTAATCCCCATAAGGGAATATAGCAGAAAGATCGGGGTTGCAATGTTTGCCACCGCCAGACCGATACTCCCCACAAAGTTACCAACCAGAGTTGCATCCACAAGCGTAGATACGGTAACTCCCAGAGAAGAGCATACTCCCCAGAACAAAAAGGTTCTGTACGCACTTTTTGCATAATTTGTTTCCATGTTTTTATGCCTTCCATCTATTAGTATCTAAAAAAAAGCAACAGTGTGAATTTCTGCTGCTTCTTTCATTTCATTTTCAATACCTACATAATCGTCAAAATATCTGAAAAGCCCGTAACCTCAAATACTTCAGCAATTACTTCATTTACATTCTTTACTACCATGCTTCCCTGCTTGCTCATTCTCTTCTGTGCTGCCAGCAGAATACGCAGACCCGCTGAAGATATGTATTCCAGTTTCTCAAAATTAAACGTCAGCTCCGTGATACCGTCCAATGCCTGCTTCAGCTCTGTTTCCAGCATCGGAGAAGTTGTTGTATCAAGTCTTCCCTCCAGCACAATTTCCAGCTTGGTTCCTTCCAGATTCTTGTTAATCGTCATTTGCTTTCCCTCCGTTCACTTAGCTTCCACGTCTATTTCCTGTTCATTTCACGCTGTTTTTCATTAAAGGCACACTTATTCATTATAGTATCACAAAAGCAGTCGCAATGTCAATTTTTTACTCTCATTTTCGTTGGGATTCCGTGTTTTTTCCGACTTCTTGCTGACCTGACAATAGTATAACACGCTCCCCACTGTCTATCACCGCCAGCAGGATTCCCGCACCCGACAGTGAGAGCCCCTGTGCGGGCAGCTGCCGGATGCAGGAATCCCCGGCAGGCTCAACCGCCTCATAGAAGAACCGCTTAGGCTTTTCGACATATTCGATCTCCTCCAGCTCCGCGATGCTCCCGACCAGCCCCTCCGGCACGGTCAGCAAAGCATATCCGGCAATCAGATATTCCACCGCCACACCAAGCCTCTCCAGCACCTCCAGCGACCCATGGTACTTCACGATCAGCTCCCATGTCCTCATCTCACTGTCAAAGCCTACATTCAGCTCCTCCGTCTTAAGCCTCGTCTCCTCCGGTGTCTGCAGCGCCAGCTGCAGCAGATCCTCCAGCTTCTGATTCATTCCGTTCCCCCATGCGGTCTCCTCAAAAAAATCTATGCCGTGATGCTCCCGTTTGTGATATACTATCACCAATAGCAGGGAATTGCGGAACTCACACCTTTCAGGCAACAGTTGTGCAAGAGGTACCTGACCACAAGCAGCGCACTCTGGAGCCGCCGGCGCTTAGATGGCGTACTTTGGCATCTTATGCGCCGCTGCGAGCGGAGGGTAGCGAAAGCGTGCCTGCGGTGGTCTGTACCTCTTGTGCAACGTCACCCGCAAAAACATGAGTTTCGCAATTTTCCCAAAATATCTGTACAGAATAGGAGCGTGGAATCTGATGCGATTTGCACTGGTCGATGATGCGGCGGCGGAAAGGGAGCTTGCCGACAGACTGTTTTCTTCCTTCTCCGAGGAAATGCATACCGATTTTGAGGTAGATATATTCGAGAGCGGCGAGGCATTTCTCTCCGCGTTTGTCCCCTACGCCTATGACATTGTGTTCATGGATATTTACATGGGCGGCATGAGCGGAATCGACACCGCAAAGAAAATGCGCGAATCCGACAGCCGCTCGCTGCTGATCTTCCTCACCTCCAGCGGTGAGCACATGGGTCAGGCTTTCTCCGTCCACGCCTTTGATTACATCGAAAAGCCGCTTGACCGGGATAAATTTTTCACCTGCCTGACCGATTCCCTTGCGCTTCTCCCGAAGCCCGAGGATTACCTTTCCTTCTCCTCAAACGGTCTGGACATCCGGCTCTTTTACAGCGAGATCACCTGTTTATCCTCCTCCGGGCATTCCACGATTGTACAGTGCGTTTCCGGCAGGGAATACACCGTCTATTCCGCATTCTCTGTCTTTACAAAGCCAGTCGAGGAGGACGGACGCTTTCTTCTGGTCAGCCGCGGAATCCTCGTCAACATGGATCATATCACCGGCTTTCAGGGAAATGCCTGCCTCCTGCAAAACGGTCTGACTGTCTCTGTCACACAGCGGAAGCTGCGCCAGCTGACCCAGACCTGGCACAATTACAATTTTGCAAAATTCCACAACTCTATGCCAGAAAGGAATGAGCTCACATGAAATATTTATCCGAAATCTTTTCATTTGCGATACTGCTTCCGGCTGCTGTGCTGTGTCTGCTTCCCATGCGGAACCAGCTGCGCATGTCCGTCCGGAAGCTGTGCCTTGTGACGGGCGGGCTGTTTGTTGTCCTGATACCGCTCTGCGCCGCCCTTGTCACCTTTGCCGACCTTCCGACTAACTATGTGCTCCTGCCTCTGGTGGCAGCACTTTTCGTTTGTTATCACAGGGTGCTCAGGACACATATCTGTACCAACGCGTCCGTCTTTCTGCTTGTCATGGCTATGATGTCTTTTCCCACGCTGATCGCCCTTGCCGTCGACTGCCGCGTGCATCCGCTGGAAGGCTCTATGTCCCATTGTCCTCTTGTCAGCGGCATCCAGTTCGCCATAAGCGTCCTGTTCCTGCTGCTCTATGCGTGGTTCTTCTACCGCTTTCTCGGAAATCTCGTCGATTTTCTGGAATCTCCCCGCGTGTGGGGTGTCGCCCTCCCCATTCCGCTGCTTTTCATCCTGCTCAACATCATGATAATGCCGCATAAATACGAAACCATGTATGTCAACCGGGTCTACTCGATCTATCTTATCTACATAGCCCTCGCATTCTTCCTGTTCAATGTCATCTATGTGATCTTCTATATGATGACGGTAGAGCTTCGCCGGAGTTCCCAGGACAGGGAGCGCATCCGTTTCTTCGAGATGCAGGAAGGCCACTATCTCGCACAGCAGCGCTACATCACGGAATCCTCGAGGCAGCGCCATGATTTCCGCCAGCAGCTCTTAACCATCGCCCAGATGGCACAGGATAAGGATTACGAGGCGCTGACAAGCCATCTTTCGGAGTACATTTCCTCCCTCCCGGAGTCCCTGACGACCTATTGCCTGAACATTCCGGTCAATGCCCTGCTGAATTATTATGCGCCGAGAATGGACGCTGACGGAATCCGCCGCAGCTGGAAGATCAGTCTCCCGAATAACCTTCAGATCACGGACACCGAGCTCTGCGGCCTTCTCGGCAACCTGCTGGAAAATGTATATTACGGCTGCCAGACCCTTCCGCCGGAGAAAAGATATCACAATTTAACGATCCAGACCCGGCACGACAGCTGTCTCTATATCATCTCCGCAAACAGCTTTGACGGCTTTGTAAAGCAAAAGGACGGCTCTTACCTCTCCACCCATAAGGGCGGCTCCGGCATCGGGCTGACCTCCATCGCCACCGTGGCAGAAAAATACGGCGGCATGGCTAAATTCTCCCACACCGCCGATTGTTTTACGATCGATATTGTCATCCAGAAATAATCTTTATTCTTCTGCTCCTTTTCTCGCCCTCACAAACAGGAAGCCTCCTGCTCCGAGAACAATCACCGCCAGCGCGGTCAGAAGCACCCATGCCGGGTGGAAGCTGCCGGCTGCACTTACTTCCTCCGCAGCCGCCGGATTCACCGGATCTTCAATGGCTCCGGGCTCCATCGACTGTCTGTCAACGATGATTGTGTAGTCCGAGGCATGTGTGAAGGTCAGACCGACCTCTCCCTCACTGTCTATCTCACCGGCACAGATAAATTCCAGCCCGCCGGTCGATTCGTTATAATAGAACAGGTTCGCAAAGAGTCCGGCATTCTTCTTATCCATATTCACAGCAAGCGTCGCCTTGAATCCAAACTCACCGTCATACGCCAGCGTCATATTGACAGAATATCTCTCTCCGGTAACATTGTTGATGACCTCGACCGGAATCGTCCTTCCGGCTTCCGCGCCGAACACCACACCGAGATCAATATCCTTCGCCTTTTCTGCCGTGACATCCCTGCCGTTCACCGTCCAGGTAATGCCGTCTCCCATATGGAAAACTACCGCCACATTTCTGCCTCTGATGGTGTCAAAAATATCTCCCGGCACAACTGTCGTACCGTTCATTTCCACATCGACAACATCGTTATCCGCCATATTCTCCAGCTGCTTCTCAATCAGTTCCCAGCTGTTCTTTTCGGCATCTCCCTTGAGGTACGGCATTCCCGCATCCGGCACAGGCGTCCCTGTCGGCTCCGCTGTCGGTGCCGCTGTAGGCTTTGTCGCCGGAACCGGTGATATCGAAGGCTTAGGTGCCGGTGTCGCCGTGGGCTTTGCTGTAGGCGCTGCTGTCGGTGCCGGGGTTGCTGTCGGGGCTGACGTCGGTGCCGGGGTTGCTGTCGGGGCCGGCGTCTGCTCCGGGGTCGGCGCAGGTGTCGGTGCCAGCTTTGCGATCGTCTCCGTGTAACTGTGTCCGCACTCGCTGCAGGTATAGGTCAAAACTCCCTCTTCCTCCGTGGTTGCCTCCTTCGTCACAGTGCTTGTATAGCTGTGCGCCGTCTTCGGGATCGCTGTTCCCACGGACAGCGTTATGCCGCACTCCGTACATACCGTATCTCCGGTATAGCCCTCCGCCTTACAGGTCGCATCCACCGCTCCGCTCACCATCGTCAGTGCATGCTCACATCTGCTCCGCGTCAGCACGATCTCAACGCTCTCGATCTCATAATTGCCCTTATCGCTTCCGTTATAAACTGCCGTTGCAGTCACCGCTGTCTCATCGATCAGTTCCAGCGCGGCATCCGCTTCTTCCCAGCTCCAGTCCTGCGGCAGAGCTGCCTCTCCGACCGTCTTTACACTGTGCGCGGGCGCCATTGCCGTCTGCGGCGTATTCTGCGGGCAGAGTGCCTTGTTGACCTTAAGGGTCACTGTCGTCTCCGCCGTGCCCCAGTTGCTGTCCGACGAAGTAAATACCACCTCATACGGCGTTGCGTCGCCATCGGAAACGGAAGGCCTCACCGTCCCGTCCTTCCATGCGAAGGTTCCGGCTACGTTTCCGGTGCCTCCGCTCAGCTGGCTCTCCGCAAGTGTCTGTCCGTAGGTGATCGCTGCCGCCGTCGGCTTCTCCGTGATCTCAGGCGTTGCCTTTCCAAGCGCGAGCGTTACCACTGCCGTCGTCGGCTTATAGTTTACATCATCCGTCGGTGTAAAGACAGCCACATAGCCCTCGTTATCCACCGTCGGTACGATGTCCGGGTTCTCCCAGCTCCAGCTGCCATCCACGGTCACCTCATTGTCTCCGACCGTCCATGTCACAGCGCCGCCCGTCCAGATACCGCCGGCCGCGCCCGCGCTGTTCGCCGGTGCATAGCCGCTCATCGGCACAAGCTCGCCGAGCGTCTTCACTCCATCATAAATAATGCTTAAGCTGTCATCCAGAACAGGTGCTTTCGCTTTCGGCTCTGCGGGAACAACGGTAATAGCAATCTGGTTCTGATATGTCTTGTAGCTTTCCTTCACCGAATGACGGAGGTAATAGGTCGCCGATGTCGTTCCGACGGCAGGCACGCTCTCCGGTTCCAGCCATTCAAAGCTGCCCTCTACCTCGTTCATGTGCACGTCATAGAAGACGCTTCCCCCGCTCTTTAAGGTCAGTGCGGAAAGCTTCTGACCGTAAGTCAGCTCATTGCTTCCATCAATTTCCACCTCATCCCTTCCCTGAAACTCCAGCCAATCGACAACTTCGATCCTCCAGCCCGAATCTCCGAGAATCTCATAATTTTCCGTGAAGATTTTGTAAGTGATCCATGCCTGTTTTGTTCCGTTTTCTATCTCACTTGCCGTAACCTGCCTCAGCCTGTAGGACAGGTTTCCGTTCTCATCTACCACAGCCGTTCCTTCTAAAATATTATAGAAGTCATCAACCTTCACACTGTAGGTAATCTTGCCGCAATCCTCGGGCGGATTCGGAAAAAACTTATCTCTGGGAACCGTTACCGTTTCGCCCGTCCAGTCTCTATAGGACACATACTCCCCATACTGCATCCCATTTCGGTATTTCGCCTTAGAGATCGCAAATTTCACGCTTACGCTGAGCATCGCCGTATAATCCGGTGTCTCCGGCACATAAGCCCTGACCCACCATTCTCCCGCCTTTACCGGAACCTCAGTCGTGTAAGCGTCATCTTCCGGCGGAGCTCCGTTGTCCGGTACCTTTGCATACTCATAGATCACCGTTCCGTACTTTGTCGTCACATTTGGTGCGGGTACCGCATCCTTTGCGTAGGTGTAACCGGCACAGGTCAACGCTGAGGTAAATTCATTCCTTGCCTGCCTGATCTGAAAGCTCTTCTCAAGTACGCCCTGATAATTGCCCTGACCCACAATGCTCACCGTCGCTGTTCCTGCATGCACATTGTCACGATAGGAAACCTGATAGTCCGTGCCGTTTGTCAGCGTCCGCTCCATATTGTAGCTGTCCGTCCACTTTACCACCGGCTCCGGAGTCTGCGCCGCGCCGCTGTACTCGCTGTCTGCGATACCCTCCACCGCAAGGGAGCTGATGTCCTTCGGCGTGATTACTACCTTGACGTCGCACGCCACATCCTCGTAGATGTCATTCAGTCCGTCCGCACTTGTCACCGTAAAGATCACGCGATAGGTTCTTTCCTCTCCTACCTCCGGCACAAGATCAAGCTCCGTATTGTCCGCCGCCAGAGACCACGTTCCTTCTAATACCGTCTCTCCGTCCGACTGGCAGACTTTGCCACCGGTAAGCTGCAAATCTCCCGCCTTCGTACCGTATTCTCCGGTAAGCGTCGGATTCTCTTTCAGAACCGGAAGCTGTTTCTTCGTCGTGAAATTCAGGCGCTGCACCTGCCCCACATTTTTCATCGCATCCTCTGTCACCAGATAGATTGCGTACTCTGTATGATAGTGCAGTCCCTCCAGATGGATGCTCTGCTTCTGCAACACCTGCTCCTCAGAGACAGAAACAGGCGTACATCCAGGCAATGCCACCAGTTTATCGAAGGATGGTGTCGCATTCACGCCAAGGGAGGAATTGCTGTCACAATAATAATAGTAAAGCGTTCCCGCCTCATCCATTGTAAATTCAACGTCTGCGTCATTTGATCCGATGCTCTCCGCCGGCACAGAGGCAACAAGCCCCGGTGCGGTGTTGTCAATGACAATGCCGTCCGAGCAGATGATATCGCTCCGGTTGCCCGCATTATCCACCGCATAGGCGTACACGACATAGCTGCCGTCCGCATCCAGCGTAAACCTGCCGTCCGTGGCTTCCGTAAAGCTCCGCTCCAGTTCCCGCAGCTGCTCTGCGGTCAGCACCTGATAATTCACAGGATCCTGTACCGGATGGGCATAGTAATAATAGGTCTGTATGCCGGAGAGCGCGTCCGTGGCGCGGATTGCCATCCGGGCAGACTGCGCCCTGAGTTCAAAGGTAATGGGCTTCTCCAGATTCTTCCAGTTACTCAGTCCGAAGGAAATGCCGTCGGATTCTCCGGTAAAGACAGGCGCCGTCTTCTCTACCTTAATCACCTCCGTCAGCTGCTTGATATCGGAGAGATAACCGGTTCCATCCTCCCTCAGATAATAGTCCAGCTGAACACCGTCCGCTCCGGTCTCCGTGTCATAGAAGATACTTGCCGCATAGCCGTCCTTCTGGGAAAAGCTGATGGTATAGCCCTCCGGCGCAACCAGCTCGGCGCAATTCGTCCAGCCTTCCGCTCCCAGCCCTTTCACGGCAGGAGTGACATCCATGGTCTTATACTTGATGTAGAAGGTACCCCTCGCAGAATTTATATACTCGCCAATTCCCTCAATCCACACAGTCGCATAGTCGCCGACTTCCGTATTGTCCTCATATCTTTGGACAATATAATCGATTCCATACCTCAGGTTCAGCCCATTGTTGCCTCCCACTCCTGCGGCTTCAAAATCCTCCTCCGTCAATGTGATCGGTTCGCCCGTATAATACTTTGTGGGCTTCTGTTGGAACAGGTTAGTAATGGCGTTCAGTCTGTACTTTGTCACTGTTTTCGTCGGTTCTTCTGTGCGTACGCTCTGGTACTTATCCAACACCACCTCACAATAGAGCCTAGTCCCGATGTCGTCCGCCGTCACGGTGTAGGTATAATTCCATCTCCCCGAACCTGTGTACACAAGCGTTGTCTCTTCGCCGTCCACACGGTACCAGTTGTAGGTAGGCGTACCTATCGCATCCCATTGCGTTCCGACTGGATACGGCTCAAATGTACACTGCAGGGTATCCCCGACCATGGGCTGCCTTGTGCCTCCGTTAACAATCGTGATTTTGGCGCTTCTATCCAGCTCCGGCAGCACGCAGACAACCTCGACATCAAACAAACTATTTCCGCTCGCCAGCGTCTCGTCTACCTTTTTACCGTTCTTCTGATATTGATACCTCTCTCCATACTTTCCCTCCAGCAGCTGGCTGCAGTCTCCTACCCCTGATTCAACCTTACCCGCCTCATTTGCCACCATGAGCGTGGCGAAGCTGCCTCCCCTCAGCTTCGCATTGTCCTGACTCAGAATAAGATTGCTTTGGAACTTGCCCCCGCTGATCGTCGCCGCGGTATTCTTGATTGCATAATTCGTTACTCCGATAAAAGTGCCGCCTTCCACCTCCAGTGTACCGCTCAGCATATAAAAACCATATTTTGAACATTGGTCCTTCTTTCCAAAGCTGCCATCCTTGATTTTTACAACCGGCTTCGCCCCCTCGGCTGTGTAAATAACAGCACCCTTATCATTCATGTTTGCGGTTCCGTCTACCCAGTAGTTACCGTTCTGTATGGTCAATATGCCGCCGTTGGCAACGATCATATTCGCAACGGTGCTTCCAACCCTTTTGCCGCCCACCATGCTGCCGCCCCCCACACTGTCCATCAGGGTAAGGCTTCCGCCGTTAAGCTGCAGGAGCGTCTTGCCTTTCTCCCCCGTCAGCTGCCTGCCGTTGACGTCCAGCGTAAAGCTGCCATCGTTCACGGTCAGGGTGCCGCTGTGGATCATATTCTCCTGAAGACGAACTGTACAGCCCTTATTCTCCGGTTTCTGTGCCGCCGCGACTGCGGCATCCAGTGTGGCATAGGCAATTCCTTCCGTCTCGCCGCGCTTATACAGCATGGCTTCCACCGCAGCCATTTTCCCCGAATGGAAGCTCTGTCTGTAAACCTTCGAATAACCATTACTGCCTTCGGCAATGACATAGCAGGTCACTTCCTTATTTTCGTCCGATGCTGCCACGGAAAAGGTCTGCGTTCCAGTGGTCAATGTAATGCTTGTGAGTGCCCCTGCCTCCGCCTTTCCCTGAATCTCCTCATCCGTAAGGTTGAGGTCACTTTCGCTTACCAGATAATGTACCGTTATACCCTTTTTGCCGGAGACTGTGACCTCCGCCAGATTATCCATATTGTCCACATCAATCAGTTCCACCTTGAGGGGCAGAACATAGATCACATTTTCTGCACCGTCTTTAACCGTCTGCCCGCTCACGGTCACAGGCTCTCCGCCATTTACATCTTCAATGGCAGCAGTGATGTCATACTGCTCTCCCTCCGGAAGATACATCTGGAGATAAAGATAGTCCTTCGATTCGGTGCATTCCGTCTTCTCTGCCACATAATATTTCTGACGGTCAAGCTCCTCGCCCGCCTGCCTGACACTGAGATAGGTGACCCTCCGCGTTCTCGTCGTCCACTTCCAGTCGATGTCTAACCGCAGCCGCGTGTCGCACAGCGGCTGTCCGATCTGTACGGTATAATCGGTCCTGCCCTCCTGAAAATCCACCTGTGCCTGATACTCGTCTGTTCCCAAGGTTACCTTGACATCCTGTTTTCCGGTCAGTTCGCTCTCGGCAAAATATTCTAACTCGATCGCAGCAGAAGCCCCGGCTACCGTGCAGGTCGTGGTTTTTTTCTGATTTTTCAACTCTGCGGTTCCGGAAATAGTCTGCTGTCCCACCAGTTGTAGATCATATACCGTGAGATTCAGCGTGTATGCCACTCCCTCAGGGTCGGGGCTTATCGTTCCCGTGACATCCAGCTTCGCCTCCCCGCCAATGCGGATGCTGCCGCCATTATATTCGTTGTCTCCTGTTCCATAGCCGATATTTCCGTCTGCAGTGATTTCCCCGCCCATAATGGAAATTTCCCCGCAGGGCATCGCCTCCATAGAGTTTCCATTGTATCCACTGCCGATCGCCGCTCCCTGAATTGTGGAATTGGTTCCATCTACCACGGCGGTGGCAGTCACCTTACCGCCGGTAATCTCGATCTTATCCACATGACCGGCGCATCCGCCGCCGATTCCGGCTGCACCGGTTCCTCCGACGGCATTGACAACGCCGCCCCGAATGATAATGGTTCCCTCGGATCCATAGCCGGAGCCGCCGATTCCGGCTCCCGAGGATTCCAGCACGCCCCTGTAGGAATAGGTTCCGCCCTCTGCATTGACTGTGCCGCCCTCTATGATGATGGTTCCGAACTTCTGGATAACCTCTCTCGGCTTACCCGCATAAGCCCCCGTTCCGTTGGCGCCGATGCCCGCTGCGCCTCCGTAATAACTGCCGCCTACCGCTGTCAGTGTTCCCATGCTCTGTCCGGTGATCGTCAGGGTGCAGTCCTCCCCGACGCCGATGCCGGCGCCTCCGATACTGCCCTTGAGCACATTGTCCCCCTCCAGCGTCAGATTCAGCTTTGCGCCGTTGATCAGCTCGATTGCCGCCGTCGTGGCGTACCATGCGCTGCGGTCGATGCTCACATCCCGTAGCGTCAGGTTTACGGTCGTACCGTCTATCACGATCCTCTTTCGCGCGATATTTCCTTCCTCGTCCGAGAAGCTGCCCGTCAGAACCGCATTGTCATACTTGGCCATATTGCTTGCATTGATCGTAAAGTCAAGGCGCTGGGCGTTGTCCGCTGTGAGCGGCAGCTTGCTCAGCTCCAGTACCGCAGCCTGCGTCTGTATTGTCTGCGCCGCGCTTACGCTGTCCATGCCCGGTGTCCCGAAGGAAGCACCCGCAAGGAAGCCCGCAAGCAAAAATGCCGCTGCCAATCTGCCCGCCCTGCGCAGACCGCCCACGCTCCGCTTTCCGCCGTTTCCGTTTTCCATTTCCTGCTGTTTTACCGTCTGATTTTTCATAATCCGCTTCCTCATTTTCCGAAAATCCTTGTTTCCCAATAACCATACTGTCCGCTGGCGCATACCCATCACGCCGTGTTCCCCGCCGCTTTTCTGATGGCATCCCGATAACGGATGCCCGGATAGGGGCGCACAATGAAATCAAAGATGTGATTTCTGATCGCGGTTCTCCCGAAATACTGGTCATCTGTAATCCAGATGATCCTGCACGCGGGATGCCTGCTCTGATAGGTCTGCATGATTTCCATGCCCATCGCGCCATTGAGCGCAACAACGGCGATGTCACTGTCCTCCTCCACATGGAAATGTCCGTCCATGCAAACCTGCTTGACAATGATACCGTCAATCTCTTCCTCCATAATCTTCCGCAAAAGCTGATACTCCTGCTCGCTGTTTGTGTAGATCAGTGCCCTCATACTTTCTCCTGTCCCGTAATCATTTGTTCCCCTAAGTCTATATTATGAATATATATGACGTCATCCCCCCTGCGCAAGACCACCGGCACGAGATGACGTCTATCGTCACGAAATGACATGAAAAAGGCGCCCGCCTGTTGTACAGGCGAACGCCGCAGCGTGATAACCGCAAAACTTTTTATGATACGATTCTCACTCTCCGAAAAATACTTTCAGCATATCCACCGCATACTTCGTATCGCGCATACCCGCGGTCTCCACCGCTGAGTGCATGGCGAGCTGCGGCAGTCCGATGTCCACGCTGGACACGGAGACATGCGCTGTGGAAATGTTTCCGAGCGTGCTTCCCCCCGCGATGTCCGAGCGGTTGGCATAGGTCTGGAACGGCACCTCCGCGCGCTTGCAGAGTGACTTCAGCTTCGCCGCCGACACGGCATCCGTCGTGTACTTCTGGCTGCCGTGATACTTGATGACAATGCCGCCGTTGAGATAGGGTCTGTTCGTCGGATCTGCCTTCTCCGGGTGATTCGGGTGCACCGCATGGGCATTGTCCGCAGAGATCAGGAAGCTCCCCGCGAGCATCCGCAGATACCCGCTCCTCGACAGTCCCAGTGCCTCACAGATTCTCCAAAGAACATCCTCGAGGAAGGTAGAGTCCGCTCCCTGCTTCGTCCCGCTTCCCACCTCTTCGTTGTCAAAGACTGCACAGACACTGACATACTGCTGCGGTACGCTCTCCGCAAACGCCTTCGCCACGGAAAAGGCACATTGCAGGTCATCCAGTCTCGGTGCGAGCACAAACTCCCCGCTCTCGCCCAGCAGCCTTCCCTTTTCTCTGGTATAGAGGAACAGATCATGTCCCATAATGTCCTCTTCGTCTACGCCCGCAGCCTCTGCCACACAGGACATCAGGCTCCGCTTTTCCCCGTCACTGCAATCGGCAAACAGTGGCAGCATATCCACCTGCGGATTATAGGCAACGCCGTTGTTCATGTCCCTGTTCATATGGATCGCCACATTCGGAATGACCAACAGATCCTTATCCACATTGACCAGTCTGGTCTCTATTCCCTTCTCCCCGTTCACAGCGATCCGTCCCGCTACCGAAAGCGCCCTGTCAAGCCATGTCGAAAGGATCATTCCGCCGTACTTTTCCGTGTTCAGCCGCACATAATGCTCCTCGACCGTGCTCTCCGGCGATTCCTTTACCTTAAAGGAGGGAGAGTCGCTGTGCGCCGCCGCAATGTGAAAACCGGACAGCTGCTCCGGGAGGCGGAACGCGATCACAGAGGACTCATTTCTTGTCACGAAATAGCCCTTTCCCTTCTCAAGCTTCCACTCGTCCGCTTCCCTCAGTTCCGCAAAGCCCGCTGCCGAAAGCATATCCCCGATATTTTTCACCGTCTGAAAGCAGGTGGGGCTTTTATCGATAAACTCCAGCATCTCCCTTGCACATTCTGTATATTCCTTCATTTTTGTCTCCATTCTGCGCACGTTCTTTGCGCATATTTTCAATCTGTTTCCTCGCGGCATCCGCATGTCAGCGCTCCGCGCGCACCGGATTCTCAAGGAAATCCTGATAGGCAAGCCTGATGCCGTCCTCCAGCTCCGTCGTGTAATGATAGCCCAATGCCTCTAGCTTGCTGACATCCAGCAGCTTTCTCGGCGTGCCGTCCGGCTTTGACGCATCCCAGCTGATCCTTCCGGTATAGCCGACCACCTTTGCCACCAGCTCCGCCAGCTCTTTTATCGTCAGTTCCTTTCCGGTTCCAAGGTTCACCGTCTCATTGCCGCTGTAGGTATTCATGAGATAGACACAGGCATCCGCCAGATCATCCACATACAGGAACTCGCGCAGCGCCGATCCTGTTCCCCAGCACACCACTTCCTCCGCTCCCGCAAGCTTCGCCTCATGGAAACGCCGGATCAGCGCCGGGAGCACATGGCTGTGCGTCGGATGGTAATTGTCGTTCGGGCCGTAAAGATTCGTCGGCATGACGCTGATGTAATCCGTGCCGTACTGCCGGTTCAGGAACTCGCAGTATTTCAGTCCCGAGATCTTCGCCAGCGCATACGCCTCGTTCGTCTTCTCCAGCTCCGAGGTCAGCAGGCAGCTCTCCTTCATGGGCTGCGGCGCCATTCTCGGATAGATGCAGCTGCTGCCGAGGAACATCAGCTTCTTGCATCCGTTCTGCCACGCGGAATGGATGGCATTCATCTCAAGGATCATGTTGTCGTACATGAAATCCGCCAGTGCCTCACTGTTTGCCATGATGCCGCCGACCTTCGCCGCCGCGAGGAAGACATAATCCGGCTTTTCCTGCGCAAAAAATTCCTCCACCTGATCCTGTCTTCGCAGATCAAGCTCCGCGTGGGTTCTTGTCACAATATTCCGGTACCCGTTTCTCTCCAGTGCGCGGCAGATGGCGCTTCCGACCATGCCTCTGTGACCTGCCACATAGATTTTTCCGTTTTTATCCATCATGCCTGTCTCCGTTCCGCATAGATGATGCTCTCCGCGAGCTTATCTGCCGCTTCTTTTCCCTTGAACACACTGACGATTGCAAGCCCGAATGCGATCGCCGTTCCCATACCTCTGGATGTGATGACATTGCCTGAAATCTCCACCGGCTCCTGTGTCACCTCCGCACCTGTCAGATGACTCTCAAAGGAGGGATAGCAGCATGCCCTGCGCCCTTTCAGGATTCCCCTGTGTCCGAAAATGCTGGGCGCTGCACAGATCGCGGCAAGGTACTTTCCCTTTGCGGCAAACTCGTCCACGCGCTCCATCAGCCCCGCGTGATCCTCGAGATTCCTCGTACCGGGCATTCCGCCGGGCAGCACAAGCATATCATAATCCTCAAAATCAACGTTCCCGAATTCCTTATCCATGCTGACGCAGATGCCGTGTGAGCCGGTCACCTCAGTCTCTCCGCTGACCGAGACCATGTCTACCTCCAGACCGCCTCTGCGGCAGATGTCCACAACCGTCAGCGCCTCTATCTCCTCATAACCTGCAGCAAAAAATACAGCTAACCTGTTCATTCTGCTCCTCCTTTTCTCAAGTAATACATTCAGCATAAGTATACACAGTTTAGAGAAATTTTTCAATTTATTCCACGGGATTTCATGGCAAATACGTTTAAATAGTGTTATACTGGAAGAAGTGGCGGCATATGCCACACGAAAGAGAAAAAAGATTGAAAAAAGTATGCGTGCGCAGAAATGAGGCTAAAAATGGAAATCGAACGGAAATTTACTATCAGAAGACTACCGGAAAATCTGGAAAGCTATCCCTCACATCACATAGAGCAGGCTTATCTCTGCACCTCCCCCGTCGTCCGTGTGCGCAAGGAGGATGACGATTACATCCTTACCTACAAGGGCAGCGGCATGATGGCAAGGGAAGAGCATAACCTTGCGCTGAACAGGGATGCCTATTATCATCTGCGCGAAAAAGCGGACGGCAACATTATATCAAAGAAGCGTTATCTGATCCCTCTTATAAATCCGGTCTTTGCAGAGGGCGCTCCGACCCCGCCGGAGGGCTACGAGCTGACAATCGAGCTGGATGTCTTTGACCCTCCCTTCGCCCCGCTCATCATGGCTGAGGTAGAGTTCGGGAGCAAAGAAGCCGCCGAGGCTTTCATTCCGCCGGATTGGTTCAGCGAGGATGTCACCTACCGCAAGGAGTACCACAATTCCTATATGGCGCTCCAGACATGGCGCTGATCCCCTTTTTCATGTGACAAAAAGTCGTTACCACAGGCAGCCTATGGTAACGACTTAATTTTTGCAAGAAATTCTCTCTCCGGTACCGGCTTGGAGAAATAATATCCCTGTAGATATTCGCAGCCCATCTCCGTAAGAAGCTCCTGCTGCTGTTCTGTCTCAACACCCTCCGCAACAATATGCATATGTATATCCCGGATCATTGCCGCCGTATGGCGCAGCGCACACATCGCATTTTCATTTTCCATCGCGTACCAGACCATTGACTTGTCCAGCTTGATAATGCGGAACGGATGTTTCAGGACATTGCAGAGATTGGAATAGCCCGTGCCGTAATCGTCCAGTGAAAAGGTCACACCTCCGACAGTCATGCGCTCCATGGTATTCCATAAAACCTCCTCATCCATGGTCGTCTCCGTCACCTCAAGATTGATCCTGTCATACGGGATTCCATATTCATCCATGATTCCATACAGCATCTCGCAGATGTCCTCCTGCATACACTGTACAACAGAAAGGTTGACTTCTATGAAGTCGATCCCCTTTTCCCATATCTTCTCGCGCGCCATCATCTCACAGACGGTGCGGAAAACAAATTCTCCGATCTTTAAGATCATGCCGTTGCGCTCCGCCATCGGAATAAATTCCTCAGGACTGATAAAGCCCAGCTCCGGGTCAAAGAGACGGATCAGCGCCTCTGCGGAATGATACCGCTTTCCGGTCGATGAATAGATCGGCTGGTAGTAAACCTGAAATGTGCCCTGCTTTAGCGCGCGCTGCATGCAATGCTGTATCTGGAGCTCTCTCTTTCTCTTTGCCAGGATCTCTTCGCCGACGTGAAGCGCCTGCCCGTCATTCTGCTCAAAGGAAACCATTGCGGAATAGTCGATCGCATCCATGATGTCTTCCACGGTCTTTACTTCCTCCGGATAATCCATCTGGATCAATACCGTCTCAAGCTGCAGGTTCATATCCTCGCTGATGACGCCCTGACCGATCCTGTTGCGGAGAATATCCACGACATAATCCAGCTTTTCTTTGTCATCTTCCACAAAGATTGCGAGTCTGCCGTCCGCCAGATAGAAAAGCTCCATGGGACGGATTTCTGTTTTCAGTTTCTCGACCGCCTCCTTGAGCAGCATCTTTCCAAGTTCAAGACCAACCGCTTCGCGCAGAGACTGGAAATTCGTAACATTGATAATTAAGAGATGAAATTTTTCCTGCTTTCTGACCGCACTGGAAACAACCTTGTCAAAACCGCGTCTGTTATACACCCCGAGAAACTTATCTTCGTCCCCGTCTGGGCTTTCCAGTGCCATATAGAGAAGCAGCAGGGAAAGCGAGGTGGCAAACTGTAATACCAGCGCATGGGGCATCAATGCCTGAATGATACCGCTGATCAGCGATGCCGTAAGATACAGTCTGACGGATGTAAGCTGCCATTTTGTTAGAAGAGCCTTGTACCTCGATGTCGTCACCACCGTAGCTACTATGTAATATGCTGTAACCGCATACAGAATCGGAAAACCTACGCCGTGCTGATAGCCGTCCACTTGATTATAATGAAAAACAAAGCCCGTGACGGGAGACGTCATAATCATAAGAACCGATGCTGTAAGCGGTGCAAACAGGACAAGCAGATCCCTCACGCCCCACTTGCTCCGATCCTTTCCGGTGGAGATATAGAGGTAGAGATAGTATAAAAAGGGAAGCGTATTGAACAGACTCAGATAGATCACGTTCACAAGATACACAACCCACGGCACAAAGCGGATCTCATCCAGCACAACCGTCAGGATATCCACAATGTCCGTAAGCAGTGACAGCCAGATCAGCCATACAAAAGCAAAGGACTGGGGCATACGAATGCTTTTCTTATGGTAGAAATGTATCAATATGACAACGGCCAGAACCATAGCCGCAATATCATAATGCAAAATATAACTCATCTTTTCCCCCAACTCTGCACACTTTTCTAAAAGCAAAAAGAGCGAACCTCAGAGGAGGCTGCTCATGCATTGAACTGCTCACGCAGGATGCGGATAACAGGACTTGAACCTGCACGTCAAGGACACCAGAACCTAAATCTGGCGCGTCTGCCAATTCCGCCATATCCGCATTTAAAATAGTGCTGCTTTTTTATTATAGCGTGGGCTTTCTGTTTTTGTCAAGGATTCCCAGAATTTCTCCCGCCGCCTCCAGTCCGGACGCGGCGGTGCTCCGGCGCGGGGCTTACATCGGCCCCTTGTCCCGCAGGAAGGTATGCCACAGCTTCTTCCGGCACTGCATCGGCGACGCGTATCCTTCGGATTTTCCGTCAAACAGCCTAAAGCCCCTCTGCCTCTTAGAGACAGGCTTCCACTCCGGTAGTCCCTCTCCGTTCGGATTGCCGCCGCTCCTCACAAAGTTTGCGACATAATCTATCATCTGTCTGCAGAGTTCATGATCTGTCTCCTCGAAGGTCCGCCAGCATCTGTCCATATTGCCGCACATATACCAGAGGTCTGCCGCATGATAAGCCTTAAACTTATTTCCCGGCAGTTCCCTGTCAAAGAGATAGCCATACACCGGCTTTCTGCCCTCTCTGGCATTGCGGCGCGCGTAGCCGTATGCCATCTCATAGATCAGATAAGGCATAAAGTCCTGCGAGGTAATTCCAACGATCAGCGGAATGTCCAGATCCGTTCCGTCCTTCCTGATCTTCTGCGGCAGTTCCGGAATGATCTCCCCGTCAATTCCCGGCTGTAAATAATGCAGATCGCCGTGCTCTCTCGACACGGTATACCATGCCTCCCATACCTCCTTCGCGGGCAGTGCACGGAACGCCGCCTCATCCGCTGCCCCCGCTCTCTGCCTGACCTCTGTCCAGAAGCCCTCTGCCTCCTGCTCCGTATAAGGTCTGACAAGCTTCGGGACGCAGCCTGCACCGGACATCATAATTGCCCCCGTGATGATTCCCTTGAGCTGATTTGTGTAGAGCAGGTCGTTAATGCTCATCGCCCCTGCGGACTGTCCCATCAATGTAATTCTTCCGGGATCGCCGCCGAACGCCGCTATATTTTCCTTCACCCACCGGATCGCCGCCATCTGGTCATGCAGCCCGTAATTTTTCGACCGGTAAAGCGAGAAGACATTCAGCCGGTAGCCGACAGAAACATAGACGATTCCCCGCTTTGTGTACTCCCTGCCATCCCCGTAGGGCATCTCGCCGATGGTTCCCGTCTCATGCCCTCCGCCGTGGATAAAAACAAGCACCGGACAGTTTTCTCCCCGCAGCGGCTTCTGGATGTTCAGCTCCAACGCGTCCTCCTCATAGCGGAAGTTGCTGCCCTTGCGGAACTCCTCATAGTAAAAATTCCCCTCATCCTTCGACTCATCCCGGAAGGTGTCGTACTGCGGGCAGTCTGTCTCCTGCGCTGTCGCGTCATAAATGCCCTCCCAGTGCGTAACCGGCACCGGATACTCGAACCGCTCCGCCGCCGCATAGCGTATCCCGTGGAAAAAAATGTCATCTGTGCGCTCTGTTCCCCTGATTTTTCCGCACTTTGTGTCTAATATAATGTCCTTCGTCATATGTACCCTCTCCCGTAGCAGACCAATAAGTCCTGTTTAAATTAAGTTTAACACATCTGCCAATAATTTTCACGAAAAAAGTGGTTGACAACATGCAAAAAATGAAATATAATATGCTTCGTCGGTTTGAGTACTATCACCGTATGTGTCCGTAGCTCAGCTGGATAGAGCAACGGCCTTCTAAGCCGTGGGTCGGGGGTTCGAATCCCTTCGGGCACATTTTGCAGCATCTTCTGTTTTGCAGACTTGCTGCATTCACATTTTGTGAAGCATGGTGGGTATAGCGCAGCTGGTTAGCGCGCCAGATTGTGGCTCTGGAGGCCAAGGGTTCGAATCCCTTTATCCACCTTTTTGATCTTGTCCGTGTCATTGTAGTACGTTTGGTGTCATATATAGGGCTATCGCCAAGCGGTAAGGCACAGCACTTTGACTGCTGCAGACGCTGGTTCGAATCCAGCTAGCCCTGTTTTTTTATATTATGCGGGACATTAGCTCAGTTGGTAGAGCACTTGACTTTTAATCAAGGTGTCGGGAGTTCGAGTCTCCTATGTCTCATACAAACCTGTTTCGATGTGGAAGCAGGTTTTTTCATGCAAAAAAAGCAGGTATGCCGAAGCACACCCGCTCTTTTTGCTTACTTTTTTTCTTACTTCCTCTTTCCGATCTGCTTCATCACCGCTACAATTGCGCCGTACAGGACACCCGCAACCGGCCAGATCACCCAGCTCTGTTTCCACGCAAGATTATTCTCCCCCGGAACAAAGGATGCAATGAGAAAAACTGCTGTCACCACAAGCCAGTAGCATACGCTGATTGCTCCGTTGATGCCCCGCCTTGCCTTTCCTTCGCGGGTATAATCCCCTTCCTCAAGCAGCTTTTCCATCGCCTCCTGATACTGACCGTTGTACACAAATACCATACTGCCAAGTCCTACAAGGAAAAGCAACACACATACAGCGACCACATAGGCAATGTCCTCCGCCGAAAGACTCGCCGCAACAAAGAGCGGCAGCACCGAACAGATACAGAGCAGCGTTCCGATCATGTTCAGCCTTGTGTATCTCTCCTTATATTCCTTTTTACGCTCCTTGACCATACCGCTCACACCGTACTCTGTCTCAAAGGCTTCCTTTTCCAGAAAACCATATTCCCTGACCTTTGCCGCGCAGGACTGGAACAATGCCACGCCGAGCGCCACCAGAAGAATCAACGCACACATACCGATTCCGATTACCGCCCCCTCCGACACAAAGGCATCCGGCAGTTCGCTCAACCCGCCGAGCAAAATTAAGGTAATGGGTGAAATGACACACAGGAACGTTGCCAGCCCTTCCTTCGGGGCAATTTTCCTGCTCAGTGCCAGATATTCGGACGCCTCCTCCATCGTGACACGCCGGATGGGAGTATCCTCGGCGCTCACCTCCAGCGCCTCCGCCTCCTCCAGCTCATCCTTTAACAGATAGTCTGTCGTAACGCCGAAAATCCTGCTCATCTGTAGAATTTTATCCATGTCGGGGACGGACTGCGCGCCCTCCCATTTCGACACGGACTGCCGGCTCACCTTCAGCTGTCCCGCCAGTTCCTCCTGCGACCACCCTGCCTTCTTGCGCAGGGAAATAATCTTGTCTGCCAATATCATCTGTTTCATCCTCCTGTTTTCCGGTATGCCTTGCCGCATCCCTGATGCCAAGATCATACCCTGTTCCCCGGTTGCATACCAGAAAACAGACTGTTCAATTTGTCAATTCCCAGTTGCACTTCACGCAAAATGCGTCAATTCAGCACAGCGCCGCCCCATTCCACGACTGTAAAGCCATTCCGGATAATCGGATCAATCTCCGGCTCCGTTATCGCACCGCCGTCATATCTTGCAAAGCCGAACCAGATACGGTAGATGCTGTCCGGTTCCACGGAGAAGCTGACCGGCATCGCCTCATCCACAACATCCGTGAGGGCCGGGTACATCACATAGTCCGCTCCCGCCTCAAGGTAAACGCTCCAATACTCGATAAAGTCCAGAATCTCCTGCTCATTGAAGCCATAGCTCTCCAGAACCCGGCGATAGGTCTCCCCCCTCTCGTCTGCCATTACGATAAAGCCCTCGTCCGTCTGGAAGAAGGAAGCGAGCGTGTTGCTCTCGTAGAACAGATACCCCTGCTTCTCTCCGTCAGCGGTGCAGAGCATACCGTCCGGCTGCGCCGTGACTGTCCATCCGTTTCCGTATTCCGGCTCGGATTTCGTCACAAGGTTAGGATGAGCAAAGCAAACCGAAACCTCTGTCTCCTCCGTCGGATAGAGGTAAATATTTGGCTTCTTCGCCGCCACATTATTCGGCATGGCATTGCTGTTCTTTCTCTTATTGTTGAGGAGCCAGTCTCTCAGCCACTCAAATTCCTTCTCGCGCCCCTCTGCAACCATCTGAGCATAAAGATTCATCCGGTCCCAATAGAACTTATCCTTGTATTCCTGCGCAGTCAGCTCATTGGAATCCAGATAGCCATAATGTCTCAACGCATCACGCCCATCATAACCCATCATATTCATATAGCCCGCCTGCAGCTCAGCCGTGAAAAAGTTGTGCCCGCGGACAGCCAGCCCCGGCGGCAGCCATTTGATGACCGGATGGTTCGCCATCTGATAATAATAATTATTCAAAAAATTCGCCACATATGGGTGCCGGAGCGCACTTGATGTAAGCCCTGCTCCCGCTCCCGCGAGCTGTATTTCAGTATTCGGGGCAAACCCCGAGAATAACGAAAAGAAGTCCAGAGCTGATGTCATCGTATCCATTACCGGAGTTGAGGCATACGGACTGGTCACGATGTTATCATAAAGGTTCACAGCCCCATTGACACCTCCGACAATCGTACCGGCAACACCCATCGACTTGATCCATGTTGTACTCGCGCCAATAGCCGGTGCAAGCTCGCTAACCTTAATCGCGCCCCATTCCAGCCCTTGCGTTCCATATCCGATCGCCAGATCGTAAGCGGTGCCTCCGAAAACACCTGTCCAGCTGTCCCCATTGCCGATGTCATATGCGCAGTCAGCGGTAAACTGGTACGCAGAGGTGCTTGTCACCCAGTCAACTGCCGCGTTATAGTTATTGCTCACATAATCCATCGCCTGTTGCAAAATGTTCTTTGAAGAATAATAATTTACACTCGACCGGTCTCCGTCGCTGCCAGCCTCTCCTCTCGCCTGCACCTTATCCGGCACAAGCGCTGCCGTCAGCAGGGCAACCGCACACAGTGAAACAATCAATGTCTTAACCGTTATCTTTCTCATTTCTGCACCTCCCCGATTGCACGAAGATAGAAATCAGCCATGCCCTCTATATATTCGTTTCCGGCTCCGATCTCCTTTGCCATCGTGTAACATGCCCCGGCATGATCGTAGTAGCCCTGTTCAAAGTACACGCGTCCAAGCTCTGCGGCGGCATAGGCATTTTCCGGCTCCAGCTCCAGCGCAAGCTTCAGGTAATATTCCCGCATGGCATAATTTAACGAATCATCTTCTGCCAGCGCCATCGCAACCATCATATGCGCCTCGCCCCAGTCGGGATAGTCCTCAACCGCCTGCTGCCAGAACGCAACTTTCCAATGACTGCTGCCACTATAGAGATAATACTCCCCCTGAAGAAGATAATACTTCTTCGACTTTGTATTCTCCACATGGTAGTTCAGCTGGTCGCTGCCCGCCCAGTAATATTCCTCTGCCCTGTCACTGTCCTTGTCGCGAAGCGTCTTTACCACCGAGAGATAGCCCTCTGCGGCGGTAAGCGCGACATCATCATTCTCGCCGTAGGTATCATAATAGTTTTCCAGAAAGCTCTTTGCTGCCTCCAGATCATTTCCCGACGTCAGCTGATAGACGCGCTCTGCTGCCTTTGCCCGTGCCGCAAGCGTACCGGCTCCGTCCGACGAGAAGGTAAACAGTCCGACGAGAACCGCCGCTGCCGGAAGTATGATCCGCAGCGCCTTGCCCAGGCTTTTTTTCAGCTTTGCAGCAAGGAATGCCTTACAGCCGATGCCACCGATGCAGAGCAGGAGTCCGAGAATGCACATTACCACCGAACTGTCCGTAAAGATTATGGAAAGCAGGAAGCCTGCCCCCAATATGCCAAAAATCAAATACGCTATCATTTCTGCTCCACCTCCCCGGCTATTTTGTTCAACAGTTCCTTATGCTCACGTTCCAGATCACTGATCAGACCGGCACGGTACACCCCTACATGTGGAAGTCCGTTGTCAAAGCTGCCGTAATAGTCCTCCCACGGCATAAATTCCCGACAGACTGAGAGTGCGTAATACGCCTTCTCATACTCACCGATTGCATCGCAGGCATCATACAAAGCATACCAGAGCATCGGATCATCCTGCTGATATTTGACCGCCTCCTCAAAGCAGGCAGCCGCCTTCTCGTCCTCCCAGCGGTCGTTATAAATCGCACCCTTTAAGTACCATGCATAGCCCAGATCCTGACGGACTGCAAGCATCTGGTCGATATAGTCAAAGCCCGCATCCGTGTCCTCGGCATAACGGTTGACGCCATCCGGGTCAATGGCTGCCCGGTATGCCTGAATATAGGCGTTCAGAAATGTATTCTGTTCGATTCTCTGCAGCTGGCTGTCTGTGAAATCGTCATAGCAGCCTTCCAAATGATATTCCGCAAGGGTAGAAGACCGGTAAACCGTGATCTCTGAGATGAGCTGGGACAGATAACGGTCGACATAATCCGGATATTCTGTCGTCTTCAGCTGTTCCGCAAGGTTTTCCGCGCAGTCGATGACCGTATCCGTGTCCTTGAGAACGACCGATGCTGCCCCCATGTAATAAAGTCCCGCTACATCATCCTTTTTCTCCGCAAGCAGACTCTCCGCAAGCGCCGCGCATTTCTCCGGTCTGCCGGAATCCAGATAACAATACATTGCGCTCAGCTTTATGGAGTAGTCGTCGCTGCTTTCCATGAGCTTTTCACAGTAGTCGGCACACTTTTCCGTTGCCATATACGTCATATAAGCCTTGACTGCCAGCTGCTGCAGGGTTTGCAGCGCTTCTCCGGAAAATTCCTCCTGTTTCTCATCGAGAAGCTCCGTGAACCGGTCGATTACACCGACATATTGATCGCCGCCAAAATAGGCACCCTCTGTTGCCACCGTACCATCCGAGTTTACCAGTGCATACAGTGCCAGAAACTGTTTCGTAAAGTTGTCAGGATGATCCTGTGCCTCATAGAAGATCTGCCGCCGTAGGGAATCGCTAAACCCCATCGCAACAAGGATACCGCCCTGATACGTCAGATCTCCCATCTGCATCTGCCCCATCAGGACAATAACTTCCTGATTGTCGAGAAGATTTTTCAGCTCATCAATGCTTTCCGTCAGCTTCGTGCCGTCAGCCCTCAGCTCCTCTATGGAGTCATAGCCGCCCGTATAAATCCGCATTGCCGCAAGCCGGGAAAGGATTTCGCGCTGCCGGTTTTTCTGCTCGTCCGTAAGGCTCTCCGCGTTCTTATATTCCGTGAGGATTGTGTACCAGAGATTTGTGTCAACCTTTCCGGTCATATACAGCTTCTCCAGCGCTGCCAGACGGTAGCTGCTGTCTGACTTTCCGGCTGCCTGCAAATAAGCAACCGTAGCGTTATCCGGGTATTCCCGATTAATAGATTCGATTGTACCGCTGTTTTGCTCCAGAGCTGCCGCCCATGCATCCAGCTCTGCATACAGCTCCTTATATATCTTCGATGCCGCAACATAATCCCCGTTCTCGGCGCACTCCCGCATCTGCACGATTCCGCTGGCATAGGAATTTTGAAAGCGTGTGACAAGGGAAGGGGTGTACCGGATGCTGCAGACCGTCGCCACAACGATCACCGCCGCCGAGACAATTACGCCGGTCATACCCTTCTTTTTCGCCGCAGGAGCTGCACTGTCAGCCGCCAGAGCCGCATTTTCGCCCGTTTCTGGCTCTTGCACCGCCGGGGACGCATTTCCGCCCGTTGCTGGCTCTTCCACCGCCGGAGCAGGCGTCACGCCATCCACTGCCGTGCATCCGCTCGCCGCCAGACCTGCCGCCACGCCGGACGCCGCCCAGAGGAGTATCGCGCTCACAAGGAAATACAGGAGCGAGATCATCCACACCATGCGCTGCAACAGCAGTCTTGTAAACACTCCGCTGGCGAGATAGGGCAGGAGATATTGTCCCAGAAGAATGACAATGCAGGCAAGAATGTACTTTCCGACATTTTCCTTCCCCCTCTGCCCCAATGCCAGATATACCATCCGGTTAATCATATGTACGATGACTGCCGCAACCAGAATCGCCGCGACAGGCAGCAAAATATTATAAAATAAGCCTGTTGCATAGCCGACGAACTGAAACAGCACACCGCCCGCACACACCGCAGCCGCATAAGGCAGATAACCCTTCAGCCAGAAGCCGCCTCCGGCGCCTCCATTCTTTTTCACCGGAATACACAGCACGGCGCCGCTCACAAGCAGCGTTGCCAGCTCAACCGTCAGCGGCAGCAGGTTCCCCTGCGATTCCTTTGTCACAAACAAGACCATGCTCTTGACGAAAAAGGGAAGCATTGTCTGCAATACTGCTGCCAGGAAGATCCATCCCGACCACTTTGAAGAAAATACCCCTTTTACCTGTTTTCCAAACCCTTTCATTTTACACAGCCCACTCCCTTTCGTTTCAGTAAAATAGATTCCGTTCTGATACCTTTATCATACGATAACAAGGGCTTTTCTGCAAACCTTTCCGTGATTGTTTTCCGATTTGGATAGTGACAATTTTGAAAAATGGTTGTGAAGTGCCAGCCGCAACTGAGCAATTAGAAAATTACGCCGGATAACCGCGTAACAATTATCTGAATATGTAAGAGACTGTCTGGCAGGCGTCCGCTTCTCCTGCATCTCTCGGGTTTCCCCTGTCAAGCCATCGGCGTGTGGATCGGACGTAATCTTCCACCTCAAACAGTCTCTTATATCCTACACGAATTGTAACATCGTTATTCCTTTTTGTAAAGGATTCTTTTGTTTCTCAGTAATCTGTTCCATTCCTTCTCATCTATTTTCATAAAAGTTATCACAGAATTTTTATACTCTGTATTGTCAGTCGATGTCACCAAACGCAGGACTGTCTTAACCCTTTCTTTCTCTGTAACAATCTCCTTGAGAATCAACGCAGTATTCGGTTTTGACGTCTCAATAATATAATCCGGCTGACTTATAATTTTCCCAAAATATCCTGAAAATCTCTCATAATCATTCGGATGCCTGTGCTTGATATGTTGAATCTGGTTATCTGTAATAATAACCTCATCCGTCCTAATGTCTTCCGTTATGCACTTGTATATCTCTCTGTCAATTTTTCCTACTGTATACACCGAAACACTCTTTTCATATTTATGGGAAATAGGGGAAATTAAGATACTATATAATCGAATTTTCCGTTTTTGACACTTCTGTGATAATTTTAGAAAATTAGATACAAAAGAATCGGGGTGACAGGATTCGAACCAGTGCCCAGAATGCCATATATGTTGTATTTATGCATTCTGCGCATTTTGTGGGTAAATTTGTGGGTAAATTTTCTTTCATTACATTATGAGTTTCTGGTGCACCGATGCAACCTGTCAGCATATTTCTCATGCTATCAAATTAATTTTGTTGCCATTAAAATCCGTCACAAACATCTTCCCTGAATCCGTGATGTAAAGTGCATTCGCCACCAGCTTAGTGTCCGTCGCCAAACGGGCATCCGTAACCCGACAGATCTGCAGCCACGTATTAGCCGGGGACACGCCGCGGACGATAACATTATCCTCGTTCACGTCATACATATAAAAGCCCTGTATCACTGCCTTGTGATACTCCTTACTGCCATCAGCCAAGGTATTGTATGGTACCTTGCTCAGATTGAGTATCTCAACATAGCATCCAACCGTATCGACTGCCGTATCCGGTATCGTGACAGTAATGTGCGGGCACTCCATGTCATACAGTGCTGACTTGTCTGCCTTTGACGGTATGATGTAGGGCGTAAATGTCTTTGTGGTATACAGATACATCCTAATTCTGATGTTGTCCCCAGCGTTTGACACAAAGCTCTTGCATCCTATCTCCCATGTACTACCGGGCGTAAGTACACCCTGCGGTTTCATGACTACGCAAATACCTTTATAAGCGGCATACGCATTCTCGTTGTATGTGATTTCGATGTCATTTCCTGCCGCATCGATCGTATATGTCACAGTGGATGTATCGTCCGGCTTTACCCACGACGTGCTGTCGACCCAGCCATCAAAACCCTCACTGTAATTAGTATAGTCTGACTTTGCCTGCAGCTCCTCCACCGACGACGGATCTATCACATACATATCCTCAATCTCAAAGGTACTGTCGATCGCTGCGCCCAACGCGAAGAAGCCGATCACAACCGTGGTCTGCGCATCCGATACCTGGTAGCTTATATTGAGTCCACTTGTATTGCCGACCAGCGATGCGTTTGATGTAGACGGATATAAACAAACGCGGTTTGCCCACACATCATAGACCACGATAGCAATCTGTGTATTTCCGGCGGTCGTCGTGAACTTGGAACATCCTATTTCCAGCGTTTTACCCCGATACGCGGTTGCATCTATCGTCCACTTATAAGATCCCCAGCTGTTTGCGACGGCACCGGCAAAACTGTTGTTATCCCTCACAATAGTCATCTGGTTTGCACTGCCATTATCCAACGGCAGGATGTTCGGAAATGCATCCGGCGTTGGCACCGGAACCCAGTCGTCTATCATGAGCCGCTGGTATCTGCTCACATTTTGTTTAATGTCCTTATCCATCAACGCAAGCTGTTCTTCGACGTCACCTACCCGGGCCTCCATGCTGTACCCAAGTTCGGGCGCTGTTGTAAAAATATTTTTGATTTCAATGTTGTCGATATAAATGTGTGACAATCCAAGTGATTTCAGATTAACCTTGCCGGTAAGCCCGGAGTCGCGCTTTGTTACCAGCGTATGTCCGTTAATCTTCATCTGATAGTGTCCCTCTGCGATCCGGCTGAACGTCGCATTGCTTCTATTATTATAGTAAAATTGCTGCAGGATGTCGGGAAGCTCATAATCCAGTCCCTGATCGAAGCA
>CAKRTS010000015.1 GCA_934402315.1 uncultured Acetatifactor sp. | reverse complement strand
CGCCTCCATCAGTTGATATATGTATTGTACCACGGAAGCTTAATATAGTCCAGTTATTTAAAATGTGTTATACTAGGAAGACTGCCACGACACCATAGAAGTCGTGCTCAACGCATTGATTATCTAGGTGATGATTATAAAAAGCTGTTTGTTAAAGACCCTACCATGCTTGAGGAAATGATTTATAGTAGTCAAAAAAGAATGGTCGGCAGAGATACCATTGATATAAACCACCAGCACGTTTGCATACTGACTGCTATTGATCGTAGCAATAACATTTATGTTCAGCCTGTTTCTGCTGGCTCTGCCAAGTCTGATACTGTGTATGAAAATTTACATTCACGTATTACTCGCGAGGCTGTGTTAGTTACTGATGAACATAACAGTTATAAATATCTATGCCACAAAGAATTTATTGAACATATTGTTGTCAATAGCAAATGTCATTCCTATGGAACTTATAGTCTTTCAAGAATCAATGCGTTGCATAGTTCTATGGACAGGTTCCTTGGTTCAAATGAATATAAACCAGCTACAAAATATCTGGACTTATACCTTATTATGTTCTGGTGGCTTGAAAAGAATAAGGATGTTAGTCAAATTATTCTTTGTGAACAACTATTCAACATATTGCTGGGGCGTGTTAGTTACACTGTTCGTTCAAAAATGATGAATGTTACACAAGCAAAATTGTCAGCCAGACCGCTCCCTATTGATGGTATGGGTTACTATTAAAAATGAATAAACCAGCTACTTTTGAGGTAGCTGGTCTACTTTGAATTGTCTTTTATAGCTTTGTTGGAAATTGCCCTTTTGTATCTATGGTTATTTCTCGATGCATTAAATTACTTTGTGAAACTTGGTTGACTTTTTCACGCAGTTCAATGTCTGATATATTGTCATTCATTATATCCCAGAGCATTTGCACTTGCTGTTGAGTGGTATAATTTTTGTACCTTTGTAACCACCAGAAAAGCATTAAGGTTAAATCCATATACTTTGTATTAAACACTTTTCCTTTGGTTCTATCCATATAGGACGATAGTGCATTATGGACTGCATTTACCTTTGCTAAATTGTATTTACCTCTTGCGTGTTTGTCTGCTTTGACTACTTCATGTTTTGCACCTGTTCCATAGGTAACACGATTATAAGCATTATGGTCATCAGTCACTAACACATTGCTTTTGTCTGGTGTAAACCTTGGTTTAAGTTTTTCCTTTGCCATTGCTTTTTCAAGTCTGCCAACGCTTACTGGTTCAAGATAAAGCTTGCCTGTTTCATCAACCAATGTCAAAATACATAATTGCTCATTGGATATACCACGCTTCATTTTAGGGTCATCTGATAACAACTCGGCAAGATACTCTGGTTCTTCTCGTTGCAGTTTTTCATATAAGCCAGCATTTTCTAACCATTCAATTTTTTCATAATAGGTATAATGATGTCTTGGCATCCTACGAAGTGTATAGATGAAAAATTCTGGGTCACGTTTACCCTTAAAGGCTGTACGAGTGTAGTATTCATCTGCTTGTGTATTTCCCCTAAACAAGTCCGTATATCCATACATGGTCATTATGGCTTGGTTGACTTTAGTCTTTGCAAGCCAGACTGTTTTTGTAGATAGGTCACAATTCTTTGCAATCTTTGATATTGATAGTTCCTCTACAAAGCCTCTTAACATTTCTTTCCATGTGTCCTCTGAAAGATGAGTGTAGCGAAGACTATCTCCATAATTTTCTGAAAAGCTTGCTCCACAATCTTTACAACGATATCGTTGCAATCCCTTTGCAGTTACTCCATTTTTCTTGTAATTCACTGAACCACACTTGATACAACAGTAAACCTTTGATGTAGAAGAAGTGGGTTGGGGATGTGGTTGAGGTGTTGAAGTGTCTCCATAAGTCTGCCTTAATTTTTCAAAAAGTGCCTTTTGTTCTTTTGGTGATAAACCACTTAAAATTTGTTGTAGTTCTTCATTTGTGAGTGCCATAGTATGAACCTCCATGTAAAAATAAAATTCATACTCTCTAATGCACTCTATGAATATAAAAAAGCTCTCCAGATTATCTGAAAAGCCTCTTAGGATTGTATTTGAATTTGGACTACTTGATTTTCTAATTGCTTATGCAATTCGTAAAATGAATAATTATACTGTCTTGGTATTAGACACACAAAGGTAAATAGGGACTTTTGAAATAATTATAGTAGAATAAACCCGACTGTGTTATACTATAAGATATGAGAGGCAATCCAATTAGAAAGGATGATAGTTATGGAAGCAGTTCAAGTAACAAAAAGTGCATACACCATAGATGATGCGATGAATGTCTTGTTTTCTAAGCTGGATGAGGCCATAGATGATATGGAGCAGGGTAAAGTCATTTCAGAAGAGGAAATGTGGGCAGAGCTTGATGCAATTTAAGTAAGTGCATCATGAAAATAAATGAATACAGAATCGAGTATACCTTTAGTAGCAGAGATGATATGAGAAAGATGAAAAGATATATTTTAGACACTTTCAAATATCGTGAACTTGGAGAAAATTTTACTAAAAAGATGAAGGAAGCTACGGAAGGATTAAAAACGTTACCAACGGGATTTAATACAGTCGGGTTTCGGTATAGGGGATATGATATATATCTAAAACCATATTGTACATATTTGTTCTTTTACGTTGTTGATGATGTAAAGAAGATAGTAACGGTTTTAAGGGTAATGCAGGATGGGATGGACTGGCAGTTCATTCTGAGGCGATGGTTGAAAGATTGTGAATGAGATAAATTCATAAAAAGAGAAAGGGTCACTACAAAATTGCTTGTAGTGACTTTTTTTGCAAACTGAAAGCAACTTCTAGGAACATAATTCGTCTATAAGTTTAAGGAAGGAGTGTGGGAAATCATGAAAAAGATATTTTGTATTATCGGGCTGCTGATGCTGTCTGCGATGACTGCCTGCGGTGCACAGGCTCCGGCGGAGAGCACAGAGACTATTTATCCGGAAGTGCCGGAGGACATACCGCCAGATACTGGAGAGAATGTAACAGGAGGAATAATAGACGGAGAGAGCAAGCCAGAACAGCAGGGGGGAACCAGAGCAGAGGTAAAAAGCCCCGGCGGTGAACTGTCCGTGGAACTACCAGACGGCTGGACATATGACCTATATCCGGAGGGAAGCATTTCCTTTTACCCGAAAAGTGTCACGGAGGGGGCGGTCGAGTTGTTCTATACCTCAGGCTTCGGCGTATGCGGAACAGGGCTGGAGGAGGTCGAAATAGAACTCGCGGGGGATATGGCAAGAGCAGGCTATTATGACGGCTCCGACATCTGGTCCTTCATTGTCTTTCTGGGGGAGAATAACAATGTTGTAGCAACAACTAACTCTGTGGAAGACTGGTGGGAGGAATACGGAGATCAGGTGATGCAGATACTGGATTCGGTTCGGATTGAGCCGTAGTGGGTTCCTAATTGACCTACGGTGTATTCTGTCTGCGGTCAGATGCATTCTGGCTCTTGTGGCATTGCTATCATCGTAAAGTCTGATACAATAAAGTCAATCAGTGCTGAGAAATGATTTAACAAACAATGGAGATACAGAATGGAGTCAAGAACGACATGAAAGTCACGCTGAACAAAATTCAGACCGGCGAGGAAGAGATTATTGTAAATTATAAAGATATGACACCTGAGCTTTCGGAATTGTTACATAAGCTGTCCCTGCAGAGTACCAGATTAACCGGCGTCTCTGAGAAGGGAGAGCAGATGGTGGGGTTCTCGGTAGAGGAGGTTTTATATTTTGAAAGCGTGGATGGAATTACCTATGCCTATCTGGAACAGGCGGTATACCGTTTGCGGGAGAAGCTGGAAGAACTTGCGGGACAGTATGGAGCGCTCGGGCTGGTGAGATGTTCAAGAACCATGCTGATGAATCTCTACAAGGTAGCTTTTCTGCAAAGCATTCCGGGGGCAAAATTACTTGCCACGATGAATAACCAGGAGCAGATACTGATATCCAGAAAGTATGCCGGAAATATCAGGGAAGCTCTGGAAAAGGGAAGGAGATAGGAACATGTTTTGGAAGAATAAGAAATTTATTGGATATTTAGGAAAAGAAATCGGAATAGAATACAAGGCTTGTCTGTATTTCTTTGCCCTTCTGTTTTTCCAATGCTGCTATCTCTGGATTCAGGGGTGTTTTGAAGTGAGTATCCTGTGCCTGATCGAGACGATAGCCTCAGCATATGTAATCTGCTATATTCAGGTGTACCTGCTTGGAAATTTTGATGAAGCGGAGCGGCTGAGTGCCGGAGTATGGGGGCGCATGCTTGTCGGAATGCTTTTGTTTACAGGAGTAAGCTATTTCTTTGCCTGGTTTGACAGAAAACCGGTCGTGACATTTTTGTTTGCCCTGTATGTGCTGCTTATGTATGCCGGTGCGATATGGATTAATAAAATCAAGCGTACTGTAGACACGGAACAGCTCAATGATATGTTGAAAGAATTTCAGTCAAAATAGGAAGAAGGTATGGGCGCTAAGATGGAATATGCAATCGAAACAAGAAATCTGACAAAAACATATGGGAAAAACAGAGGAGTCCGTGAGGTGAACCTCAAAGTTGAAAAAGGAGATATTTTCGGTTACTTAGGACCCAACGGTGCAGGAAAATCTACAACAATCCGCACACTGCTGGGAATGATTTATCCGAAGTCAGGCGAGGCATTTGTGCTTGGGAAAAAGACAGGCGAGGAGCAGAGGGAGATTCTGCGTAGAACGGGATATATGCCGTCGGAAACGATGTTTTATCCCTCTATGCGCGCAGGAGAGGTCATACGCTATGCGGCAAAAATGAGAGGTATGGACTGCGATGCGGAGGCAAAAGGTCTGATTGCACGCTTAGGGGTAGATGTGAATAAAAGAGTCTCCGAGCTGTCGTTGGGAAACCGTAAGAAGATCAGCATTGTGTGCGCTCTTCAGCATAACCCGGAGCTGTTGATTTTTGACGAGCCGACCTCGGGACTGGACCCTTTGATTCAGGAAGTCTTTTTTGAATTGCTGCTGGAGAGAAATAGGGAAGGGGTGACCTGCTTCCTGTCCTCCCATGTCCTGCCAGAAGTCAGAAAGTATTGTAAACATGTGGGGATTATCAGAGAAGGGAAACTGGTTGCTTCAGACACTGTCGATAATCTGATACATACAAATATCAGGCAGGTCAGGCTGGTTATCGCGGAACAGGAAATTCAAATGTGCGAGGATGCGATCAAAAATATGCAGGGAGTTGCCGATTATAGACTTTCGGGCAGAGAAATGCATTTTGCCTATCAGGGAGAAATTGCATTCCTGTTGAAAACGCTCCGTTCCTTCAAGGTGGAAGATATGTTGTTGGAGGAACCGTCGCTGGAAGATGTGTTTATGCATTTTTATATGTGATCCATTAAAACATGGGAAGCATGGCATGAAAGAATAGCGTGTCTGCGGTCTTAAGCAGATTACGGAAAGGCATGGTGATGATTATGGTATTATTGGGACAGGAATGTAAGCTGGGTCAGAAGATGACCTGGATATGGGGGATGTGCGTGGGATTGATCTGCTCAGGGTGTCTGCTTTTGTTTGACAGCATCAAGGAGTCCATGGCGGATATGGCGGGAATGTATTCCAATCTGGGGGATTTCTCAATAGCGCTTGGCATGGATAAGATGAATATGGGAACATTAGAGGGATATTACGCAATCGAAATATCGATCATTCTGTCCCTCGGGGCAGCTATGTTTTCGGCAATGCTTGGCGCGTCCATGGTTTCTAAGGAGGAAGAGGGGCATACGAGTGAGTTCCTTAACACGCTGCCCTTGGGCAGATTGCGCATTATTGTGGAAAAATATGGCGCACTGCTGGCGACTATCGTCCAATTCCATATGATTAATGTAATTCTGATTTTGGCCGGTTTTGCGATTATGAAGGATATTCCACAGCCTGGAAAACTGGCAGAATATCATTCCCTGACACTGCTGATGAGCATAGAGATTGGAACGATCTGCTTCCTGATTTCGGCGGTTACAAGGAAAAAACTGACCGGTGCAGCGATCGGTATAGCGCTGCTCTTCTATGTGATGAATCTGATGGCAAATGTGGTTCCGGCATTGGACAAATTGAAGCTGTTGACACCTTTTTACTACTGTGATGCCGCTGATATTTTTGCGGGAGAACATCCGGAAGTATCCAGCATTCTGCTTGCCGGGGTGTCGATTGCAGGCTGCCTTGCCGCAGCCATACTGATCTACAAAAAGAGAGACCTGTCGTGATGACAGATCAATCAGCGATGTGACAAAGAAATATCTGGAAGCTTACCGTGCTATTCTGGATTATCCGATCTGCCCGGAATTAATACCGATTCTCCGCTCGATCATTTCTTCCCAGGAGAAGGGTGTCTGTCAAATGAAGGAACTTTTGTGTAATTCCTATTGACACGGTGGGAATTTGTGGATATAATTCCTAGTTGAAAGATAGGAGAAAGCTGAGGCGAAGAAAATTCTTATGATGATATCGACCAGAGGAAGATATGCGCTGCGCGTTATGCTTGACCTCGCGGAGCACGGGAACGGGGAATATGTTTCGCTGAAGGAAATAGCGGAGCGGCAGGAGATATCCAGAAAATATCTGGAGAGTATAATGGCAATACTGTCAAAAGCACACTTGGTAGACAGCTCCTCCGGGAAAGCCGGGGGCTACCGACTGGTGAAACAACCCGGAGAGTATCGGACAGGGGATATTCTCCGGGCTGTCGAGGGGGACGTTGCGCCTGTCGCCTGTATTTGTGCTACAGAACCGAAATGCACACGGGCGGAGCAGTGTGCAACGCTTCCCTTCTGGATCGGACTCGGAGAGGTCATTGACGACTATCTGGACAAGCATACGCTGGAAGATCTGGTGGAAGAAGGAGCCTTAAAAGGTCAGTGCTGCTGTAAGGCGGAGATAAATCAGTGAAGGAGAGTAAACGGAGATGGATGATAAGCTGTTGGCAGTTAAAAATCTGCATGTGAATGTCGGTGATAAGGAGATCCTGCACGGAGTCAATCTGGAGGTCGGGCGCGGGGAGGTTCATGTACTGATGGGCCCCAACGGAACCGGAAAGTCCACATTGGGCTACGCGATCGCGGGAAATCCGCGCTACGAGGTGACGGAGGGAGAACTGATTTTTGAGGGTGAGAATATCACGGAGCTCGCAGTCAACGAGCGCGCGAAGAAAGGAATTTTCCTTTCCTTCCAGAATCCGCTTGAGGTTCCGGGAGTCACCCTGTCGGCGTTTATCCGCAGTGCGCTGGAATATAAGACGGGAAAGAGGATGCGCCTGTTTGAGTACCAGAAAAAGCTCCTTGAGACGATGAAGCTTCTGTCGATGGACGAGTCCTATGCGGAGAGAGACCTGAACGTGGGCTTTTCCGGCGGTGAGAAGAAAAAGGCGGAGATCTTACAGCTTCTGATGCTGGAGCCGTCACTGGCAATACTGGATGAGACGGATTCCGGGCTGGATGTGGATGCGGTCAGAACCGTCTCCAACGGGATCAGACTTTATCAGGAGCGTTGCAAGGGGAGCCTGCTGATCATTACCCACAGCACGAAGATATTGGAGGCGCTTCACGTGGATGTGACGCACATCATGGAGAACGGAGTCATTGTCAGGGAGGGCGATGCCGCTCTGGTAGATACGGTCAACGAGAGAGGTTTTGAAAACATCGTCGAAGCGTAAAAGAACCGCCATGCATAGAAACGGAGAGCAATATGAGTGAGAAAACATATGTGGAGGATATAGACCGCAGCGTCTATGACATCAGGGATGAGGAGAAGGATGCGTTCCGTATTGAGGAGGGGCTGACCCCCGAGATCGTAGAACAGATTTCGAGAGAGAAGCACGACCCGGAATGGATGCGCGAGTTCAGACAGCAATCCCTGCAGATCTACAGAGAGATGCAGGTGCCGGACTGGGGGCCTTCGATAGAAGGACTGGACATCGATCACATTGCAACCTACGTCCGCCCTCACACGGAGATGAAGAACGACTGGGAGAATGTGCCGACAGACATCAAGGAGACCTTTGAGCGGCTGGGCATCCCGCAGGCGGAACGGAAGTCCCTCGCGGGTGTCGGAGCGCAGTATGACTCGGAGCTGGTATACCATAATGTCAGGGATGAGGTCGCGGCACAGGGTGTTGTCTACCTCGACATGGAGAGTGCATTGAACGGCGAGTATGCCGATATGGTGAAGGAATATTTCATGAAGCTTGTGACGCCGAAGGATCATAAATTCGCGGCGCTGCACGGTGCGGTCTGGTCGGGAGGCTCCTTCGTCTATGTGCCGAAGGGCGTGGATGTCTCCATTCCCCTGCAGTCCTACTTCCGGCTGAATGCCAAGGGAGCGGGACAGTTTGAACACACACTGATCATTGTGGATGAGGGGGCAAATCTTCATTTCATTGAGGGCTGCTCCGCACCGAAATACAATGTGGCGAACCTTCATGCCGGGTGCGTGGAGCTATTCGTAAAGAAGAACGCGAAGCTGCGCTACTCGACGATCGAGAACTGGTCGAAGAATATGTACAACCTCAACACGAAGAGAGCTCTGGTGGACGAGGGCGGCGTGATCGAGTGGGTGTCCGGCTCCTTCGGTTCCCATGTCAGCTATCTGTACCCGATGAGCATTCTGCGGGGAAAGGGAGCGAAGATGGAGTTTACCGGCGTGACCTTTGCGGCGGCGGGGCAGAATCTGGACACGGGCGCGAAGGTCGTCCATGCGGCGCCTGACACCAGCTCCTACATGAATACCCGTTCCATCAGCAAGGGCGGCGGTATCAGTACCTTCCGCAGCAGTGTTGTCGTGAATAAGAATGCAAAGGGTTCCAAGTCGGCGGTGTCCTGCCAGTCCCTGATGCTCGATTCGGAGTCGCGGTCGGATACAATCCCGGCGATGGACGTCAGGACGAAGGACGCTGCCATCGGCCACGAGGCGAGGATCGGCAGCATCAGCGACGACGCGGTGTTCTATCTCATGTCGCGGGGCTTGAGCGAGGAGGAGGCGCGGGCGCTGATCGTCAGTGGCTTTGCGGACAATGTCTCCAAGGAGCTGCCGATGGAGTACGCCATTGAGATGAATAACCTGATCCGTCTGGAAATGAAGGGCAGTATCGGATGAGTGTCCGGGAGGAGCATATGAAACAGATAGAGAGAAAAATCAACAGCCTGCCGTCAAAGACATGGTACTGGCTGAATCTGAATGAGGCAGTGCTGACATGGAATGCGGAGGGAAGTAAGGAGTCGGTCTCCCTCAAGCCGTCTGCGGACGAGCCGCTGTTTCTGACAGTGACCGGGGAGGACTATGCGGAAAAGGAAATTAAAATAGAGACGGAGCCGGGGACGGAGAGAGTGATCTGCATGTCCTATCAGCCCGGCACGCATCTGGAGACCGTGACGGAGGTAAAGGTCGCGGAAAATGCAAAGGTCAGGCTTGTGCAGGTGCTTCACACGCAGAAAGGTGCGGTTCTCGTCAACCGTATCAAGGGCACGGTCGCGGAGAGCGGAAGGCTGGAGCTGTATCAGGTCTTTCTGGGAGAAGGGGACACCTACGCCGAGACGCTGGTCGATCTTGCCGGGCGGCAGGCGGGCTTTGATGCCCAGCTCGGCTATCTGGCGCAGAACAGGCAGGTGCTTGACCTGAACATGGTCGTGAACCATTATGGAGAGGAGACCGTGTCGAATATCCGGGCGGACGGCGCGCTGCGCGACGAAGCGCAGAAGACCTTCCGTGGAACGATTGATTTTAAGAGAGGTTCGGCGGGCGCGGACGGCGCAGAGACAGAGACCGTGCTGATGCTGGGCGAGGATGTCAGGAACAGGACAATTCCCGTCATCCTTTGCAGCGAGGAGACGGTCTCGGGAAGCCATGGGGCGACGATCGGACAGCTGGACGAGGAGACGTTGTTTTACCTTGAGAGCCGCGGCATCGGAAGAGAGGCGGCTGAGGATATGATGGCGAGGGCTGCCATTGACCGGCTCGCACATCTCATCCCCGAGGAAACGGCAAAGAATTGGATTCAGAAGGGCTTGGAGGAGGTGCTTTAGTACCGTGAATATACTTGACTATCGAAAGGAATTTCCGTTGCTGACACAGGAGAGAACGGTCTATCTGGACAGCGCCGCGACCTCCCAGAGACCGCAGTGTGTGCTCGATGCGGAGCGCGACTTTTATCTGAATCATAACGCGAATCCCCTGCGCGGCTTTTATCCGCTGAGCGTCGAGGCGACGGAGATCTATGAGGCGGCGAGAGAGACCGTCCGCGCCTTTTTACACGCGGAGACGGCGGAGGAGATTATTTTTACAAGGAATACGACGGAGGGTATCAATCTGGTCGCCTACAGCTACGGATTGAACCGGCTGAAGGCGGGAGACGAGATTCTTGTCTCCATCATGGAGCATCACAGCAACCTTCTTCCGTGGCAGATGGTGTCGAGAGAGACCGGCGCAATATTGAAATTTATGGAGTGTGCGCCGGACGGACATCTGAACCTGGAAAGCATAGCGGAGCAGATCACCGAAAGGACAAAGCTCGTCGCCGTCACGCAGGTGTCGAATGTGCTCGGAATCGTCAACCCGGTGAAGGAGATCGCCGCGCTGGCACATGAAAAGGGCGCGGTCATCCTCGTGGACGGGGCGCAGAGCACACCGCACATGGAGGTCAATGTGCAGGAGCTGGGCGTCGATTTCTTTGCCTTTTCCGGGCATAAGCTGTTCGGACCGATGGGGATCGGTGTGCTTTACGGCAGGCGGGAGCTTCTGGAGGAGATGCCGCCCTTTCTGAGCGGCGGTGAGATGATCGAATATGTGACGCGCGAGAGCGCCACATTTGCGGAGCTTCCGCATAAATTTGAGGCGGGTACGGTGAATGCCGCCGGTGCGGCGGGGCTTGCGGAGGCGATCCGTTTCATCGGGCGGGTAGGCTATCCGGCGATGGAGGAACAGGAGAGAAAACTTACGGAGCATATCATGCGGGGCATGAGGGAGCTTCCCCATGTGCATGTGCTCGGCTCGGAGAAGCCGGAGGAGCACACAGGCATTGTCACATTCACCATCGATCAGGTACACCCGCATGATGTGAGCGAGATTCTCTGTGCCGACGGCATTTCGGTCAGGGCGGGGCATCACTGCGCCCAGCCGCTGTTGAAATTCCTCGGCGTGAATTCGACGACAAGAGCGAGCTTTATGTTTTATAATACAATTCAGGAGGCGGACAGGCTTCTTGAGAGTGTAGCAAAGGTAAGGGAGCGCATGGGCTATGGCAGATAACCGCTTTTATAATGAAATTCTGACGGAACACAATATCCACCCGGAGTTCAAGCACGAGCTGGAGGATGCGGATATTGTGCTGGAGGGTGTGAACCCCAGCTGCGGTGATGATATTTTCCTGAAATTGAAGGTGAAGGACGGCGTGATTACAGACGGTGCGTTCACGGGTGACGGCTGCGCCATCTCACAGGCATCGACGGACATTATGCTCGGAATGATTATCGGTATGCCGGTGAAGGAGGCGTTGGAGAAGGGGGAGAGTTTCTTCCGCATGATTAAGGGGACGGCGACGCCGGAGGAGATCGAGAGTCTTGAGGAGGCGGGCGTTTTACAGGATATTTCGCACATGCCCGCGCGGGTGAAGTGCGCGGTGCTGGGGTGGAGGACGCTGAAGGAGGCGCTGCAGGGGGATATATGGAAGTAACATTGGATGAATTGGAAAAATGGGGCGCGGGGAGCTATGTGCTGATTGATATGCGGGACGAGCAGGAACTTGCGTACGGCAGTATTCCGGGGGCGGTCGCCATACCGGAGAGGGAGCTGACGGAGGAGACGCTGGCGGAGCGGCTGCCAGACGGAAGAGAGAAAAAGCTCGTGCTCTGCTGTGCGAGGGGGCGGATCAGTCTGGATGCCGCAGCGGAGCTGGAGCGGGCAGGCTATGAGGCGTACAGCCTGCGGGGCGGCTACATGGAATGGCTGATGCGGGAGATGAAGCGTCAGGAGGCGGACGATGTCTGTCATGATGTGGAACTGAGTCTGCGGAAGAAATTCCGGAAGAGCATCTGGTGCAGTTTTACCAAGGCGATCAACCGCTATGAGCTGGTGAAGGAGGGTGACTGCATCGCGGTCTGCATCTCGGGCGGCAAGGATTCGATGCTCATGGCAAAGCTCTTTCAGGAGCTGAAGCTCCACAATAAGTTCCCGTTTGAGGTGAAATTTCTCGTCATGGACCCCGGCTACAGCCCCGAGAACAGGCAGGTGATCGAGGAGAACGCCCGGAAGCTGAAGATTCCGATCCATGTATTTGAATCCAATATTTTTGAATCCGTGTATGAGATCGAGAAGTCGCCCTGCTATCTGTGTGCGAGAATGCGGCGCGGCTACCTCTACAGCTTTGCAAAGCAGCTGGGCTGCAACAAGATTGCTCTCGGGCACCACTACGACGACGTCATCGAGACAATCCTGATGGGAATGCTGTACGGGGCACAGGTACAGACCATGATGCCGAAGCTGCACAGCACGAACTTCGAGGGGATGGAGCTGATAAGACCGCTCTATCTTGTGAGGGAGGATGACATCAAGGCATGGCGGGATTACAATCATCTGCACTTTATCCAGTGCGCCTGCAAATTTACGGATACCTGTACTACTTGTAACAACGAGGAGAACCGCTCCAAGCGGGTCGAGATCAAGGAACTGATCCGGGAGATGAAGAAAAAGAATCCCTTTGTCGAGAGCAATATTTTTAAGAGCGTGGAAAACGTGAATCTGGACACGGTCGTCGCCTATAAGCAAAAGGGTGTGCGGCATCATTTCCTGGATGAATATGACATTACAAATGAGCCTTGCAAGCCGGAATGACTTGTAGGGCTTTTTTGGAAATTGCGTCCGCAGAGTTGTCCGAAAGAGGAAAATATGATATACTATTTTTATTATCTTAAATTTTGTGCGTAATACATTTGATATTGTCGAATAAGCTATTTGAGAAGGAGAAAAGTTTGGATCAGAAAAGGCAGACAGGTTATCAGCTCCGTGAGGCAGCCGGGGATTACTGGCTGATTAACATGGAACAGAGGGGCTTGCCCTTCGAGAAGCCGCTTATGCTGAATCAGTGCGGGGCGCTGATCTGGAAGGAGTATTCGGAAGGAAAGGCGATAGGGGAAATTGCCGGAACGCTTCAGCAGACTTACGGAATTGAACTGGCAGAGGCTGAGGCGGATGTGAAGGATTTCATCGGTCAATTAAAAGTGCAGGGGATTGAATAACGTATGAATATTTTACTGGTTGGCGGCAGCAGCCGTTTTACGAAGTTTTTGATCGACAAATTAAGAAAAGAGGGGCATCGCGTGTTCCGGCTGACGGAGGAGCCGAAGACCGCAAAATCGGTGGGGAAGGTGTTTGAGACCTATCATTTTGCCTATGATGACAGCTGCATCCGCGAGGTGGTTGACAGCATCCAGCCCGACGTGACAGTGTTTATGGGGGCATTCGACACGAATTATCATTGGGACAAGAGACAGAGCCGCCCCGTCACCTACACGGCAGGTCTGTTCAATCTGCTCACGGCGCACATTGCGCTCGGAAAGGGCAGGTTTATTTACCTTTCCTCGGAGGAGGTCTATCAGGGGGAATATGCGGAGGAGATTTCCTGTGACACGCCGTGCATGGTACATACCGACAGGGCACAGGCGGTCGCTGCCGGTGAGGACATCTGCTGCAGCTACCGGCGCATGGGGAAGGATACGGTCGTGCTGCGGCTGGATCATCTCTACGGCACGCCGAAGGAGGCGGGAGAGACGAAGAATGCATGTGCCCGCATGATTATCGAGGGGCTGGAGACCGGCGAGATCCAGGTGGATGAGGCGCAGCGGATGGCGCTCCTGCATTATAAGGATGCGGTTGAATTCGTCTATTACGTCATTGCGGCGAAGGAGACAAGACAGGGGCTGTACCAGATTTCCTCAGGGGAGACGCTTCCGCAGCGGACGATCGCGGAGTATATCGCCGGAGCGCTCAAGGATGTAAAGCTGGTCGATGCACCGCAGCGGCAGAGGCTGGAGCCGGTGCTGTCAAATACCCTGTTTGAAGAGGAATTCGGCATCCGCATCTACCAGAAGCCCGAGGTGGGCATCGGTGAGGCGGCGGCTTACATCAGCAGGCATGCCTCCGATTTTGTGCGCACGGACGCAAGGAAGAAGAGCTTCTTAAGGCTGCTCGGAACGCGGACGAAGGACATGGTGTCCGCACTGCTGCCCTTTGCCGAAAACCTGATCTGTTTTATCCCTTTTTTCATGCTGAACAACCGCGCGGTCGGCAGGGAATATTTTCAGAATATCGATTTCTATCTATTATACGTGCTTTTGTTTGCCATCATCTACGGGCAGCAGCAGGCGACCTTTTCCTGTCTGCTCGCTGTTGCGGGCTATTGCTTCCGCCAGATGTACCACCGCAGCGGCTTTGAGGTCATATTGGACTTTAACACCTACATATGGATCGCCCAGCTGCTGATTCTGGGGCTGGTGGTCGGCTATCTGCGCGACCGGCTGAAGGTCGTCGAGGAGGAGAAAAAGAACGAGGCAGGCTATCTCTCAAAGCAGATCGAGGATATTTCAGACATCAATACCAGCAACGTCAAGGTAAAAGAGATTCTTTCCAGCCAGATCATCAACCAGAATGACAGCTTCGGAAGACTCTATGAGATTACGACAAGTCTTGACAAATATGAAGCCAGCGAGGTGCTGTTCTACGCGGCGGAAGTGCTTGCAAAGCTGATGGGCAGCAAGGACGTGGCGATTTATACGGTGGCGAACCGCTCCTATGCAAGACTGTTTTCCGCGACCTCCGGCAAGGCGAGAGAGCTCGGCAATTCCATCAATTACCGGGAGATGAAGGAGCTCTATGAACCGCTTTCGGAGCACAAGGTCTACATAAATAAGAGCATGGACGAGCGCTACCCGCTCATGGCGGACGCCATCTATTCCGAGGATGAGATGCAGCTGATCCTGATGGTCTGGGGCATCCCGTGGGAGCGCATGACTCTTGGTCAGGCAAATATGCTGTCCGTCATCGGAAATCTGATCCAGAACGCCGTGCTGCGCGCGAACCGCTATATGTCGGCGCTGCAATACCAGAGATATATTCCGGGCACAAACATTCTGGAGAAGGAGGCGTTCGGTTCCCTTGTCACGGCATATCTGAATGCCAGCGAAAAGCAGCTGACCGAGTGTACCCTGATCGAAGTCGAGCTGGGAGAGGTAAGTCTGGAGGAGGCGGGAAAACGTCTCGGGGCGCAGATGCGTCAGAGCGATTTCCTCGGAGAGCTGCAGGACGGAATGGTTTACGCCCTGCTTGCAAATACCCGCCCGAAGGATGCGGCTGTCGTGCTGCAGCGTTTCCGTGACAGCGGCTTCAACTGCCGGATCACGGAGGAGGTCAGCCTATGAGTGCGCTGGAATGGAGCTTTTTGGTAATCCTCGTCCTGAATACCCTGTTTGTCATCGGTTACGAGGTCAGGAATGAAACGCAGGTGAAGGAGCAGGAAGGACAGAAGGTCAAGGGCAGGATCTGGTCAGCCATCATGCTGCTCACACCGGTCGTCGGGCCGATGTTTCTGCTGATGAGCGAGGGTATGTATCATCTGCTGTTCCGCACGTCGGTTGATCTGGATGACGTCATTTTCAGCAAGGAGCGTGTCCGCACGAACCGGCGCGGCGATACGGAGAGTGAGGGAAATGTCGTGCCGATCGAGGAGGCGCTTGCCGTCTCTGACAAGGACAGCCTGCGGACCCTGATTATGAATGTCGTGAGGGGGGATGTACAGGATTCCCTTGCGTCGATCGCGCTTGCGCTGAACAGCGAGGATTCCGAGACCGCGCACTATGCAGCGACGGTGCTGAGAGATGCGCTGAACGATTTCCGGGAGCATTCCCAGAAGCTGTATAACCGGATGCTGGAGGATGCGGTGAATGCCGTTCCGGCGGCGGTGGAGCTGATTAATTATATGCATGGCATTCTGGCGCAGAAGGTCTTCCACAGGGCGGAGCAGAAAAACTTCGTCGATATGTTTGAGGATGCCTGCGACCTGCTCTGTGACAGGAATGCCGAGGAGCTGACACCGCAGTATATCGAGTGGCTCTGCGGACTGCTGCTGGATCTTAAGGAATACACGAGGATGAAGCACTGGTGCGACGAGAGCAGGGAGCTTTACCCGAGGGAGCTGTCGACCTACACCTGCTATCTGAAGCTGTATTTTACACAGGGCAAGAAGGAAGAGTTCTTTGCGAAGCTGGGGGAATTAAAGAGTTCGGATATTGTGATCGACAGAGAGACACTGGAGCTGATCCGGACCTTCCAGTAACCGGCGGTGACAGAAAGGAAGCTTATGGTATCCCGCAGAAATTATATAGCGATAACAATGATGTTCCTGATCCTGTTCTTTATGTTCCAGTTTTCAGGCATCATGAAGGAGCAGTTAAATGAATATGAGAGCAATGCGTATGCCGGAACGACAGGCACGACGCTGACATCCGCGGACTGCTTTGTGCCGCAGGAGGACGGGGCGGAGCTGTTCTGTGTCGGCGGCGACGCGCGTGTGACCGGAGTCGTGGAAGCCTTCTGCACCTACAGCAAGAGGAACCTGCGCTGCGTGGCGGGAATCGGGGAGCTGGACGGATTGCCGGTGCAGGGGAAGACCGTGGTGATAGACGGCGTCTGTGTGACGGAGGAGAGCGAGGTCGAGACGCTGCGGATGCTCGCGGAGCAGGGGACGAACCTGATCTTCGCCCGTCTTCCCGCCTATGACTTCATAGCGGACAGCACTGGGTTACAGGAGCTGTTGGGCATCTATCAGGCGTATAGACCGGAGGTCGTTCTGGCAGGAATGCATCTGTTCCCGGGCTTCCTTCTGGGCGGAGAGGCACTGTATGAGGTGCAGACGGAGGGAGATTCGGAGCGGCAGGACATGGCGGTCGGACTTCCGTGGTATGTGACGGGAAAGGGGACGAAGACCTATATGGTCGGCACGCTGACGGATGCGGCTTATCAGGAGGCGGTTGACGACGGCATCGCCCAGAAATTTTTCCTGGTCGGAACGGATGAGGAATCTACGAAGAACAGTGTGCTTCCGGCGGTTCTCTGGCGGAAGAGCTTTTCGGAGTCGAGAGTCTTCTGCGTCAACGGCGATTTCCTGACCGAACAGGCGGGAATCGGTATTCTGTCGGCATTTCTGGCGGAGTGCTCGGCGTATGAGCTGTACCCGGTTGTCAATGCGCAGAATCTGGTGATTGCGGGCTATCCGGTCTTCTCGGAGGAGAACCGGGAGGAGATGAGCCGGTACTACAGCCAGTCGCCCTCGGCAGTCTATCAGGACATCGTGTGGCCGTCCCTCATCTCGACGGCGAACCGCACAAGGTCAAAGATGACCTGTATGATGACACCGCGATTCCGGTATGAGGAAGAGGGGGAGCTTTCCGGAGAACAGGTTTCTTTCTATTTAAAGCTGTTTCACGAGGAGGACATCGAGGCAGGGCTCTCGGCGGCGTCCGGGTCAGCTCCGTCCATCGCGGATAAGCTGCGGGAGGATGCCGGCTTCTGGGAGGAATATGCGCCGGACTACAGCTTTCTTTCGATGGTGTTAAAAGATACCACACAGCTGACGGAGGAGGATGTAGAGGCATTGCCGGCTTCCGTTCGGACAGCGGCGGTGCAGGATCAGAGCGGGGAAGCTCCGGTCGTGGGCTACATCGGGGAGAACCTGACCGCACAGTATTCCACCGGAAACGGCGTGACGCATAGCTTTATGGATGATTTCAGACTCAGATGTATAGAGACGGCGCTGGGCTATTCCACAATCGTGCTGGATCTGGAGCGTGTGACCTACCCGGAGAGCGAGGAGGATTCGTGGCATACGCTGTCGAAAAGGATTGCGGCGAATCTTGTGACCTACTGGAAGCCTTATGATGCATTTGAGGAGACGGCACTTGCCCGGAGTGACGACAGGATCAGGCGTTTCCTGACATTGGACTATACTTCGGAGAGAAACGGTGATACGATTCAGCTGACGATAGAGCATTTTGACAGTGAAGCCTATTTCCTGCTGCGGCTGAGCGGCGAAAAGGTGAAGCACATAGAGGGTGGCAGCGTGACCGGAGTGGAGACGGATGTCTATCTGATCCACGCCGCAGAGCCGGAAGTATCCATTCAGGTAGAAAAAGAAGAAAAGTGGTGATGAGGCATGAAGATCTGTATTGTGGCGGAGGGCTGCTATCCGTATGTTGTCGGAGGGGTATCGAGCTGGATACACAGCATGATAAAGACCTTTCCGGATTATCAGTTTATCGTTCTGGCGATCGTAGCCAACCGTTCCATGCGCGGGAAGTTCGTCTATGAGCTGCCGGAGAATGTTGTCGAGGTGCGGGAGCTTTATTTACAGGACTATGACTGGAAGGGCAGGCGGACGCAGCGGAGAAAGCGCCTGAAGCTGGGCAGGGCGGAATACGATGCGCTGAGAAGCCTTCTGGTAAACCAGCAGGTTGACTGGGACACACTCTTTGCCATGTTTGCAGAGAAGGAGTTCCTGCTGAATGATCTGCTGATGGGTGCGGACTTTCTGCACGCGGTGCAGGAATGCTACCGGCTGCATTACTCGGAAATCGTGTTCTCGGATTTCCTCTGGACGATGCGCTCCATGTACCTGCCGCTGTTTCTGACGCTGCGGACGAAGCTGCCCGAGGCGGATGTCTATCACTGTGTGGCAACGGGATACGCGGGGATTCTGGGCTGCATGGCGAAGCGGCGGTTCGGGTGCGATCTGCTGATCTCCGAGCACGGTATCTATACCAGAGAGCGCGAGGAGGAGCTGATCCGCGCGTCATGGGTGGAAGGCATCTATAAAAATATCTGGATTGACCAGTTCCGCAAGATGTCCCAGCTGGCATATAATGAGGCTGACATCGTGACAAGCCTCTATGCGCATGCGCGGGAATTGCAGATAGAGCTGGGCTGTCCGGAGGAGAAGCTGCGGATTACGCCGAACGGGGTGAACACGGGACGGTTCCGGGGGCTTTCCCGACCGGAAAATATGCCGCCCGATATGATTCATGTGGGCGCGGTCGCGCGTGTCACGCCCATCAAGGACATCAAGACACTGATCCGGGCGTTTGACTATGCGAAGAGGCAGGTGCCGAACCTTAAGCTCTGGATCATGGGACCCACGGATGAGGACGAGGAGTACGCGAGAGAGTGCTTTGAGATGATCGAGCTGATGCATCTGACGGACATTGAGTTTACGGGGCGTATTAATGTAACGGACTATCTCGGCGGGATCGACATGACGATACTGACCAGCATCAGTGAGGGGCAGCCGTTGACGATCCTGGAAGGGTATGCGGCTCACATTCCGGCGATTGCAACGGATGTGGGAAACTGCCGTGGGCTGATCTACGGTGAGTCGGATGATTTCGGCGAGGCGGGCATCCTGACGCACATCATGAATGTGGAGGAGATCGCGGACGCGATGGTGAATCTCGCAAAGCATCCCATGAGGCGCGAGCAGATGGGCGAGGCTGGCTACCGCCGCGTCATGGCAAAGTATAAGATAGAAGATATGGAACAGACCTACCGGGACATTTACTGGCAGTTCGAGGATATTGACTGGTAAAAGCTTTTGCATGATATTGGGGAGAATATATGGCAGGAATAGGCATCAAGCTACAGAGAATATATGGAAGACGGACGATCCTGTCGCATCTTGCAGGATTTGTGTACAGTACTGTCGTCACGATTGCGCCCATGTTTCTGGTAATCGGGACGGTCATGCTGATGGGCATTGTCCTCGGCTATGACAGCGTCGGCTACGCCAGAAGGGGGCTGTTTTCGGGCACCCTGCTGTACATATTCATCTTTTCGCTGCTCACTGCGGCGCCCTTTAACGCGGTGCTCTCGCGGTACATGTCGGATGTCATCTATGAGGAGCGTTATGAGGACATTATGCCGTGCTTTGACATCGGGCTGCTCCTGAATGTTTTGCTGAGCTGCCTTCTTGGCATCCCCTTCTGCGTCTGGGAGCATGTGGTGGGAAAGGTGAACCTGATCTTCGTGTTCACCGGCTTCTGCGGCTATATCTCGCTGGTGTTCGTGTTTTACTCCATGTTGTATCTGTCGATCTGTAAGGATTACCAGAAGATTTCGATTTACTTTCTGGTGGGCATGGCATCGGCATTCGGAATCTCCCTGCTTCTGGTCAAGGTTTTCCACAGGGAAATCGTCTACAGCATGCTTCTCGCGCTGACCTGCGGCTTCTTTATCACGGCGGTTCTGGAACTGGCGACGGTGAAGCGGTATTTCCGGAGGAACAGCAACCGCTACCGCATGGTACTGCTGTATTTTAAAAAGTACTGGAAGCTGGTGGCGATCAATTTTCTGTATTCACTGGGACTGTATATCCATAACTTCGTGTTCTGGAACACAGACCTGAGAATGGTTGTCGTGGATTCCTTTGTGTTTGCGCCGACCTATGACCTTGCGACCTGCCTCGCCATGTTTACGAATGTCTCCGCGACCATCATCTTTATCTCCCGCGTGGAAATGTACTTTCACGAGTGTTACCGGGCGTATTCCGAGGCGGTCATCGGCGGGAGATGGGAGGACATCCAGAATACAAAGCGGAGAATGTTCCGCCAGCTGTCCGGAGAGCTGATGAATCTGGTGCGCATCCAGTTCATTATTTCGGTTATCATATATCTGCTGTGCGTGATGTTCCTTCCGGCGATCGGCTATTCCGGGCGTGTGCTGCAGATTTATCCCTGTCTGGCGGTCGGGTACTTTATTTTGTTCCTCTTTTATTCGGAAATTATTTTTCTGTATTACTTCAACGACCTGAACGGAGCGCTTCTGGCGACGGCAAGCTTCTGCGCTGTCACGGGAGTGGTGAGCTTTTTTGCTGCCGCATGGGATTATAAATGGTTTGGAATGGGACTTGTGATCGGGAGCTTTCTCGGTTTTACGCTTGCTTATTTCAGGCTGCGATGGGTGGAACGGAACATGGATATTCACACTTTCTGCAACGGGGAGCTTTTCCCGGGCAGAAAGGGCATCATGCCTGACAGTGTAGTTTACCGCAGAGAAAACAAGAGATAAAGGAGAGAGGGAAGATGATCTTGGTATTAAGGATATTGCTTACGGCAGTCGGGGCACTGTTTCTGGTGCTGGATTTCAGAGCCTATGTGCGTCAGAAGCTGAATGAGACGATGGGGATTCTGTGGGGCTTTGTCTCGCTGGCGATCCTGCTTGCGGGAATCTTCTCGTTTTCCGCCGGGCACGGTTACGATGTGGCGTTTCTGCTGCTGTTCTTTGTGTGCTCGCTGCTCTTACTTCTGCTCTTTAAGCTGAGCAAGATGGTCTCGGTGCTGATGATGAAGAACCAGGAGCTTGCCATGCAGGTGTCGCTCTTAAACCAGGAGAATGAAAGAATACTGCATGAGATAGGAATTTTGACGGATGAAAAAAATACTATTCGTGATTAATACCTTCAGCCGGGCAGGCGCGGAGACGGCGCTGCTGGAGCTGCTTAAGATTCTGGCGGCGGAAGAACAATATGAGCTGTCCCTCTATGTGCTGCTGGAGCAGGGCGAAATGCTCCCGCTTCTGCCGGAGGGAGTAAAGCTGGAGAATCAGCGTTTTCATACGGAATCGGTGCTCGGGGGCAGGGGCAGGAGGATCATGTACGGGACGATCCTGCGCGCACTGCTTCACAGAGGAAATTTCATCAGATTGTTTCCCTATCTGGTGGGTGCATTTGCCGGTATGCTGCGGCGGAGGCGGATACAGCCGGATAAGCTCTTCTGGAGAGTGCTGTCGGACGGTGCGCAGCGGCTTCCGGCGGAGTACGATCTCGCGATCGCCTTCCTCGAGGGCGGCTCCGCCTATTATGTGGCGGATCATGTGAAGGCAAAGCGCAAGGCGGCATTCATCCATATCGATTACGGCAGGTCGGGCTATACCAGAAGGCTGGACAAGGACTGCTACTTAAAGTACGATGCCATTTTTCCGGTTGGCGAGAATGTAAAGCAGCGCTTTCTGGAGGTCTATCCGGAATGTGCGGAGCGGACGAAAATTTTTCCAAATGTGATTAATCAGACGGAGATCAGGCGAAAGGCAGAGCTTCCCGGCGGGTTTGACGACGGCTTTGACGGAATCCGTATCCTGACGGTTGGGAGACTGACCCGGCAGAAGTCCTACCCCGTTGCAGTGGAGGCGATGCGGCTGCTGAAGGCTGCCGGGGAAAAGGTCAGATGGTATGTGCTCGGGGAGGGGCCGGAGCGGGCGCGGCTTGAACGGCTGATTGCCGCCGGTGGTCTGCAGGAGGACTTCCTGCTTCTGGGAGAGACGGACAATCCCTATCCCTACTATGCGCAGACGGATCTGTACGTCCATGCTACCGGTTACGAGGGAAAGAGCATTGCCGTGCAGGAGGCGCAGACACTCGGCTGCGCGATCGTTGTCTCGGAGGGCAGCAGGGAACAGGTCAGGGACGGTGTGGACGGCACGGTGTGCGCGCTGGAGCCGGAGGCGGTGTGCAGGGCAATACGGGAACTGATCCGGGAGCCGCAGAGGCGCGCTGCCTACGGACACGCGGCGGAAGCACGGAGGATCGACTGCGGGGAGCAGAAAAAACTACTTGAGGAGCTGTTATGGAAGTGAAAAAGTCTAAGGAAGTGCTGATTATTATTCCGGCATATAATGAAGAACGGAATATAGAAGCTGTTCTGGAAAAACTGGAAACGCCGGAGATTTCTTCGATTGCCGATGTTCTCGTCATGAACGATGCGTCGTCGGATTCCACGAACTGGGTCGTGAAGGCGCATGGGCATACGCTGGTCACGCATGTGTTTAACCTCGGCTATGGCAGTGCCCTGCAGCTTGGCTATAAGTATGCGATCCGCAGAAAATACCGCTATGTCATCCAGATGGACGCGGACGGACAGCATGATGCGTGCAATATTCCCCGGATTTACGAGCAGCTGAAGACGAAGGGAGAGGACGGAAGATACCCGGATATTGTACTGGCGTCGCGGTTCATGGAGGGCAGCGGCGAGTATCCGGTCGGGCATATGCGCAAGCTTGCCTACGGTCTGTTCCGCTGGCTGATCCGGCTGTCGACGGGCAGGAGGATCGCCGATCCGACGACCGGACTGCAGGGACTGAGCCGGAAGGCGTTCCTGTACTACAGCAAATATAAGCATTTCGATGACAAATACCCGGATGCCAACATGATTATCCAGATGCTGCTGCTCGGGTTTAAGATTGAGGAGATTCCGGCAGTCATGCACCACAGGGACTGCGGTGAAAGCATGCACTCCGGCCTGAAGCCGCTCGTCTACATGATCCGGATGGTATTTTCGATCATCGGGGTTGTCTTCCGTGTAAAGGTTCTGAAAATCGATAAGGGTGTTGGAGAGAAGGATGATGTTTTGGAATACAGGAGCTGACCGGTATCTGGAGAGGGCGGAGTCCGGCGGGGATGAAACACAGAACAATGTCAATCCCGGGCGTGGCTGGTATCATATCTATACCTTCCGGATCGGCAGACCCGACGAGGAACAGCTTCGCTGGCTGCCCTTTTATGAGGGGGAGACGCTTGCGCTGCTCCGGCTTGACATCAGTGACTTCCGGGACAGTGAGCCCGATCCGGCTGCCGCGGATTATATCAGGAAGATCTTTGAGGTGTTCAGGGCGCACGGCAGGGAAGTAATTCTGCGGTTCTGCTATGACACGGAGGGGCGCGGGCTGGAGCGGGAGCCGGTGCGCTTTGCGCGTGTGCAGGAGCATATACGCTATTTTGGTTCCCTTGCGGCGGAATATGCGGAACAGATCTGTGTAGCACAGGGGCTCTTTGTCGGCAGCTGGGGCGAGATGCATTCCTCGCGCTACCTTTCGCCGGAGCGGATCAGCGACATGGCGGAGCTCTGGCAGGAGGCGACTGAGGGGAAGGTGCGGCTCGCCGTGCGCAGACCCTGCCAGCTCAGAATGCTGGAGGAGGATGTGCGTGCCGGACTGTACGACGACGCGCTCTTCGGCTCGGAGAGCGATCTTGGCACCTTTGGGAGCAAGGCACGCGGCGAGACTCCGTGGGAGGAAGCATGGCGGCCGGAGGATGAGATCGGGTATCTCCGGGAGAGGTGCGGAGGCATCCCCTGCGGCGGGGAAGCGGTTTCCGGGCCGGACAGCACGCCGGAGGAGACGATCCGGCGGCTGAAGGCGATGCAGATTACTTATCTGAACAGCATCTATGATCCGGCGAGGTTGGAGATCTGGAAGGCGCAGAGGCTTGCATCGGGTGAGACGCTGTATGATTATGTCGGCAGTCATCTGGGCTACTGCTTTGTCGTGACGGATGTGCGGTGGAAGAAGGGGCAGCTTGCGGTGACGATCGGGAATACAGGCTTTGCAAACGCCTGCGACGAACTTGCTTTGTATCTTGTCTGTGACGGTAAGCGGCGGGAGCTTCCTTCGGATCTGACAGGGCTTGCGCCGGATGGCAGCATGACGGTGCAGACAGCGGTCTGCGGCGTGGGAAGGCTGGAGCTTGAGATTCAGAGGAAAAAGGATGGGGCGGTGATCCGCTTCGCAAACGCCGGTGTAGACGGAAGCTTCTGTCTGGGAGAATTGAAGGAGAAAGAGAGAGGACACGGATGGCGGAGATAGATTTTGTGATTGCCTGGGTCGACGGCGCAGATCCTGCGTGGCGGCAGGAGAGAGATGCCTATGCCGGGAATAAGGGGCGGTCTGCGGCGAGCAGCGGCGACGCGAGATATCGGGACTGGGAGCTTCTGCGCTTCTGGTTCCGCGGTGTGGAGCGCTTTGCACCGTGGGTGCGCCGCATCCATTTCGTGACATGGGGACATCTGCCGCAGTGGCTGGATACGGCGAATCCAAAGCTCAAGGTTGTGAATCACAGGGATTTTATTCCGCAGGAATATCTTCCGACCTTCAGTTCTCATCCGATCGAGTTAAATTTTCACAGAATACCGGGCATTTCGGAGCAGTTTGTCTATTTTAATGATGATATGCTTCTGCTCCGTCCGGTGAGGGAAACGGACTTTTTTGTGAACGGGAAGCCGAGAGATATGCTTGCGTTGCAGCCGGTGGTAGCAAACCGCGAGGATGACATGATGCCCTATATTTATCTGAATAACGCCATGCTGCTCGCAAAATACTTCGACAAGAGAGCCAATATGAAAAAACAGCCTGGCGCTTATTTCCACCCCGGCTATCCGCTTCTGTATTTTGGCTATAATCTGCTGGAAATGGCATTCCCGCGCTTCACCGGCTTTTACACCGTCCACGGGCCGTCCCCGCTGTTAAAGTCTACCTACGAGACGGTCTGGCAGCTTGAGCCGGATCGGCTGGATCAGGTGTGCAGAAACCGTTTCCGAAGCAGGGAGGATGTCAGCCAGTATGCGCTGCGGGAGTGGCAGAAGCTGAGCGGTAATTTCGCGCCCTGCAATGCGGCACGATTTTGCAGATACTTCAATATCGGTGCGGATAACGGCGGGCTGCTGCGGACGATCACGGGCAGAAGGGCGGCGTCCGTCTGCATCAATGACTCGGTGGAGCTTGCGGATATTGAGAGGGCGGGACGGGAGATACAGCAGGCATTTGAGAAGATATTGCCGGAGAAAAGCTCGTTTGAGCGGTAAGAGAGGAAAAAGCCATGGAGAGAAGCAGAACTGAATATTCCGCGATCAATACCTCTGTGGCAGTGATTTCGCGGATCACGGCGATACTGATGGGCTTTGTCACCCGCGTGGTCTTCACGCGGATGCTGAATGAGAACTACGTCGGTGTCAATGGGCTGTTTACAGACATCCTGAATGTGCTCTCGCTGACGGAGCTGGGGGTGGGAACGGCGATCACCTATGCCCTGTACCGTCCCATCGCGGAGAAGGATAATCTGAGACAGCAGCAGCTCATGCGGCTGTTCCGCACCTTCTACCGGGGCACGGCGCTCTGCGTCGCTGCGCTGGGAATGCTGCTTCTGCCGTTTCTGGATACGCTGATGAAGAGCCGGCCGGACGTGGAGCATCTGACGCTGATCTATCTGATGTATCTGGCGGACTCGGTGCTTTCGTATCTGCTCGTCTATAAGAGGACATTGATCGAGGCGCACCAGAAAAATTATGTCGTGCTGTTGTACCAGACCGCATTTCTGGTATTGCAGGATGTCTTACAGATTGCCGCGCTCGTCGCCACGCGGAACTTTATCCTGTTTCTTGCGCTGAAAATCATCTGCACGGTGCTGACGAATATCCTGATCTCTTTGAAGGCTGACAGGCTCTACCCCTATCTGCGGGAGCCGTGCAGGGAAGAGCTTCCGCAGGAGGAGCGTAAGGAGATTTTTAAAAATATCCGTGCGATGATGATGCATAAGCTGGGGCTTGTGGCGGTGAACAACACGGATAACCTTCTCATTTCCGCGTTTGTCGGCGTTGCGAGCGTCGGCATATACTCGAATTATTATCTGCTGATCGGCTCGGTCAGACAGGTGCTGGATCAGGTCTTTCAGGGGATCACGGCGAGCGTCGGAAACCTCGGCGTCACGGGTGGAAAAGAGAGGATGAGGAAGGTGTTCGAGACGGCATTTTTCATCGGACAATGGATGTACGGCTTTGCGGCAATCTGCCTGTATGAGCTGCTGAATCCGTTTGTGGAGCTGGCATTCGGCGCCAACTATGTCTTTGAGAAGAGGGTCGTCCTGATCCTTTGTATCAATTTCTTTGTGACAGGCACGCGCCGCGCAACGCTCACCTTCCGCGATTCCATGGGACTTTTCTGGTACGACCGCTATAAGGCGCTGGCGGAGGCAGGGTGCAACCTTGTCTTTTCGATCCTTCTGGTATTGCGGTTTGACGTCTTCGGCGTCTTTCTGGGAACATTGCTCTCTGCGCTGACAACCTCGGTGTGGATAGAGCCGTTTGTGCTCTACCGCAAGGGCCTGAAAGCGCCTGTGCTGCCGTTCTTCGGAAAGTATGCCTTCTATGCTCTCTTCGTCGCGGTGGCATGGGGGATAACGGACAGACTGTGCGGCCTTGTGGCCGGAGCGCCGGTCGTGCAGATCGTGTGCAGGCTTCTGATCTGTGCCGCGGTGCCGAATGTGCTGTGGCTGCTGCTCTATCACCGGACGGAGGAGTGGCGTACAACATGCAGAAGCGTGGAAAAGGTATTGAAAAAGAGAAAAGTGCGCGAGGAATAACCGATGGAACTGGAGATGGGACGAGAGCTGTGCAGGCTGCTGGATGCGGCGTTGCACGGCAGGAAGCCGGACAGAATGCCGGAGCCGGAAAAAATGCAGGAGCTGTTGAAGTTTGCCGACAGGCATTCCCTGCTCCCGCTGTTATATGGTACAATAGGTGAGGACATAAAGGCGAAGAGCCGCCAGACGGTACAGCAGAGCTATCATCTGCTGTTTTTAAGCCGGTATGTCGTCAGAACGCTGGCGGACAGCGGAATCCCGTCCATGGTATTGAAGGGCTGTGCAGCGGCGGAATACTATCCTGTGCCGGAGCTGCGAAAGTCCGGGGATGTCGATCTTCTTCTGGAGAATGAAGAGGCGGTGGAGGCCGCGTGCCGCTGTCTGGAAGCGCATGGCTTCCGGCGGGCAGAGGTACAGCATGCGAACCATCATCTCGTCTGCGTAAGCCCGGATCAGATCGATATTGAGCTGCATATGACGCTGACGGAGCCGTTCGACGAGCAGCGGGTCAATGACAGACTGTTGGAATGTCAGGCGGAATTTTTCAGGCACTGCCGTGAGGAGGAGATCATGGGAATCGCTCTTCCGGTGCCGGAGAATCCCTATTTTGCATTCTATCTTCTCCTGCATATGCTGCAGCATTTCCTGCGCGCGGGCTTTGGCTTAAAGCTCCTCTGCGACTGGGTGGTCTTCTGGGAGCGCGGCTGCCTGCCGGAGGAGGAGCAGACATTTCTCAGGCTGGTCAGGGAAAATGGCATGGAGGGCTTCTGCGGGATGGTGACGGCATTCTGTGTCTCCTATCTTGGGCTGGAGGAGAAAAAGGTGAGCTTCCTGACAGCGGGAGGCAGCAGGTGGATCAAACATGCGGATCTGGAAGAGTTTCTGAGCGAGATTCTGGAGGCGGAGGAATTCGGAAGATCAAGTCAGGAGCGCATGGTTGCCCTGCGTGGAAGCAGGATGTCGGATTTCCTGCGTGAGTTTCATCATCAGACCCTGCTGACCTATCCGGGGGCGAGAAGGCGGCGGGTATTCTATCCGGTTTACTGGGTCAGAATGTTTTTTGGATTTTTATACCGCAACCGCCATCTGAGAGGCGTTTCAAGCTCCGCAGTGTTGAAAAAGGCGGCAAAGCGGGGCAGACTTGTGGAAAAGATGCATCTTTTCCGCTAGTATATAATGAATTTTTGACACGCAAATTTGCGCCTGCGGCTCAAGGCATGCAGGTTACTGAAAGGCATGAGAATTCGTATGGAGACATTGTACTGGGCTTTGGAATATGGCAAGGTCCTCATTGCATATATAGCGGTCATGTTCCTCTGGCCCTCCGTTGTGTTCGGCGGGTACCTGAGGGGGAAGAGCCGGAGCGTCCGGTTCTGCTTCTGCGTGACAGTGCAGGTGGTTCTGGTCAACACGGTCGTGCTTGGCCTTGGACTTCTGCATCTTCTGCACGGCTGGCTCGTGGCGCTGTTGTTCTACGGGAGTTTCTTCGGGGTGCTGCTCTACCGGTTCCGGGTCACGGAGGAGCTGCGGCAGACGGTGATCCGGCTTGTTACGGGAACCTACGGCATCCGGCTCTTTGTGTCGGATATGCGCACCCGCTTCCGGAGCTGGAGGAGAAAAAGGCAGGAAGCCTTTCTGCAGAGCGCCCGGGGACACATTACGGAGTATGTGGTACTCGCGTTGGTCGTTCTGTTCGGCATGATCTATTTCACCTACGGCGCATTCTGCGACCATTCTTACGGCTTCGGCGATATGTACAGGCATCACTCTTGGATCTACGGGCTGCTGGAGGGCACTCCCTTTTATGAGGGCATCTATCCTGAGGCGATGCATTGCTTTATTTACAGTCTCAGGGTGCTGTTCGGTGTCAGCATCTACAGTTCGCAGCTTTTTCTGGCAGGGGTTCATGTGGCGGTGTTTCTCGTGGCGGCTTATCTCTTCCTGAAAGAGCTCTTTGCGTGGCGCGGGACGGCGATCCTTGTGCTGGCAATGTTCCTCACGGTCGATCTGGTCTGTATCGATGAGATATTCAGCATGTCGCGTCTGCAATGGACGCTGCCGCAGGAATTCGGACTGTATACGGAGTTTCTCTGTGCGTTGTTTCTGCTGCGGTGTCTCAAGGCGGATTTTACGGATATCCCCAAGGGCATTGGCAGGAAGCTTAAATATCTTTTCACAAATGAAAATTTACTCCTGTTCATGATGTCTCTCGCGGCATCTCTCGTCATACACTTTTATGCGACCATGATGGCGTTCTTCCTGTGTCTGGTCGTGGCGGGCTGCCGCTTTGTGTCGTGCTTTCGGAAGAAGCGGCTTCTGCCGCTGATGGCGGCGGTGGCGGCAGGGCTGTTCATCGCGGTCGCACCGATGGGACTCGCGCTGGCGGAGGGGATCGGCTTTCAGGGTTCCATCGGCTGGGCGGTCAACATCATCAACGGAACAGATACCAACGAGGGGCGTACCAACCAGATCAAGAAGGAGGAGGCGACGGAGACTCCGGCGGCGGGGGGACAGGGAACGACAGAGGTTCCGGCTCCGGGGGAACAGGGAACGGGCGGAACCGGTGCGGAGGCACAGGGGCAGGTTCCCACGCCGGGAGACAATTCGACTTCGGGCACGGCGGCTCCGGGCGGAACGATGGAAGCGGGGGATGGAACAGCGCAGCCCGCAAGCCCGGGATTTACAGAACGACTCCGGGGGAAACTGGCACAGGCAGGAGGAATTTTTAAGCGCGTCTGGGAAATCGTCAGGGAAAAATCTGCGGAGGTGTACAGCTACGGCTACGTCACCCTGTACAGGAGTGAGAGGGCGGCGTGGATTGTCGGATTTACCGCGCTCGGGCTCGCCTTCTGGCTCTGCTACCGGCTGATTACGGCGCTGGTGGCGCTGATTTTCCGCGGAAAGCTCAGGAATGGAAGGCTTCTGACCTTCTTTGACGGCTATCCGCTGCTCGTGCTGATGTCGGCATTCTTTATGCTGCTCTACGCGGCACCGTTTCTGGGACTGCCGGAGCTGATCGCCGGTTCGAGACTGTGTTCGACGGAGCAGCTGCTGATCCTCGCGGTGATAGCCATTCCGGCGGATGCTGTCCTTGCAACACTAGCGCAGACGGGTGCGCGCAGGGCTTTGCCTGTGCTGCTGATCCTCGGCGTCGGCGGAATCTATGTCGCGGCGAAGCAGCTTGGCTTCTATCACGGCTACCTCTACAACGAGCTGACACGCTATAATTCAGTGGTGCGCGTGACAAATGAGATCATGGACAGCTTCCCGGAGCACAGCTATACGATTGTGTCTCCCACGGATGAGCTTTATCATGTGATTGAGAAGGGGCGGCATGAGGAGCTGTTTCAGTTCATGCTGAGAACGACCGGAGAGAACTATACCATTCCGACAGAGTATATATTCCTCTATGTGGAAAAAAAGCCGATTAAGTATGCCCAGAGCCATTTCCAGACCGGCCCCGCGTGGCTGGCGGAGGAAAAGTACACGCAGTATTACAGCACGAATTACAGCGAGGGCAGCGCGATCAGCGCATCCGAGATCTCGGAGACAGCGGCTGCGGAGCCGCTCAGAACCTATTCCAAGCTGTCGCAGAATTATTCTAATCTGGAGAGCCGGACGATTCTGGAGTCGAAGGCATACCTGTGGTTTGAGAGCTTTTCGACGCTGTATCCGCAGGAGACGGCGGTCTATTATGAGGATGATGACTTTGTCTGTTACCTGATTAAGCAGAACGTCTATCGTCTGTTTCAGTTGGAGGCGCAATGAGAAGAACGGCGGGAAAAATTTTAACTGCGGTCATGCTTCTGGTGACGCTCGGCGCGCTCGGACTCCTCGGCAGAGAATTCGTGCAGCGCTTCCGGTGGCGCATACAGGCGGAGACGGTGCACTTCACGGAATCCGCAGAGGAGCTGCGGAATCCTGACAGGGGCTTTTATGCCATTTACGGCTTCCGGATCAAGGAGGAGCCGGTCGATTATGCGGCGGAGCTTGCGGAGCGCATGAAGGAGGATACGGACACAACGCTTGCCATGCTGCAGATCAACCTGCAGGAATACCGCGGCGGTGCGCTCAGCAGTGCGGCACTGGAAAATATCGAGAATCTGTTTCAGGCGGTCTCCGGGACGGATAAGCGCTGGATCGTCCGTTTCCTCTACGACTGGTACGGGGAAAATGAGCAGTATGAGCCGCAGGACATCGGTATTATCACAGGACATATGGAGCAGCTTGGCGGTATCTTAAAGACCTACAAGGACTGCATCTTTACCCTGCAGGGATTGTTTATCGGCAACTGGGGGGAGATGAACGGGACGCGCTATGCGGATCAGGACTCCATGAGACAGCTGACGGCACAGCTTCTGGAATGCACGGACGAGACGACCTTTCTCGCGGTGCGCACACCGGCGCAGTGGAGAAAGATCACGGGAACTGCGGACATTGCCGGGGCTGACGGTGAAATGGCACGGCGGCTCGGGCTGTTCAACGACGGAATGCTGGGGAGCGAGAGCGATTACGGAACCTATGGCGGGCAGACGAGAGCGGAGGCGGGAGAGACCGCTGCGTGGACGAGGACGGAGGAGCTTGCATTTCAGGAGGAGCTCTGTGGAAAAGTCCCCAACGGCGGCGAGGTGATTGTGGACAACGCCTTCAATGATCTTGAGACGGCGATCGCGGATCTGCGGACAATGCATGTCACTTACCTGAATGAGAATTATGACAGAAAAGTTCTGGAAAAATGGGCGGCGGACACAGTCCACACGGGGGACTGCTTTGACGGCATGGACGGTCTGACCTACATATCGAGGCATCTCGGTTACCGGCTGCTGCTCTCGGGGGCGGAGCTGTCGCAGGAGCCCGGGCAGGAGGCGGTGGAGCTTTCTTTTTCCTTGAAAAACGTCGGCTTTGCGCCGCTTTACAGGGCGTGCGACATGAGGCTTGTCCTGTGCGCGGAGGATGGCGGGAGCATTTATGAGAAGGAGTTTCCGGCAGACCTATCGGGTCTGACCGGAGGAGACCGGACGGAGCAGGAGGCTGTTTTCACGGTACAGCTGCCCATGCCTGAGATCGAGGGCGCAGGCTTCACGGTCTGGCTTCAGATGAGCGATCCGGTAACAGAAGAGCGGATTATTTTTGCAAATGAGCAGACAATGGGAGAAAACGGGTATCAAATTGGGAAATTTACAGTCAATAAATTGAATATTGTCGAAATAATTAACAGACTTTTATCACAAAAGAATTGACATTTATGTAAAGTTTTAGTAAAATAAGAACAGTAAGTTGCAGAGTTTATTTGTATTTGAGGGAGAGGTGCAGATTATGATGAATTATGAAAGACCGATGTTAGTTAAGACAGAGCAGATGTCTGAGGGAGTTTATCTTGCGAGCGGAGCTTCAGGATGTTGGACTTTTACTTACTATAAGACCTCTAATAATGTTCCGTCAGAGGGTGAGGGTCAGGAATTCCAGATTAATGGAAGCCACAGCAATCCGGAACATCATGTAGCGTATCCGGTCATTACGCTTACCTTTAACCAGCCGATTACCGGTGCAACCAGTACGAGTGGTTATCCTACAAGCTGCAGCGGAAATGCGGTGACGATAGGGTGTAACATAGGTACGACGAATGAAACAGAGAATCTGGGATTTGCCATTCGGGTAACCAGCAGTACCGCGGCAGATTTGCAGATAACAGGTCTTACTTATACCTGTCCGAACTAAGAATGTCTTTTGAGCACCATCTGAATAGGGATGGTGCTTTTTTTGGATAAAGGAATAGAAACAAGGATGAAAAATAAATTGCTTTTTTATCTGGAGCGGATTAAGGCAGGCCGGTTGCGGGAAATGTGGAAGCAGACCCAGTGGATTTACGGGTATGCAAGGCATTACTGGCTTGCCATGGTTTTTTATACAGCGCTGGGAATGGTCGGTGCCGTAATCAGCCTGCTCATGAGCATGGTGTCCAGAAATCTGGTAGATATCATTACCGGCTATAAGTCCGGAGCACTGATCCAGACCTTTGCCATTATGCTCGGACTGAATATCGGTACTGCTTTTATGAGCCAGATTTCCGGTTATGCCTCCGGCTGGATCAGCATGAAGGTGGATGCAGAGATTAAGTCGGATATTTTTGCAAAGATTCTGGAGACGGACTGGGAATCCCTGACGAATTATCACACGGGAGATCTGCTGACAAGATGGAGCAGTGATGCTTCCAATATCTCCTCCGGCGTGTTGAATTTTATTCCGAATCTGATCATTTATGTGTTCCGGTTTGTCAGTGCCTTTGCTGTCATGACATATTATGATATTTCCTTTGTGCTATTTGCATTTCTGGGAATGCCGGTGAGCCTGCTTCTGTCCAAAACCCTGATGCGGCGGATGGTGAACAACAACCAGCGCAGTGCGGCAATGGGCGCGAAAATGTCAGGCTTCAATCAGGAGACATTTTCCAATATACAGACCATCAAGGCTTTTGACCTCATAAAGCTTTATATCAATAAACTGACCGGATTGCAGAAGGAATATATTGGAATGAAGCTGGATTTCCAGAAGATGTCCATGAGAACCTCCATGCTTTTATCCGTAGTCAGTATGCTGGTCTCCTACGCAGCCTACGGCTGGGGAATTTACAGAGTGTGGAGCGGTGCTATCAGCTATGGCTCCATGACGATGTTTTTAGGCTTATCCGGTACGCTGACGGGAGCGTTACATAATCTTATTTCGCTGGTACCTGCCAGCATCAGCCTGACGACCTCTGCGGGACGTCTTATGGATATTGTGGAAATGCCCAGGGAGGATTACAGTCAGGATAAGGAAGTGGTTGCTTTTTATGAAAAATACCGTGATACAGGGATCAGTCTGCAGATGAAGGATGTCAGCTACACCTACCATAACGGCACCCAGGTCTTTTCCGGGGCATCGCTTGAGGTCAATCCTCATGAAATCATTGCTTTGGTAGGCCCCTCCGGAGAAGGGAAGACGACTATGCTGCGCCTGATCTTATCACTGATGGCAGCAAAAGAGGGGAATGCCATGCTTACCGGATGGGGGAAGCAGGGAACGGCGGGAGACAGTGTGCCGCTTACGCCCTCGACAAGGAAGCTTTTTTCTTATGTGCCACAGGGGAATACCATGTTTTCCGGTACGATTGCAGAGAATATGCGTAACGTGAAACCGGAGGCTACGGATGAAGAAATCATGGAAGCCCTGAAGGCCGCCTGCGCATGGGAATTTGTGGAGAGAATGCCGGAGGGCATTCACAGCAGTCTGAAAGAGCGGGGAGGCGGCGTATCAGAAGGACAGGCACAGCGTCTGGCGATTGCCAGAGCCCTTCTCCGGGACGCACCGATTCTTCTGCTGGATGAGGCGACCTCGGCGCTGGATGTGGCGACGGAGCGTGCTGTCCTGAGAAACATCGTGAAGGACGACCATCCGAGAACCTGTATCCTGACGACCCATCGTCCGACCGTGCTTAACCTGTGCCAGAGGGTGTACGGCATCCGGGATCAGAAATGTGTTGTGCTGTCGGAGGCGGAAATCCGGCAGCTGATTGAGGACTTTTAGTTTGCGGCGTTTCCTACAGGGCGTCGATAGCGGCGCGCATGACCTCCGCGGCTTCTGCGTCCTTTGTGCATTCCAGACGGAAACAGGGAATCTGTCTGCAGAGCGTGACGGAAAATCCGAGATTTTCAGCGGTGAGAGCCTCTGTCCACGATGGAGAAATCAGTCTCTGGAAGAGTGCGAGCGAGGCGTCCTCATGGGAGAGGCGTGTTGCACGGTTATACGGAGCCTGTTTTAAAAAGACGATGCCGCCCAAAGGATAATTCTCCGGGGTACAGATCTCTGAGGTTCCGCACCAGGGGAGTCCGTATACAGTAGGAATGCCGTCTGATATCCCGAGGAGGTTCAGATCCCCGTTCAACAGGAGTGTACTGAACTCCTGCTGCCATAGGGCGGTATGCGTGGACTTTCCCGTGCCGGAGCAGCCGGAGAAGAGCCATGCCCTGCCGTGGTGGAGCAGGGAGGCGGAATGGAGGGCGAACAGCCCTCTTTTTTGTGCAATGAAGAGAAAGGCAAAGCGGATCGCGTGGAACAGTGCATCCGTATGCTCTTCAGGGCAGGAAGGGCTGCAATAGATGTCCGCTGCCGAACCGTCCTTCTTTACCCGCATTTCATGGATGTGCCAGTCATCGGAGAAGGAAAAGAGGTAGAAAGCTTCGCAGTCGTAGAGAACCAGCTCGCGGGTTCGCAGTAGTATATTTCCGTTCCGCTTTGGTAAAGGCGCATGACGGAGGATATTGATGTGCAGATCGGGCGCGGCCGGAGCACAGTAAAACCTTTTAAAATATTGCTCACAAAGCTTTTCCGCGCCGCTGCAGGAGACGTTCAGCGTGCCGATACGGAAGGTACAGGTATCGGTATCGGAAGCAACGTGGAAATCCGTCGTGCCGGAGGCAGAGACGGAAGCGGCATGGAGACCTGCTGTGCCAGAGGCAGAGCGGGGAATGGCAGGAAGGTCTGCTATGGCGGATGGGGGATTGAGGATACCGTGGGCGTTGAGTAAAGCGAGAAATTGCCCGATATCCTGTCGGAGAATGGGAAACTCCTCTTCTGCCGCCTGATAGCTTTCGGCAAGGAGCGAGAGCAGCTCTGCCTTGTCCAGACCGCGGCAGATGCCGTCCCAGAGCAGACTGCCGCTTTCGTTCAGACGAAGGACGAAACCGCCCTCTGCAGAGGACTGACCGTAGGAAAGCAGATAAGGGGTACCACAGATTTCAGTCTTGTAGTAGTTTCCTATATGGTATTCTTTCATGGGAGAAGCTCCTTTGCCTTGGAAATTAACAGTTAAGTCCAGTATAACAGCAGACCTACAGAAAATCCAGTATTTATGCTGGCGGCAAAGTCTTTTACAGGAATATTATTTTGTCTCACTTGACATTTTCCGCGAACACACACACAATAAAGTTATCAGGGGTATCGATGGAGCGGATGATGACGGAGGTCAGACGTGAAGGAAGGTATGGCGGGCAGAATTGACATAGAGGAGCTTTTGCGTAAGGGAAAACGGATTCGGATTATGCCGCAGGGCTACAGCATGTATCCACTGCTTTGTCCGGGGCGTGACGAGGTAATTCTGCGGGCAGCTGCCCCGGCCGCCCTGAAGCGTGGAGATGTCGTGCTTTACCGTCGGGAAGGCGGTATCCTTGTGCTGCATCGAATCTGGAGGAAGCGTGCAGATGGCTTTTATATGGTAGGCGATAACCAGACCGCTGTAGAGGGTCCTGTTTCAAAGGAACAGATCCGGGGAATTATGACCGGATTTGTGAGAAAGGGCAGAGAGGTGGAAACAGTTAATCCGCTCTATCGCATGTATGCAGCAATCTGGCTGTGGCTGCGCCCGTTTCGTCGTGGCATTGCCGTCACGGTTGCAAGGTTTCGCAGGTTGTTGGAGAGGGGGTAGAAATGAAGCTTTTACATACCGGCGACCTTCACTTAGGCAGAACCCTCGGTGATTTCCGCCTGATCGAAGACCAAAGATATATTTTAAAACAGATTGTTGACCTGGCGGAGCAGGAGGCTGTGGATGCAGTTCTGGTCGCCGGCGACGTGTACGACAGGGCAGTTCCGAGCGAGGAAGCGGTCGCGCTGCTGAACGACTTTTTGTGTGAACTGGCGGCGAGAAAGATCAAAGTCCTGCTTATCAGCGGCAACCACGATTCCGATGAGCGCCTGCATTTCGGCAGCACACTCTTTCAAAACAGCGGAATCCATATTGCCGGAAAGTATGAAGGCGTGCTCTACAGACAGGTTCTCGAGGACGCCTTCGGCAAGCTGAACGTTTACCTCCTGCCGTTTGTGAAGGCATCACAGGTCAGACACTTTTTCCCGGAGGAGAAGATAGAGACCTATGAGGACGCAGTGAGAGTCATTCTCGATAAGGCGCAGCCCGACAGCAGTGAGCGGAACGTGCTGGTCGCGCACCAATTTGTCGCAGGCGGCACTGACCCGACGCTTGCCGGGTCGGAGGGCGCGGCGGCGCAGACGGTCGGACTGGTGGAGAAAATCAGCCCGGAATGCTTTGATGCCTTCGACTATGTTGCGCTCGGACACATCCACTCGCCCCAGAGAGTAGGACGGGAGGAAGTGCGCTACTCGGGCTCTCCCCTGAAATATTCGCTGGACGAGGCTGGGAGTGAAAAGTCGGTTCCCCTCGTTACAATCGGAGAGAAGGGAGAGGTCGATATCCGTCTGCTGCCCCTAAAACCTTTCAGGGATCTGCGGCATATCCGGGGAAAGCGGGATCAGCTTCTGGACCCTGCCCATATCGAGTCGCCGGAGGATTATATCTATGTGACATTGACGGACGAGGACATCATGGACGATGCCATGGGAATCTTCCAGCAGTATTATCCGAACACGGTCAGGATCGACTATGACAACTCCCACACAAGGGCGATCGAGCAGGTCACGGTTGCACAGGTTGCCCGGGAAAAGAGCTTTACAGAGCTGATTTCGGATTTCTATACACAGGTGTACGGCTGTGAGATCAGCGGCGAGGAGATGCAGATCATGCGGGAAGCCGCGGGAGAGGCAGGTGTGGAAAATGCGGCCGACTAAGCTGGTGATGAGTGCGTTCGGCCCCTATGCGGACAGGACGCCGGAGATTGATTTTGAACGCTTTGAGGATAGAGGACTGTTTCTGATCGCGGGGGATACCGGTGCGGGGAAGACAACGATCTTTGACGCGATCTGCTTTGCGTTATACGGGGAGGCGAGCGGCTCCCACCGCGATACGAAAAACCTGCGAAGCGAATACGCCAGAGAGGGAACGGAATGCTTTGTGGAGTTTACCTTTTCCCATCAGGGGAGACAGTACCGCATCCGGAGAGAGCCGTCCTATGAGCGCAGGAAGCAGCGGGGCGAGGGCTTTGTCACGGTCAGCGAAAAAGCGGTTCTGTACTGTGAGGACAAGGCTCCGACAGAGGGAAAAAAGGAAGTTGACAGTGCCGTTGAAGAGCTTCTGCACATTGACAGCCATCAGTTCAAACAGATCGCCATGATCGCACAGGGAGAATTCTGGGATCTGCTCAACGCAAAGACGGAGGAGCGGACGGAGATCCTGCGCACGATTTTCATGACCGGGGGGTATCGTGAGATAGAGTTCGGCTTAAAGAGAAGGATGGATGAGGCGGTCGGCAGAAAGAAAAATGTCGAGGCGGCGATCCTTCAGTATTTCCGTGATGTCATGCCGTGTGAGGGGGAGGAGGGCAATGCCCTGCGAGAGCTGCAGGAACGGATGAAAAAGGACGATTATGCGCTCTGGAGCCTTGAGGAGCTGCAAAATGCGATCAGGAGCGCTACGGAGGCAGATCATGCGTCCGAGGCGGCAACCGGGGAGAAGCTTAAGGCAGTGGAGGAGGCGCTTGCGGAAAAGCGCAGGCTGCTGGCGACGGCGGAGACGAACAATGCGCTGATCGACAGACGGGAAGCGCTTGCGGCGGAGCGCGGACGGCTTTTGCAGCAAGGGGCAGAGATGGATGGGCTGGCGAAGCGTCTGGAGAGACAGAGGGCGGCGACGCGTGTCTGTAAACTGCCCTATGAGCTCTGGCAGAAAAAGCGGTCTGACGTGGAGGCGACGAAGACCTCGCTGGAAGATGGCAGAAAGCGGCTGGAGGAGGCACGCACAAACGCGGAGATCGCGGGAAAGGCGCTTGACGAGGCCGCCTCGCGGGAGCCGGAGGCGGAGAAGCTGAGACAGCAGGCGGAGAGGATCAACGAGGATGCCGGGCGCTATGAGCAGCGGGACACGCTGACAGGGGAGCTTTCCCTGCTGAAAAAGGATGCGGCTGCGCTGGCGGAGCAGGCGGAAAAACTGCGGGAGGAAGAGAATGCGCTTAAGGAACGTTGCATGCTCCTTAAGGAAAAATGCAGTGCTTTGAAGGACAGACCGGAGAGACTGCGGACAGCAGAGCAGCTCGGGGAGGAACTGATCTCGCTCGAGCGGAGCATGGAGGAGCTGACAGGGCAGAGGCGCAGCGCATATGAGGAGAGACGGGAACGCCTTTCCAATGCGCAGGAGCTATTCCTAAAGGCACAGGACAAATACCGTGAGGCGGCGGAGAAGCGCATGCACGCGGAGGAGCTGCTTGACGGCTGCCGGGCAGGCATTCTGGCGAAGGGCTTGCAGGAAGGAAAGAAATGTCCGGTCTGCGGAGCGCTGCATCATCCGGAACCGGCGGAGCTCCCGGATGCGGATATTACGGAGGATAAAATCCGGGAACTGAAAGGGCAGGAGGAAGCTGCGCAGCGGGAGAAGGAGGCTGCAAACAGTGATGCCGTGAGAGAGCGGACGGCGCTCGAGGGCTTTGCGGAGCAGTTTCTGACAGACATGCGCGGCTGTCTGGAACACCCTCTCTGCGCAGAGAGCAAGACAGAAGCAGTGACCGAAGAGAGTTGCCCGGAACTGTCCCATGAAGACGGTGGAGAAAGTTGCACTCCCCGCATGATCGGGGAACTGGCGGAGCAGGTTCACAATATGCGGTTTAAGTTACAGGACAGGCTGAAGGAGAACAAGGCGGAGCAGGACGCACTGGAGGAAGAATGCAAGGAGTTGGAGACCGCTGAGGCGGAACTGGAAAGTGCGCAGGGAGAGAAGCTTGAAGCGCTGCGCGGGAAGCTGGAGGACTGCACGCGGCGAAGGGAGGAGAACGGCAGACTGCTCGCTGAGAAAACGGCACTGTCCGGCACACTGGAAGAGCTTGCCTATCCCGACTGGACGGCTGCGGCTAAGGCGCGGGATACCGCAAAGGAAGCGGCAGCAGCCCTGACGGCGGAGATCCAGACGGCCCGCCGGCGGAAGGAGGCTGCCGATAAGGAGGAGCACGACAGCGACGCAGCCGTGAGACTTCTGACAGAGACGCTTGCCGGACAGCAGTGCGAGGAGCAGACCCTGATGGCAGAGTTTGAGACGGCACGGCAGGGGCAGAATTTTACGGATACGGCGGAGTTTTTGCAGTTTGTCACAGAAGAAGCGGAGATCGCGGCAGAGGAAAAGCTGCTGCAGGACTATGAGCGGAGCGTGGAGACAAACGCGGCACAGCTGAGACAGGCAGAGGAGGATGCGGCGGGAAAGAGCCGTATTGATCTGGAACTGCTGAGAGCAGAGGTGGAAGAGCAGGAGAGCGCTGCCGGGGAGGTCAATGCCGGGCTGACAGAGGTTCGTTACCGCATCCGCAATAACGAAGACAAGTGCGGCAGGATTTCCGGGCTCTGGCCGGAGTTTGAGAGCGCGGGGAGGCTGGGTGCTGTCTGCACAAGACTGTACCGCCTCGTCAGGGGTAATACAGGAAACGGAAAGATCACGCTGGAGCAGTATGTGCAGGCGGCGGGCTTTGACAATATTATCATGGCGGCGAACAGGCGGCTGCTGCCTATGAGCGACGGACAGTATGAGCTGTTCCGGCAGGAGGATTCCATCGGCAGGAAGAGCAATACCTTTCTCGACCTTGAGGTACTGGATCACTTCACGGGGCGCAGGCGTCCGGTCGGCAACCTCTCCGGCGGGGAGAGTTTTAAGGCGTCATTAAGCCTTGCACTCGGACTTTCGGACACGGTTTCCTCACATCTGGGCGGCGTGCAGATGGATGCGCTCTTCATTGATGAGGGCTTCGGAACATTAGACAGAAAGTCGATCGAGAATGCCATGGATATTCTGATCCACCTTGCGGGGAGCAATAAGCTCGTCGGCGTAATCAGCCACAGGGAGGAGCTGATCGAGAGCATCCCGCAGCAGATCAAGGTGGAGAAGACCAGAGAGGGCAGCAGGATTACGATAGAGGATGGAAGATAGCAGTAAAAGAAGCGGCGCACAGGATTTCTCCCATGCGCCGCTTTGTGTTTTTGTGTCAGTCGTCCTTTTCGGGCGTCTGCTTCTTTGTGCGGAGGATTCTCCGCAGAATGTATATTGTTATCATGATGAGGAGAATCGCGGTGAAAATACCGAGCATTCCCTGACCCATGACCTTCAGTGCAATAATTACGTTATCCCACATAGTAGTTTCCTTCTTTCTATCAAAGTATGAATGGCAATGTATGAGTCTGCGCGCAGCTTACAGGTAGGAGCTTATCAGGTTGATAATCAGACCGCCGGCAACGACAGATGCAATCTGGCCGGAAACGTTTGCACCGGCTGCGTGCATGATGAGGATGTTCTGGGGGTCTTCCTTCAGCGCGAGCTTCTGGACAACACGGGAGGACATCGGGAAAGCGGAGATTCCGGCAGCGCCGATCATCGGGTTGACCTTGGTCTTTGAGAACAGGTTGATGATCTTTGCAAAGAGGACACCGCCAATGCTGTCGAAGACGAAAGCAAGGAGTCCGATACCCATGATGAGCAGGGTGTCAACCTGTACAAATGCCTCCGCCTGCATACTGAAGGAGATCGTGATGCCGAGGAAGAGGGTAATCAGGTTTGCCAGCGTGTTCTGGGCGGTCTCAGACATGGTTCCGAGCACACCGCACTCGCGGATGAGGTTTCCGAACATCAGGAAGCCTACGAGCGCCACGGAGGAAGGAGATACCAGTCCGACGATAAAGGTTACGACGATGGGGAAGGCGATGCGCAGCTCCTTGGAGACCTCGCCGGGATGGTAGGTCATGCGGATCTGACGCTCCTTCTTTGTTGTTACCAGCTTGATGGCGAAGGGCTGCACAATGGGAACCAGCGCCATGTAGGAGTAGGCGGCAACCGCGATCGCCCCGATATATTTCGAGTGGAAGATCTGGGAGACCAGAATGGAGGTCGGTCCGTCAGCAGCGCCGATGATGGCGATGGAAGCCGCATCCTTTAAATCGAAGCCCATCAGTGTCGCAATGACGAGAGCGACAAAGATACCGAACTGTGCGGCGGCTCCGAACAGGAACATGACGGGGCAGGACAGGAGCGGGCCGAAGTCGATCATTGCGCCGATGCCGATGAAGAGCAGGATCGGCAGTGCCTCGGATGCCTCGATTCCGATGTGGAAAAGCCATTCCAGAATACCGTTTACCTCGCCCACACCTTCCATGTACTGGTTGATGACGCCGGTAAAGGGAAGATTGACAAGTATGGCGCCGAAGCCCATGGGAAGCAGAAGAGAAGGCTCATACTCCTTTTTGATGGCGAGCCAGATCAGGATGATACCGATCAGGTACATGACGACCTGTTTCCATGTGATGGCTAATAAGCCGGTTACTAAAAAATCCATAGTGAATCCCTCCTATGTATATATGGTATATATGTTTGCCCATGCCTGCCTGGATTTATACAGGCGTGCTGCCTATGGAAAGGGGACAAAAGGGAAAAAAAGAAGACCTTTATTGCAGGATAAACACTGCAATAAAAGTCTTGTCATTTCAATCTTAAGCGGATATCCAACCGGAATATCGTACTGACGCCTAAAATGCAGCTGCAAACCACCCGAATCCCGTCCGGTTAACATCTGCCGACTACTCCCTTTTATCGGAAACTGATAAACATATCATACAATAGACCGGAAAAAAAGTCCAGCGGAAAATGAGCAAAAGAAATTTATTTTTCGTGCACACTAAAGTATTTCCAAAGCCCGCCGATAAAGATATTAGAATTCAGCGAGAAGGAGGGACCCTTGATGCGTATTGAAGCTTATACACAGGTACAGCAGCTTTACCAGACGAAGAAGGTAAATCAGGCAAGGAAGTCGGGCAGCGTATCTCACGCGGATCAACTGCAGATCAGCAATCTCGGAAAGGATTTCCAGACTGCAAGAGCGGCAGTGGCAGGAAGCCCCGACATCAGAGAGGAATTGACAGCGCCGATCAAAGCGAAGATCCAGAGCGGCACCTACAGTGTTGACAATGAGAGCTTTGCGGAGAAGCTGTTAAAGAAGTATGAGGAAATGAGGTAAGAAGTCCCGTGGCCAGCTTAATGGAGAACCTGATAGAAGTAATTGAACAGGAAGGCATAGAATATGAGGGACTTCTGAGCCTGTCTCAGAAGAAGACTCCGGTTATCGTGAGCGGTGATCTGGAGACATTACAGAAAATCACGGATGATGAACAGGAATCGGTAAGCAGAATCAGCCATCTGGAAAAGAAGAGGACGGAAGTTACTGCGGATATCGCCAATGTTTTGAACAGGGATGTTACGAAGCTGAAGCTCCGGAATATGATCGATATGCTTGCGGCAAGACCTGCAGAACAGCAGAGACTTGCAGCGGCGCACGACAGATTGCAGAGCGCAGTGCATGAATTACAGCGGACGAATGAACAGAACAAGGAACTGCTGGGAAATGCACTTGAAATGGTGGAGTTTGAGATGAATCTCCTGCAGGCGTCCAAGGCGGCGCCGGAGACGGCAAATTATACCAGAAGTGCGTATAACACCGGAGACACGATGGGTGTAGCCGGCGGCGGTTTTGACGCAAAACAGTAACAACGGTAAAGACAGAGGTGATATTATGCCATTGATGGGCAGCTTATACATTGGAGCATCCGGATTACAGACAAGTCAGAATGCGCTGAATACCACAGCGCATAATCTTTCTAATATCGACACCACCGGCTATACAAGACAGCAGGTGCAGCAGTCTGCAAGGCGCTATGTGACGCTTTCCGTGAACCCCCAGTCTGTAAACAATAAGCAGACCGGTCTGGGTGTCACTTATTCCCGGGTAAAACAGATCAGAGATTATTTTCTGGATAAGACATACCGCAAGGAATCGGGGCGCAGTATGTTCTATGAAGTGTCCACAGAGGTTCTGGAGGAAGTGGAGAGCCAGCTTGGAGAGATGAACGGTGAGGCGTTCCAGACGACGATTGAGGACTTATGGACATCCGTGCAGGAGCTGGCGAAGGATCCGGCAAGCTCCGTGACGCAGGGACTTCTTGTCCGCAAGGCTTCCGAATTCGTGGAGCGCGCATCGACGGTTTATGCGGGACTGGCTTCTTATCAGGATAATCTGAATGTGCAGATAAAGAAACAGGTTGACAAGATCAACGAATACGGTGACCAGATCTTACTGCTGAATGACAAGATCCGCGCCGTGGAGGCGGGCGGCATCGAGCATGCCAACGATCTGCGGGATGCCAGGAACCAGATACTGGATGAGCTGGCGGAGATGACCAGCATGTCGTTCTCCGAGGACATCTACGGAAGCGTCTCCATCCAGATTGAGGGAGTGGATTTCGTCAAAGGCGGCACCTGCTATAAGATGGAACTGGACGTTGACCCGAATACCGGCTTTTATACTCCGTTCTGGCCGCAGAATGCAACCTACCGCGTGCTGGATGACGGAACCCGCGAGTACAATATCGACGGTGCGGAGGTCTTTAATTTCAACAGGGAGATTTCATCCGACCTGAACACGGATATCGGCGGGCTGAAATCCATGCTCCTTGCAAGGGGAGATCACAGGGCGGATTACACGGACATTGAAGGAGATTACGACAGCATTTCCCAGTCGGTGCTGATGAATATTGAAGCGGAGTTCGACCAGCTGATCCACAATGTCGTGACAAGGATCAATGACATTCTTGCCAAGGCAGCCGGACAGCAGACGGGGGACATCACGCTGGACGACGGAACGGTTCTTCAGGGAGCGGATTACGTTTTCTCCGATCCCGGCGGCTATATGCGCATGGAGGACGGAAGACCGATCCAGATGTTTGAGAAGGTGACGACGGACGGTTACCGGAAGGTAAACGGCACGATCAGCTATGTCGATGAAAACGGCGTGACCCAGACGAAGAGCGGCGAAATATGGGTGAAAAACGAGGAGATTGCGGACGAGGTGGATTCGCTGTACAGTGTCAAGAACCTCAGGATCAACCAGACACTGATGCAGGAGCCGGCGATGCTGGGCTTCCGGCTTCCGGACGGCTCGGAGGACACAGAGACGGCGGAGGCGTTAAAGGCAGCGTTTACCGAGGAAATCTATACGCTGAACCCGAATGTCAGAAAGCAGACGACGTTCGTGGACTATTACACCGACCTTGTCGCACAGGTGGCGAACTCCGGCTCGGTCTACCGCAGCATCTCCGATAACCAGCAGACGACGGTGGAGGCTGCGGAGAGCGCAAGACAGCAGGTCATCGGCGTGTCCTCAGACGAAGAGCTTTCCAATATGATTAAGTTCCAGAATGCCTATAACGCATCCAGCCGTTACATCAATGTAATCAGCGAGATGCTTGAGCATATCATTTCCACTTTAGGTCATTAAGCAAAGGAGGCAGAGAGATGCCCTCACAGTTTTTTGGATTAAATATCGCATATACAGGCTTGCTGGCGAGCAATGCCGCGCTGAATACCACGTCTAACAATATCGCAAATGTCCAGACGGAAGGCTACAGCAGACAGCAGGTCAAACAGCAGGCGGCAAATCCGCTCAGAGTGTTCCAGACCTACGGCTGCGCAGGCGCAGGTGTCGAGACGATTGCAATCGAGCGTGTGCGCGACGAATTTTATGATGGAAGATACTGGGACAACAACGCGAAGGTCGGCGAGTACGGCCAGAAGCAGTATTACATGACCCAGATTGAGAATTATTTTGACGACAACGGAAAGAATGCCGGATTTAAGACGGTGTTCGACCAGCTGATGACAACGGGTCTTCAGGAGCTGATGAAGAACCCGAACGATGCCACCGCAAAATCCCAGTTTGTAGGCTATGCGGGAGCGTTGGCGGAGTATTTCAACGGTGTTGCGGCGAACCTACAGAAATTGCAGAAGGATGTCAATCAGGAGATCAAGCTCAAGATCGATGAGATCAATTCCCTTGCGGGAGAGATTGCAAATCTGAATAAGCAGATCAATACGATAGAGCTGACCGGCGTGAAGGCGAACGAGTTGCGCGACCGGCGGACGCTTCTGCTCGACCAGCTCTCGGAGGTGGTTGACGTGGAGACGAAGGAGATCCCGATCACCGACCCGAACCAGCCGGACCGTGAGACCGGTGCAAACCGCTTTATTGTGCGGATAGCGGGCGGACAGACGCTCGTTGACGACAGCGAGTACAACGGGCTGGAATGCGTTGCGAGGACGAGCTATGAGAAGGTCAATCAGACGGATATTGACGGTCTGTACAATGTCTACTGGGAGGACGGACAGAAGTTCAACCTGTACAACGGAGCTATGGGCGGCGCGCTCAGAGGTCTGATCGAGATGCGCGACGGCAACAATGCCGAGCACTTTACGGGAAAGATCATCGATACCGGGACGACGGCGGGCGGTGCAAATGATACCGTCACGATTCAGGTTTCCCAGTCTTATCTGCAGGATCTGAATAAGTGTAAGCTGTCCGATAACGGCGGTATCATCAACCTCGGAAATCAGGAATTTTACTACGATTCGTGGACTTATCAGATCAGCTATGACGACAACGGCGAGGAAGTACATACCTATACCTTTGTGCTGTCAGACCAGCAGAAGAATCCTTCCCGCGTGACGAACGACAGGGTGGGAAAGGTTGCGAATATCGGAACAAGCATTACCTATCAGGGCGTTCCTTACTACATGAGCCAGATGAATGAGTGGGTCAGAACCTTCTCCCAGAAGTTCAATGATATTCTGACCTCCGGCTATGATTCGGCCGGCAATGTGGGTGTCAAGCTGTTTACCGGAGACTATGCGACGGACGACAAGCAGTATGAATTTGAGGATGCCTACCGCTACGACCTTTATCTGGAAAAGGTAGAGGAAGCGAAGAAGTCTTATATGGAGAATGATCCGACGCTGACAGAGGACGAGGCGCTGGAGCTGGCGAGAAAGAATACGAAGATGACGGTCGGCGTGTCCGATGACAGCTATTATCAGCTGACTGCCATGAATTTCAGTATCCTCAGCGCAATGGAGCTCGACCCCAAGCGCCTTGCAAACAGATATGACAAGGGAGACGGTGTGGAGCAGAATGATCTGCTGGAGGACATCAAGGATCTTGCCATCAACAAGCAGAAAATGAGTTTCAGAGGATGTTCCGCATCGGAATTTTTACAGTGTGTACTGTCGGATGTGGCGCTGAATGCACAGCGGGCAAACACCTTTTACCAGAACTTTAAGGATGTTGCCGGAACGATCGACACGCAGAGAATTTCCATTTCGGGCGTGGACGAGGACGAGGAGGCTGTCAATCTTGTAAAATACCAGAATGGCTACAATCTGGCATCAAAGATGATCCAGACGCTCACGGAAATCTATGACAGACTGATTCTGGAGACAGGCGTATAGGCTTGCTGACAGGCGGAACGGAAAGGCGGGAAGGCTATGAGAATTACAAATAAAATCATGCAGCGCAACAACTTATCCAACATTAACACCAACAAGATTTATCAGGATAAGCTGAGCACGCAGATGTCAACGCAGAAGAAAATCAACAGACCATCGGACGATCCGGTCGTTGCGATCCGCGCACTGAGACTGCGCAGCAGCGTCACGGAGGTCACCCAGTATTACAGCAAGAATATTCCGGATGCGGAGAGTTGGCTGAATGTCACCGAGGATGCGCTGAAGAACCTTTCGCAGATTATCACAAATATGATCTCACAGTGTACAAAGGGCTCCAACGGGCCGCTGAAGACCGAGGACAGACAGATCATCCTTGAGCAGCTGAAGGCACTCAGTGATGAGGTGTACTCTACGGGAGATGCCGATTATGCCGGAAGATATGTCTTCACCGGCTACAGGACGGATACCTCGCTGAGCTTTGAGAAGGAGGAAACTCTGAATTATACCATCACGGAGCAGCTTACCAGCAAGGACATTGATTCCGTGGTCAAGGTAAACCTGAAAAATGCAAACGGAAAGAGCCTTCTGGACTTAAATTCCAAGAACTTTGCGGATGCAGATATGGCAACCGATGAAGAGGCTGTCACCTCTGTGGAGATACACCGCTTCCGGCTGGCATATGACAGCTGCTCCGATTACAGCGGCAGGACAGGCGTGAGCCCCAGCATCAGCTATATTGATGAAAATGGTAATACGCAGACCTGGACCGGCTTCATTGATCCGGCAGATCCGTCTGCGGGGGGAGATATTCAGCTTGTCCATTCCTATGACGATCCCTATACGATGGCGGCAAAGGATCCCGATGCCATCATCTATGTGCCGGAGACGGGAGAAATGCTTCTCGGCGAGAACCGATATAAGACACTGATGGGAACGAAGGACGACGACACTACGATTAAGAATGAGGCGGAGATCCGCGTGACCTACGAGAAGTCGAGCTGGCAGAAGGGTGATTTAAGACCGCAGCATTATTTTTACTGTGAATCTGACCCCGGAACCGCGGATGCCATCACCTATAATAAGTCCTATCTGACAGACAATGCAGAGCGTCAGGATATTGAATATGATGTGGGACTGAACCAGACGATCCGTGTCAATTCGACGGCGGATCAGTGCTTCCAGCACGGCATCGGCAGAGAGGCGGACGACCTTGTAAACGCCATGCAGGAGGTTCTTGATCTGGAGGCAGTTCAGACGAATCTTACGAAGCTGCTGGAGAAGGCGGAGGAGGGCAGCACCGATGCCGAGACTCTGCAGAAGCAGCTGGATGCGGTGGATAAGGCTCTGACCTATGCGAAGGATAAGGAACAGAAGCTCTTTGAGAAAGGGATTACCTCGTTTCAGGGCTATCTGGACGATGCGAGTCTCTGCATCACCGAGTGCGGTACGAGAAGCAGCAAGCTCTCACTGGTCAAGAGCCGTATGCAGAACCAGAAGACGACCTTCGAGACCTTGAAGAGCGAAAATGAGGATATTGACATCACTGAGGTGGCAATACAGTTAAAGAGCGCCGAGCTGACCTATCAGGCGGCACTGATGGCGACCGGAAAGGTGAGCCAGACAACACTTCTGAACTTTATATAAGGGAAAGGCAAGGTGTGGAAATGAAGATCAATACAAAGAACTTCGGAGAAGTTGAAATCGCGGATGAGAAGATCATCACCTTTGAAAACGGAATCATCGGATTTCCGGATCTGAAGAGATTTGCACTGCTCCATGACGAGGAAAAGGGAGTCAATGTGGGAATCCGTTTCCTGCAGTCGCTGGATGAGCCGGCGTTTGCCATGCCGGTCATGGATCCGCTGGTCGTGAAGCCCGACTATGATCCCGAGGTAAATGACGAGCTGCTTGCCGCAGCGGGACATATCAACGCGGAGAATATCCTCGTGCTGGTGACGGCTACGATACCGGGCGACCTTACAAAGATGAGTGTGAACCTGCAGGGGCCGTTTGTCATCAATGTGGACGAGCATAAGGCGTGCCAGGTCATTGTCGAGAACAGCGATTACCCGGTGAAGTTCCCTATCTATGACATCCTGCAGGCAAGAAAGGCTGGTGAGTGATATGCTGGCATTATCCAGAAAGAAAAATGAGGCCATCGTAATCAACAACAATATAGAAGTTGCGATCCTCGAGGTAAAGGGCGATCAGGTCAAGATCGGCATCACGGCGCCGAGGGAGGTGCCGGTATACCGCAAGGAGGTATATGCGCAGATTCAGAACGCAAATAAAGAGGCAGTCAGTGTTGATGGCATGGAAGCTTTAAAAAATCTGATGGGCAGAACAGAATGATTTCGGAATAAATGGATGCAGGGAAGCAAAAATTTATGCTTCCCTGTTAATTTTTTTCCGGGACTTTCCGATAAATGCTTTAGAAACGGTAACGTAGAAATGGATTTCATACGGAAGTGGAGGGAGTAAAATGACAGTTGAACCGATTTCAAGCATGATGACGGTACAGGCACAGGGAAGTGCAGCAGTGAAGAACCCGATACCGTCAAAGACAGATGAGACAGAGGCAGGAAGACAGGCAATACAGGCTGCGGACAAGGTGGATAAGACGACTAATGTTGTGGAGAATTCACAGGAAAAGAGTCTTTTCGGCAATGAAGAGCAGTCGGGGAAGGAGCAGGCTTCCAACGAGCAGATCCGCAAGGCTGTGGAGCAGATGAATAAATCCATGGGTAATTCGGAAGCGATCTTCGGTGTACATGAGGGAACAAACCGTGTCACGATCAAGATCGTTGACAAGAGCACCAAGGAGGTCATCAAGGAGCTGCCGCCTGAGAAGACTCTGGATATGATAGCCAGAATCTGGGATATGGCAGGTATTCTGGTAGATGAGAGACGTTAAGGAGGACATATTATGGCAATGAGACTGAGCGGACTGATGTCCGGCATGGATACGGACAGTATTGTCCAGCAGCTGGTAGAGGCAAAGAGGACAAAGGTTACGACAGCGACAAATGAGCAGACGAAGCTGCAGTGGAAGCAGGACATCTGGAAGGATCTGAACAGCAAGTTAAAGAACCTTCAGACGAAGTACCTGAACAATATGCGTTTCACCAGCGCCTATGCAAAGAAGACGACCAAGGTGTCAAATTCCAGCGCTGTCAGCGTAATTACCGGTGAGGGTGCAGTAGAGGGAGTACAGAGCCTCAGCGTGGATCAGCTTGCAAAGACGGCTTATATGACCGGTAACAAGATTTCCAAGCTTGAGACCGCAGGAACCGCCAGCCCGGACGCATTGACGAGAATGAGGGATCTGATGACCTTCGACAAGGATGCGGACGGAAAGGACATTTCCAAGAACCTGAAGCTGACACTGGCTGACGGCACGGAGAAAAATATTGAACTGACTGCATACACATCAATTTCGGATATTCTGACAGAGCTTAAGGGAGCCGGACTGAATGCAAACTTTGATGCAGGACAGCAGAGATTTTTCATCAGTGCGAAGAGCTCCGGTGCAGATGGCAACTTTACGCTGACCTCTGACGATGATGGCTTGCTGGAAGCTCTGGGTCTGAATATTCCCGCAGAGGGCTCCGACGAGAAGGGCGCGACCTATGTGACCGGACAGAATGCGAAGATCACTCTGAACAATGCGGAATTTGAGAGCAAGGACAATGTCTTTTCCATCAACGGACTGACCTTTACCGCACTGAGCGAGACGAACGGCGAGAATGTCACAGTGACGACCCAGCAGGATACGGACGGCATCTATGACATGATTAAGAATTTCCTGAAAGAGTATAACAGCGTCATCAACGAGATGGATAAGGTGTACAACGCGGATCTGCTTAAGGATTACGAGCCCCTTTCCGATGATGAGAAGCAGAATATGTCCGAGAGCGAGATCGAGAAGTATGAGCAGAAGATCAAGGATTCCCTGCTCCGCCGTGACGGCACTGTCTATAGTGTCAGCAACGAGATCAAGACAAAGATGCGCGAGGGCATTGAGGTCAACGGTAAGACCATGTACCTCACAAACTTCGGTATTGAGACCCTGAGCTATTTTACGGCTGCGAAGAACGAGAAGAACGCTTATCATATTGCTGGCGATGCGGATGACTCCGATACCTCCGGAAATGCAGATAAGCTGAAGAGCATGATTGCTTCTGATCCGGAGACGGTTATCAGCTTCTTCACACAGTTGTCCCAGAATGTATACACGAAGATGAATGACATGTCGACTTCAATCGAGGGCTACCGCAGCTTCGGCACCTTCTATGATGACAAGAAGATGAAGAGTGATTACGATGACTATACCACCAAGATCAAAGAGCTTGAGCAGAAGCTGAATGATTACGAGGATAAGTGGTATGCCAAGTTTGCTTCCATGGAGTCAGCTATGGCGAAAATGCAGCAGAGCACCAGCGCCGTTACCAGTCTGTTGGGTGGCTCTTACTAATCTGAAAGGCGGATACGGAATATGGCATTACCGAATGCATATGCGCAGTACAATAACAGCAAGGTTCTGACGGCTTCCCCGGCAGAACTGACGCTCATGCTCTATGACGGAGCCATCAAATTCTGCAATGTGGCGATCATCGCTGTTGAACAGAAGGACATTGAGAAGGCGAACAACAATATCCTGAAGGTGGAGCGGATCGTCGACTATTTCCGTCAGACGCTTGACATGAGCTATGAAGTGGCACAGGATTTTGAGCGCGTCTATGCTTACCTCAGCCAGAGACTGGTCGAGGCAAACATCAAGAAGGACAAGGAGATCCTTGAGGAAGTCAACCAGCACCTTCATGCGATGCGGGATACATGGAAGGAAGTCATGAAGAGCAACAATAAATAGAAAGGAAGCCTTTCATGGAGAACAGTCTGACTATTTTATCGGAAAGTCTGGATAAAAAACTGGAGATTCTGCAGAAGGTGCAGGAGTATAATAAGCGTCAGGAGAAGGCTTTCTCGGAGGAGACGATCGATCTCGACGACTTTGACGCGGCGATCGAGGAGAAGGGAAAGCTGATAGACGAGATCAACCGTCTGGATGCCGGATTCGAGACACTGTACGCAAGGCTCGCCGACGAACTGAAAAATAACCGCGAGCGGTATGCCGCACAGATCAGGGAGCTCCAGCAGAAGGTGACTGCGGTCACAGACCTCAGCGTCACCGTTCAGGCCCAGGAAGCCAGAAACAAGCAGCTTGTGGAGCAGTACTTCGCAAAGCGCCGTGCCGGCATCAAGGAGGGCAGAACCTCCTCGAAGGCTGCGTATAATTACTACAAGAATATGAACAATACAAACGCGGTTCCACCGCAGTTCATGGACAGTAAAAAATAAGGATCAATTTTCAGGGAAGGGAGCCTGTGCCAAAGCGTGCGGGTTCCCTTTTTTGTGCTTAAAAATCCCAACCTTTAATGGCATAGTGTATTGAAAAACAGTGAAAGGAAGCAAGGAAAGTATATCCCTGATGACAAAATAGCAAATGTTGTATATAATGGAAGCAGGTGTTTGAAATCAGGTTACGAAGGAGATGCTGTTGGTATGGACAAAGGGTATGCGTTGATTCATGGAGTGATTCTGGATGGAAGCAGGGAGATGGAGCCGCAGACAGGGAAGGTAATCTTTGTTGAAGGCAAAACAATTACCGCTATCCGGAATGAGGGAATCGATCTGGATGGATATCAGGTCATCGATCTTGCCGGACAGTATATCATGCCGGGACTGATTAACCTTCATGTCCATATTCCGGGAACGGGAAAACCCAAGAAAAAACCGCAGGATGTCAGAAAGCTGGTCAGAAAAGTGACGGCGAACGGACTGATGAGAAGACTGTCCTATGGTTTGTGCACAGCCCTTGTCAGACCGGAGGTGTACAGCGGTGTGACGACGATCAGAACCGTTGGCGGCATCCTTGATTATGATTCCAGACTCCGGGATGAGATTAACGCCGGGAAGAAGACCGGCCCGCGCATACTCGCTGCAAATATGGCGGTTTCCGTGCCGGGCGGACATATGGCGGGTTCCCTTGCCTACGAGGCGAACAGCGCAGAGGAAGCGGCGGCGTATGTGCGGAAGATCGCGGAGACGAAGCCGGATCTCATTAAGCTGATGATTACGGGCGGTGTGCTGGATGCTACGAAGAGAGGCGAGCCCGGAGTTCTTAAGATGCCGCCGGAATATGTAAAGGCGGCCTGCGACGAAGCGCATAAGCGCGGGCTGAAGGTAGCGGCGCACGTGGAGAGCGCGGAGGGAGTCAGAGTCGCTCTGGAAAACGGTGTAGACACGATTGAACATGGAGCGGAACCGGACGATGAGATCATCCGGCTGTTCAAGGAGAAGAAGGCAGCGCTGGTTACGACGATTTCTCCGGCACTGCCCTATGCCCTGTTTGACCGTTCCGTCAGCCGTGCCACGGAGGAGCAGCAGTATAACGGCAATATTGTGTTCAAGGGAATCGTGGATTGCGCGAAGAGGTGCCTCGCGGAGAACATACCGGTAGGTCTCGGAACGGATACGGGATGTCCGTATATCACACATTATGATATGTGGCGGGAACTGTTCTATTTTCATAAATACTGCGGTGTGGACAACGCCTTTGCGCTCTATACGGCGACAGCGGGAAATGCCGCCATCCTCGGAGTGGAGGATCATATCGGCATGGTTAAGGAGGGAATGTGTGCGGATCTGATTGCCATGAAGCAGAACCCGTTGGAGGATCTGAAGGCGCTGCGGCATGTCAGCATGGTCATGGCAAACGGAGCCCTTGTAGATTGCACGAAGTTAAAGAAGGACGAGGAAACAGAGAGGGAACTGGACAAGTTCTTATAAGAAAGGCGAGAGCGCAAATGAAATTTATTTCTTGGAATGTCAACGGACTGCGTGCCGTGATGGGAAAAGACTTCATGGGGATATTTGAAAAGCTGGATGCGGATTTTTTCTGCCTTCAGGAGACGAAGCTGCAGGCAGGACAGATTGAGATGGAGCTGCCGGGCTATTATCAGTACTGGAACTATGCGGAAAAGAGGGGCTATTCGGGAACGGCTGTCTTTACAAGGCTGGAACCCATGCAGGCCAGCTATGGAATCGGCATTGAGGAGCACGACCACGAAGGGCGTGTCATCACGCTTGAGTACCCGGATTTTTACCTTGTAAATGTCTATACGCCGAACTCGCAGGAGGAGCTGAAAAGGCTGGATTACCGTATGCAATGGGAGGATGCTTTCAGGGCGTACCTGAATCGGCTGGCAGCCGGAAAAGGCGTTATTGTCTGCGGGGATATGAATGTGGCACATAAAGAGATCGATCTGAAGAATCCCAAGACAAATCACAACAATGCCGGATTTACGGATCAGGAGAGGGGAAAGATGTCGGAGCTTCTGGAGAGCGGCTTTGTGGACAGCTACCGCCACTTTTATCCTGACACGGAAGGCGTGTACAGCTGGTGGTCCTACCGCTTTCAGGCGAGAACGAGAAACACAGGCTGGCGCATTGACTATTTCCTTGTGTCGGAGCAGATAAAGGAGCGTATGCTGGGCGCTGCCATCCATACAGACATATTGGGGTCGGATCATTGCCCTGTGGAGCTGACGCTGGCTTAGAGTGATATTGGACTTATACGGACAGAATAATTTGCAGGAAAGTGATGGTTTGCAGCGGGAACAGAGATGAGTAAGGTTTGGATCAGGATAAAGAACAGCAGATTCTATAAGGAAAAGTTAGAGGACACGAAAGCGGTCGCCTTTCTGAAAAAGGGGAAGCGGGGGCTGTCCAGGGTCAAGGGGAAAATTGTCGGTATCTGGAAAAAGGAGGAGCGTTTTCCCAGAATGGTGCCGCTGCTGGAGCAGAATTTCTATGAGCCGGAGGCGGTGCCGGACTATGTGGCTGAGGCGGCTGCAAGCGGTGAGGTTGTGGATGTCATTATCCCGATCTATAACGGATATTCCTATCTGGAAAAACTGTTTGAGGATCTCCCGGAGGCGGGAATGCCATGCCGGTTTCTGCTGGTGGACGATAAGAGCCCGGATGAGAGGGTACATGCCCTGGAGCGGTTATTCGTGGAAAAGCATCCCAACGCGCTTTTATTGGAGAATGAAGAGAACCTCGGCTTTGTGAAGAGCGTGAACCGCGGCTTAGAGCAGGCAAGAGGACATGTCGCCCTTGTCAATACAGATACGGAGCTTCCTTCCGGCTGGCTGGCACGTCTGATGCTGCCCATTCTCAGAAATCCCAAGGTAGGCAGTACAACCCCATATACAAACAGTGCAACAATATTCAGTTTTCCGAACTTCTGCTACAACAATCCGATCTACAGGGGCTTAAGCGTGGATGTGCTGGACAGCTATTTTAAACGCGTCAGACCGGGAAATATCGAGGCGCCTACCGGAGTGGGCTTCTGCATGGGAATGAACCGTGCAGCGATTGACAGGGTGGGACTTCTGGATACCGAGAAGTATACCAGGGGCTTCGGCGAGGAGAACGACTGGTGCCAGCGCGCTGTACAGAAGGGCTTCCATAATGTCCAGGTGGAAAATCTGTTTATATACCATAAGCACGGCGGAAGCTTTGTGAGTGAGGAAAAGCAGAAGCTGATCGAAAGCCATATGCAGATACTGAAAAGGGATTACCCCACCTATGATGCGGAGGTGGTGCAATTTATCCAGAAGGATAAGAACCGTGTGCTGCGTCAGCTGTTGGAAATCCTGATCGATACGCATGAGACGAGATCGATTCTATTCGTAAACCATAGCCTCGGCGGCGGGGCAACGAAATACCTGAACGAGCGCAAGGCGGAATTTCTGGCTGACGGCTGCTGTGTTTCCACGATTGCGTTCAACGTGAAGGTACCGGTGTGGACATTTACCTTTGAAAACAACAGGGGTGTCCAGACCTATGAGTGCTGGTCCATGGAAGAGGTTCTGGCGGTATGCGGGTATTGCAAATTTGACGGGCTCTATGTGAATGAACTGGTTTCCTTTGCACATCTATGGGATATGCAGAAGGTGATACTTAAGGTGCGTGACAGTCAGACAAATTGCAGGCTCATCATGCTGATGCATGACTATTTTGCAATCTGTCCCAGCACAAACCTTACAGACGGCAATCTGGAATACTGTGGTATGCCTGACGCGGCGGAGTGTGAGCAATGCTATGCAAGAAAAGGCTATCAGACCGGATACGCCTGTCCCAGCAGGAAGGTATGGGTACAGAACTGGAAGGAATTCCTGAAACATTTTGACGAGGTAAGATGCTTTTCCGGGGATACGCTTGCGCGTATGAAGCGGGAATTCGGAGATGACCTTGCCTATACGCTGGTGCCGCATCAGGTTTCCTATCTGTTCCCGGTTCATAAGACAACGAAGACGACCGGGACGCTGAATATCGGTCTGCTCGGTGTATTTACCGTACACAAGGGCGGAGAATTTGTTAAGAAACTGTTGAAGGAAATTGAAGACCGGCAGCTGCCCGTGCGTTTCCGGCTGATCGGCAGGTGTGAGGAGCTTGATATGAAAGCCTTCCCCGAATTTTCGGAGACCGGTGCATACAGGCAGGAGGAACTGCCCCGGCTGGTATTTGAGAACGACATAGACATTTTCCTCATTCCTTCTGTCTGGCCGGAAACCTTTTCCTATACGGCGGAAGAGATCATGAAAATGGGAATGCCCATTGCAGCCTTTGATCTGGGAGCGCCTGCCGAGCGCGTGCGGAACTATGACAAGGGGCTGGTACTGCGGGCATCGGAAGGAAAAAGACCGATGGAGATTGCTCCGGCGGAGGCGTTGGATGAGATTCTTGCGTTTGCCGGAAAGCTTGGAATCTCTGCACGGAAGAGCTTTTCCAAAAAGATTCTTTATGTTGCGGAATATATTTCCTTCTCGTCGAGATACCGTCTGGAGCATCTGAGGGAAGAACTGCTCTGTCAGGGAGCGGATGGAGAGCTTGTCGAGACGGAGGAGCTTGCGAAGAGGTTTGAGAAAACCCATGATTTTGGAATTAACTGGGAGGAATTAGGGGCGGTTGTCATTTACCGCTGCCGGTATATGGGATGTATACCGGAGCTGATCGCAGAGGCGGGGAGACATAAAGTCCGGCTGGTGTACGATATTGATGACTATATTTTTGACTATGCCGGTATCCGTGACCTTCCGTTCTTCCATACAGAGGAGTATAAGGACTTTGATGTATACAGTAAGCTGATCCATAAATGCATGGAGCAGATGGACGGCTTCCTGCTGTCTACGGACAGTCTGGCGGCTGTGACGGCGCTGGAATTTCCCGGAAAAGCCACCTATATAAACCGGAATGCCGCCAGCGCGGAGATGGTGATTCTGTCGAATCTGGCAATGGAAAAGAAGAGCTGCAGAGATACCTTTATCATGGGCTATTACAGTGGATCGAATACGCATAACCGGGATTTTGAGCTGATCGAGGATGTCCTTCTGGAGTTCATGAAGGCACACAGTGAGGTACGGCTTAAGGTGGTAGGCTGTCTGGAACTCGGGACGAAGTTTGACGGAGTGAAGGAGCAGGTGATCCGGGAGGGCTTTATGGACTGGCGCAGGCTTCCGGAGTCCATTGCGGGGATTGATTGTAATCTGATGCCTTTGGAGGACACAATCTTCCATCAGTGCAAGTCGGAGAATAAATGGATGGAGGCGGCACTGGTCGGCGTACCGACCATCGGCAGCATGAACAGGGAGCTGGAAGGTGCGACCAGACAGCTCGAGAATATCATCCTGTGCAGAACGGCAGAGGAATGGCGGGAAGGTCTGGAGAGACTGCTGGCGGACAGAACTGCGGCTGCGGAGATGGCGGCGAAGGCAAGAGAGTATGTGCTTTCCCATAAGACCACGCTGCAGCGGGATCAGAAACTTTTGGACTTTGTGTTGGGAGCGGAAAAGTGAGGCGGAAGAAGGATAGAGAACAGCTGAGATACCGGCAGTGGATCAAGGAAAACGAAAACAACAGAGAGCAGAAAGTGACATGCGGGAACGGGGCGGCTTTTCAGCCGCGCCTGCTGTTCATTTTGCTGCAAATGGGAAAGATGGCGGTGAACGCTGCCGCGAGGAAAAGACTCTTTCGGGCGAACGGAAAACCGTACAGGGATCGTATGGCAGCAGTGGTGAGCACACTGGAAGGGCTGGAGGAAGTGCTGGCAGAGAGCAGTGCCGATTACGTCGTATTTCTGACAGAGGCGGACTGGTGTGATTTGAAGGGATGGTCGAAGCTGACGGTAACCGACAGGACAACGGATATGATCTATGGGGACGAGGACATGATTTCCCTGTGGAGCAGAGAGCGTTTTTCGCCCTTTTTTAAACCTGACTGGTCGCCGGAGCTGCTTTTCTGTGACAGATATACGGGACAGGCGTGCGCCTACCGCAGGGAGCGCTGCCTTAAGGTACTGGCGGATGTGGAGAAAAGGGTAGCCGGCTTCCTATATGAATTTGCGCTCCGTTATACCGAGGGCGTGCCGGCAGAACGGATTCTGCATCTTCCCTATATTTTAAATCACAGAATTGCGGAGTATGCTGTGAAAGCTACACCGGATGAACAAAGCGCTATCGACAAAGCGAAGGAAGCGGCACTCAGGCGGCGGGGAATCAGAGGACATATAGAGCCTGTTGCGGATATGCCTTTGAGCAGAGTTGTCTATGAGCCGGGGGGAACACCGAAGGTCAGTATTGTCGTTCCATCCAAAGACAATGTCGGACTTCTTACAGCCTGCATGGATTCTCTGGAGGAAAATACGGACTATGCCAACCGGGAGATTGTGCTTGTTGACAATGGAAGCAGCCCGGAGAACCGGGAGCGGATCGATGCTTATTGTCGGGTACATTCCATCCAATATGTGTATGAACCGATGCCGTTTAACTTTGCAAGGATGTGCAATCTGGGCGCGGAGCATGCAAAGGGAGAATTTCTGCTTTTCCTGAATGATGATATAGAAGTGATCCAGCCGGACTGGCTCGGGCGTATGGCAGGACAGGCGGCATTGCCGCATACAGGAGCCGTCGGGGCGAAGCTGTATTATCCGGGAGGCAGGATCATCCAGCACGCGGGCGTCATCAATGTCGGCATGGGTCCATCCCATGCACTGTTGGGCAAGGATGATGCGGAGGTGTATTATTATGGAAGAAACCGTCTGGACTATAACTGTCTGGCGGTGACGGCGGCGTGCCTGATGGTACAGACTGCAAAATTCCGTCAGGTCGGGGGCTTTGATGAGTCGCTTGCAGTAGCTTTTAATGATGTGGATCTGTGCATGAAGCTGCATGAGGCAGGCTATGACAATGTAATTCGGAATGATGTATGCCTGATTCATCATGAATCGGCAAGCCGTGGTCTTGATTCCAGAGACGAGAAGAAAATGCGCCGTCTGATTGAGGAGCGCACGCTGCTCTGGGAAAAGCATCCCTGCTATGCGAAGGGCATTGACCCATACTACTCTGTGAATCTTGCACCGGATTGCACGGACTTTTCCTGCAGACTTTCCGGTAACACGCTGCTTCCCGCAAAAATGGCGGGCACAATAAAACATCCGGGGCGGTATGAAAGTCCCTTTCAGGTGCATATTGATGAAGTTGTCCGGGATGGAGACTGTATTGTGCGGGGCTGGTACTATTGGAAGAGCGATAAGGCAATGGCGGGTGTGAGGCCCTGTCTGGCACTGTCGGGAGAAAACGGCGAGGCAGTCTGCTATGAAGCCTGTAAGGTGGAGCGCAGGGATGTCGCAGAGGCGCTTGGCGTGGAATGGCAGGAGTGCGGTTTCAGCTGCAGACTGCCCGGGGACACCGGGAAAAGGATAGAGAAAGGGGCAAAAATAGGTATTCTGCTGAAAACGACGGGCTGGAGAAAAAAACTGAGCTGGAGTGACTATATTTCAACCAAGGAGGACATTTAGGGGGGCATGAACATGAAAAGCAAGAGCAAAATCTTACTGGTTCTATTGATGACAGCAATTTTGTGCGGCTGCGGCGGGAAGACAGACGAGGAAAGTGTCGAGGCCAGCGCCAGCGAGGAGACGGTTGATTATGGAGAGCAGTACCGGCAGGAGCCTGTCATTAATCTGCTTGCCGGGGACTGGAAAAAGGAGGACATTACGAATCCGGACAGCTTTATGTCGGTTTCTGAGTACCGGCAGGAGACGTTTGAAGATCATGAGCAGACAAGGGGTTATCCGGGCGGGTGCTGTGTCGACCAGAACCGGATTTATTATCTCAGAACATACTATTTTCAGACCGAGGGGGAGCAGACGGTAGACATAAGACCCTATATGGACATTCTCGACTGCGATACCATGACAATTCAGACGATAGCCTGTCCGGCACAGAATTTTGATTTCTTTTCGGTATCGCAGGGGCGCATCATGACATACGCTGACGGACGGGATGAGGATGGGTATGTGACGGGATTTCAAGCCAGAGAGCTGTATGAGGACGGAACGACCTCAGAACCGGTAGACTTATTCCCGGTTGTTGAAATGGGGATACCTCTTCCGAACGCCGCATGGTTTGTCATGGAACTGGACGCTCTTTGGGAGGCGCGCTCGGGACATCATTACCTGATTCCGGCGGATGGATCGGGACTGTATGTGGCAGATGAGGAAGGTAATCTGGTCACTGAGTTCCACGGCTTCGGGGAAGGGAAGACAACGATCTCAGCGATGTGCCAGACATACGACGGCATCTGGCTGTTCAGATCATGGGACAGCGTCAGCAAGCAGACCAGTGTCTTCTACTTTGACGGAGATACGCCGGTCGTACTGTATGAGGGAAATGTTCCTGCCTATCAGGAGATATTTGCGGATTCCCATGGAAATTTTCTCTATTTAGACAATAACAATGCGCTGATTACATGGAATATCCTTACGGGAGAGCAGACAAGAAGGTATATTGGTTCCAAGGAGATCTTTCAATATCTTCTGGGGCTTGCACGGAATGAAAACGGTGACGTTGTCCTGTTTTCGGATGACAATACCCTGAGGATCATCACGACCTCCGGCCCTGCAGTGACAGCGACGATCCGCCTGCAGCCGTATATATTTTTGGATTATGGAATGCAGACGGCGATTGCCAATTATGAGAGAACGCATCCGGGAGTGACCATCGAAATTGGGGAAGAATATCGGTACGACGAGAAGGATAATAAGATCAACCAGATCTATGCCGACATTGCCAGGGGGGAAGGTCCCGATATTATCCAGCTGGACAGGGAGCAGCTCATGGCATTGCAGGATAAGGACTGTCTTATGAACTTAGACGGGGTGCTGTCTGAACAGCTGGAGAGCGTGTTATTTCAGGGGCTGTTGGACAGCGGACGTATAGATGGGGAACAATATATGCTGCCGACGAGCGCGGCGACTTATACCCTGATGGTCAATAATGAAGTATGGGACAAGCCATCGTGGACAGTGCAGGAGTTCATCGACGTTATAGAGGCGAGAGAGGCAGCCGGAACTCCTTTTAAAACACTTTGTTCAAGCAGTTTCTTTACGATAGATCCGTTATATCTGTTTATCAGGGACATCGGGCATTCTGATTTCTTAGATGCAGAGAAGAAGACCTGCTCCTTTGACTCTGACGAGTTCATTCACATTCTGGAGATCTGTAAGCGGTATCAGATTTCAATTACGGATAACTTCGTTGAGAGCACGGAAAGCTGGGGAAGAACGGTTCTGCAGAGCGGGGAGGTTCTGGTATATGCGGATCAAATGAGCTTTTCGGGGTTCAGCAGTACGATGGCGGCTCTTGGGCCGGACTATCACTTCGTGGGCTATCCGACAAATGCGGATAACGGCAATTTCATCTATTGCTATAGCGGAATGGCAGTCAATAAGAACACGGAGCATTTTGAGATTATCAAGGATTTCCTGAACAGCCTGTACGAGTTTAATGACACATTGGTATCTGATGTCATTTTACGCCGGGATTACTATGATGGGAGGATCATAACACCGAAGAATGCAGATTGGGTGACACAGCCGGAGGTAAGGCTTGATGGGCATACTTACACAATAATCAGCGGCAAGCCCGACGGAGAGAGCTATATCGAAGAATATCTGGAAATAATGGACAGCCTGACACCCTATGAAACGCAATATGATTTTATCCGGGGAATTATTACGGAGGAGGCAGATGCTTACTTCACCGGGGATAAGACGGTCGAGATCGTGGCGCAAAATATACAGTCAAGGGTGCAGCTCTATCTGGATGAGCAATAAACGGATTTTTTTCAGAAAAAAGGCACATACTATAAATGTAATCGGGCGGTCGGTTTACGGTCGCCCTTTTTCTGAAAAAGGAGTGTGTGATTATGGATTTTAACGGAATCAGTGGCGACGGCTTTACGCTCGGTGAGCTTCCGCTGGGATTTGGAATGGCGCTTGCGATGAATGAGTCTGCCATGCAGGGATATGCGGCTCTGACGGAAGCGGAGAAAGAGGAGCTGATCCTGAGATGTAAGGATGTTCAGACGAAGGACGAAATGCAGAGGATCGTGGATTCTCTGGCTCCCGGTACGGACATACAGGCGATCCCGGGAGAGGACGCGTTCCTGTAAGGAGAATGCGGCAAAAACAGACGGCGGGGGGTCAATACCAGCCGCCGTCTATTGTGATGATCTGTCCGGTCATGTAAGCGGGAGCGGAAGCCGTCTGGAGGATCAGCGACGCGACCTCCTCCGGTCTGCCGAGCCGGTCTGTGGGAATCTCTGCGGTGAGGGAACAGATATCCTCCTCTGAGAGACAGCCGTTCATCGCGGTATCGATGACACCGCAGGCGATGGCGTTGACCTGAATGTTGCTCGGAGCAAGCTCCTTGGCGAGCGCTCTGGTGAAGGCATTCATACCGCCCTTTGAGGCGGAATAGGCGACCTCCATGGAAGCCCCCTGCGTACCCCAGACAGAGGAGACGTTGATGATGTGACCGCTGTGTTTTTTCAGCATCAGCGGAATTGCGGCGCGGCAGGTGTAGAAGCAGGAATCGAGATTCACTGCCAGAACCCGGTGCCATTCGTCGGCGGTCATGTCCGTCAGCAGACCGATGTGGGCAATGCCGGCATTGTTGACGAGAACGTCGAGCGTGTCTAGAGCTTCAAAGAGCCGGAGCACTTCCTTCTCATTTCCCATATCGCATTTGACGGCAGAGCATTGAATGCCGTATTTTTCTTCCAGAGCGGCAGTGGTTTCCTGAAGTGCCGCGGTCGAATTGTTACAGGTCAGGAGCAGGTCATAGCCTGCGGCGGCAAAGCACTCGGCGGCTGCCCTGCCGATGCCGCGGGAAGCTCCGGTGATGAGAGCGTTTTTCTTATTTCCATTTTCTATATTTATAGGTGTCATGTCAGATCTCCTTCTGACACTACCTTACCACACAACGGCTTGCTTTTCCAGCGGGAAACTGTTACTCTTAGAGAAGTGAAGTTACATTGACACATGGAGGGAATATGTACGATTTGATTATTATCGGCTCGGGCCCGGCGGGACTTTCCGCCGCAGTGTACGGAAAAAGGGCGGGCCTGGAGCTTCTGGTGCTGGAGAAGGCACCGATGAGCGGCGGGCAGATACTGAATACTTATGAGGTTGACAATTATCTCGGTCTGCCGGGGATCAACGGCTTTGACATGGGAATGCAGTTCAGGGCACATGCGGACAAGCTCGGTGTGGATTTCCGGGAAGCGGAGGTTACGGAGATCTGTGACCGCGGCGGAAGCTGGCTCGTGAGAACCGACATCGGGGAATTTGAGACAAAGACGGCAATCCTTGCGACAGGAGCGGTTCATGCCCGGCTGGATGTGCCCGGAGAAGAGGAATTGTCCGGCATGGGAGTCTCCTACTGCGCCACCTGTGACGGCGCGTTCTTCCGCGGCAGGACGGTTGCGGTCGTCGGCGGAGGAGATGTCGCGCTCGAGGATGCGATTTATCTTGCGCGCACCTGTGCAAAGGTTTATCTGATCCACAGGCGGGACGAGCTGCGCGGCGCGATGGTTCTGCAGGAGGAGTTAAAGCGTCTGGAGAACGTGGAAATCCTCTACCATACAACCGTGGAGGAGATTGCAGGAACGGAAGCGGTTCAGAGCCTGCGTATCCGGGATGCCGAATCGGGTTCGGAATCTGAGCTGCCGGTACAGGGTGTGTTTATCGCGGTCGGCATTCATCCGAATACGGAGCTGGTTCAGGGACTTTTACCGCTCGACGAGGGCGGCTACATTTCTGCCGGGGAGGACTGCGCGACGGCTGTGCCGGGGCTGTACGCAGCGGGCGATGTGAGGAAGAAGCCGCTCCGGCAGATTATCACGGCGGTTGCGGACGGAGCGAATGCCGCCGTCGCCGCAGGAATGTTTTGCAGAAAATAATTTCTTAACAGCTTTCTTAATAAAAACAAAAGATTTATAAAAAAAGAATCATCAATTTTGATGGTTCTTTTTTGTGCATTATTACAAAAACCCAGTAAATATGCGGCTTCCAAGGAATTATATGCCAGAGAAGTAAGGTTGACAAATGGAAAAAGGAGTGTTATATTTTTTAATGGTTGTAACAATTCCGTAACAAATGGTGTAAAAAAATTAACTTTTTGAAATAGATTCAGGCAGAGATTGAAATATTGAAATCCGGATATGGAGGAAGGCATGAAGCACAGTCATTTCAGGGCAACGGCATATATACTGGCAGCAGTGATCGGATTCTCCGGCGCAGGACTTACAGCGGAGGCATCGGTTCTCCCGAGCGGAGGCATCGGACTGGCGATCGCCAAGGGAAATAAGCTGGAGGACATCTCCAGCCAGACGGCAATTCCGGTCGAGTCGATCATTGAGTGGATGAATATCGAGGACACAGAGACCGCTAAGGCAGCTACTGCAGAGGATGCAGAGGAGGAGCTGTTCCGCAACCTTGTGATTGCGCAGGTCCGTTCCTGTGTCAATGTGAGAAGCCTTCCGAGCGAGTCGGGAGAGATTCTCGGCAAGCTCTACAATAATTCCGTCGGAACCTTTATTCAGGAGGAGGACGGCTGGTATCTTATCAAGTCCGGCTCCGTTACCGGGTATGTGAAGGCTGAGTACTGCGTGACAGGAGAGGATGCAGTGGAAATTGCCAGAAGCGTTGGAACGAGAATCGCAACGGTGACGACGCAGACGCTGTTTGTCCGCACAGAGCCCACGACGGAATCCTCGATTTTAGGCATGGTTCCCGAGGCAGAGGAGCTTCTGGTGCTCGAGGAGACAGAGGGCTGGGTAAAGGTTGATGTCGAGGAAGGTACCGGATGGGTATCTACCGATTATGTAGATCTCCGCAGCGAGTTTGTCCAGGCGGAATCCAAGGAGGAGGAAGCGGCACGTCTCGCAAAGGAGGCAGAAGAGCGCAGAAAGGCTCAGGCTGCAGCAGCGGCAAAGGTATCAAAGAAGACCGGGTCGGGCACCTCTTCGGCAAATACCCAGAGCAGCGCAAGCTATTCTGTGGGAGAAGGCAGTGAAATGGGTGTTGCGGTAGCGGAATACGGCCTGCAGTTCGTCGGCAATCCGTATGTATGGGGCGGAACAAGCCTGACCAACGGCGCCGACTGCTCTGGTTTTGTAATGAGTGTGTATGCGAACTTTGGTGTAAGCCTGCCTCATTCCTCTGCATCTGACCGCTCACAGGGCTATGCAGTGGATGGTCTTGCAAATGCACAGCCGGGCGACCTGATCTGCTATTCCGGCCATGTGGCGCTCTACATCGGCGACGGTCAGATCGTGCATGCATCCAATAAGAAAACGGGAATTATTGTTTCCCAGGCGGATTACAGAAAGATCCTTGCTATCAGACGTATCTTCTAAACAACAGTATAAACGAATGCGTTAAGCCTGAATCGAACGGTTCAGGCTTTTCAATTTGGAAAGTTTTCAAAATATTTTCGGGGAGCAAAGGCGGGGGCGTTTTATGCTTCTGTACAAAATAGACAAAAAGCAAAAATAAAAAGAAAAACGGTCGAAACAAAAACGCAATAGTCGAAAAAGTTATCCACAATCAGAATGCCGTAAAATTCGACAAAAGTTATTTATACACTTAGTTATACACATTATCCACAGATTTAGGGGTGCAGTTTCTGCTGAAAAATGTCGAGGATTCAGGAACGTCTGTTTTGTGTAGTTGTCATAAAAATTTCATTTTGTCGAAAAAAGTCGGGATTTTGGTTGACATATTTAATATCAAAAACAAGTAAAAAATTTGTTAAATTGTTGCAAAACCAATTAGAAATATGGTATAATGCTTATACAATAAATAACCGAAAGGGATGATTAGTATGAAATTTATAATTGTTGGAAGGAACATTGAGGTTACACCCGGACTGAAGGCTGCTGTAGAGGAGAAAATTGGTAAGCTGGAAAAGTACTTCAATCCCGATACAGAAGCACATGTGACACTGAGCGTGGAGAAGGATCGTCAGAAGATCGAGGTAACGATTCCGGTAAAGGGAAATATCATTCGTTCCGAACAGGTCAGCAACGATATGTACGTTTCCATTGATCTTGTGGAGGAGATCATTGAGAGACAGCTGAAGAAGTATAAGAACAAGATCGTGGACAAGCAGCAGGCGGCAAGCTCCTTCAGCAAGATGTATGTGGAAAATGATTATATGGACGATGAGGACATTAAGATCGTCCGTACAAAGAAGTTTGACATTAAGCCGATGTATCCCGAGGATGCCTGCATCCAGATGGAGCTGCTCGGACATAACTTCTTCGTATTCATCAATGCGGAGACAGATCAGGTCAACGTGGTATATAAGAGAAAGGGCGATACCTACGGACTGATTGAGCCGGAAGAATAAGTACATCGCCTGCATAGTTCAGGCATGAAAAAGGCACCGGGGAAGAGTTGTCAGCGCTTTTCCGGTGCCTTTGTGCGGTCAGAACATCCGCAGAAAAGGGGAAAAGATGATTTATACAGTGACCTTGAATCCGTCGTTGGACTATATCGTGGCAGTGGAGGGCTTTCGGCTCGGACACACCAACCGCACATCATCAGAGCTGATGCTGCCGGGCGGAAAGGGAATTAATATGTCCATTGTCCTGAAAAATCTCGGCATAGACAGCACCGCGCTCGGCTTTGTGGCGGGCTTCACGGGGGAGGAGATCGAACAGCGCCTCAAAAGCTTCGGTATCAGGACGGATTTTATCCATCTGGAGACAGGCAATTCCCGCATCAATTTAAAATTAAAATCGGTGGAAGGAACGGAGATCAACGGTCAGGGGCCGGAAATCCCACCGGCGGCGATAGAAGCGCTGATGGCACAGCTTGAGCAGCTTGGCGGGGGAGACAGCCTGTTTCTGGCGGGGAGCATTCCTGCCACCCTGCCCGATGACATCTATGGAAGGATCATGGAGAAGCTGTGCGGCAGAGGACTGAACCTTGTCGTGGATGCGACAGGGAAGCTGCTGCTCAATGTCCTGCAATACCATCCGTTCTTAATCAAGCCGAACCTTGACGAGCTCGGGGAGCTGTTCGGTGTGGAGCTACGTGCAGGGGAAGAGGTCATACCCTATGCCAAGAAGCTGCAGGAGCTGGGCGCGAGAAACGTGCTGGTCTCCATGGCAGGGGATGGCGCGGTGCTTTTGGACGAGAACGGAGGCATTCACAGAGCGGAGGCGCCGGAAGGGGAACTGAAAAACGGAGTGGGCGCGGGGGATTCCATGGCAGCGGGCTTTATGGCGGGCTGGATGGAGCGTGGAGAATACGGACACGCATTTCGTATGGGCGTGGCGGCAGGATCTGCGAGCGCTTTTTCGGATTACCTTGCGACGGGTGAAGAGATCCGGCAGTTATATGAGAAAGTAAGCAGCCATTAGGCGGCTGCGTGCGGTGAACGAATATGTTCACCGCATTTTTCATATATTGCAGAGAAAAGTCTGACCGGAGCGGCGATGAACAGGGGACAGAGGGAGACATATACGGGGTGGCTGCGAAAGGGGATTCTCGCGGAATGCATTGCTTTGGCAGTTATGGCGGTTATACTCTGCGGACGGCAGGAGTCGGATGGCGTGACCTTGGGGAGTGAGCCGGCGGGAAGCTCCGTGCTTGCGATAGAAAACGAATATATTAAGTGGGTGGATTTCACGGTGTCCTACGAGGCGCTTTGCAGTGCCTATGACTGGGATGTGAAGACACACGGAACGGAGCATGAGATCTGCTGGGTGGAGCTGCTGGCGTACACGGCGGCGAAGACCGGCGGCAGCTTTGACAAGAATGCCCTGAAAATACTGGAAAAGACGGCAAAGGCGCTCTCGGAGGGCGAGAAGACGATGGAGGAGCTGACCGCGGATATGAAATATTATGCCTATTACCGGGAGGCTTACGATGCCGCCATCGGAGGGCTTGTCGGGGAATATCAGGAGGAGCAGGAGGACGGCAGCTGCGTGCAGCGCTATGGACTAAAGGGGTATTTTCCGCTTGCGCGCGGCTTTGATTACAGCCATTACGATGACTTCGGCGTCAGCCGCAGCTACGGCTACAAGAGACAGCACCTCGGCCATGACATGATGGGACTCGTGGGAACACCGATCACGGCGATCGAGTCCGGCACTGTCGAGGCGCTGGGCTGGAACCAGTACGGCGGCTGGCGCATCGGCATCCGCAGCTTTGACGGAAGAAGGTATTATTACTATGCGCATCTCAGGCAGAATTACCCTTACGCGGAAGGACTTGCGGAGGGCAGCACCGTCACGGCGGGAGACGTCATCGGCTACATGGGGCACACCGGCTACAGCACGCAGGAGAATGTGAATAATATTGAAGTGACGCATCTGCACTGGGGGCTGCAGCTGATCTTTGACGAATCCCAGAAGGAGGGAAACAATGAGATCTGGATCGACGTCTATCCGCTGACAAGGTTCCTCGCAAAGCACACCCAGCCGGCGGCGAAGGTCGAGGGGACGAAGGAGTGGAAGCGCACGGTCAGGATCATCGATCCGGCGGTGGAGGAGTATCTCGGCGGACAACAATAACAAAATTCCTGCTGAAATGATTGAAAAGAAAAATATATTTGTGATATTATAATATAAAATGAACGAAAGACTGAGAAAATAATCTGAGGAATACGAGAGATGAAAAAGAGACTGACGGACTTTGTGCGGGAAACGATAGACATATCCCATATTAACCGAGCTGATCTGTGCAGGGGATTATGTTCCGTTTCCGCACTATCCAAATATCTGAACCAGAAACGAAAGATGGACAGACTGCTGTTGACTGCTGTTTTACAAAGGCTGGGGCTTTCGGCGGTTTTTTTTATCACACTTTTATCAGAAGAGGAGTACAGCTATTTTGAATGGCGGCAGGACATTGCAGTTGCACAGTTGTCGGGAGACTGGACAAGGGTGCAGGAATTGTTGAAGAACAAGGTGGAGAACCTTGCCTGCAATGCTGCACTGCAAAGGCAGTTTTATCTGATGATGCAGGGACATGTCAGAAAAAGACTGTCGGGAGACTGTGCGGAGAGTGCAGCGCTGTATGAACAGGCAATTCGGATAACGCTTCCCGATTTCCCATGCCGGATGTCAAACCGTATTCTATTAAATGTGCAAGAGATTATGCTTCTGCTTTTCTGGCAGACAGTGCAGCCGGATAAAAATTATTCTGAAGAACTGTTGAAGTTTCTGGAACAATATGTTCCGGCGCATTTCAGGGACGAGCAGGTGACGATCAAAATCTATCCGAAGATTGTCTCCGCTTATCTGCCATTTTTGCTGGAGCAGGGGAAATACATAGAATGCTTTTGCATGGCAGAGAAGACGATAGACATGATGGTATCCTCCGCTTATGCATCCTGTATGCAGACGGTTCTGTATTTTTATATTCAGGCAGCGGAGAAGATAGGAAGGGAGCAAGGATTGCCTGAAAAGAAAGCACAGCTTGCCGCGTGGAAAGAGCTGATGAACGAATTTGGACAATCGGAAGATGACAATGCGGAGAATGAACTGCTGCCGGATGTCTGGCAGGAGATAGAGCTTATGGGCGAAATGCTTTGCAGGAACAGGCAGTATGAGGAGGTGGGAAAGGCTGTAGACCTTCTGGAGTTATCCGTTCCGGACGGAGGAGATATCGCTGCTCATGCAGATGAGCGATATTTATTACTGGTCAGGAAGGCGGGAGGAGGCTGAATTTATGTATGAAAAGCTTCTGCGGCATTATCAGGAAAGCAGGGTCAGACTGGAATTTCATTACCGAACGGCAATGCTGATCGTGGTTCATCTCTCGCAGTGCACCGGCGTGATGAAAAATTATGTTAAGGAATTGAAATATTCCGAGGAGGGCATCCGCTTACATATGATCAGCGGTGCAAGAAAGCTGCTGCCTACCTGTGTGAACAACCTCGCGGATGCGCTGACTCACCGGATGAAATACATCATTATGTTGACCATCGAGGGTTAAATGCTGGATATGAAGAACCGGCGGGGACTCATATGCATCTTACAGGGGTGAGGGCAGATGGGACAGAAGAATATAAGATATGCTACCTAACCGATACGTATGAATATTGTGATGTTATTTGTCATTATTGCAGGGTAAGTGAGGCTGGAAAGCGGCATTCCCATAAGACATCAACAGCTCATAAAATTAATAACAAATAAGGAGCTTACATGAACAGGAAAATTGTCAGCGTTATTTTGGCTGCAGAAGTCATTCTGAACCTTTGCGGCTGTAGCGCTGGGGCGGTTGGGCAGCAGGAGAGCTCAGCCGCCACAGCGCAGTCCAAGGAAAGCTACGAGAGTAGTATAGATGCTACATCCGTCCAGAACATGGACAGTAGCGACAATTCGCTGGATGCCTATTCTTATATTGTCAACAGTCCTCTGCGGGTGGACAGAAAGGCCGGAGACCTGGGTGTTCTTACGAGCTGCTTTGTCGGCAGCGCTTCGGGCTTCTATTTAAAAAAACACTTTTTTGAGACCATGGAGGACAGCTATGACGAGCTTTCCATTGCAAATGTGCAGGGGGAGACGAATACTGTTACATGGGAGTACGGTAAAGATCAGGAATGGGGAAAACAAGTATGGACTGCAGGACCGGTGCTGGGAACGGATTGCTATCTGACTCATTCTGTCGGGAAATTGGAATCAGGAGATTCTGTTTCGCTTGTAAGGGAATGGGATGAAGACGGTCAGCTTTTGAAGGAAATTCCATTGACTTTTCTTGGCAATGAAAAGCCGGACAGTCTGCTGTTGGATCAGTCAGGATACCTGCATATCGCATATGCAGAGGTCTTGGAAAACATGGAAGGGGAAATCTGGCATTATGCTATTGTTACCTCGGATGGTGAAGCGTTGACAGATTATACAATGGACAGAAATGCATATCAGTTTCCGCGTCTGCTTCCGATGTATGATAATCAGGTTGCGCTTGAAGTACAGAAGGCTGTTATGGATGGTGAGAAGTGTGTGGGGTGGGAACGTACACTTCAGACCTTTGATATGGAGACAGGGGAGACTACGGAGCTGGCAAAACTGCAGGAGTCTTATGGAACTTATGAAAACCCGGAGAAAGTACAGTATTATGCATTTACGCTTCAGGATGAAAATACCTTATTGTATACCAATGCAAAAGGTCTTTACCGCAGCGGGTTAAAGGGGGAGCAGCCGGAACTGCTTTATCAATGGAACAAACACGGTATTAATGTGTCGGATGTCCCGGCGCTACAGCCGCTGAAAGATGGGCGGATCGGGTTGGTTTATGAGGACTCGGGCAGGATGAATTATCTCTGTCTTGAGCCGACAACGGAAAACGTGGAAATTTTTGAACTAACTATGGCGGTTCCCTCTTATATGGAGGCATCTTACCGGTCGATTGTGGCAAGATTTAACAAGCAGTATCCGAACTGCAATATTACCCTGAAGACGGATTATGATGAGACAATGCTTCTGACTGAGCTGATGGCAGGTAAAGGACCGGTGCTGATTGACAGCTCGCTGACAGGCTTTGACAATCAGGAGAAGCTCTGGGAGCCGTTGGATGGAGTCCTGGAGCAACTGGGCATTTTAGGGGAACTGAATCAGGCAGCGATGGAGCTTGGAGAGATCAACGGCAGACTTTATGGTATTGTCACGGATTTTTTTGTAGAAACTGTGGTGACCGGAGATCGGGAGCTTCAAAGCTGGGATTATGAAACCTTTCTTCAATGTATAGCGGACCGTCCCGGACTTGAGGCGGTCATGAACAGTAATACGGTTCAGGATGGCTGGTATTTTATCAACCGCTTTCTTATCCACGGCTTAGATGATAATTATCTTCTCAATGCGGAGAACAGTACGACACGGTTTGACAGTGAGGAATTTCGGAATGTACTGGAGATTGCCGGGAAATATTGTGAGCGTCAGGACTATGTTTATCCCGGGGAGACGATGCTGGAGGGAAAGGTTCTATGCAATATATTGAACATCTGGAAACCGGAGGATATGGAATTATATCGGAAGGTATATGGGGATGACATCAATTTTATTGGTTTTCCGACGAAGGATGGCTCAAAGCACTATCTGCAGGGACATTCTCCTATCACAATCCGCAGAACAGCAGGTAAGGAGGAAAAGGAAGCGGCATGTGCCTTTCTGGGACTGCTTCTTTCCTATGAATGCCAGTCCGAACTTGCTGCGGACATGAACTATGCGCTCAGTGTGAGAAAGGATGTGTTACAGGAACAAATTGACAGCATTGCGCAAATGGATGAGGATACACCACTGTTTGTATCGGGATATGACCAGATGAAGCTGGGAGATCAGGCAGATGCGGAGCTGGACGGAAAGCTCCTGTATGGGCTGATCGAAAAGGCGGAAGCCGATAAAAGCTTTCCACGCGGATTGACAAAGATTATTGCAGAGGAGCTGGGCAATTATTTCGCCGGTTCGGTTGACGAGGAGACAGTGATAAAGAATCTGACGAACCGGGTAGAGCTGTACCTCGGTGAACAACAATAGCTATTCACGGACTGTCCTGCTCTTTTCCAGACGTTCCTTCCAGACCTTTTCTTCTCCCTGTGTGCCGGGCTGGTAATACTGCCTGTCCTTCAGCCCGTCGGGGAGGCAGGTCATGCGGGCGATCTTTTCTTCTGTGTCATGGGCATAGACATAGCCCTCCCCGTAGTGCAGCTCGTCCATCAGGCGGGTCGGGGCGTTGCGGATGACGAGAGGAACCGGCTCGGATAATCTTGTCATGGCGTCGGCCTTTGCGGCTTCGTAAGCGCGGTAGGCGGCGTTCGAGCGGGGCGCGAGGGACAGGTAAATCACCGCTTGTGTCAGATTTACATTGCACTCGGGCATCCCGTTAAAATGACATGCCTGATAGGCGGAAACAGCGATCTGCAATGCCTGATTGTCGGCGAGACCGATGTCCTCGCTGGCAAAGCGGATGAGCCTTCTGGCGATGAAGAGCGGGTCTTCCCCTGCCTCGAGCATCCTTGCAAGCCAGTAGACTGCGGCATCGGGATCGGAATTGCGCATGGATTTATGCAGGGCGGAGATCAGGTTATAATGCTCTTCGCCCTTCTTGTCATATAATAAGGTCTTCTTGCCGAGACACTGCTCCAGTGTCTCTTTTTTCACGGTAATCGAGCCGTCGGGGGCGATCTCTCCGTTTAAGACAGCCATCTCCAGCGTGTTCAGTGCGGTTCTGGCATCTCCGTTCGCAAAGGAGGCGACGGCGGCAATCAGCTCCTGATCCATATGGACATCCATAGACCCGAAGCCACGCTCATCCGTGAGCGCGCGGGTCAGCAGCTCTGTCAGGTCATTCGCTGTCAGTTCCTTCAGGACGAAGACCTTGCAGCGGGACAACAGAGCGGCATTGATTTCAAAGGAAGGATTCTCCGTCGTGGCGCCGATCAGGGTGATGCTTCCCTTCTCCACATAAGGAAGAAAAGCGTCCTGCTGTGCCTTGTTGAAGCGGTGGATCTCATCCACGAAGCAGAGCGTGCGCATGCCGTAGGCTCTGTTTTCCTCCGCCTGTCTCATGATCTCTTTTATCTCCTTGATCCCGCTTGTCACGGCGCTGAAATTGACGAAGCCGGACCGGGTGCGGTTTGCGATGATTCTGGCGAGAGTCGTCTTTCCGACACCGGGCGGCCCCCAGAAGATCATCGAAGAAATCTGATCCTGCTCCAGCATTCGGCGCAGAAGCATCCCCTCGCCCAGAAGATGCCTCTGCCCGACATAATCCTCCAGCCCGGTCGGGCGCATCCTGTCTGCGAGCGGCGCGGACGCGGGGATATTCTGTTCCTTCTGATAGTCAAAAATGGAAATCTGATCCATGGTGCTTCCTTTCTTAATTAAATTTCCGTATTGAGTTTCCGCTGCCATACCCATGACGCGCGTCGGGCGAGGGTATGAGCAGGCAAAAGCGCTTGCTGTACCCATGACTCGCGTCGGGCGAGGGTATGTGCAGGCTAAAGTCGCCGCTGTACCCATGACTCGTGTCGGGCGAGGGTATGAGCAGGTCCAAGCCGCCGCCATACCCCCTCTCTACGGCAACAGCTGTGCGAGGCACACATGACCGCAAGCAGCGCACTCTTGAGCAGCCGGTACTTACACCCTGTACTGTAGGGTGTTATGTACCGCTGCGAGCGAAAGGTAGCGGGAGCGTGCCTGCGGTGGTTATGTGTGCCTCACGCAGCGTCCCATGTGCCAACGCCTCGGCAGTCAGCCTCACGCAGCGTCCCATGCACCAACGCCTCGGCAGCCTTTACACAGCCTTCATTCTACCACAGCCAGAACAAATGTTCAACGCCCGCCCCTCTTGTTATTTTTTTGTCAAATCTTAAGGAAATGGATTGCAAATCGACAGGGACTATGGTAAACTAGGAACAGTGGCTATGATAAAAAAATAACAATCATAAAAACAATTCACAGGAGGATTCACAAATGGCAAAGAAAGTTGTTTTAGCCGGAGCATGCCGTACCGCAATCGGTACCATGGGAGGCACACTGAGCACTACCCCCGCAGCTGAGCTGGGCGCTATCGTCATCAAGGAAGCTCTGAACAGAGCAGGCGTTAAGCCTGAGGATGTAGATCAGGTTTACATGGGCTGCGTTATTCAGGCAGGCCAGGGCCAGAACGTAGCTCGTCAGGCATCCATCAAGGCAGGTCTTCCCATCGAGGTTCCCGCTGTTACCATGAACGTTGTCTGCGGTTCCGGTCTGAACTGTGTAAACCAGGCCGCCCAGATGATTATGGCAGGCGACGCTGACATCGTGGTTGCCGGTGGTATGGAGAACATGTCCATGGCTCCTTACGCAATCCCTCAGGCACGTTACGGCTACCGTATGGGCAATGCGACCATGGTTGATACCATGATCAAGGATGCTCTCTGGGATGCATTCAACGACTATCACATGATTATGACGGCTGACAATATCTGCCGCGAGTGGGGACTTACCCGCGAAGAACTGGATGAGTTCGCACTGAAGAGCCAGCAGAAGGCAGAGGCTGCCCAGAAGGCAGGCGCATTTGACAAGGAAATCGTTCCTGTTATGGTTAAAAAGAAGAAGGAAGTTATCGAGTTCAAGGTAGATGAGGGACCCCGCGCAGGCTCCACAATCGAGGGACTTGCAAAGCTCCGCACGATCAACCCCGACGGATTCGTTACCGCAGGTAATGCTTCCGGTATCAACGACGGTGCTGCTGCTATCGTTGTCATGAGCGAGGAGAAGGCTAAGGAGCTCGGCGTTAAGCCCATGGCTACCTTCGTTGCAGGCGCACTCGCAGGCGTTCGTCCCGAGGTTATGGGTATCGGACCTGTCGCTTCCACAAAGAAGGTTATGGCGAAGACCGGCATGAAGATCGAAGACTTCGACATCATCGAGGCTAACGAGGCATTCGCTGCACAGTCCGTAGCAGTCGGCAAGGAGCTCGGCATCGACGTTGACAAGCAGCTGAACCCGAACGGCGGCGCAATCGCTCTCGGACATCCCGTAGGAGCTTCCGGATGCCGTATTCTGGTTACCCTGCTTCATGAGATGCGGGCAAGAGGAGCAAAGACAGGTCTTGCTACGCTGTGTATCGGCGGCGGCATGGGCTGCTCCACAATCGTTAAGATCGAAGATTAATCTTAAAAAAGCAAAAGGCGGTGGGATTACTACCGCCTTAGTTTGCTGATATATGCATGAAAACAACATAATCGAAACGAGGTACGAAAATGGATTACATTTTGTATGAACAGAACGGCAATGTTGCTACCATTACCATCAACCGTGAGAAGGCGCTGAACGCGCTGAATTCACAGGTGCTTGACGAGCTGAACGCAACACTGGATGCTGTCAATCTTGACGAGGTACGCTGCCTGATCCTTACCGGCGCAGGACAGAAATCCTTCGTCGCAGGTGCGGACATCGCAGAGATGAGCACACTGACCAAGGCGGAGGGCGAGGCATTCGGCAAGAAGGGCAACGACGTATTCCGTAAGCTGGAGACCTTCCCGATCCCTGTGATCGCAGCAGTGAACGGCTTTGCGCTCGGCGGCGGATGCGAGATCTCCATGAGCTGTGACATCAGACTCTGCTCTGACAACGCAGTATTTGGTCAGCCCGAGGTTGGTCTGGGAATCACCCCCGGCTTTGGCGGAACCCAGAGACTGGCTCGGCTGGTCGGCGCTGGCATGGCAAAGCAGATGATCTATACCGCCCGCAATATCAAGGCGGCAGAGGCTTACAGAATCGGTCTGGTGAACGAGGTATTCTCCGCTGAGACCGATGCAGAGGGCAATGTTGTAAAGACTGCCCAGGAGGTTCTGATCGCGGCTGCCCAGAAGATGGCTGCAGGTATCGCAAAGAATGCCCCCATCGCTGTCCGCAACTGCAAGAAGGCAATCAACGAGGGTCTGGACGTTGCCATGGACGAGGCTGTTGTAATTGAGGAGAAGCTCTTCGGCGACTGCTTCGAGACAGAGGATCAGAAGTACGGCATGGCTTTCTTCCTTGACAAGAACAAGGAGAAGGTAAAGGCACCGTTTAAGAACGCATAATGTGAAAAGTAAGCCTATGGCTTAACAGAATAAGGAGGATTTAAAATGAAGGTAGGTATTATCGGCGCAGGAACCATGGGACAGGGTATTGCTAAGGCATTTGCCCAGGTTGAAGGCTATGAGGTTGCTCTCTGTGACATCAAGCAGGAGTGGGCAGAAGGCGGCAAGGCTAAGATCCAGAAGGGTTATGCAAAGCTGGTTGAAAAAGGAAAAATGACACAGGAGACAGTAGACGCGATCGTTGCAAAGATCACACCCGGTCTGAAGGAAGACCTTTGCGCAGACTGCGATCTGATCGTTGAGGCTGCTTTTGAAAATATGGAAGTAAAGAAGACCACCTTTGGTGAGCTTGACAAGATCTGCAAGCCTGAGTGTGTTTTCGCATCCAACACCTCCAGCCTTTCCATCACAGAGATCGGCAACGGACTGACACGTCCCATGATCGGTATGCACTTCTTCAATCCCGCAGACCGCATGAAGCTGGTTGAAGTCATCGCAGGCGTAAATACCCCTGTTGAAGTGGTAGACACCATCAAGAAGATCGCTGAGGAGATCGGCAAGACTCCCGTACAGGTAAACGAGGCAGCAGGCTTTGTTGTAAACCGTATCCTGATCCCGATGATTAACGAAGCAGCTTTCATCAAGATGGAAGGTGTATCTGACATCGCAGGCATCGACGCAGCTATGAAGCTGGGCGCAAATCATCCCATGGGACCCCTAGAGCTGGGCGACTTCGTAGGACTTGACATCTGCCTTGCAATCATGGACGTTCTCTATAAGGAGACCGGAGACAGCAAGTACCGTGCATGTCCTCTGATCCGCAAGATGGTCCGCGGCGGAAACCTCGGCGTGAAGAGCGGCAAGGGCTTCTATGTTTACAATGCTGACCGCACAAAGACCCCTGTAGACGCACAGTAATGACACACACCGCAAGGTGAGTTAAAGAATAAAAAGATAAATTGGAGGATTAACATCATGGATTTTACATTATCCAAGCAGCATGAGATGGCGAGACAGCTCTTCAAGGATTTCGCTGAAAACGAAGTAAAGCCTCTTGCACAGGAAGTCGATGAGGAAGAGCGTTTCCCCAGAGAGACCGTTGAAAAGATGGCAAAGTACGGATTCATGGGAATTCCGGTTCCCAAGCAGTACGGCGGACAGGGCTGTGATATCCTGACCTACGTTATGTGTGTGGAGGAGCTCTCCAAGGTCTGCGGTACAACAGGCGTTATCGTTTCCGCACATACCTCTCTCTGCATCGATCCTATCCTGACCTATGGTACAGAGGAGCAGAAGCAGAAGTACATCCCTGATCTGGCAAGCGGCCGCAAGATCGGTGCATTCGGCCTGACCGAGCCCGGCGCAGGTACCGATGCACAGGGTCAGCAGACAAAGGCTGTCCTTGATGGAGACGAGTGGGTTCTGAACGGCTCCAAGTGCTTCATCACAAACGGTAAGGAAGCAGACATCTACATCGTTATCGCTGTTACCGGCATCATCGAGAAGAACGGCAGAAAGATGAAAGAGATTTCTTCCTTCATCGTTGAGAAGGGAACCCCCGGCTTTACCTTTGGTACAAAGGAGAAGAAGATGGGTATCCGCGGATCATCCACATACGAGCTGATCTTCACAGACTGCCGCATCCCGAAGGAGAACCTGCTCGGACAGAAGGGCAAGGGCTTCGGTATCGCAATGCACACACTGGACGGCGGACGTATCGGTATCGCTGCACAGGCACTTGGTATTGCAGAGGGCGCTCTTGAGAGAACCATCGCATACACCAAGGAGAGAAAGCAGTTCGGCAAGACCATCAGCGGCTTCCAGAACACCCAGTTCCAGCTGGCTGATATGGCTACCAAGGTAGAGGCTGCCAAGATGCTGGTTTACAAGGCTGCTCTCAAGAAGGATGAATACAGAAGCAATCCGAAGATCTCTTACTCTGTAGAGGCTGCACAGGCTAAGCTGTACGCAGCAGAGGTTGCAATGGAAGTTACAACCAAGGCTGTTCAGCTCCACGGCGGTTACGGCTACATCAGAGAGTACGACGTAGAGCGTATGATGCGTGATGCTAAGATCACGGAGATCTACGAGGGAACCTCAGAGGTTCAGAGAATGGTTATCTCCGCTAATCTTCTGAAGTAAGGCTGAAACTGTTCAAACCATATTAAATGAAAAGAGAATGAAGGAGAAAATACAATGAAGATTGTTGTTTGTATTAAGCAGGTGCCCGATACAAAGGGCGGCGTTAAATTCAATCCTGACGGAACTCTTGACAGAGGCGCAATGCTTGCTATCATGAACCCGGATGACAAGGCAGGACTGGAAGCAGCATTGAGACTGAAGGATCAGTTCGGCGCAGAAGTTACCGTTCTGACCATGGGACTTCCCAAGGCAGCAGACGTACTCCGTGAGGCAATTGCTATGGGCGCAGACAAGGGCATCCTTGTAACCGACAGAGTACTCGGCGGCGCAGATACATGGGCTACCTCCACAACTATCGCAGGAGCACTGAGAAACATCGACTATGATCTCATCATCACAGGACGTCAGGCAATCGACGGCGACACCGCACAGGTTGGACCCCAGATCGCTGAGCATCTTGGAATCCCCGTGATCTCCTATGCACAGGACATCAAGATCGACGGCGACAAGGTTACGGTTCAGAGACAGTATGACGACAGATACCATGTGGTAGAGGTAAAGATGCCCTGCCTGATTACCGCTCTTTCTGAGCTGAACGAGCCCCGTTACATGACTCCCGGCGGAATCTTTGACGCATGTGCTGCAGAGATTACCACATGGGGCAGAGCAGACCTGAAGGATGTTGACGACAGCAACCTCGGACTTAAGGGTTCACCGACCAAGATTGCAAAGGCATCCGACAAGGTTCGTAAGGGTGCGGGAGAGAAGGTTGTGCCTGATTCACCCGAAGAGGCAGTAAGCTACATTGTGGGTAAGTTCAAAGAGAAGCACATCATCTAATATAGGAGGCAAACCATGGTAACGAAGAATATTGAGGAATACAAGGGCGTATTTGTCTTCGCCCAGCAGGTAGATAATGAGGTCAGCTCGATCGCATATGAATTGCTCGGAAAGGGCAAGGAGCTGGCTGAGAAGCTTTCCACAGAGGTTGTTGCAGTCCTGATCGGTTATCAGGTAAAGGGACTTGCTGACAAGCTTGCAGAGTACGGTGCAGACAAGGTCATCCTCGTAGATGATCCCGAGCTTGAGGTTTACAGAACCGAGCCTTATGCACATGCACTTGCATCCGTAATTGAGAAGTATAAGCCCGAGATCATGCTGGTTGGCGCAACCGCAATCGGACGTGACCTTGGCCCTACAGTTTCCGCAAGAGTTGCAACCGGTCTGACCGCTGACTGTACAGTACTTGAGATCGGTGATTTCCCGCTCGTAGCAATTCCCGGACAGGAGCAGAAGCATAATCAGCTGCTGATGACCCGTCCTGCATTCGGCGGAAATACCATCGCTACAATCGCCTGCCCTGACAACCGTCCCCAGATGGCGACCGTTCGTCCCGGCGTTATGCAGAAGATCGCTCCGATCGCCGGTGCAAAGGCTGTTGTTGAGGAGTTCAATCCCGGATTTACACCGAACAACAAGTATGTAACCGTGAAAGAGGTTGTAAAGGCTGTTTCCGATACCGTAGACATCATGGACGCAAAGGTTCTGGTATCCGGCGGACGTGGCGTAGGAAGCGCTGAGAACTTCAAGATCCTTGAGGATCTGGCAGAGGTTATGGGCGGAACCGTATCCTGCTCCCGTGCAGTTGTGGATAACGGCTGGAAGCCTAAGGATCTGCAGGTTGGACAGACCGGTAAGACCGTTCGTCCCCAGATCTACTTCGCAATCGGTATCTCCGGTGCAATCCAGCATGTTGCAGGTATGGAGGAGTCTGACGTCATCGTTGCAATCAACAAGGACGAGAGCGCTCCGATCTTCGATGTAGCTGATTACGGCATCGTTGGCGATCTGAACAAGATCGTTCCCCAGCTGACCGCTGCTCTGAAGGCAGAGAAGGCTGCAAAGGGCAACTAATAATTGCATTATAAAAGGGCGCATCCGTGGACTCGCGGGTGCGTTCTTTTTTTGATGTAAAAATGCATGGAGTTTATCGATATAGAATGCTATAATTTATATACGGCATATGATAAACCTACGGAAAGGATAAAGATGTCATGGCAATTACGAGTGCGAGTCTTCCCGCCAAGCGGAGAATTTTAAAGGTATGTGTGAGACTATTTTTGGAGAAGGGCTATAAGAGGTCGACGATGGCGGAGATTATTGAGGAGGCGGATGTATCCTACAGCACCTTCCAGAATATTTTCCGCGCGAAGGACGGTGTGCTGACGGAGCTGGTGGAGTTTATGTTCGGGACGCAGTTTGTCACGGCGAAGACGCTCACCGGGGAGAAGCTGCCGCCGGTCTATGCCTATGCGGTGGAGACGGCGATACAGATGACGCTGACGGAGCTGAATGAGAATCTGCGGGAAATCTACATTGAGGCGTATACGCAGAGCGAGGCGTCGGAGTATATATTCCGGGAGATGGCGAAGGAGCTTTTGGAGATTTTCGGAAGCTATCTGCCGGGGCTGACGCAGGAGGATTTTTATGCGCTGGAGATCGGTTCGGCGGGGATCATGCGGGGGTATATGGCGAGACCCTGCGACGAGGAATTCACGCTGGAGAAGAAGCTGAGGTGTTTTCTGACGATGAGTCTGCGCGCATACAAGGTGCCGGAGGAGGAGATACAGGCGGTGCTTGAGTTTATCAGAGGGCTGAATATCAGGGAGCTTTCGGAGCAGGTGATGCAGAAGCTGTTTCAGGCGCTGGCGATGCGGTATGAGTTTTCGGCGCAGACGCTGTTATGAATGAGGTGGGGCGGGCGTTTGCTATTGCCAATTTGTGGGGGCAATGTTATAATGATGGTACATATACCAATATGTGCATTCTGTGCAACTGTCAGGTGGAAATGGGTCAGGTGTATTCTGCATAACTGTTAATGGAAAGGCTGGTTAGGCGTATTCTATGCGGCTGGTTGAGGGGGAAATGGGTCAGGTGCATTCCGGGCGGCAGGCAGGTGGAATGTGCGAGCCTCACGACTACGTGAGAGAGGTATATAGGGGAGGATTTTATGAAGAAGAATAGGAAGTCTTTATGGAAGAAAACGGCGTTCCTGCTTTCGGCTGCATTGCTGGCAGGGATGGCTGCCGAGAACGGCAGTGATCTTGAAAGGGTTTACGCTGCCGGAAGTACGCCGAGCGTGACAAGCTTTGCGACGAAGGATGAGCTTAAGACAAAGTTTGACTGTAATGGAGTGGATGACACCGTCGGCAGACTGCGCTTCGGAAAGAATGCGTACAAGGAGTCCCAGATATGGTATATTGCCGGAACGGACAGCGGTATAAAGAGAGCCGATGGTACGGCATTGGATGATAATATTGTTCTCTTTGCTGTGGAACCGATTTTGGGAAAAAGTGAGACGGACGGAACAACAATAGAAGGACAGAAGTTTTCGGCTAACAAATTTAAAGAACCATATGATTATGAGCCAGTGTCGGGCTGTCAGTATTCCGGTAACACACCGGCACAGGTGTATTCAAACCATTATGGCAGGAGTGACCTCCGTGCAACACTCCGAGCGATGGCGGAGTCGGAGGCTTATTTCACAAAAGTGGAACAGAGTCTGATGAATGAGACTACGGTTGAGACACTGGATACGCTGAACAATGTGACCTATACCACGACAGATAAGCTTTATGCACTCAGCATATGGGATGTCAATGCGTGCCCTGCAATTTATTGGGAAAATAATCAGGCTGTTAATGAGTTTACTGAACCAGACAAGATCTATGCAGGAAGCGGCAACAATATTGCCATTGCGAGCGAGCTGTACAGCGGTACCACCTCGTCTGGCACTTACTGGCTGCGTTCTCCTGCTACTAATATATATTGGGAAAATGGGGGGTATGGTGCTTCCCAAAGGCAAACCTATTATCTTATAGCGGTTGTATCGAGCACGTCTAAGCAGCTCGCCACCGAATCCTGTGGCACCACACGTGCAGTTAGGCCGGCAGCCAATCTGAACCTGACCAATGTCCTCTTTGCGTCCGCTGCGGAGGCAGCTTCGCAGGAGCCGACCGCGAGAATGATTGCGGACGAAACGCCGATGGTGCTGCGTCTGGATGGAGCCGCATATGGGAAAGCAATCGGAACGATCGGATATGATGAGAGTCAGGGACTGATTGTTGCACAGAAGGATGCCGGTGCCACGGGAACAGTCTCCCTCGTTGTGCAGGGAAATGATGGGACACAGGACTGGTATTACAGTGTGGTTGTGGATGGGTCTGTGGTCGTGACGAAGGAGCAGCTACAGATGGCACCGATTTTTTCGGCGGTCACTTTTGGAGATTGTAAGATCTGGCTGGAGACAACCGAGTGCAATGTGGCGTATGCGACGAAGCTGGCAGAACCGTTGACACAGGCGGCAGCGGTTACAAAGAAAACAGTGAGCGAAGTGGAGCTTACCGGGATGAAGCCTGTCGGCGGCACGACGCTGGCAGATAATGCGACTTGTACTACAGCGGGAATTGCTGCGGAATCGCTTGCAATTTCTTATACAGTGGAAAATGCTGTGCCTGCAACAGGTATTGCCGAGTGGGATACAGTGTATAGTGCAAGCTTTACGTTGCGCACAGGGTTGGATGGAAATCAGGCATATGTGTTTGCTGATGATGTGAAGGTTACAGTCGATGGGGAGACAATAGGATTACTTAACCCGGACCAATACGGCAGACTAAGCGGAGGCGGGGCTTTTACGACGGAAAAGAGAAAAATCACCGGAATCACTGCACCTGCCAGCCCGAACGGCGGGGTATTTTCCAACTATTATACGGCGGCAGATGTGCTGACGAACAGCGAGCTTGGCACACAGGCAGGGGTGACGCTCGAAGGAACGGCAGAGGTTACGGCAGAGCAGCGGTTCATGGATGTAGAGTGGAAGCTTGAAAATGCCAATGGGGCAGGCTACGATGCCACGCCGGGCGCGAAGAATACGTTCCGGTGGACGGTGAAGCCATCCGCCTATCGGAATTATGACACGAACAATAACGCAATGACCGGCACCTGTGAGATTGCTAACCGGGCGGCGACTTCGGTCAGCATTACCGGAGCGGATGCAAACATAGCGTTTACAGGTGCGGACATTGATGTATCGGCTTACTTTACGATTGATCCGGCAGCTGGTGCGGCGGTCTATTCGCTTGAGGCGGGAGGAACAGGAAAAGGAACCCTGAACGGAACCGTGCTTACCGTGACGCAGGCGGGAACCTTCATTATCAAGGCATCTACGGCAGCGGTCGGCAATTATGCGGCAGGTGAGAAGACGATTACGCTTACCGTGGGCGAGGGAAGCATTGTAAGCACGGCAACGGATTACAGCGGTATTTACGACGGACAGCCGCACAGCATCACAGTCAGCGTGACAGAGCCGTCCGGCGCGGTCGTGAGCTACAGCACGGATGGCGTGAATTTCGGAGCGGAGAATCCAAGGTTTACCAAAGCGGGCAGTTATGATGTGACTTATAGAATTGAAAAAGAGAATTATGATACGGTTACAGGCACGAAGAGGGTTGTGATTGAAAAGAGAGGCATCACGATCACGGCAGGGGATCAGACGATTCTGTGGGGAACCGCCATTGATCCGGCAAAGTATACCGTGTCAGCCGTGTCGGGAAATGATCTGGTTGCGGGAGACCATATAACGGGCATTACGCTTACGCCAAGCACCTCGGAGCGCACGGAAAACGGTACGATCACGGTTGGCGGAGGGAAGATCGTGAATGCTGCGGGCGAGGATGTGACGGACAGTTATAAGCTGTCAACGGTTCAGGGCGTCCTTAAGATCGCGCACAACACGGCGCTTGCACCGGACAGGATCGAGGCGGTCAAGACGAAAACCGCATACAAAGAGGGGGATGCCCTGAATCTGGATGATCTGACGGTGACGGCTTATTATGCGGACGGCTACAGTGAGAACGTGACGGGCTATACGACGAACGCGTCGGGCATTAATATGTCCGCGCAGGGCGCGAAGATATTGACAGTGAGCTTTACACAGAACGGAGTTACCAAGACAAAAGACCTCGTGCTCACGGTCGAGGCAAAGCCGGCTGTACAGTTTGTGATTGCGGCGACGGCAGGTGTGAACGGAAAGATAACACCGGAAGGTACGGTATTGTTGAACCAGGGAAGCAGCCAGACATTTACAATTACTCCGGATTCCGGCTATGTAATCGATACGCTGACGGTTGACGGCGGTGCGGTTGCCGCAACTACGAGCTATACCTTCTCCGGCGTAGCGATAAATCACACCATCAGCGTGACCTTTAAGCCGGAGCCGCCGGTTATTACGCTCCAGCCGTCGGATAAGAGCGTCAACGCGGGGGAAACGGCTGTGTTCAAAACCGCGGTGACGGGAACGAATCTCGCTTACCAGTGGCAGGTTGACCGCAATGATAAAAAGGGCTGGGTAAATATCAGCCGTGCCGAGTCGACGGAATTGAAGCTGAAGTCCGTGGAGCAGTCCCAGAACGGCTTCCGTTACCGCTGTATCATCAGCAACTCTGCCGGTAGTGTGACAAGCAATGAGGTAAAGCTTACTGTGGTGCCGGTCAATGTGGAATACAAGGTGAGCGAGGGAGCGGACAATACCTTTACGCTCGACGAGAGTGAGGAGCTTACGATCCGTGTTGATGCGGAGTTCGGCAAGTTTCTCGGCGTGGAGATGGACGGCTGGAAGGTTGATCCCGCCAACTATACCTCATGGAGCGGCTCTACCTATGTGAAGTTCACGAAGGATTTCATGAATACGCAGGTTGTGGGCAACCACACCGTCAGAATACTTTTCAGCGACGGCTATGCCACCACCACTGTCACAATCGCAAGGAACGAGCAGCAAAGCGAAGAAACGGTGACACCGGCTCCGACACCGTCCGAAGAAATCACGGTGCCTGCGGGCAATACCGATAAGACTACGCCGGAGCCGGGCGGAGATAACGTGCCGAAGGCGCATGGGAATACCGCGTTGATCGTGGGATGCATCGTATTGATGGTAGTCTGCGGTGCGGCGCTTGTGATCTTTGGCGTGACAAGAAGGAAAAAGGATCAATAAATGTTCTGCCGGCAGCATATAATGCATAAAAAGTAAGGAAATGCATTATGGGTAAGCAGGCAAAAATAAATTGGAAGGCACTTTTTATCAGCATTGCCATCAGCCTTGGGACAGGAATTGTCAGTTCGATCCTCACCGGGAGGGCAATGCGGGAGTACCGGAATCTATATCAGCCACCTCTGGCACCGCCGGGGTGGCTGTTTCCTGTTGTCTGGACAATTCTCTATATTCTGATGGGCGTTGCCGCGTATCTCGTCTGGGAGACCGGCGGCACGGAGGTGCGGAACGCGCTGACACTCTATCTGGTGCAGCTGCTCCTCAATGCACTGTGGCCGGTATTCTTTTTCCGTTTTCATGCATATTTTCTGGCGTTTGCTGAGCTGCTGCTCCTATGGCTGGCAATCTACCTGACGATACAGCAGTTTAAGGAGATCAACAGGACGGCAGCCCTTTTGATGCTGCCCTACCTTGCGTGGGTTACTTTTGCGGCATATTTAAATCTTGCGATCGCGCTCCATACCCCTTGACAAGATGGGTTAGCTTGTGCTAACTTTGACCTGTCTATCGGATACGCGGGAAAGGAGATTTAACATAATGACGTTTGGAGAGGAATTGCAGATTTTCAGCAGTAAATATCCGTATCAGGAAATCCTGATCGATGGTGTGGCAGTACGGTATGTGCTGGCAGGGAAGAAGGAGAATCCGTCTATCGTATTTTTGAACGGTCTGGATATGCAGGAAATGTGGATCAGGTATGTGGATGCTTTGCAGGAGACATACTGTGCGTTGATGGTAGAATATCCGCTGGCATGGGACACCAACCGGAAAATGGTAGAGGGGCTGGATGCACTTTTTCACGGGCTCGGTCTGGTAAAGCCGGTGATTGTCGGCGGGAGTGATGGCGGAGCTTTGGCACAGCTTTATGCGTGCAGATACCCGGAAAATGTCAGCGGCATGGTTCTGATTACGACGATTACCATCGACTCGGATTATGTGAGAAATATCAAGAAGGTCGCATGGATGACACCGCTGTTAAAGCTGAAGCTGCGCGTGACGAAATGGGATAAGCTGAAAAAGAATCTGGTGAATATGGCGACCGGGTATTTCCGGGATGAGGGAGAGCAGGAGGTAATTTACGGAAGGACATTTTTTGACGCTGTTACGGCAGATCCTGCATACAAGGATAAGTACATCCATGCGGTAGCCCTGGTGGGTGAGCTCGGAGGGAAGTATGCGCCCTTTGCAAAGGATACCTTCGCGTTCCTTGAGGGAAAGGTGCTGTTGCTGCTGCCGGAACAGGATATTTTTTCCAGGGAGGATCAGCAGAGGCTGGTTGAGGCAATGCCGGCGCCGCAGGTAAAAATGATGAAGGGCGGACACCTTGCCTGTGTGATGAGAGCGCAGGAGTACATAGAGGAAATTGAGGACTTCTTGCGGAGTAATAAAGGTGAGCAGAGAGACTAATGCTGAGGCGACGGTAGTCGGCGAATAGCGGGGAAAAGCAGTGCGTTTAGGGCGCACCACAGAAGCTTTTTTATAATTGTGGCAGCAGGTCCCAAGATGATTATCAGATAAGGAGATAGAGTATACGATGGCAAAACAGAAGGAAGTAAAAACAAATGCAATGCGGATACTGGAATCCATGAAGATTCCTTATCAGCAATACACTTACGAATGTGAGGAGTTCGTGGACGGGCTGCAGATAGCAGACCAGCTCGGACTGCCGTATGAAAAGGTTTATAAGACGCTTGTCACTGTCGGAAACAGCAAGGATTATTTTGTCTTTGTCATTCCGATTGCTGAGGAGCTGGATCTGAAGGCGGCGGCGCGGAGCGTGGGTCAGAAGAGTGTTGAAATGATCCATGTCAAGGACATCAATGCAATCACCGGCTACATCAGGGGCGGTTGTACGGCGATCGGCATGAAGAAACAGTATGTGACAAGAATTGACCGTTCTGCCGAGCAGCTGGAGAAGATCATCGTCAGCGGAGGGCGGATCGGTTCCCAGCTTGAGCTTGCACCCGCCGATCTGGCGAGGGCGGCGAAGGCGGAATTTGCGGAGCTGATAAGGCGCTGACGAGGTGTTCCGGCTTCATTTTTGCGTGACTGTTTTTTCGTAAATAGGGAAAAAATAGCTCGGTTTTTCCGGGCTATTTTTTATGCAGATCTTTATCATTCAAATCGATGGCAAACTGTAGGATGCGTCCTTTTTCGTGCATATCCGCGGCGTTATATAACTGGATAAGCTGCATCAGATCCTGCGTGTAGCCGGAACTATTCAGAGGGGCTTCTTTTTCACGGTTCGGCATTTCCAACAGGTAATCAACAGATACTCCAAAATATTCGGCAATGCGTATCAGGGTCATGGCATCGTTGGGAAACCGCTCATTTTTTTCATAATAGCTGATGACACGCTCGGAGATAAACAATGCTTTACTGAGCTCTTTCTGCGTCATATTTTTACTCCGCCTCAATTCTCTTAATCTATCCCCAAATGCCATGTTTTTCTCCTACTCCCTATTTAGTTTGATTATACAATTTATTGTTACGCTTGAAATAAAACAGAACATAATATTCTGAGCAAACTTGACAAAGAACAATTTGTTCTGTATTATATTGAGGGATGAAAGAGTATATGCATTCTATATGAGCAGCAGTGACAATAGAGCGAGGGGAAATGGAAGATGGAGGAGAAAAACTTACCGTTTCAATTTGAAGACAAGGGTCTGGCACAGAACCTCCTGCAATCTGTTGGAGAGTTATTGAAGGATAGTGATGCCACGGAAGAAAAGGAGATGGTAAAAAATTTTCTGCAAAAGATCTCTGAGGCAATGACCTTCGTTGCGGTTGGGGATGCGGGAGTCGGTAAGACCACTTTTCTGAACAGGCTGTTTGGTGGTGCTGTCTGTGAAAATGAAATGGTGCAACCGACTATGGGCATTCGTGAGACCAAGGGCGGGGCACAGGAGGCGGAGCTGCAGGTTGCTTCCTACTATGTGCGTCATTTTGTGACAATGGAGGCGATGCAGGGGATTTCTGTCGTGGATACGCAGGGACTTGATATGCTGGAAAGCAAGGAATGCATCGAAAAGGTCAGAGACTTTATTCAAAAGAGCGATGTGCTGTTTGTGGTGTTTGATGCGCTTAAAATCCGCAGCATTAATGTGTGGGATTTCCTGACGGAGACAAGCCCTGAGAAGATGGTCTTTGTCATGACAAGGTGCGATCTGGCAGACGAACAGACGATAAAGGACAATCGGATAAAGCTACAGCAATATATGTCGGAGGAAGGCATCGATGCTCCGATTTTTTCTATTGGTTCAGGCAGTGATGCGGATGTGGAGGCACTCAGGCGTTATATTCGGGAACAGGTTCTGGGGGAGACACCGACGCTCACGAAACAGCAGCAGAACATGCAGCATCTGGAGGGAATGCTGACCGCTCTGGGAAGTTCCTTCTCCCTGCGCAAGAAGCAGTATGAGTCGGACAAGGTTATTCTGGAAAATATTAACACAGAGGTGGACGGCTTTCTGTCCCGCAATGAGAGTGTGGTAAACAGGCTCAAGGGAGAACTGCGAAATATCATTGCAACCCAGATTGACGCATATCAGGCAGAAATCATTTCCAAGATGGATCCGTTGAAGATCAGGGAGAGATGTCCCGGAGGTCCGTCGGAGGTGGAGGCTTATCTGGGAGCGGTCAATGAAAACTACAGAAATATCATGAATGAGCAAATCTCAGCGACAACCCAGGATGCAGTGCGGAAGTACTGTGCGGATCTGCAGGATGTTTTCGAGGAAGCCACAGGTTTCTTCCGGAAGCGGCAGAACCTGCTGGATGCCGAGGATCAGTTTTACGGAAGCCTTGCGAAGAGCAAAAAGGAAATGCTGTATGAGTCAGATACCATGATGGCGGATCTGAGCCGGTTCTATGAGAAATTGGCAGGGGCTTCGGAAAAGCTTTTTATGGATGTCTGGAAGGCGCGCGGGGAGTATGATGCGGCGATACAGAAAAAGTCGAAGAAGGGGCTGATTACAGGAGGCGCAGTAGGCGCAGGACTAGGAGGCGTAGGTACAGCTATCGCCGCCGTTCTGGCACACGGTGCGCTGGCTGCGGGAACGGCAGCGGCTGGGACGGCGGCAGCAGCGACGGCGGCAGCTACCGCAGGCTCTGCGGTGGCGACAGCACTGGGAGCGGTTCTATGGCCGGTAGTCGGAGCAATCATCGGCGCGGTTGTCATTTCCAAAATCGCTAAAAAGATGGCAAAGGCCGGAGCGGCGAATGATATGTGGGCTGTCTACGATGAATGTGTGGCGGAGTTTAAGCAGGAGGTTGCGCAGATCAAAGAAGAGATGACCGAGCAGGTGATGCAGACTGTGACGGAGATCTTTGACAGGGAAGTGCGCAGCATGGACAACAGCTTCAGGGATTTCCGCATGGCGGTGAATATCGACAGCAGAAATATTCCGTTACTGGAATCAAAGCTTCAGACAGTGCAGGATCTGATGGAGCAGATCGGGCAGCTGAAGCGCGACAGGGAAGCCCGGATGGAGGCGGATGCATTGAACCTGAATACAATGGAGGGAAGGGAAGAAAATGTCTTGGAGTACGAAGCAGAATAGCGCCATTGCCTTTTTAAACAGTCTGGAGCAGTTTGGGATGGAAAGGAACCTGCCGCTGCGGGTTCTGGATTCCATCCGGGAGCTGCGGGAAGACACGGAGAACGCGGATGAACAATCGCTGGAGCAGATTTTGCTCGAGGTGGAGCCGCTTCTGAAGCACATGAGGAAGAAGTATCAGGAGTCCGGGGAGACGGAAATCGTTCCTATGCAGGGAATGGCAGATACGGTGTCTATGGAGGATGTGACAGACCGCATTAAGGAGATCATTGACAATGGTCTGGCAGATGCCCGGGAAAGGAGCCAGATCTGCAGCAACGAGCAGTCACAGGCTGTTCTGGAGCTGGAGAGAGGGCTTCGTGAAATCCAGCATACCAGAGCACATTATAAGGAGATCGGGAATGCGGGGAGATTTCAGAGCTTTTGTAATCAGGTCGAGACAAAGTATAATACGAGACTTTCCCATTCCCTGAGCACATATGCCGACGCGCTCTGTCAGGACTGCGATCAGATGCTTACCAAAATCAGAGCGATACTGACCAAGATAAAGGACAAAAAGGTACATGTGTCCCAGAGGGAATTCTGGGTGGCATACGACAACAGGGGCGATCTGATAAAACGCCGCATTCAGTCAACGGCTGCAAAGATAGCGGGAGAACAGAAGGCAATCGGCCGTTGGGCAGCCACGCTGCTCCCGAAGCTGGATAAAAGTAAAAAGAAATTATTCTGGAAGAGATTTCTCGGCATTCTGGCGCCGTGGCTGGGCGTGCTCGTGCTGGCGCTGGCGGCCGGCGTGATCTCCGGTATCGGTCAAAAGGAGGAGGCACCCATCGAGATCACGGTGTCGGACAATGAGACAGCCACCGAAATAACAAATCAAGTCATCTCTGAGGGCATGGAGATCATTAAGAACAAGATTTCGGGTGGGGATGACGGCGGCGGAAATCCGGTACTGGATATGCTGCTCGGTCTGCCAAAGGTGGTCTGGGCGCTGCTGCTTGTGCTGTATGTGGCGCTCTATATTCCTTTTATTATAAAGAAATGCAAAAACGGATTCTGCGACGAGGTGGCAGGGTATCTGACTCCCGAAATGGAGAAATTTTTACAGGAGGCTGATTTCGCGGGAAAGATAGTGCAGAACTGCGAAAGCATCCGGGCGGACGCGGAACAGGCGTGTCAGGAGATTCTTACCATGGTTCTGGATAAGACGGAGATTCCGGAAGCCATGCAGGTGCGGTCTGAGGGCGAGGAGTTTGCGGCGCTGTGCAATCGCTGGGAGAGTATCAGAAAGACAGTATAAAATAAGAGAGGTGAAATAAAATGGCAGGAAACAATTTCTTTGAGAAGGCCAAGAGCATAGTGGGCAATGCGAGCAATGCAGTAGTGCAGAGCGCCCAGCCTAAGTCGATCGGTAAATGCATTGAGGAAAAAATGAATGCCAAATCCAAGCTGTATGGCTATATAGGTATGGAAGTCTATGACCTGCATATGGCCGGAAAGCTGGATATGCCGGAGCTGGCGGGCTATTTTGAGAAGCTGCAGGTTCTGGATAACGAGGTAAGAGAGCTTCAGGCGCAGAAGCAGGCTGTGGAATTGCAGGCAGGGAATCGGACGACCTGTATCTGTGGCGCAGTGCTGACGCAGATGGACAAGTTTTGTCCCCACTGTGGCGCGCGCGTGAACAATGGCATGGTTACCTGCACCTGTGGAAATCAGGTGGAGAAGAATGCAAGATTCTGCAATGTCTGCGGAAGGGATATGCAGCAGAATCCCGTAATGATGCAGCCCAATGTACCTCCTCAGGCAATGAATAATGCGGCGGTGAATGCTGCGCCGAAGGCAATGAAGCAGTGTATTTGCGGGGCACAGGTGCCGGAAGGGCAGTTCATGTGTATGGAATGCGGAAGAAAAATAGAACAGTAAACGTAGAGGAGGAACGCAAAAATGGCAACTTACTGTAATGAGTGTGGGGCAATGCTTCAGGAGGGTGAGACTGTCTGCAGAAGGTGCGGCACACCGGTGGGAGGTCAGGCGGTGGAGCAGGTTCAGCCGCAGCTGCAGGAGGTATCTGAACAAACCTCCATACAGCCCTATCAGCAGGCGCCGATTCAGAGTGTGACGCTTTTTAATGAGCTGAAGCCGTATTACAGGGAGGAATTCGGCAAGATATACGAGGGCAATGGAAGCTATCGGGTAAAGTTCAATAAGGCGGCTTTTCTGCTTTGGGGACCGTGGTATCTGACACATATCGGCGGGCTTGGGGGGATCGTGACGCTGATAGGCTGGATCATTATGTTAGCCGCTGTTCCGGTCGGACTCGGGATTCTGGGACTGCTCGTTGTGGGGCTGAGCGAAGGGATCAACGGTACAAGCCAGTATTACACAAAATATATGAAGAAGATCGGCATGCAGAAATAACCGCATGCCTGACGCAAAGGGGGCTGCACAGCGGAGAATGTGCAGCCCTCTTTGCGTCTATCCATAATAAAGAACGGAAGAAAAACATACAATCTGAAAAAACATAGAATCTGTTCTGGCGGTCACAGGGACGCTGTGCTATACTGGAAATTACCGGGCAGGTCCGGGGATGCGTGCAGAGCATTAAAGTGTGAAAATAAATTTATGGAAAGAGAGGAAGGAGTATGGAATATTCAGCGTACCTTTTTGCACATTTTATAGGAGAACAGAAGGATGGAGAGCAGATTTATTTCTCGGTCAGCCGTGACGGACTGCGCTAGAGGGATCTGAATGACGGAAAGCCTGTCCTCTACAGCAACGTCGGAGAGCTTGGCGCAAGAGATCCGTTTCTGATCCGTTCGCCGTGGGCGGAGGAGAAGAAATATTATCTGATAGCAACCGATCTCAGGATTGAGGCTGGGAAGGGCTGGGAAGCTGCCCAGTATTCCGGCAGCCGGGACATCCTTATCTGGGAGTCGGAGGATCTGGTGTCATGGAAGGGGCCCAAAGCACATACGATTGGGATAGAGGGTGCAGGCTGCGTCTGGGCGCCGGAGGCGATCTATGACGAGAGCGAGGATGCCATTCTCGTATTCTGGGCGTCCATGGTCGAGTGCAAGCAGAGGATTTATGCAGCTTACACGAAGGATGAGACCACGAAGAATATTGTTGTTGATTTTGCGAAGACTTTGAAACCGGAAGACTTTAAGGAAATACCGTCCGAAACCCTGTCGGAGCTTTACGGCGTGGAAGGGCCGGAAATCTTTAATGCAAAGTGGGTATAATTCCCCGCGGCTTGCCGCGTAACAAACTTTATTTAACTACAACATGGTGATACAAT
>CAKRTS010000014.1 GCA_934402315.1 uncultured Acetatifactor sp. | reverse complement strand
CAAGTATCTGAAGCGTCAAGGCACGGATGTGCCGTAGTCGCGAAAGATGCTTGAGGGCTTGCCCCGGGGTAGTTCATATTCAACGACCGGGAGGAGTGGTGCCTTATTGTTGACAGGTTTGCCACCGGGAAAGGCTATCTGCCTCTTGTGACAAAAAGCTTGAAAACAGGAGCTTTTACGGTGTTAAACGACACACAATTTGACATGGGTGTCACAAAAAACGCCACGGAGGCATTATTCCGATCACGGAGGAGGAGTATCAGCGTTTGTGCAAATGACTATGACAGTCAAGGAGTTGGGGAGGTATTATGAGACGGAATGTCAGTCTGGATGAAATTTCAGATGGACGGTTGTACGGTGTGAATGACATGGTGAAGGCGGACTGCCATGGATGTCAGGGCTGCCACAAATGTTGTACCGGGATGGGAAATTCGGTGATTCTTGATCCGTTTGATGTATGGAGGCTGTGTGCAGGGACGGGGAAGAGTCTGCAGGAGCTGTTGGCAGAGGGCAGGGTAGAGCTGAATGTAGTTGACGGCTGTATTCTGCCGAATCTGCGCATGTCCGGCGAAGAGGAGGCGTGCGGCTTTCTGGACGCGGAGGGAAGGTGCAGCATCCATGCCTATAGGCCGGGGGTGTGCCGGCTTTTTCCGCTGGGGCGCTATTACGAGAACGATGATTTCCGGTATTTTCTGCAAGTGGGGGAGTGTGCCGGCACAAACCGTTCCAAGGTCAAGGTCGGCAGGTGGATCGACACGCCGGATCAGGCGGCAAATCATGATTTTGTGTGCAGCTGGCACAGACTGTTAAAGGATGTGGAGGAGGCTGTGAAGGGGCAGGAGGACGGTCAGCTTGCCAGACAGCTGAATATGGCGCTGCTGACAGGCTTCTATCTGGAGCAGCCGGTCAGCGGTGAGGACTTTTATCTGGTGTATGGGGAGCGCGAGAAGCGTTTCAGGAGACAATATGGGATTTGAAAAAGGAAATTCCGGCATGGGGGAAGGCGGGGAGCCTTTGGTCTCCATCATCGTGCCGGTCTATAATGCGGAAGATTATCTTGCACGCTGCATTAACAGCGTCATGAATCAGGAATATACGAATTTTGAGCTGCTGCTGGTAAATGACGGCAGCAGTGACGGATCTGCCGCGCTGTGTGACAGCTTTGCGCAGAAGGACGCGAGAGTGCGCGTGATCCACAAGGAAAATACAGGGGTATCGGACAGCAGAAACCGCGCACTGGCAGAGGCGAAAGGGGAATATATCCAGTTTCTGGACAGTGATGACTGGCTGACACCCGAGGCGACAAAGCTCTTTGTGCGCAGTGCCGAGAGCAGCGGCTGTGACATGGTGATTGCAGACTTTTACCGTGTTGCGGGAGAAAATCTTTCCCATAAGGGAGATATTGAGAAGGAGGGGCTGCTGACCAGACAGGAGTTCGCGGCGCAGATGATGGAGAACCCTGCAGACTTCTATTACGGTGTGCTGTGGAACAAGCTGTTTAAGCGTTCGATCATTGAGAAATACCGGCTGAGAATGGACCCGGAGATCAGCTGGTGCGAGGATTTTATTTTTAATCTGGAATATATCCGGCACTGCCGGAGCATTTATGCGCTGCAGGCGCCGGTCTATTATTATGTGCGCACGAAGGGGAGTCTCGTAAGCAGTCAGGGCAGCAGCATCAATAATACCATCCGCATGAAGCTGAATGTGTTTGAGTATTATAACCAGTTCTATAAGGAAATTTATGACGAGGAGAGCTATGATGACATCAGGTTCCATGTCTATAAGTTTTTCCTGACGGCGGCACGCGACGGCTTTGTCGGCCCGTCCATCCTGCCGGGCAGCGTAAAGCTCGGGGAAGAGCGGCAAGCCTTTGCGCTGCCGGAGGCGGTGGAGGAGGATGGCGTTGCGATGGATTTCTACCGGTACCGCAAGCTCTGGGAGCGTTATTGTGAGGGGGTTGCGATCAAGAACGGACTGACGCTTGGGGAGGTGCTGGTTCTGCTGTATCTGAAGCAGAGCTTTGCCGTGACGGAGACCGGACAGCTCTCCGATCTGATCGGCATGACGAAGAGAAGCGTGGGTGCGGCTTTGCAGAAGCTGGAGAAAAGGCAGATGTTGCACAGGGAGCCGGTCAAGGCTGCAAGGGAAGCAAAGCGGACATCGAAGCAGAAGCAGGAGACCAGGGCGGCGAAGCGTGGAGGCTGGCGGTTTGAGCTTCTGCAGGAGGCGGAGCCGGTGCTGCGCGATCTGGAGCTGGCGGAGAAGGATTTTGAGGCGGTGCGCTTCCGCAGGTTCAGCGAGGAGGAGAAGAAGACCTATCTGGAGCTGACGGAGAAGCTGCATGGGAATGTGAAGGATATTTTGCGCGACCGCATTGTGGGTGAGAGCTGATTATGCTTCCGCGAGTGACGTTGCACAGAATGCACAGACCACCGCAGGCACGCTTTCGCTACCTTCCGCACGCAGCGGCACATAAGATGTCAAAGGACGCCATCTAAGTGCCGGCGGCTCCAGAGTGCGCTGCTTGTGGTCAGGTGCATCCTGTGCAACTGTTGGTGGGAAATGGGTTGGTTTGGGAATGTATATGATGGATTAGGGTGAAGCGAGTGAGGTTAAGTTTCGCAATGAACGAATATAGAATGGATAAAAATAAACAGAAGGGTATCGGGGCAGATATATGAGTGAAGAAAACAGGGTGGAGTCCGAGGAAGAGCGGAGTCTGCGGCGAAGAAAGCGGATAGAGGAAATGAAGCGGCAGAAGCGGCAGGCGGAGCTTATGCAGAAGTGTGTGATTCCGGCGGCAGCAGTCTTTCTGTTGGTCGTTGTTGTGATTGTGGTGAGAATCGCCGGGAGCGGCAGAAGCGGCAGGGACGGGGAGGAGAGTTCTGCGTCTTCTGTGGGGCAGGTGGCATCTCAGGAGAGCGGCGCGGCGGGGAATGCAGACACCCCGGAGAGCAGCCTGACGGGCAGTGATACGCCGGAGAGCGGCACGGCGGAGAATGATGGAACATCGGAGAGCAGTGCCGCAGGAGGTGCTGATGATGAGCCTGACAATCCCGCCACCGGGAGCAGCGAGGCATATGGGCCGTTCCCGACGGAGAAGCCGCAGCCGGAAACCTATGAGGCGGTCAGTACTGCGGCGACAACCGGGTTTGCTGACAGCATCATCAGCGAGTACGGTGTGGTGATTGATGTCGCGGACAATAAGATTCTTGCGCAGAGGGGGGCAAAGACGCGGATCAGCCCGGCATCCATGACGAAGGTGCTCACGGTGCTCACTGCGGCGGATGCGCTCGGCATTGGCGGGGAGGATTGGGAGTCGAATCCCATTCTGGATGAAACGTTTACCATAACCATCCAGATCACGGATTACAGCTTTGTAAATGACTGCAGCAATGTCGGTTTTGATGTGGGAGAGGAAGTGACGGTCAGGGATCTGTTCTATGGAACGATCCTGCCCTCCGGCGCTGATGCGGCGCTGGGGCTTGCCATGTATGTTGCGGAGACACATGAGGGGTTTGTGGAGCTGATGAATCAGAAGCTGGAGGAGCTGGGACTGTCGGACAGCTCCCATGTCACAAATTGTGTGGGGTTATATGACGCGGAGCATTACAGTACTGTCTATGATATTGGGGTGATTCTGAAGGTGGCAGCGGATAATCCGTTCTGCCGGGAGGTCTTGTCAGCGCACACCTACAACACGGCGCCGACAGATCAGCACCCGGAGGGGCTGCTGATCTCGAACTGGTTCCTGCGCCGGATCGAGGACAGGGATACGCACGGGGAGGTCATCTGTGCGAAGACGGGATATGTCGTACAGTCGAAGAGCTGCGCGGCAAGTCTTGCGGCGGACGGCAGCGGCAGGGAGTACATCTGTGTCACCGCCGGTTCCTCAAGCACCTGGAAATGTATCGCCGATCAGGTCGAGCTTTACCAGACGTGGCTGAAGGCGGCGCAGGAGTAGAGATGAAACGATCAGAAGCCTTTCAGGGCTTCCTTATAAGAGAGACCGGTGGGAGTTGCGGCGAGGCCGCCCCTGCCGGTCTCTTTGAGTTCTTCGGGCATGATGCGTCCGATGCTTCTCATGGCGTCAAAGACTTCGTCGGGCGGAATCCGGCTGCGGATGCCGGAGACTGCGAGATCGGCGCTTGTCAGTGCGTTGACGGCGCCGATCACATTGCGCTTGACGCAGGGAACTTCGACAAGTCCCGCCACGGGGTCGCAGGCGAGGCCGAGGAGGTTTTTCATGGCAAGGGCGGCTGCATGGGCTATGACCTCGCTGCCGCCGCCGAGGAGGTAGGCGACACCGCCGGCAGCCATGGCGGACGCTGCACCGATCTCCGCCTGGCAGCCTCCTGCCGCGCCTGACACGGAGGCGCGCTGCGCGATGATGCCGCCGATGCCTGCCGCGGTATACAGGGCTTTTACCATCTCTGTGACGGGGTATTTCCGTTCGGCCTCCAGCGAGAGGAGCACGGCGGGCAGAACGCCGCAGGAGCCGGCGGTCGGGGCAGCGACGATACGCCGCATACAGGCGTTGGATTCGCCCATTTTTACCGCTTTCTCCATGACAAGTCCGATGAAGGAGCCGCAGAGCAGTGTTCCCGCCTGTCGGGCTGCGGCAATTTTTTCGCCGTCTCCGCCTGTGAGTCCGCTCGAGGAGGTGCGTGTCGCACTGTAGGAGGCGTCTGCACTCCGCATTGCCTCATATCTCTCCTCCATCCGGCGGAAGGCTTCTTCCGCGGTGATCTCCAGCTCCCGGCAGTCGGCATCCCTGACGATCTCCCAGAATGTTTTCCCGGTAGCTTTCTCTATCTCTCGAATTTCCTCAAATGACTGATACATTGTATTTCCCCTTTATTTTTACGTGTGTAAGTAATGACGCAGTAGAGATAATCATAAGTAATGCATAATTATAAGGTAATTTAAAACCCACAAATTTCCTATAACAGTTGCGCAGAATGCACATGACCACAAGCAGCGCACTCTGGAGCCGCCGGCACTTAGTTCCCGTACTGTGGGAACTTATGTGCCGCTGCGTGCGAAGCAAAGCGAAAGCGTGCCTGCGGTGGTCTGTGCATTTTGTGCAACGTCACTCGGACAGTTCTCATCTGTCACGCACTTTCCCCGCTTAAGTAAGTGACCTTGAGTATCCCCTCCAGCTCCGACAGCTGCCGGATGACCTGCGCCGGAACCTCCTGATCGCATTCCAGCACCATGACGGCGTTTCCGCCGCGCTCCGCCCTGTGGAGCTGCATGGCGGCGACGTTGATATTTGCTGTGCCCAGAAGGGACGTCACCTCGGTCACACGCCCGGGTCTGTCCTGATTGCTGATGATGAGTGTCGGTGAATCGCCCGAAAAATTTACGCTCAGACCGTCAATCTCCGTGATGCGGACGGCACCGCCGCCGATGGAGGAGGCGGTCAGGCGGAGAGTGTTGCCATGCATCCCTGCGAGAACGAGTCTCACGGAATTCGGATGGACATCCCCGAGATCGGTGCCGGAGAGCTTGTAGATCATTCCCGCCTCGTCCGCGTAGCGGAAGCTGTCTGCGATGCGCGGGTCATCCACGGGGAAGCCGAGGAGCCCGGCAATGATCGCGCGGTCTGTGCCGTGTCCCTTTCCGGTTGAGAGGAAAGAGCCGTGGAAGAAGACTTCTGCGCGTTTGACGGGCTCGCCGAGCAGCCTTCTGGCAATGTTTCCGATGCGGACTGCGCCCGCTGTGTGGGAGCTGGAGGGGCCGACCATGACAGGCCCTATAATATCGAATGAATTCATTTTGTTTTCCCGTATTTCCTTTCGTGTTTACTCACACATATCTTTCCCTAACTATATAGCAGGATATTCCACATGACAAGAAAAAAGTGAACCGACCATGCTTGCCGATTTCGCCGGAAGGAAGTATAATGCATTGCAAAGGAAGAGGTGGTTGGATGAGGAAAAAGAAAAAAGGTTTTATGAGGACGGTGCGGAATATCCTGCTGATTCTCGCGGTAGGGTTCGTCATATTGATGATTATTCCCTTAGATGAGGAGGAGCAGGGAGCAGACGCTCCGGCGGAAACTACGGTACCGGCGGCGGAGCAGAGCCCGCAGGAGGACGGAAACAGCGTGAGCGTCGAGGGTTCGGCAACTGCGGATGTGGCATATGGCTTCCCGGAGGATGTTCTTGAAGGGAAACAGGTAAGCCTGAACGGGGACGGCAGCGATGTCGTGACGGTCATGATCTATATGAACGGCTCGGATCTGGAGACGGAGGCGGAGGAGGCGTCGGAGGACATCAGTGAAATGCTGGCGGCGCGGACGAGCAGTCAGGTCAATCTGCTGATCGAGACGCTCGGAACGAAACAATGGGCGCGCACGCACGGGATTGCCTCGGATCACACCCAGCGGTACAAGGCGGAGAACGGTAGGCTTGTCCTGGTGGATGATTCCCTCGGACAGCTGGACTGCACGGCGCCTGACACGCTTGCGGATTTCATCCGCTGGGGCGCGGAGAATTATCCGGCAAACCGGTATATCCTGATCCTCTGGAACCACGGCGCCGGTCCGGTGTACGGCTACGGCTATGACGAGCACCAGCCGGAGGATGCCACGCTTACGATCGACGAGATGCAGGAGGCAGTCAGGAGGAGCGGTATCTATTTTGATTTCATCGGCATGGACTGCTGTATCATGTCCTCGCTGGAGCTGTGCTGTGCCATGTATGATTACTGCGACTACATGATATTGTCGGAGGATTTCGAGTCCGGTCTGGGCTGGTCCTACACGGGCTGGCTGGATGCGCTCGCACGGAACCCGTCGATTGCCACGGCGGAGCTTGGAAAAATTATTGTGGATGACATGATCTCCGACAACGAGGACTACGATCAGGACGGCTCCACGCTGGCGCTGATTGATGAGTCTTATATGAAGATCTTATACAGGGCGTGGCTTGATTTCGCCTATGCCAATGAGAAGGCGCTTCTGGGAGAGAACTACAGCATGCATGTCAAGGGCGGCGGAAGGGCACATCCCGCAATCCGGGACAGAGGGCTGTTCGATTACGATATGTCCGATTATTACATCACGGACATTATGGCGGTCGCACAGAATATCAGCTCCGAGGAGGCGAAGGCGCTGTCGGCGGCGGTCAATCTTGCCATTGCTTATTTCGGCTGTACCTCCGATGAGATCGGCATGACGGGGCTGTCCGTCACACTGCCCTACGGAGATGCTGAGTTTTATGAGTCGCTGGAGAGGATCTTCCTCAATGCCGGACTCGACAGTGATTATGTCACATGGCTTGAGAAGTTTGTGAGCGCCAGCGGTGTTGATAATTATTTTGACTATGATGACTGGTATGAGAACGACTGGGGCGGCTGGGACGACTACACGGATGATTTCGGTCTGCTTGACCTGATCGAATGGTGGCTGACGGATGACGACGACTGGTATGACGACAGCGACTGGGGCTGGGACAGCTACGACTATTTCTGGGATGACGGCGGCTGCGGCTATTATGATTAGAAGAGACATGAAAGGAACAGGAGAGAGCTATGGCAAAAGAGAAAAAAGACGAATCCTTCATGATAAAGCTTGCCACGCTGATTGTTGACAAGCGGAAAGGGTTCTACCTGATCTTCATTGTGATGTGCGTGTTCTGTATTCTGTCGATGGACAGGGTAAAGGTAAACAATGACCTGACGACCTATCTGCCGGATACGACGGAGACGAGAAGAGGTCTCGACCGCATGGAGGAGCAGTTTATCACCTACGGAAGCGCGCGGATACTGGTGTGCAATATCACCTATGACGAGGCGCAGGCGCTGGCGGACGAGATCGAGGCGATGGACGGCGTGAGCATGCTGGATTTCGATGAAACGGATGCACATTACCATGACATGGAGGCACTGTTTTCCGTGACCTTTGACGAGGACGCGGATGCGGAGGCGACGAAGCAGCATCTGGAGCAGGTGCTCGATGAGCTGTCGGACTACGACACCTATTATTCCTCGGACATCGGTCAGGAGGAGAGGGATGCGGACGACCTGAACGGCGACATGATCCTGATATTGATGCTGGCGGGCGTGGTTATCGTGGCGGTACTGCTGTTTACCTCCACGACCTATGCGGAGATTCCGGTATACCTGATGACGTTTATTGTCGCGGCGATTTTAAATAAGGGGACAAACTACTGGTTCGGAACGATCAGCTTTGTGACGAACTCCATAGCGGTTGTCCTGCAGCTCGGTCTGGCGGTGGACTATGCGATCATTCTTGCACACCGTTTCATGGAGGAGCATGAGGACAAGGATGCGAGGGAGGCAGTGATCGTGGCGCTGAGCAAGGCGATCCCGGAAATTTCCTCAAGCTCCCTGACGACGATCTCCGGCATGGTCGCCATGATGTTCATGCAGTTTAGGATCGGCTATGACATGGGTATCATTCTGGCGAAGTCCATTATATTCAGCATGGTGGCGGTGTTCTTCCTGATGCCGGGGCTGCTGCTCACCTTTTCCAAGGCGATTGACGGTTCCCATCACAGGAGCTTCGTGCCGAAGATCACGGCAGTCGGAAAGTTCTGTGTCCTGACGAGATTTATCGTGCCGCCGCTCCTTGTGGTTGCGGTAATTGCGGCATTTATCCTGTCGAGCAAGGCGAATTACGCCTATGATGTCAATTCGCTCAGCTCAAGCAGAATGAGTGACAACAAATTTTCGGTCAGCATGGTAAACAGGGAATTTGGCGAGATCAACCAGCTGGCGGTCATTGTTCCGAACGGAGACTATGAGCGGGAGGCGAAGGCGCTTGACGCGCTGTCACGGCTGGATGAGGTAAATTCCTGCATGGGTCTTGCGAACATCGAGGCGATGGACGGCTATATGCTGACGCAGCAGCTGACACCGAGGCAGTTTTCGGAGATGATCGACATGGATGTCGAGGTCGCGGATCTTCTGTACTCGGCGTATGCGCTCGACCAGAGCAATTACGGGGCGCTGGTCAGCGGCGTCTCGGATTACAAGGTTCCGCTGATCGACATGTTCCTGTTTATTTACGATCAGAAGGAGAGCGGAAATATCACGCTGGATGACGATCTGGAGGAGACGCTGACGGATGCTTATTCCCAGATCAGCATAGCGAAGGATCAGCTTCTCGGCGAGGAGGATTCCCGTTTTGTCCTCGAGCTGAATGTCCCGCTGGAGGGCGAGGAGACGACGGCGGCGCTGGAGAAAATCAGGGAAACGGTCGCAAGGTATTACAGCGTGGACGATATTCTTCTCGTGGGCAATTCGACGAGCGATAAGGATCTCGGCGCTTCGTTTGCGACGGATAACACGATCATCACCGTGCTGACGGCGCTCTTTGTCATGATTATCCTGTTGTTCACCTTCCAGTCGGCGGGTCTGCCGGTGCTGCTGGTTGTCACGATACAGGGAAGTATCTGGATGAACTTCTCACTGCCGTACCTGCTGGATGAACCGGTGTACTTCCTGGGCTATCTGGTCGTCTCCGCGATTCAGATGGGTGCGACGATCGACTACGCTATCGTCATCACCAGCCGGTATATGGATTTGAAGACCTATATGCCGATCAAGGAGGCGGCGGTCGAGGCGCTGAACCAGGCGTTCCCGACGATTGTGACAAGCGGTTCGATGCTGGTTGCGGCGGGCTTCATCATCAGCAATATCTCTTCAAATGCCGCGGTTGCGGCGATCGGTCTTGCGCTGGGACGCGGTACGCTGACATCGATCCTGCTTGTGCTGCTCGCCCTGCCGCAGACGCTGCTGATCGGTGACATCATTATCCAGAAGACAGCGTTCACATTGAAGAGAGATCTTGCGAAGCCGCTTCCCTCCAAGGGCAGAATCCGCATGTCGGGACATATCCGCGGCTATGTCAACGGTGTGATTGACGGCGAATTTACCGGTGTGATCGACGGTGAGATGGGTGCAGTCGTGCGCCCCAGAGACAACGTCCAGAAGGAGAATGTGGAAGAGGACACGGAGATCATCGGGACGGATGTTGCCGGAATTGAGGAGAAGCCGGAGGAAAATACAGCAGAAAGTGAGGCGGCCAAGGATGAGAAATAAGAAAATGGTATGCTTTTTGCTCGGCGCAGCACTGTGCGTGCAGTCACCGGTGGCGGTGCTGGCGGCTGAAGCGCCGACCTATGAACAGTATCGCGGTGGAACCGACCGGCAGACCGGCAGGTCTGACGCGGATTATACATTGTTGGAGATCAGCACGGAGGAGGAGCTTCGGGAACTCGCGGAAAACTGTATTCTGGACAGCTGGTCGAGGGATAAAAAGGTCGTGCTGACGGCGGATATTGAGCTGACGGGAACGGAGCCGTTGTGCATTCCGGTGTTCGCCGGGATCTTCGACGGCAATGACCACAGCATAACCGGGCTGAAGCTCACGGAAATGGGATCGGCGGTCGGACTCTTCCGGTATGTGCAGGAAGGGGCGCGGGTGCAGAATCTGACGGTAAGGGGAGAGATTGCTCCCGAGGGAAGCCAGGATCAGGCCGGAGGCATCGTCGGAGTAAATTATGGAAGGATTTCAAACTGCAGCTTTGCCGGCAAGGTCTCCGGAAACGGTGAGATCGGCGGCATTGCCGGTGTCAACGAGGAGACGGGCGAGATCAGAGGGTGCGAGAATTCGGCTGCCATAACCGGCAATCATTCCGCAGGCGGGATTACCGGAAACAATAAGGGCATCCTGAATAACTGTACAAACAGTGGGACGGTCAACACCTCCGGCACGGAAGTGACCTATGGGCTGGATGACTTTACCGCTGAGAATCTGGAGCAGATCAACAGTACCTCGAATGTTGCCGCGCACACGGACACCGGCGGCATCGCCGGAATCTCCTCGGGAAAGATTTATTACTGCTCCAACGAGGGAACGATCGGCTATCAGCACGTCGGCTATAACACCGGCGGCATCGTCGGGCGGCTGCATCAGGGTTATCTGCAGAACTGCACGAACTCGGGATATGTGCTCGGCAGGAAGGATGTCGGCGGCATTGGCGGGCAGATGGAGCCGTTTCTTGAGGTACAGTATCTCAGCGACAAGCTCAGCCAGCTGGACAGGGAGACGGATAAGTTTATCGACCTGATGGACGCGGCTTATGACGATTTCAGCGCCAATGCGGACGAGACGACCGCGATTATGAAGGACATCAGCCTTTACCTTCAGAATGCGAATGATGCGGGCAAGCTGCTCAATACGACCGCGACGGACTTATGGTATATTTATAATCAGGAGCTGAACGGTATCAGCAGTGATTTAAAGACGCTGGACAACGAGTGGAACCAGATCAGCAATGACAGCTCCGGCAGCAATTCCGGCAGCAGTGAGACGAACCGCATCTCCATCAGCGGAAATGATCTATTTGACGGCAGTGTCTCCGGGGGCGATCTGATCCCCTCCGGCTGGGATGATGATGCGGAGAGCTATCTCGCGGCGCTGAGAAAATTCGGCAGCAGCACGGCGGGGCACATGGACACCATGACAAAGGCTTCCACGGGGCGCATAGGTACGATCGGGAGCAGTCTGGATGTACTGAATAAGAATCTGGAGGCGGCGTTCGATGAGCTCGGACAGCTCTCGGATTCGCTGGAAAAGGGCATGGACAGCATGGATGCGAATGCGGATGCGCTGTCGGCACAGGCGAGGGTGTTAAGAAAGCTGGTCAGCGAGATCCGGGATGACTTATTCCGCTATGAGGGAATCTCTGTGGAGGATACCTCGGACGAGGCGGCAAGCAGCGAAGCGGTTGCTCCCGGCGATCCTGACGCGGAAGCAGCAGGGGAAAACACGGAGGAGGCAGACGCTGCAGAGGACGCAGCGGGGACAGAGGAGGCGAGGTATGATACCTCCAGCTTCCAGAAGGGAAAGATCACTCTCTGCGTAAACCGTGGAACCGTGGAGGCGGATGCCAACGTCGGCGGTATTGTCGGTCAGGTCGCAACGGAGTATGACTTTGATCCGGAGGACGACATCACCCTCACCGGCACGGAGAGCTTTGACATTGAGCAGACGATCAAGGCGGTCGTGCGCGACAGCCGGAACTTTGGTGATGTGACCGGCAAGAAGGACTGCGTCGGAGGCATTGTCGGCAGGGCGGAGTTTGGCGCCGTGATCTCCTGTGAATCCTACGGGGATATTGAGAGCACGGGGGGGAGCGAGGTCGGCGGAATTGCCGGAGCTTCCAGCTATGCCATCCGCAGCTGCTACAGCATGGGAAGCGTGAGCGGCAAGAATGACGTCGGCGGTATCGCGGGCAAGGGCTGCGACATTTTCTACAGCTATGCCTACAATGAAATCGAGCTGACGGGAGAGCGCCAGGGAGCAATCGCGGGCATGGTCAGCGATGACGGCACGCTGTACGGCAATTACTATGTGGCGGGAGGCATCGGCGGTGTCGACGGAATCGGCTACGAGGGAGGAGCGACACCCCTGAGCTATGAGGAATTCTGCAGCAGGCAGAATGTGCCGGAGGCATTTTCCAGATTCCGGATCGTATTTCAGGCTGACGGAAAGGAGATTGCTTCCTATGAGTGCGGATATGGGGAGGCAATGCCTGTGGATCAGATTCCGGCGGTTCCCGAAAAGGATGGCTGCTACGGCAGCTGGCCGGAGTTTGACTATGACAACATCACCGGAAATAAGATCCTGGAGGCGGTCTATGAGGAGTGGATGTCCTCGATCGCTGCCGGGGAGACGTCGGACAGCGGAAGACCTCTGCTGATGGCGAAGGGCGACTTCTACCCGGAGACAAAGCTCTATCTGGACAGAGACGGAGACAATTACACCTACTCGGTGAAAAATGCCACATCGGACGGGGAGACGGCTTATACCGGAGAGCTGATGCTGAGAGTGTTCTGCACGGATGCTGACAATGCACAGATCGAGGTGGAGCAGAACGGAGAGTTTGTGGCGGTGGATTCCGAGGTAGTCGGAAGCTACCGGGAGTTCAAGGCGGATGCAGAGGGAACCTTCCGCGTGACAGAGTCAGAGCAGAGCGGTAAGCTGAAAATCATCCTTCCGATTGCGGGAGGAGCGGCGGCAGCATTGCTCCTGATTCTCATAGCTGTCAAGGCGGTGAAGAAAAAGCGTAAGAAAGAGAAGCAGAGCGAAGAAAAAGAATAAGCAGAAATAAAAAAGGAAAGGTACGCCTCGGGATGGAGCGTACCTTTTTATATGCCGTCAGGCATTCGCGTCACCGTAATACGCCTTGACGCGGATTGCCTGATTGTAATCGCCGAAATTCTCTCCGAACAGCGTCAGACCGCCGCAGTTCGCGGTGTCCTTGGGAACGGAGAAGGTGAATTCGATGGTGCTGTTGTGGTCGATGTGGAGATCCTGTATCGTCGTCTTGGAGATCCGCAGCGTTCCGTCGATGAAGGTTCCCTCGGAGTTGATAATCAGAGACTTTAACAGTCCGTACTGATTTAACAGCTCAGGCCACCAGTAGGGAGAGATAATGCCTCTTCTGGAGCCGTAGTCCCCGGGGCTGATCCATTTTCCCAACGGAATGCCGTTGATGGAAAAGTGGATGTCGCTGGGATAGTCCTCGTTGAACTCCGGACACTCCGAGGAGATCTCAAAGGAGATATTCAGCTCCTGTAAGGTCTGGCCGGGATTCAGGCGGTTCGGCAGGCTGTAGGTCAGGCTGCCGTAGCCGATCCAGACAATGTCTGCGCGGAAGCGCTCCGGGTAGGCGAAGACTCTCGGATTGTCCAGCTCTCCTATAATATTTGTCGGGGAGGCGAGTCCGCAGGTCGGATGCACGTCACAGGCGATATAATGTCCAACGGAAATATCGTCGGTGTAACAGTGCCTCGGCTTTGCCTGAGGCGCCATGTCGACCAGCAGACGGGAGTAGACCGGGCGTACAATCTTCATGACGCCGCGCTTTCCCGAGGTCGTATGGATGGAGACCAGTCCGGCACTCTCTAGCTTGCTGACATGCAGCGAGATCGCGCTGTTTGTCAGCTCCAGCGCTTCCGCCAGATCGTTCATGCTCATCTGGTCATTTTCATAGATCAATTCCATGATCCGCAGTCTCATCGGCGTACTCAGCGCCTTGAAAATCTCTTCCGCCTCTGCCAGCGAACGTAGATATAACATTCCGCTTCCTCCTGATTATCCTATGCTTTGAACATGAATTGATTATAAACAGGCTGAAAAGTTAAGTCAATACATAAATAGTCAAAAAAATAACGAAAAATCTGGCAAAAAGAAAAAATGGCTGTTTTGTTGTGCAATCTATACAAAAACGAAAGGCTAATTTTGGAAGCTAAGAAGCAAAATGTGGGTTGAATGTTGGTTGTGAGTATGGTAACTTAAAGATAAAGTTAAACCAAATAGATAATATTTAAGCAAACGCTCAAACAAAAGACATATAAACGTGTTATGAACGGAAATATTGAGCAAATACTTAAAAACAGGCTTAAACATATAGACATAATGATTCAAATATAAAGGTATTTCGTTAGAATTTCGTCAAACTGTACATAATCAATGAGATTCATAAAGGACTTGACTGTTTGAGTAAAAAGTAATTCAAGGAGGCTTTGCATGGCACGGAAGAAGTATAGGAAAATGATAGCGTGCATTCTGGCGGTGGCAATTTCCGGCGGTATCTTTGCAGACGGGAGCGTGGGTATAGCGCTTGCGGCCGGAGACGGACAGGAGACAGGAACCTCTGCCGCATCCTTCAGCATTGAGAGACTGACCTCCGGCTATACCAATATCAGCGCGGGATACACGGCGGCTGATTATCAGGGAGAGGAAAAAATATTCCATATAGAAGATGCGGTCGCGGCGGAGGACAGAGGACTTCTGACGGATGAGAGCTACGGCTATGACGGCAGCGCCGCGGATGTACAGCACGGAACGACGCTTAAGCTGACAATCGATGCGCCGGAGACGGGTCTGTACTGGATGAGCTTCGACTACTTATCTTATGATGAATCCATTCTGCCGATCGAGTTTGCGTTGAAGATCGACGGAGAATATCCCTTTTATGAGGCGAGGAATCTGACCTTTGAGACATGCTGGGTGCAGGACGAGGCGATCTCGACCGACAGATATGGAAATGAAATTGTCTCGATGCCGTCAAAGCTGATCCGGTGGGAGACAAAGGCGGTGAGCGACAGCAGCTACCGCTACGCAACACCGCTCAAGGTTCAGCTGGAAAAAGGAACGCACGAGCTGGAGATCAGTGTCAGCGAGGGAAGCTTCCTTCTGGGAAATGTGAGCCTGCAGGCGCCGGAGAAGGTGGCGGAGTACACCACATCCTCCAAAGCGGAGGGCTCCGAGCTGATTACCATTCAGGGAGAGAACTTCTACCTTAGAAACAGCTCCTCCATCCATGCGACAGGTGAGTATGACTCGGCACTGTATCCTCTGTCGGCGACGGAGACGGTGCTCAACACGGTGGACGGCGATTCCTTCGGCACGGCGGGTCAGACAATCACATGGCAGTTCGAGGTGGGAACGGAGGGTTACTATTATCTGGCGATGAATTACAGACAGTCAGACAAAAATGACTTTCCGGTCTTTGTGGACTGGCGGATCGACGGGGAGATCCCGAACACGGCGTTTGAGAGCTACCCGGTGGAATACACTGCAAAATATGCTACAAAGAGCCTGACGGATGCCGACGGAGAGAAGCTGAGCGTCTGGCTGACAAAGGGAACCCACGCGCTTTCCGCGACAATCAGTGCAGAGAATCTTTGCTACATTCTGGAGAAGGTTGACGAGATCATGAATGGGGTCAACGACCTCTCCCTCGAGGTGACCAAGGTGGCGGGCACGAACAAGGATAAGTACCGCGACCTGAAGCTGACAAGATACATACCGGATGTGCAGGAAAGGCTGTACGGCTGGGTGGATGAGCTGTATGAGCTGGCGGAGATCGCAACGCAGTATGTGGATGCGAAGGACGCGGAGGATGTGGCGGCATTCGCCTATCTGATTATCGCAGCGAAGCAGCTGAAGACGCTGGGGGATGACCCGAATGAACTGATCTACCGCGTGGATGAGCTTTCCACAAGCGTCAACTCCATCAATACCCAGATTGCGAATTTCGTTGACCTGATTAATAAGAACAATCTTTCCATCGACAGAATCTATCTCTACCAGGAGGGTGCGAAGCTCCCGAAGAAGCTGAATATTTTCCAGAGCGCACTGCTCTCTGTACAACGTTTTACACATTCCTTCTTCGGAACCTCCTACTCCGCGAGCAACACGGACGCTTCGCATCTGCAGGTCTGGGTGAACCGCCCGAGACAGTATGTCGAGATCATGCAGAAGATGATAGACGAACAGTTCACGCCGCAGACGGGAATACAGGTAGACCTCTCGATCATGACCGACCCGCAGAAGCTCGTGCTTGCAAATGCATCGGGCGACACGCCGGACATTGCGACGGGAATCAACTATTCCATTCCGTTTGAACTGGGAATCCGGGGGGCGCTGGTCGATCTGACGAAGTTTGATAATTATAAGGAAGTGTTCGGCAGATACAGCGAAGGTATTCTCGTCTCCTCGGTGATCGACGACGGACTGTACTCCCTGCCGGAGACGATGAACTTCTACGTTATGTTTTACCGGACGGACATTCTGGAAAAGCTGGGGCTGGAAGCACCGGAGACGATGGATGACCTGATCGCCATGCTGCCGGATCTCCAGATGAGGGGACTGAACGTATATTACCCGACGGCATCCATGCTGGTAATGAGAAATTTCCACGGCACGACACCGCTCCTGTTCCAGTACGGCGGCAGCCTCTACGGGGAGACCGCACAGGAGATCGAGGTAAACAGCGAATCGTCCGTCAAGGGACTGACGGCGCTGACAGAGCTGTTCACCCTCTATGATCTTCCAGTGGACATCCCGAATTTTTACCAGCATTTCCGGAACGGGGATCTGCCGATCGGAATCGCGGATTTCAATTCCTACAACCTGATCCTGAACGCTGCACCGGAGATTGCAAACTCATGGAGCATAGCACTCATCCCCGGCATTGTGGATGACGAGACGGGTGAGATCAACCGGTATATGTCCGGCGGCGCGGAGAGCACGGTGATGTTTGCCTCCGACGATCAGAGAGAACAGCAGGCATGGCAGTTCATGGACTGGTGGTCAGGCACACAGGTACAGGCGGAATTCGGGCAGATGCTCCAGATCATGTACGGCGATGAGTACATCTGGCCGACCGCAAATCTGGAAGCCTTTGCCGAGCTGCCCTTCCCCACAGCGCATAAGGACATCATCATGGAGCAGGCGGAGAACATTCTCGAGGCGCCAAGACTTCTGGGAAGCTACATGATGGAGCGGGAGCTGAGCAATTCCTTTAACGATATTGTCGTCAACGGCGAGACGCTGAGAGCAAGGATTGATGAGACGGTAAAGACCGTGGAGCGCGAGACGGAGCGCAAGCTGGAGGAATTCGGTTACATAGACAGTGAAGGAAATATCCTCAAGGAATACAAGGTTCCGTCCGTTGAAGCGGTGAGGAGAATTTTCGAGACAAAGTGAGGCGGACAATGAAGAAAACAACCAAGATCAGCAGAAGGGAACGTTCCAATAAGGCAGGTTATCTTTTCCTCCTTCCATATGCCCTCCTGTTTACCATTTTCATATTGACTCCGGTGTGTCTGGCAGTTGTTCTTTCCTTTACGAACTTCAATGTCATACAGTTTCCGAAATTTGTAGGCTTTCTGAACTACATAAACCTGATTACCAGCGATGAGGTGTTCATGCAGTATGTATTGCCGAACACCGTGAAATACGCATTGATCGTCGGCGTCGGCGGCTATGTGCTCTCCTTCCTGCTGGCGTGGGCGCTGGCGAACCTTCCGGGAAAGCTGCGGACGGTCTTCGCACTGATTCTTTACTCGCCCAGCATGACAACGGGCGTTGCGATGGCGGTGCTCTGGAAGATCATGTTCACGGGAGACCAGACGGGATATATCAACAGCTGGCTCATGGATCTCGGCATTATCAACGAGCCGATCATCTGGCTGGTAAATTCCAATTATCTCCTGCCGATCGTCATACTGATCGGTCTCTGGAGCAGCATGGGCGTCGGCTTCCTCGCAATCCTCGCAGGTATTCTGAACACGGATGAAAGCCTGTATGAAGCGGCGGCGATCGACGGCGTGAAGAACCGCTTCCAGGAAATGGTCTATGTGACGATACCGAGCATGAAGCCGCAGATGCTCTTCGCGGCGGTCATGCAGATCGTCGGGGCGTTCCAGAACGGACAGATTGCATCGATGCTTGCGGGCAATCCGACTCCGAATTACGCGGCGCAGCTCATTGTCAACCACATCGAGGATTACGGCTTTATCCGGTATGAGATGGGTTATGCGGCAGCCGTCTCCGTGGCGCTGCTGCTGATTGTACAGATATTCTCAAAGCTCTCGAACAGACTGTTCGGGGAGAGGGATTAGGAGGAAGAAGATGGCTTATAAAGGGAACAGAATCAACCCCAAGAAATTTGAAAAAGGTCAGATCAAGATCCTGCTGCTGGTGCTTCCTCTTGTGATACTGACGGGACTGCCGATCGTGTTCATCATCTTCCACGCGTTCAAGCCGATGGAGGAGCTGTTCGCCTTCCCGCCGAGGTTTATCACGACCCACCCGACACTGGATAATTTCAGACAGCTGTTCAAGGCTTCGAGATCGGCGGGCATCCCGCTGTCGAAATACGTGTTCAACAGTCTGCTGATTACGGGAAGCGTCGTTTTCTCGTCCCTGATCTTCACGACGGCAGCGGCATATGCGCTGTCAAAGCTGAAATTCAAGGGCAGGGCGGCAATGATGAACATTAACCAGCTCGCGCTGATGTTCGTGCCGGTGGCTGTCATGATACCGAGGTATCTGGTTGTCAATGTCCTGCACATGACAAATACCTACTGGGCGCAGATACTTCCTTTGATTCCACTGCCGGTGGCGCTGTTTCTGGTAAAGCAGTTTGTGGATCAGGTGCCTGACTCCCTGATCGAAGCGGCGTATATGGACGGGGCGAAGGAGCTTCAGATCTATACAAAGGTAATCATTCCGCTGATTAAACCGGCGATTGCCACGGCGGCGATTCTGGTATTCCAGCAGGTATGGACGAATCTTGAGGCGTCCAACTATTACGTAAACGACGACGGGCTGAAATCGCTGGCATTCTACATGAACACCCTGACAAGCACGAGTACGACAAACACCGTGGCGGGACAGGGAGTTGCGGCGGCGGCATCCCTGATTATGTTCGTGCCGAATCTGGTATTGTTCTGCATCCTGCAGAAGAATGTCATGAACACGATGGCACATTCCGGTATCAAGTAAACAGGAAAGGTGAGTAGATTGATGAAAAAAGCGTGGAAAAAACTCTTCGTGCCATTGACTGCGTTCCTGTTGGTGCTCGGGGTGGCGGCAGGCGGTGTGAGGGTACAGGCGGATTCGCCCTACAGAACCTACACCATTGACGGCTACGGTTATGTGACAGAGACACAGACGGCATATCTTCCTTATGAAACCATTACGAAAATCGGAGACGAGGCGCTGATCGGGCCCACGGATCTGACGCTGACGGAGGACGGTTATATGTACATCCTCGACAGCGGGAACGGCAGGGTGGTCGTCTCGGACATGGACGCAAATCTCATAGACACCTTCGGCGAGGGAATCCTGGTGGCTCCCCGCGGAATGTATGTGACGAAGGACAGAACCTGCTATGTGGCGGACCGGGATGCGAGAAGCATCTTCGTGTTTGATGCCGCCGGGGAACTGATTCAGACCTACGGAAAGCCGGAGCATCCGCTCTACGGAAGCACGCAGGATTTCCTGCCGTTAAAAATCGTGGTCAACGAATCGGGAACCATGTATATCATCTGTGAATCCAACAACAACGGTATTGTACAGATCAGTCCGGTAGAGGGCGGAACCTTTCTGGGCTACTTCGGTACTAACAATACCAGTGCTTCCCTGTGGCGGATTCTCTGGAGAGCGATCCAGACGGATGCCCAACGGGCAAAGTCACAGGGAAACCTCCCTTCAACGCCCGACAACATGGCGATAGACGAAAAGGGACTGATTTACACAGTCACAAGAGGCGAGAAGGAGGACACACTGAAACGGCTGAATATCGCCGGAGTCAACATGATCGAGTGCGATGCCTACGAGGATGTTCCCGCGGCGGTGGCGGTGGGAAACCATGACAATGTATTTGTGGCATCGACGAACGGTTACATATACGAGTACAACAACGAGGGCAGCCTGCTGTTTGTATTCGGCGGAAGCGATGACGGACAGCAGAGAATCGGACTTTCCACGAAGGTCGAGGCAATCCAGATCGGCAAGGACGACAAGATTTACATTCTGGATTCCGACAAGGCGCAGATCCAGGTATTTGAGCCGACGGAGTTCACGGATTACCTGCACACGGCGCTCTACCTCTTCTCAAAGGGAAGATACACGGAGAGCAAGGAGCCGCTCGGGGAAGTCCTCAGGATGAATAACCTTTTCGACTATGCCAACATGGCGATGGGAAAGGCGCTCCTGCAGGAAGAAAACTACGACGAGGCGATCCGTTACGCGAAGCTGGCGAAGGACTACGACGGCTATTCCGACGCCTTCTGGGAGATCCGGAACAACTGGCTCAAACGGAACCTGGTGACGGTGATTTTCATTTTTGCCGGAATCTGGCTGGCGCAGAAGCTTTTAAAGCTTGCGGATAAGAAGTGGGGAGTCCTGAAAAAACCGAAGGAGCTTTTGGCAAGGTTCACTGATCTGAAGCTGATACGGGAGCTCAGATATATGTTCTATTTTGTAAAGCATCCCATCGAGGGCTGCTATGGAATCAAGAGACAGAACAGGGTGTCTCTGGCAAGCGCCAACGTGATGCTGGTAATCGGAATTGCCTTTTACATCATAAACAAGTACTTCTGTGGCTTCCTGTTCAAGACGGTAAGAGAGGGAAATTACGACATTCTCTCGGATATCGGTCTTCTGCTGGTGGCGTTGCTTCTGATTACAGGCTGTAATTACCTGATGTGTACGATCAACGACGGAGAGGGAAAGCTGAAGGCGATCTATTGTTCCTTCATCTACAGCCTGACGCCGTACCTGCTGTTCATGCCGGTCATCTTCGCGATTTCGCATGTGGTGACCTACAACGAATCGTTCTTCGTTGAGTTTGCGTCGGTATTCATGTACGTCTGGATCGCGGTGCTGTTGTTCATCTCCATCCGGGAGATCAACAATTACACGGTGGGAGAGACGGTGAAGATCATCGGACTGACCGTGTTCACGATATTGATTGCACTGTTGCTTGCGTTTATCATCTATGTGCTCTGGGCACAGGTGATCGACTTTATTCAGTCGCTATTCGGAGAGGTGGTGTACAAGATTGGCAACTAGACGAAAAAGGATATTTGCGGTTCTGCTGGCAGTGCTGCTTCTTCTCCCGACGGCGGGAAGCCTTTTTGGCACCCCGATCAGGGCGCGGGCGGCAGCGGCGGAAAGCTTCGGGGATCACAGTCTGATCGCAGAGAATGAAAACTATGCTCTCTATATGAGGGAACAGGGACTTTCGGTTGTTGTTCTCGACAAGGCGACGGGGGCGTACATGGAATCGGCTGTGAGCTATGACGACGGAAAGAACAATGAGCTCTGGCAGGGAGCCATGCAGTCGGCGCTGGTGCTGAACCTGATTTATTCCAGCGTGGACACCCAGCAGGCGGATCTGATTAACGATGATGTCAGCCAGCAGGTCACCTACACGGACAACGGATTTTCCGCAAAGGTCTACTGGAACAAATACAGGCTGGGAATGACGCTGGAGGTCACGCTCAACGAGGACGGCATCACGGCGCGCGTGCCGGATGAATCCATTGTCGAGGACAGCGACAGCTATTACATCGGTTCCATTGCCCTTTACCCCTATCTCGGATACAGCTATCTGGACACAAAGGAAGGCTACATGCTTCTGCCGGACGGAAACGGGGCGCTGATCTATCTGGATGACAAGGAAGGACGTTTTAACAGCGGCTACACCGGCGTGATCTACGGAACGGACACCGGCTTCGTCGATTCCGAGGTGGTGCGGCTCTGGAAGGATAAGTACGAGATGGTAAATGACGCCAACAACATCCTTGCACCGGTCTTCGGCATGGCGCACATGGATGAGGGAATTGCGTATCTGGCGGTGGTGGAGGAAGGCGACCAGCGTGCGACGATCGAGGCATCGCCCAACGGTGTCAGCATCGACTACAACCGGATCTTCGCAAGGTTCACGGAGCGCAGGCTTTACAATCAGCCCACCAGCAACAACGGTACGTCCGGCTCCTTCAAGATGGTGGAGACGGACAGGAGCCATTCCGATCTACAGGTGAGATATCTGTTCTTAAGCGGCGCGGATGCAGATTACTGCGGCATGGCAAACGCCTACAGGGATTATCTTCTGGAAAACGGAACGCTGAAGACGCTGGAGGATGATTACCGGACGAGGGTTGACTTCCTCGGAGCGGAGCGGGAGGCATGGGTTGTCGGAACCAGCTCCGTAGTCATGACGACGGTGGATGACATCCGGGAAATCTACAGCGATCTGGAGGAGCAGGGAGTCACAGAGCTGTTCGGCGTATACAAGGGCTGGCAGAAGGGCGGGCTCTACAACCTGCCGATTACAAAGTACAAGGCAGATTCCGACATCGGCGGCACAAAGGAGCTGACAAAGCTGTTGGAGGAGACCGGGGAGAAGGGCATCCGCCTGTACCTTTACAATGATGCGCTGCGCATCAATCCCGACGAGCAGAACGCGACCTTCAATGTTGTGAAGAAGATCAATAAGAGAAAGCTCGAGGAGGAGACCTACAAGGACGTATATGAAAAGTTCATGTGGCTGACTCCGGCGAGAACGGATGAGGTGCTGAACCGGTTCGTAAACAGCTATACAAAGAGCGGAGTCAACCGGCTGGCGCTCGGCGGAATCTCGGATACGCTGTATTCCTACAACTACAGCGGAAGCTTTTACACGCGGTATCAATGTGCCGAGAGCTATTGTGATACGGTGGCAAAGGTGGATGAGAGCACGGAGCTGGTGCTGGAGCAGCCATTCGCATATCTCTGGGACCATACCGAGAGCTTTCTGGATATGCCGCTGTACACCTCAAATTACATCTTTGAGGATGAGAGCGTACCGTTCCTTTCAATTGTGCTGAAAGGAATCATGCCGGTATATTCCGAGTATGTGAACTTTGAGGCGAATAAGCAGGAGTTCTTCTTAAAGCTGGTGGAGACGGGAACACGTCCTTCGTTCTATATCACGAAGGAAAATTCATCCCGGCTGATCTATACGAACTCCAGCGACATCTACAGCTCCGAGTACAGTGTCTACAGAGATACAATTCTCTCCTACACGAAGGAGCTTGAGGCGGTATATGAGAAGACAGAGGGTGCCTGCATTGTGGGGCATGAGATCCTGGGCAACGGCATTACAGTGGTCACCTATGACAACGGCGTGAAGATCTATCTCAATTACAGCGCGGAAACACAGAGCGCAGACGGACACACGCTGGAAGGAATGACCTATGAGGTGGTTGAGTAAATGAGCAGAGAAAAGAAAGTAAAAAAACCGAAAGGGAAGCTGGGCAAGCTGGAAAAGCGCGAGGCGAGAGCGGGATATCTGTTTGTGCTCCCGTGGGTCATCGGAGTTCTTCTCTTCATGCTTTACCCGCTTTGCCAGTCCTTCTATTATATGTGGTTCAATATCAGGATCACACCGCTGGGAACGAAGTTCACCTATGTCGGCACTGGTAATTTCACACAGATCTGGATGGAGAATCCGGAGTTCCCGCAGCAGATCGTCACCTATCTGTGGCAGACGATCGTGGAGGTTCCGATCATCGTGGTCTTCGCGCTGATGATCGCAATCATGCTCAACGGCAATATCAAGTGCAAGGGATTTTTCAGACTGATCTTCTTCCTGCCGGTCATCATCGTCAGCGGGCCGGTGATGAACATGCTGGTGGGAGAGGGGGCGGCGACCATCCCGGCAATGAATGTACAGTCGATTGTCGCGGCGCTTGAAAATTTCCTGCCGGCAGGTCTGGCGAACTCGATCGGGGAGATTTTCTCCAACATGATTATGATACTCTGGTATTCGGGAGTGCAGATATTGATTTTCCTGTCGGCGCTGCAAAAGATTGATTCCGCGCTGTATGAGGCGGCGAAGATCGATGGCGGTTCCCAGTGGGAATGCTTCTGGAAGATCACACTTCCGACCATCAAGCCGATGATCCTGCTCAATGCCGTGTATTCCGTCATTTTTCTCTCCGGAAACGAACAGAACTCGCTGATTAATATGATCGAATCGGCAATGTTCTCGGGAACCAAGGAAAAGGGTTACGGCTACGCTTCGGCGATGGCATGGATGTATGCGGTGATCGTGACGCTGATCGTGCTTCTCTTCTTCCTGCTGCTCGGCTCGAAGAAGGATATTTACGACAGACAGGTAAAGCGCCACAAGAGAGAAATGAAAAAAGAGGCGCGGACCGTAAAGCGGATAGAGAGGAGGGGAGAGAGAAATGCGAGAAAGATCGAAAGGACAAGGAAAAAGCGCAGCTACCGCACCTACGACGGCAGTGGAGACTATTAAGAAAATGTTTACGCGGGAGAAGCTGCACCGGTTTGTGTTCGGCAGCAAGGAGAAGGAAGGCGCCGGAAAGCAGATCGTGGTGTATGGACTGCTGATCTGTATCGGCTTCGTGTATCTCTACCCCATCCTCTATATGTTCAGCTACAGCTTCATGAACAGGGATGACTTGCTGGATTCCTCGGTTAAATGGATTCCGAGCACGCTTTATCTACAAAATTACATAGACGCGGCAAAGAGCATGAGCTTCTGGAGTTCGCTGCTGAAGGGAATATTGATCGCGGGGCTGCCGACGCTCTGCAATGTGCTGATCTGTATGCTTGTGGGTTACGGCTTCGCCAGATTTGAATTTAAGGGGAAAAAGATACTGATGGCATTGCTGATCTTTTCCTATATCCTGCCGAGTCAGGTGACGATGATACCGACCTATGTGCTGTACAATGACACAGGCATTCTCGGCACGATCTGGGCGTTTGTCCTTCCGGCGGTTTTCGGAAACGGACTGAATGCACCGATCTTCATATTGATCTTTTACCAGTTTTTCAAACAGGTGCCCAAGGTGCTGATCGAAGCGGCACAGATCGACGGAGCGGGTTATCTGAAATCCTTCATAAAGATCGCGGTTCCCTCTGCGGCGCCTGCGATACTGACGGTTTTCCTGTTCTCCTTTGTCTGGTACTGGAACGAATCCTACCTGACAGAGCTGTATGTGCAGGGGCTTTCCACGAAGAGCATATGGGTCAATCTTGTGGTACAGCTGAAAAACTTCGACGCGAGCTTCAACACGCTGGCGACCACGGGAGATACGGCGACCAGCCTGAACGAATCTGTCAGGATGGCGGCGACGGCACTCTCCATCCTGCCGCTGCTCATCATGTACTTCTTCCTGCAGAAGCACTTTGTTGAGAGTATCGACAGAACGGGTATCACGGGCGAATAACCCGGCAACAACACAACGTTTCTTAAGCCTCTGAGGGGCTATGAGATAATATTTTAAGGAGGAAATGTAATGAAAAAGAGAGTTTTAAGTTTGCTGCTGGCGGGCGCAATGGTTCTTGGCCTGACAGCATGCGGCAGCGGTTCCGGCGGACCGTCCGGCAAGGTGGACGAGAACGGCGTGACGACAGATGACATCACGCTGACCTTCTGGCATTACGAGGACGAGACGACGATCAACATGCTGGCTGAGAAGTTCATGGAAAAGTATCCGAACATCAAGGTGGAATGCCGTGTGATTGAGGATATGAGCACAGACCTTTCCGCGGCGGCAGCGGCGGGAACCTTCCCGGATGTCTTCGAGGGAACCGATTCCGACACCGCGCTTGCAAATCAATACTGGCTGGATATTTCGGATTATTTTGACGCTGACCCGGAGAACCAGAACCTGATGCCGACCGTTACGGAGTACGGCATCGGCTGCTTTGACACCAGCGCAAGATTTGCGGTTCCGATGGTATACTGGCCCAGCGCCGTGTTCATCGACAGAAACGTTATCAAGACCCTGAACCTTGAGATGCCCAGAACCGACTGGACATGGGATGAGATGATCCAGCTCATCAAGGACGCCACCGTTGATCCGGGCGGCGGACAGATGAAGTATTTCGGACTCGGCTATTACAACAGACTGGATTCCCTGTACGGCATCGCCGCATGTTCTCCCGAGGAGAGAGCTTTGAAGGGCGAGTTCGGCTTCAACGGCACAGACTTCGACCTTTCCTACTGGGCAAAGGGCGAGCAGCAGTTCTCAGACCTGAAGCTCGGCGGCTATGTGGCTCCTTCCCAGGAGACACAGGAGATGGAAGACTGGACGGGAGACTGGGAAGCATGGTTCGGCGCTACCGCTCATGTTGCAGTATTCTCCGAGGGCTCATGGACTTACATGAATCTCTGGGGCTATGAGGGCTATCAGGAGCAGTACGGTCTGGACATCGTTCCTTATGTAACACCGAATGTTGTTGATGAGAAGCAGCACAATGTCATTGCAAATATGTACATGGGCGGCGTTTCCACCTCCTGTAAGTACCCTTACGAGGCATATCTGCTTCTGAAATTCATGGGCTGGGGCATCGACGGCTGGAAGGCAAGACTGGACATTTACTCCGATACTTCCATCACAAACGCTTCCGGTGTACCGCTGAAAAATTCACAGATGCCTTATCCGATCACGCTCGACAAGGAAGTATGGGACGGCTTCAGCGCTCTCTTCCCGCAGGATGCAGATCACAAGGCTTACTGGGATGACTATTTTGCAAGCATTACCCGCCCGGTACCTTACGGCTGGTACAGCATTGCAGGCTATTGGAACTTCTGTGACCAGTACTTCAACAAGATCGGTATCCATGACCTTGTGGATCAGGGAAAGGCAAAGGCGGCAGACTATGTGGAGGAGGCTACCGAGCAGGCGAACTATTATCATGCCGAGGCGATGATCTCGTACTTCGGACCCGACGGCTATGATGTGCTCTCGGATGAAGAGCTTGCACAGTATCAGGCAGTGGTAGATTCTTTTGCACAGTAAACAAAAAACTATATTAAATCTTATTCAATGGAGGAAAATCATGAAAAAGAAAGCAATGGCACTTTTACTCTGCACGGCAATGACAGCGACAATGTTGACAGCATGCGGAGACAGTAACAGCGGCAGCTCTTCACAGGAGAGCAAGACGGAGGAATCCAAGGCACCCGAGCAGAGCGCGGAGGTAACTCCCGAGGCACTTCCCGATGCGTTCGCACATCTGACCTTCGACGGTGAGGACGAGGGCTATAAGGCGGTAATCAACACCGACACTGACGCACCCGACGGTGGAAGCCTCGGCATAGCTGAGCAGGACACCACCTTCGTCTATGCTGACGGACCGGTTGGCAAGGCGATCTACCTTGACGGTTCTTACGGACTTGACCTCGGTCTTCAGGCGACCAACACGGATGCTTACACCGTGTCCTTCTGGGTAAATGCGGCAAGACTGAGCAATTTCGGACCGACCCTGCAGATCGGCTACAACATCGGCAGAGCGGCAGATGCAGGAAACAATGTTACATGGATGAATGTCACCCAGACCGAGTTCCCCGGCTACAAGGGCTTCCCGATCATCTGGAGCCGTAACGAGGCTTCCGATGCACAGGACGGCACGGACTGCTGGCCCTGGATGTGGTCCTTCTCAGATGAGGAGCACAGCATTTCCGGTAAGAAGGAATGGGTGATGGTTACGGTTGTCTGCTCAGGCGAGAGCCAGAACAGCCCTGTCGGCTCTACGACTGCCGGAGCACAGCTCTATCTGAACGGACAGCTCGCATATGATTCTCAGGCATGCTATTCCACCAATGGTGAGTCCATGGGATGGGAAGGCGGTTACACATGGGATGCTACCCTTGCTCCCAACATCATGCAGCCCGGCAGCTCCGAGTTTGAATCCTACTTCGGAATCAACTACTGGGATACCATTTTCAAGGGTTTTGTAGATGATCTTTATGTGTTTGACAGTGCGCTGAGCGCAGGTCAGGTTGCATCCCTGTACGCGCTGGGCGATCCCAACGTTGAGAGCGTTGCTCCCGAAGCGCCCGCTGTCGAGGAGGAAGAGGCAGAGCCTTCCGTTTCCACTGTTGAGATCGTTCCCGATGAGAGCGCAATTGACAAGGTCGGTGCAGTAGATTTCTCCAACGGCTGGTGGAGCGACTGGTCTGACAGCTATGCAATTAATGACGGCGAGACAAAGACTGTTACATTGAAGAATTACTCCGACGGAATCAACAACTGGGATAATCTGGTAACCGCTTTCACGAACACAGAGACAAAGGGACACTCCGCACCCGCTGACCAGAGCGCTGACTATGCAGAGTATGCAGTAGTACGTTCAGACGCTTTCGGCTGGGGCGACGCATCCTATGCGATGACGAGCTCTGAGTGCTCATGGGGAGATGACTGGGCAGGCTGGCTTGCACTGATGACCGATGCAGACATCAAGCTGACAATCTCCAGAAGCGGCAGCGAGCTCACGCTTGACTATGTATTTACAGGGGCTGACGGCACGGAGATGACCGAGAAGGTTGTCGTTGCATCTACTCTGACAGCTGATGCACCCTGCTATTTCTTCTTCACCTGTGAAGAGTGTTATATCGACATTATCAGCGTGGAATAGCGCTGGGTAAAAATACCCCGGGATTCGGAGAATACCGGTTCCGGGGTGTCTTTCAGAGAGCAGGAGAGCTTCCCGCTTTCTGAAAGGCAGAGGAAAAAGGAACGGAATCTGTCAATAAGAGGCTGTACGGTCTCGGAATGAGTGAAAAGGTAAAAATAAAATGGAAAAGAAGAGAAACGGATTGATGACCCCCTACAACAGAGCATTTATTGAGCAGAGAGCAGATCCCTATGTATACAGACACGTGGACGGCAGCTATTACTTTACGGCATCTGTGCCGGAGTACGACCGCATTATTCTCCGCAGGGCGGCAACGCTTGAGGGGCTTCGGGATGCGGAGGAGGTGACGGTCTGGCACCGTCATGAGACGGGCATCATGGGACAGCACATCTGGGCGCCGGAGCTGCATTATCTCAGAGGAAAGTGGTATCTGTATTTTGCGGCGGGAGAGGCAGAGAACAAGTGGGCAATCAGACCCTATGTGCTGGAGTGTCAGGGGCAGGATCCGCTGAACGACCCGTGGAAGGAAATGGGAAAGATCCAGAGGGCGGACGACGACATTTACTCCTTTGAGGCGTTTTCTCTCGATGGCACGGTTTTTGAACACAAGGGTGAGCTGTATTATGTCTGGGCGGAGAAGGTTGGCATCGGCATCCAGATTTCCAACCTCTATATTGCCAGAATGGAGACTCCGACAAAGCTTGCGACGGCGCAGGAGCTGCTGACGACGCCGGACTATGACTGGGAGAGAGTGAACATCTGGGTAAACGAGGGTCCGGCTGTCATAAAGAAGAACGGACGGATTTTCCTGACGTTCTCGGCGAGCGCGACCGGGGAGTGCTATTGCATGGGGCTTCTGAGCATCGGGGAGGATGAGGATGTGCTTGACCCGAGGGCATGGAAGAAGGAGAGGCAGCCGGTGCTGAGGAGCAGCCGGGAGTACGGCATCTACGGTCCCGGGCACAACAGTTTTACGGTGCTGGAGGACGGCACGGAGGTCTGCGTCTACCATGCGAGAACGTATGCGGAGATTGAGGGTGATCCGCTGTATGATCCGAACCGGCACGCGATGGTGATGAAGCTGGAGTGGGATGAGAAGGGGTATCCGGTGTTTGATGTGAGGAATAATCTGGGGTAGAGGGTGCTGGGGTTGCGGCGAGTGACGTTGCGTGGAATGCACAGGCCGCCGCAGGCACGCTTTCGCTACCTTCCGCACGCAGCGGTGGCATAAAAGGCACCGAAGGACGTGGTGCCTGTCAAAGTACGCCATGTAAGCACCGGCGGCTCCAGAGTGCACTGCTTGCGGTCATGTGCATCCCGCACAACTGTAATGGGAGTATGGGGGCAATACCCGGAGGGGAAAGGAAGAGGGTTGCGGCGAGTGACGTTGCGTGGAATGCACAAACCGCCGCAGGCACGCTTTCGCTACCTTCCGCACGCAACGGTGCGTAAGATGCCACAGGACGGCATCTAAGCACCGGCGGCTCCAGAGTGCGCTGCTTGCGGTCATGTGCATCCCGCACAACTGTAACATGGAATAAGGGGTGCAATCACCGGAAGTTGAGGGTAGTAGGAAGCAGCGAGTGTTGTTGCACAACTGTGGCATGGGATATGAGGTGTAATATGAAGAGAAGAGTGTATGGAAAATGGAGAAGAGGGCTGGTGGCGGCAGTGTGTGGGCTGGCGGTTCTACTGGCGGCAGCGGCTGTACCGGAGAGGGCGAAGGCTGAAGCAGCTGGCGGTGCAACAGAGACCGATGCAGCAGAGGCGGCTGGCGGAGCGGAAATGGAGATGACCGGCGCAGTCAACAGCACCTCGGAGGATGGCATCACCGTCACTCTAGCGACGGATAAGACATCCTACCGCGCCGGAGAAGAAATTCATTACACAATCCGGGTGGAAAACGGGAGAACGCTGTGGGACATCAAGGGAACCAAGTTCACCTACAGCAATACGGAGGGACTGGTCGCAGCGGCGGAGGATTCCAGCCCTGATACGCTTCCTGACATTCCTGCCGGAGAGAGTGTCGTTTTGAGCGGCACGCTGGTCGGGGATGAGGAGATCTTCGGAAAGGCTCCTGCCGGCAGCAGCGTCACTGTCATTTTTGCGGCAGCAGCGGCTGTGGTGGTCGTAGGAGGACTTGGCATTGTACTGTTAATCAAAAAGAAGAAGGGAAAGGGTGTGGCGGCACTTTTGCTGGCGGTCTGCCTGCTCGGGGAGGCGTTTCCCGCACAGGCGGCGGGAGGAGAGGAGATTATTCTGCGCCCGTATGTAAAATTTGAATATGCAGGACAGGAGGTTATGATCCGCGCCGTGATGAAGCTGGAAGTGACACAGAGGTTATGGGAAATCAACTATGAGGACAGGATGCAGTACAAGCGCATCACCTGCCATGATCCGTCCATATTTAAGGATTTTGACGGCACCTATTATATTATCGGTACGCATATCACCGGGGGAAGCAGCGAGAATCTCTATGACTGGGTCAGCCTTGACAGTGTAATTCAGGACGGTTATTCACAGGAGACGAGGGACGAGGTCAGGGCATGGAATGACGATGACAGTGCCGGAAGCTGGCTTGGCTATCTCTGGGCACCGGACATTATTTATAATCCGGTTCTGGAGAAGTATTGTGTGTATCTGAGCGCAAACGGCGACGACTGGAAGTCCAATATTGTCATGCTCACCGCAGACAGTGTGACCGGGCCGTATACCTATGTCGGAACGGTGGTCTATGGCGGCTTCAACGCGGCTGACTTCGGAGAGACGGATGCGCCGCAGGTTCTGGGGACGGAGGAGATTCCCGAGCGCTATGTGAAGAACGGTGTGGATAACAGGAAGTGGGGCGATATGTGGCCGAACTGCATTGACCCCTGTGTCTTCTATGATGACGACGGAAATCTCTGGATGACGTACGGTTCCTGGTCGGGCGGAATTTTCATGCTGGCGCTGGACGAGGAGACAGGACTGCGCGACTACAGCGTGAGCTATGATACAGACATTCATTCCGATGCCTATTTCGGGAAGAAGATCGCGGGCGGCGCTTATGTGTCCGGCGAGGCATCCTATGTGCAGAAGATCGGGGATTACTATTACCTCTTTATCTCCTACGGAAATCTGGAGGCGGCGGGGGGATATAATGTCCGTGTATTCCGCTCGGAGCGTCCCGACGGGGATTATGTGGATGAGCTCGGAAATTCAGCTTTCTATGACAAGTATGTTTTCAACTATAACCAGTCTGTCGGCGTGCGCCTCATGGGCGGCTACAAGTGGCGGAATTTTAATAACGGACAGGTGGCGCAGGGGCACAATTCGGCGTTTGTGGACGATGACGGCAGAGCTTACATTGTCTACCATACCAGAACGACCAACGGAACGGAGGGACATTTTGTAAAGGTACATCAGCTCTTCCAGACGAAGGAGGGCTGGCTTGTGGCGGCGCCCTACCAGACGACGGGGGAGGTGCTGAAAAAGGGCGGCTATTCCGTCTCTGAGGTCGCGGGGGATTACGAGATCATCCTGCACGAGCTGGATATTGACTATAAGGCGCTCGAGACGAAGCAGCCTGATCTGATTACGTTACATGAGGACGGCACGATTACCGGCGAGTACACCGGAAGCTGGACGCTGGAGCCGGGCACATCTTATATCACGCTCTCCATGAACGGGGAGAAGTACAGCGGTGTGACACTGGAGATGCTTGTCGAAAATACGACCCTGAATACCATGGTATTCACCGCGCTTGGCGACAAGGATCAGATCACACTCTGGGGAAGCCGCGTGATTGAGTAAGGAAACCGACAGCGACTTATGTGTTGTAAAGTCATGTGCTGAGTGAGGAATGTGGTCAGAGTATAATCTTTGGTGCAGAATGGAACCGTTGTGGGGAGGCTTCAGCTGGATTTGCCTTCATGAAATAAGATTGCGGCGAGATAGGGAATGTGCTACAATGTCGATGAGTAAATCGAAGGAGGATTTTTTATGAAGGACTGGCAACGACTCATTGGCATGATCATCATTGCAGTGGCTATTATTATCTGTGGCATCCTTATTTCGCAGGCAATCAGGGATGCGGGTGATAATGTGCGTAGTGCTTTGAGCTATATGGGAGAATTGCTTCGGTAGAATCCGGTTTCATTGCGTCGGGAATGACGGTATCATATATCGGAGCACTAATAAAGGAAAATCATGAAGGGTATGGTAGCAGAAAAATTGCTTCCATACCCTTGTCTAATGCGGGAGGAGGGTACAGGGGAAGAAAGATTGTTTATATACCCCAGCCGAGAGCAGAAGGAGGGTACAGGGGAAGAAAGAGTGTTCATATACCCCAGCCGTGAGCAGAAGGAGGGTACAGGGGAAGAAAGATTGCGTCTGTACCCGCGCCAGAAGCGAGAGGAGGGTACAAAGGATGAAAAGCCGCTTATATACCCATGCTGGGGGCAGCTGGCATAAAATGCCGGAAGTTTCCGACTTGCAAGTCGAAAACTTTTCAAAATTAGATACTTTTCGACATGGAAGTCCAAAACTTATAGAACGAACCTGTTGTTTTTCGAGTAATGTATGTTATAATATTGATAGTTAGTCTGAACTAACCCAGAACAATGACTTTTCGGAAGAATATAGAAAAAGGACAGGAGAACATGTCGATGGGTACGAAAATCAAAAAGAAAAATTTGCTTGCAGGAGCAATAGGCGCGTTTGGGATGATGCTGGGAGATCTTACGTTGAGTCTGGTTAAGCCCGGGGTGGGTGACGGCGGACTTTTTCTTAGGGAAGGATATTATAACGGAGGGTACCCGGCGTGGCGGCTGGTGGTGTTGTTTCTGACCGGAGTTGTTGGAATCTGGAGCTACTGGCACGGACTGCGGACCATCGAGGATTCGTTTGATGAAGAGTGCCGGAAGACGAAGGCCTGCTTCCGCTTCTGCAGTATGATATACTGCTTTACCGGGTCCGCCTTTTATGTGGTGTACCCGTTCATGCTCCTTATCTTTCTGATACAGCTGGTTATGCTGCTGCGTGGAAAGACGGTTTATTCCCGGAGGATGCTTCTCTTTGCGCCGGTTCTCTGGGTGGCGGTATGCGCATTGGTTCCCGACATCCGCCAGGCACTCGGCTGTGAGCTTCACACATTCGATTATGTCATGACGCAGTGCTCCGGAAATTTTGCGCCGTGCCTCTATTTTCTGGCTTGCTGATTCTGCCGGATTCCTTTACCTATGCAAAACAAAATAATTATGCAAAACAAAAATAATGTTACTGTTCACTCCGTTCACAGCAACACGCTTCGCGATGCACAGCGCCTGCAAGTCTCGCAAAATTGCATTTCATGCAATTTTGACTTCGCGGAATATGGACTGTGAACAGTAACAAAATAATCTGCTTGGGAAGCGCAGATAGTATATCCCGTTGCACTGCGGCGCGTTTGCGGCTATAATGGGCGGAGAGAGTGCAGACGCGGCAGCGCCCGGCAAAGACCGGGAGAAGTACACATTCACGAGATGCCGCGGGAAGGGACAAGGCATGATAAAGGCTGTTATCTTTGATCTTGACGGAACATTGATTGACACGGAAAAATATTATCGGATTTTCTGGCCGAAGGCGCTGGCGGAATTCGGTTACCATATGACGGACGAGCAGGCGCTGACGATGCGCAGTCTCGGCAGACCCTTTGCGCCAAAGCAGTTGAAGGCCTGGTTCGGGGAGGGGCTGGACTATTATGCCGTGAGGGACAAGCGCAAGGAAATGATGGAGGAATGCCTTGACAGGGACGGCATACAGAGAAAGCCGGGGGCACTGGAGCTTGTGCGGAAGCTCCGGGACAGCGGCATCACGACGGCGATTGCGACGGCGACGGATCCCGAGCGGACGCGGAAATACCTGCGGCTTACCGGCATGGAGGACTGCTTTGACCGGATTATCAGTGCGACGATGGTGAAGGAGGGGAAGCCCTCTCCCGACATCTATCTCTATGCCTGTGAACAGCTGGCGCTGGAGCCTGAGGAATGCATTGCGGTCGAGGACTCGCCGAATGGCGTACTGTCGGCTTACCGGGCGGGCTGCAGGGTAGTGATGGTGCCGGATCAGACCCCGCCGGACGAGGAATTGAAGAAGTACCTCTACCGGACGGCAAAGGGGCTTGATGAGGTCTATGGAATCATGCAGAAATGCAATGCCGGTGAGGAAACGCACAATGATTAAACGGACATTGTTTCTGACGTTTCTAAAGATCGGAGCGTTTACCTTTGGCGGCGGCTATGCCATGATCCCGCTGATCCAGAAGGAAATTTCCGAAAAAAGAAAATGGTTATCCGATGAGGATATTCTTGAGGTCATTGCCATCTCGGAGTCCACGCCGGGACCGATTGCCATCAATGCGGCAACCTTTGTGGGGTATCGTGTGGCGGGCTTCTGGGGGGCATTTCTGGCAACGGTGGGGGTGGTTCTGCCCTCGTTTCTGATTATTCTGGCGGTATCCTTCGTCCTGCGGCAGTTTCAGGAGCTGAAGGCGGTGCAGTACGCCTTTTACGGCATCCGGGCGGGAGTGCTCGCATTGATCGCCAAGGCGCTGCTCTCCATGTACAGACAGTGCCCGAAGTCGGTGGCTTCCTACCTCATTATGGCGGCTGCGTTTGTCTGCGTGGCATTTCTGAAGGTTAATGTGCTGCTTGTCCTCGTATGCTGTGCGGCTGCGGGCCTTGCCGCCTCACTGCTCGCGGAGAGGAGGAACAGGAAATGATCTATTTACAGCTGTTTCTCGTCTTCCTGGAGATCGGGGCATTCACCTTCGGGGGAGGCTATGCCATGCTGCCGCTCGTCGAAGAGCAGGTCATAAAGCACGGCTGGCTGGACATGGAGGAGATTATAGACTTTATCGCGGTCAGTGAGAGCACGCCGGGGCCTTTTGCCGTCAACATGGCGACCTATGTCGGGCGAGAGGCTGGCGGAATCTTTGGGGCGTTCTGCGCGACGTTCGGTGTCGTCCTGCCGTCCTTTGTCATCGTGCTGATTGTTGCGAAGTGCTTCGCCCGGTTCCGGAACAGCAGGATTGTGAAGGGCTGTATGTCCGGGCTGAAGCCTGCGGTGATCGGACTGATCGGCGCGGCGCTGCTTTCGACGGGGGCGACAGTGTTTTTCCCAGACGGTTTTTCAATGGAAAACATTTCCATGCCGGGACTTGTGGTTCCCGCTGCCATTTTTATCCTTATGTTTCTGCTGGCGCTGAAAAAGGTGCATCCGATTCTCATTATCATTTTATCGGCTGCATTGGGCATTCTTGCGGGCTCAAGTCTTGCAATTTGCGGGTGAGCGTGTTATTATTTTAACGATTGTATGTGGTCTGTGAGTGTTGCCGGACTGCATGAAAAAATGATAAGAAAAGTCTGCCGGGGATTTCCGACAGCGAAGAAGAAAGGAAGCAACGACAAATGAAGCAGGGTTTTGAACATGTGATCTCAAAGGTAAAGAGCTACAGCATGAAGAAGATCGCCGTAGCGGCAGCGCAGGATTCCGCAGTGCTGGAGGCTGTAAGGGAGGCAAAGGCACAGGGCATCGCTGAGGCGGTTCTGGTAGGTGATGAGGCTAAGATCAGGGAGATCGCGGCAGCGATGGATATGGATCTGACCGATTACAGGATCATTGACGAGCCGGATATGATTCAGGCATCCCTCAAGGCAGTAAAGCTGGCACATGACGGCGAAGTAGACATGTACATGAAGGGTCTGATTGACTCCAAGAACTTCTTGAAGAGTGTGCTGGACAAGGAATTCGGACTGAGAACCGGTGGACCGCTGTCACATGTGTGCGTATTTGACATTCCCTGCATCGACAGACTTCTGTTCCTGACGGATGTTGCGTTTATGACCTATCCGACACTGGAGGATAAGGTAAATATCATCAAGAATACGATCCCGGTATGTAATGCCTGCGGCATCGAGAATCCCAAGGTGGCTCCTCTGGCAGCAGTCGAGGTGGTAAACCCGAAGATGCCTGTCACCGTGGAAGCGGCGGAGCTGACAAAGATGTGCGAAGAGGGTCAGATCACGGACTGCATCGTAGACGGGCCTCTTTCCCTTGATCTGGCGATCGATGCGGAGGCTGCAAAGCACAAGGCTGCGACCGACAGAAAGATCCAGGGTGATGCGGATGTGCTGCTCTTCCCCGACATCCATGCAGGAAACCTTGTCTACAAGGCAATCGTACATATGGTGCCCGGCGTAAAGAACGGCTGTATCCTGACCGGCACAAAGGTTCCCGTCATCCTTACCAGCCGCTCCGACACCTTCGAGACGAAGGTAAATTCGATCGCACTGGCAGCAGTTGTGGCTGAGGAGCTGAAAAAGAAGAATTCCTAAGCAAAAATAATGTATTAAGGAGGATAAAGTAATGGCAATTAAGAGCTTGATTATCAATCCCGGCTCTACATCGACAAAGATCGGTGTGTTTGAGGACGAGAATCTCTTGTTCGAGGAGACGCTGAGACACTCCACAGAGGAGATTTCCCAGTATGAGACGATCGTGGATCAGAAGGATTTCAGAAAGAAGATCATTACCGATCTTCTCGCGTCAAAGAATTTTGACATTCATTCCCTGAATGTTGTCGTAGGACGCGGCGGTATGTTAAAGCCCATTCCCGGAGGAACCTATGCGGTTACGGACGAGCTTCTTGCCGATCTGAAGAAGGGTGTACAGGGACAGCATGCGTCCAACCTCGGCGGTATCCTTGCAAGAGAGCTCGCTGATTCCATCGGCGTTCCCGCTTACATTGTTGATCCGGTCGTTGTGGACGAGCTGATGCCCATCGCAAGATATTCCGGTATGCCGGAGATTCCCCGCGGCAGTATCTTCCACGCTCTGAACCAGAAGGCGGTTGCGAAGAGATATGCGAAGGAGGTCGGAAAGCCTTATGAGTCTCTGAGACTGATCGTGGTACACATGGGCGGCGGCGTATCTGTCGGCGCGCATGAGGGCGGCAGAGTAGTCGATGTGTTTAGCGCTTTTGACGGAGACGGAGCTTTCTCACCGGAGCGTGCCGGTGGTGTGCCCTGCGGTGCACTGGTAAAGATGTGCTTCTCCGGCAAGTATACAGAGAAGGAAGTATACAGCAAGCTGATCGGCAAGGGAGGCTTCAACGCTTACCTTGGAACGAACGATATGCGCGACGTGACAAAGCGTGCAAACGAGGGCGACGAGAAGGCTGCGGAGGCAAAGCAGGCATTTCTGCTTCAGGTCGCAAAGGACATCGGCTCCATGGCTTGTGTGCTGAACGGCAAGGTTGACCAGATCATCCTGACAGGCGGTATCGCATACGGCAAGGATGTCTGCGAGGTTCTGAAGGAGAGAACAGGCTGGATCGCACCCGTTACCGTATATCCCGGCGAGGATGAGCTGCTGGCTCTGGCACAGGGCGCTATGCGTGTCATGAACGGCGAAGAGAAGGTAATGGAGTATTAACCCTGATTCCTGCGGTATTCTCTGGGAGATTTTCCGTAGACCTTCTTGAAGAGATCCTTAAAATAATTACTGTCATTAAAACCGTTTTCCAGGGCGATGTCCGTGATGGTGCTACTGGTTGTCAGCAGCGCCGTCTGGGCATGTCGGAGGCGCACAAAGTTCAGGTATTCCTTGAAACCCATTCCTGTGATCTGCTTGAACTTTTTGCTGAAGTAGGTCGGACTGAGTGCCGCCTGCGCCGATACTTCCGCCAGGGTGAGCGGTTTTTTGTAATTCCGGTAGATGTATTTCGTCGCGGCGAGGATGTCGGCGTCGCGGGAGTTGAGAAGCTCCGGCTCTTCCTCGTTCATGACGGAATGGCGCATCAGCATCAGCAGAAGCTCCAGAAGATAACAGGTCATGAAACGGTCCGAAAATTCGTCGATCTGTGAACCCTCGGACAGCATACGGCCTAAGAGGGAGGAAACCGCATCCTGATAGAGCGCGGGAATGCTGCCCATAAAGGAACGAAAGACCTCGGAGGCGTTGGGCGCGAGCAGATTCCAGTCGATGTATTCCTTTTTAAAATAGATGGTGAGAATTTCGCAGGCGGCAGTGTCGTACAGGGCATGATGCAGACTGCCGGGAGCGATCAGTACAAAATCACCCCTCTCGAGCGGGTAGACACTGTCGTTGAGAAGAAAACGGCAGTTCCCCGACAGCAAAAAGAAAATTTCAAAATAGTTGTGGTAATGGTCGGACTGTCTGGGGGAAAAATCACCCCTGCGGCCCCGCTCCACCATGATTTTATCTATGTCTCTTGTCTTTCCCTGACTCATATTCTTTGAAACCTCTTACATGTTTTTTCCGGTATATATCCGGCTGAAATACCGCGCTTAACGTGCCCGGACACAAAAAAACAGTATTTTTTTACTAGAAAACACTTGAACCCAAAGCAAATATGATGTAATATTTCTTTGGGAATGAAATATTCCTCTAAAACTTTTCTCTCATACGAAACGCCCCGGTCTGCACCCGGGGCGTTTTACTGTCCTTATTTACACGTCGAATCTGAAATAGTTCCTTGCGTTGTAATAGGAAATATTCTTCACGATCTCACCAAGCGTCTCATAGTCCTGCGGGAATTCTCCGTTCTCCACCCAGCCGCCGATCAGGTTGCAGAGAATGCGGCGGAAATATTCATGTCTGGTGTAGGAGAGGAAGCTCCGGGAATCTGTCAGCATTCCGACAAAGCCGGAGAGGTTTCCAAGGTTTGCGAGGGAGGTGAGCTGGTCGATCATGCCGGTCTTATGATCGTTGAACCACCAGGCGCTTCCCTGCTGGATCTTCGCGGTTGCCGTGGAATCCTGGAAGCAGCCGAGAATGGTTCCGATCGACTGGTTGTCGTTGGGATTCAGGCTGTACAGGATCGTTCTGGGAAGCTCGTCCGTGACATTTAAGGCATTCAGGAAATCCGCCATCTGTGCGGAGGGTGCATAGTTGTTGATGCAGTCGTAGCCGGTATCCGGGCCAAGCTTTTCGTACATCAGGGTATTGTTGTCGCGCTTGCAGCCGTAGTGGAGCTGCATTGCCCAGTCGAGCTTGTGATATTCCTTGCCGACAAACAGCATGAACGCAGTCTTGAACTTTAATTCCTCTTCCTTTGTGAGAACCATACGGTTTAATCTCTTGAGGAAGATGGTCTCGATCTCATCCTCGTCAGCAGGGCAGTACATGACATATTCCAGAGCGTGGTCGGACACGCAGCAGCCCATGGAAGCAAAGAATTCCATACGCTTTTTTAGGGCATCCTTCAGTGCGGCAAAGCTGTTGATCTCAGGCAGTCCTGCGGCTGCGGCGAGCTTGTCGAGGTACTCGAGGTAGTCCGGTTTTTCAATGTTCATTGCCTTATCGGGTCTCCATGCGGGCAGCACCTTCGTCCCGAAGGTCTTGTCCTCGGCGATCAGCTTGTGCCACTCAAGGGAATCGACGGGATCGTCGGTTGTACAGATCAGCGTGACGTTGCTCTGGCGGATCAGATTGCGCACGCTCATGGAAGGCTGAGCCAGCTTTTCGTTGCAGAGCTTCCAGACCTCGTCGGCGGTATTCTTGTTCAGAACGCCGGTATAGCCGAAATAGCGCTGAAGCTCGAGGTGGCTCCAGTGGAACAGCGGGTTGCCGATTGCCTTGCCGAGACATTCTGCCCAGCAGCAGAACTTCTCATAGTCCGAGGCATCTCCGGTGATGTACTTTTCATCGACGCCGCAGGAGCGCATGAAGCGCCACTTGTAATGGTCGCCGCCGAGCCAGACCTGCGTGATGTTGTCAAACTGCCGGTCCTCCGCGATCTCTCTGGGGTTGATGTGACAGTGGTAATCGAGTACCGGTGTCTCGGCAGCGTATTCGTGAAAGAGCTTCTTCGCTGTCTCTGTCTCCAACAGAAAATCCTTGTCCATAAATGCTTTCATTTTCTACCTTCTTTCTGCCGTCTTAAGCGGCTTCTTCTTTCTTATCTTAAAATTTGGTTGTTCCGCGTTTGATGATCTCGCCGGAGAAAATAGTCTTCTTCGGCATCTCGTTTCCGCTGAGCACGCCCATCAGGGTTGTAATCAGGTGCTGGCAGAGCGTTTCGAGCTTGTTGTCAATGCTGGTGAGTTCGGGGTCGCAGCAGTTGACAAGCATGGAGTTATTATATCCGAGAATCGAAAATTCTTCTGGAATAGAGTAGTGCATCAGCTTTGCATACTTTACGGCGGCGAGAGCGAGGTTGTCGTCCGCGGCAATGATCCCATGAAACTGCAGACCCTTGTCGTGCAGCTTTTTCAGGTGCTCCGTCATTGCGGGGATGTCCTCGTGAGAGCCGTGATAGAATTGCAGCAGGTTCGCACCGGTCAGCAGCTTCTTTTCCTCCATGGCGGCGCGATAGCCCGCGAGCTTTTTCTTTCCGCTGTAGGAGGTGGAGTTATAGAAATAGACAATGTCCTTAACGCCGGTAGAGAGCATCTGCAGCGTTGCGTCATACATGGAATTGAAGTCATCGGACACGATGCTGTAGACATTCGGCGCATCCAGAGCCGCATTGAGCAGCATGACCGGAATCTGGGCGGCGGTCTCAATGATATAGTGATTGTCGGCGTCCTTCTCATAGATGAAGTTGGAACCGACGAGGACGATGCCGTCCACCTTCTTTGTAATAAGAAGATTCATGGCGGCAGCCTTGGCATCCAGTTCGTAGCCGGTACAGCAGAGAATGCTGTCGTAGCCGTTTGCACGCAGCTTCTGCTCTATGTAATAGATCGCTTTTGCGAGATACAGATCAGAACTGTCGGCGCACATGATGCCGATGGTTTTCATTGTGTTGAGACCTAAGCCACGCGCAAAAGCATTCGGCGTGTATTCGTACTGGTTAATGACATCCAGTACCTTTTTCTTTGTCTTTTCACTGACGTTGCTGCTGCCATTCAGTACCCGGGATACCGTCGCAATGGATACCCCGGCTTTTTCGGAAATATCGTAGATGGTCATATAGGTGAAGCCTTTCTGCAAAGTTGTAAGAAAACATGTGTAAGTAGTTTCATGAAATCTACCTCCAATTATATCTGAACAGGGTTGCTTTTTCAAGTTTTATTTTTCGGGAACGAGAGTTTCTGCTTATATAAATAAGCAAGAAGTAATAGAAAAACAAAGACATTAAGTGTTGACGAAAAGTTAGAATGGAAGTAAAATAGAAAATGTAAGCACTTACATAAAATTTTCACCCGAACTGTTCGGGTTGAGAAAAGATACAGGGATGGAAGGGAGAAGGTTTGAAAATGGAAGTATTAAGTCGGAACATGACTGGCAAGAAGGACAGACCGGTTAAGGTAGTCCAGTTTGGAGAGGGAAATTTCCTGAGGGCTTTTGTGGACTATATGATCGACATAGCCAACGAGGAAGGAAAGTTTGATGGGGATATTGTGCTGATTAAGCCGATCGAGTTCGGCAATCTGGACAGCTTCCACAGACAGGACTGCCAGTACACGGTTTCCCTCAGAGGAAATGTAAACGGCGAGGGCAAGATTATCAATCGTGTCGTGACCAGCGTTGCGGATGCGGTGGATGCCATCAACGAGTATGAAAAATACATGGGGCTCGCTGAGATCGACACGCTCCGGTTTGTGGTCTCGAATACGACCGAGGCGGGAATCGTCTACGATGCGTCGGATCGCTTTGAGCTGAATCCGCCCAAGACCTTCCCCGGAAAGCTGACGAAATTTTTATATCACAGATTCGAGACCTTCCACGGTGATAAGAGCAAGGGACTTGTCATGCTGCCGGTGGAATTGATCGACGACAACGGAATTATGCTGCGCAAATGCGTTATGGAGCAGATCGAGAACTGGGGTCTCTCCGATGAATTCAAGAAGTGGGTTGAGGAGGCGTGCATCTTTACCTCGACGCTGGTAGACCGTATTGTTACGGGCTATCCGAGGGCAACGGAGAAAGAGGAGTGGGAGAAGCTGGGCTATGAGGATCATATCATGGTGACAGGCGAGCCCTTTGCCCTCTGGGTCATCGAGTCCGAGAAGGACATCAGCGGGGAGTTCGACCTTCCGGGTGCGGGACTTCCGGTTATCTTTACCAAGGATCATCATCCCTATAAGCAGAGAAAGGTGCGCATCCTGAACGGCGCGCATACCTCCTTCGTCCTTGCATCGTGGCTCTGCGGAAACGATATTGTCAGACAGTCCATGGAGGACGCGGACATCCGCAACTTCATGAACAAAACGATCTTCGATGAGGTAATCCCGACGCTGACACTTCCCGAGGAGGAGCTGAAGCAGTTTGCGGCGGAGGTAGTCAACCGCTTTAACAATCCCTATGTGGATCATGCGCTGCTTGCGATCTCCCTGAATTCCGTGTCCAAATGGCGCGCAAGATGTCTGCCCAGCCTGTTAGGCTATGTGGAGAAGTTCGGAAAGCTCCCCGCTCATCTGACTTTTTCCATCGCGGCACTCATGGCATTCTATCACGGAACCGAAATAAAGGATGGAGTGTTAAAGGGAGATCGGGACGGGCAGCCTTATGATATTAAGGATGATCTGGCAGTGCTGGAATTCTTCCGCGACCATTGCAACGATGCGACAGAGAGCTTTGTGAAGGCTTATCTCGGCAGAGAGGATTTCCACGGACAGGATCTGAACCGGGTTCCCGGTCTGACAGAGGCGGTTACCGCTTATCTGGATGACATCAAGGCGAACGGCATGAGGGCGGCATTATGCAGGATTTCTTAAAGATAAATGAAAATGATAAGGTTGTAGTCGCGCTGAAAACGATCCCGGCAGGAGAGACAGTCACGGTGGATGTGCAGGGAGAGAAGAGGCAGATTACGGCGCTGGAGGAGATCCCTGCGGGACACAAGATGGCAATCTGTGACATTCCGGCAGGTGCAGAGGTAATCAAGTACGGCTACCGGATCGGTAACGCGAAAGAGGATATCCGTGCCGGTGCATGGGTACACACGCACAATTTAAAGACGGCGCTCGGTGATCTTCTGGAATATCAGTATGAGCCGGTGGCGGTTGAGGAAAAGCGCACAGAGGATGTGACGTTTATGGGTTTTGCGCGCCCGGACGGCAAGGTGGGCGTCCGCAACGAAATCTGGATCATTCCGACGGTCGGCTGTGTGAACAATGTGGCAACCGCCATTGCCAGACAGGCAAACCGCTTTGTGAAGGGCACGGTGGAGGAGGTTATCGCCTTCCCGCACCCTTATGGCTGCTCCCAGATGGGAGACGATCAGGAGCATACAAGGCAGATTCTCGCGGATCTGATTAATCACCCGAATGCCGGTGGAGTGCTCGTTCTGGGACTTGGCTGTGAGAACAGCAATATTGATGTCCTGAAGAACTATATCGGGGACTATGATGAAAACAGAGTGCGGTTTCTGGTGGCGCAGGAGTGCGAGGACGAGATCGCGGAGGCGGTCGAGGCAGTGAAGGAGCTGATTGAGTATGCTTCCGGTTTCGAGAGGGAGCCGGTCAGCGTCAGCAGGCTTGTCATCGGCATGAAGTGCGGTGGCAGTGACGGGCTTTCCGGCATCACGGCAAATCCTCTTGTCGGCAGATTTTCGGATACGCTGATCTCCAAGGGCGGAACGACGATTCTGACAGAGGTGCCCGAAATGTTCGGCGCGGAGACGATCCTGATGAACCGGTGTGCAGACAGGGAGCTGTTTGACAAGACGGTGGAGCTGATTAACGATTTCAAGAATTATTTCAAGAGTCATAACCAGACAATCTACGAGAATCCGTCCCCCGGAAATAAGAAGGGGGGAATCTCGACGCTGGAGGATAAGTCGCTCGGCTGTACCCAGAAGTCGGGAAGCGCGAAGGTGAAGGGCGTGCTCCGCTATGGGGAGACGGTGAAGACGGCAGGGCTGAATCTTCTCAGTGCGCCGGGCAACGACCTTGTGGCGGCGACGGCGCTGGCGGCGGCAGGGGCACAGATTGTGCTGTTTACGACGGGTAGGGGAACACCCTTTGCGTCTCCGGTACCGACGGTCAAGATTGCAACGAATTCCACGCTGGCAGGCAGGAAGAAGAACTGGATTGATTTCAATGCCGGTGTGCTGGTTGAGGATCGGTCGATGGAGGAGGAGACGGCAAAGCTGTTTGAGTATGTTGTCGAGGTGGCTTCCGGAAGAAAGGTTTGCAGCGAGGAGGCGGGATTCCACGATATGGCGATCTTCAAGCAGGGAGTGACGCTGTAAAGAAAAGGTGAGAGGATAAAAGGATGGAACAGTTACAGGGTGAGCAGATCGGGAGGCTGCCGAGGAGGGCGGACGGTCTGTTTGAAATTCAGCAACTGGACGAAAATGTATTTAAGGCGGCAGGGTATGTTTACCCTGCCTATGCTGCATTTGAGACAGAATATAACAAGAAGGCGGGCTACCCGGACATTCTGGCGCAGTTACAGATACTGCGGCGGGAGCTGGAATGCCAGGACAGCTTTGAAAATGAAGTGTTTTTCCTGAAGGCGCTGCTCGGGACGATAGACAATATCAGTCCGCAGGTATATGAGTATTACCGTGGGCTGACCGATATGTTCAAGCAGGTGTGGGGCGGGATGTACGCCAGATACAGGGAAAGCGGGAGCTTTGCCGTTACAGGGGCAGCGGCTGTGCAGGAGGCGGACGAGGAGACTCTATGGCAGCTTGTGGCGCATGCGGCGGAGCTTCATATTGTGCAAGGCGAGAAGTATGAGCGGCGGATTGTGGAGGAGAAAGCTGCGGAAGGAAAGAGCGCGGCGGGGGCTGTAAGCCTTGTCTGTAAGACGGCGCGCAGCGCGGTGATTGAAATTGCGGACGGTGGGAAATACTTTACAAAGAAGCCCTATCGTGTTACGGTTAATGGGATTGAGGAGCTTGTGACGGAGAGGACGATCACGCCGCTCTACGGGCTGCGGCCGGACACGGATTATCTGGTGGAAAGCTTTGACGGAGAAGAAAAATGCGGAGAGCTTTTCTTCCATACGGATTATGAGTTTGTGACGCTGGATGTCCGCCGTTTCGGAGCAAAGGGAGACGGTATTCAGGATGATACGCCGTTTATCCAGGCGGCGATCCTCGCATGTCCGGGGGACAGCCGTGTGCTGATTCCGGCGGGCGTATACAGGATTACCAGTCTGTTCCTGAAGAGCCACACGAAAATCGAGCTTGCCAGAGGCGCAGAGCTCCGGGCATTCACGGAGAAGGAGCGTTTTCCGGTGCTGCCCGGGCTGATTGAGAGCTATGATGAGAAGGATCAGTATAATCTTGGCAGCTGGGAGGGAAATCCCCTGCCTTCGTATACCGGCATTATCTGCGGCATTGATGTGGAGGACGTTGTAATTTACGGCGAGGGAACGATCAACGGAAATGCTTCGCGCGAGGACTGGTGGAAGAATCCAAAGGGCTACAAGGAGGCATTCCGCCCGAGGCTGTTCTTTATTAATCATTGCAGAAATATTACCCTGCAGGGCGTGACCTGCTGCAATTCGCCGGCGTGGACGCTGCATCCGTATTTCAGCAATCATCTGCATTTCATCGGACTGAATATCCAGAATCCGGCAGATTCGCCCAACACGGACGGCTGCGACCCGGAGTCCTGCAGGAACGTTGAGATTCTCGGGGTGCGTTTCTCGCTGGGAGATGACTGCATCGCGGTAAAGAGCGGCAAGATCTATATGGGAAAGACCTATAAGACCCCGTCGGAGAATATCATGATCCGCCAGTGTTTGATGGAAAACGGACACGGCGCGGTAACGCTTGGAAGCGAGATGGCGGGAGGAATCCTGAACCTTACGGTGGAGGACTGTATTTTCAGCCATACGGACAGAGGTCTCAGGATCAAGACAAGGCGCGGGCGCGGAAAGGATGCTGTTTTAAGCAACATTACCTTCCGGAACCTTGAGCTGGATCATGTCATGACGCCGCTCGTTATCAATGCGTTCTATTTCTGCGATCCCGATGGGAAGACGCCCTATGTGCAGTCCAGAGAGCCCTATCCGGTGGATGACAGGACGCCCTCGATCAAGAAGCTGGTATTTGAAAACATGAAGTGTACGAACTGCCATGTGGCGGCGGCATTCTTTGACGGACTGCCGGAGCAGAAGATAGAGGAGATCGTGATGCGGAACATCTCGGTCAGCTACGCGGCAGAGCCGAAGTGTGATGTCCCTGCCATGTCGGAGGGCGTGCCGAAGTGCAGCAGGAAGGGCATCTTTGCCCGGAATGTTGCCAGACTTGTGCTGGATCATGTCACGATTGAAGGGCAGGACGGCGAGGCTTATGAGCTGATCGGAGTGGACAAGGTAGAGGACAGCTCTGAGATATAGAAATAACGGAAAGGTTTGGTGGAGACAATGCAGCTGGGGATCAGGTTACATGATATGGAGAAGCTTCCTTTTGAGGAGAGAGTGGCGAGGGTGCATGAGGCGGGGTTTGCCTGTGGACATCTGGCGCTCTCCAAGTTCATCACGGAGTTTCCGACGACGGACGAGGCGCTGACGCCGGGACTTGCCATGTATATCCGTGATGTGTTTGCACGGAATCATGTGGATATTGCGGTGCTGGGCTGCTACCTGAATCTCGCAACGCCGGATGAGAAGGAGCTGGAGAAAACGGTGCACCGCTATATGGCGCACATCCGCTTTGCGTCGTGGCTGGGCTGCGGTGTGGTCGGGACGGAGACGGGAGCGCCGAATACAGCGTATGCCTTTACGCCGGAATGTGGGACGGAGGAGGCTTTGCAGCTCTTTATCGAGAGACTCAGGCCCATCGTTGCCTATGCGGAGAAGATGGGAGTTGTCTTTGCCATCGAGCCTGTTTTCAGGCATATTGTGTGTAATCCCGCCCGGGCGCGGCGCGTGCTCGACGAGATCGCTTCGCCGAATCTCCAGATCATCTTCGATCCGGTAAACCTTCTGGATGTTGCGAATTACCGTGACAGGGAGGCGGTGTTCCGCGAGGCGATTGAGCTTCTGGGAGAGGACATTGCCATGGTTCACCTGAAGGATTTCAGGGTGGAAAACGGAAAAATGATCGCGGCGGGCTGCGGCATGGGAGAGATGGATTACACGGAGATCTTGAAATTCATGAAGTCGAGAAAACCGTTTATCCACGCAACGCTGGAGGACACAAGGCCGGAGAACAATCAGGCGGCGAAGAACTTCATTTTACAGAGATATGCAGAAATTTAAGCAGCGCACTTATATTGCCATCGATCTGAAATCCTTTTATGCCTCCGTGGAGTGCAGGGCGAGGGGATTAGATCCGCTGACAACAAATCTGGTTGTGGCTGACCGCTCGCGCACGGAGAAGACGATCTGTCTGGCAGTTTCGCCGTCGCTGAAGGCATATGGGATTCCCGGCAGGGCGAGGCTGTTTGAGGTGGTGCAGAAGGTCCGTGAGGTGAATGCGGGCAGGAGGCTTCATGCACCGGGCGGGAGATTTTCGGGTTCGTCGGATCAGGCACCGGAGCTTGCCTGTCACCCGGAGCTGGAGGTGGGCTATATCACCGCGCCGCCGAGAATGGCGCTTTATATGCAGGTGAGCACGCAGATCTACAAGATCTATCTTCGTTATATTGCGCCGGAGGACATTCATGTCTATTCCATCGACGAGGTGTTTATGGATGTGACGCAGTATCTCGACACCTATGGAATGACGGCGAGACAGCTTGCGGCAAAAATGGCGGAGGAGGTTCTCGCGGAGACCGGTATCACGGCAACCGCCGGGATCGGCACGAATCTTTATCTTGCCAAGGTGGCGATGGACATCATGGCGAAGCATGTGGAGCCGGACGGGAATGGCTGTTGTATCGCGGAGCTGGATGAGATGGGCTATCGGAGGCAGCTTTGGGCGCACAGACCGCTCACCGATTTCTGGCGTGTGGGACATGGGTATCAGAAGCGGCTGGAAGAGGTCGGGCTGTTTACCATGGGAGATATTGCCAGATGCTCCCTTGGCAGCGACCGGGATTATTACAACGAGGAGCTTCTGTACCGGATGTTCGGGATCAATGCGGAGCTTCTGATCGATCATGCGTGGGGCTGGGAGCCGACGACGATAGAGCTTATCAAGGCGTATAAGCCCGAGAGCAGCTCCATGAGCTCCGGGCAGGTGCTGCAATGTCCGTATGAGTTCGGAAAGGCGAAGATTATCGTACGGGAGATGACAGATCTGCTTGTGCTTGATCTCGTGGAGAAGAAGCTGGTGACGGATCAGGTCTGCCTGCTGATCGGCTATGATGTGGACAGCCTGAAAAAGCCAGAGATCAGAAGGGCGTATAAGGGCGAGGTGAGCGTTGACCGCTATGGCAGAAGTGTGCCGAAGCATGCGGCGGGAACGGCGAATCTGCCCATGCCGACGAGCTCGACGCAGATTATTGTCGATGCCATGATGGAGCTGTATGAGCAGCATGTTGATCCGAGGCTGCTTGTGCGCAGGGTCACGGTCACGGCAAACCACCTGACGGACGAGGCGGACGCGAAGAAGACCGAGAGCTTTGAACAGCTGGAGCTTTTCACCGATTACGGTGCCAGAGAGAAGGAAAGGGAAGAGGAAGAAAAGCGTCTGCAAAAGGAGCGAAGGCTTCAGGAGGCTATGCTGGAAGTGAAGAAGAAGTATGGGAAGAATGCCATTCTGAAGGGTACGAATCTGCAGGAGGGTGCGACGACGGTTGAGCGCAACAACCAGATCGGAGGGCATAAGGCATGAAGGAAGCCGGAATATCTGAATATGAGGACATTATTGCGTTGCCGCACCATGTCTCCGTCAGTCATCCGCAGATGTCTCTGGCAGACCGTGCGGCACAGTTTTCCCCTTTTGCTGCGCTGACGGGGTATGAGGACGCGATCGATGAGAGCGCCCGGCTGACGGAGGAGCGGATTGAGCTGGATGAGAACGCTCGGGAGGAGCTGGACGAAAAGCTGCGGCAGATCAGGGAGTGCGGTGAAGCGCACCCTGAAATTAGCGTGACCTTTTTTCAGAAGGACGCGCGGAAGGATGGCGGCGCTTATGTGACAATCACGGGCAAAGTAAAGAAGATCGATGAGTACACTCATGCGATCTTCTTTATGGATGGAACTATGGTCAGGGCGGAGGATATTCTACAGTGCACTATTTGAACAGTGTGCCGAGGATGCTCCTGCCGAGCTGGGCGCCTACGTTTCCGCCGAGCTTCTTGCCGAAGGAGCCGCCGAGGGACTTTCCGATGGTGTTTCCGACCTCGCGTCCGATGGTTCCCGCAGCGCTGTTTGCGACACTCTTCATGCCGGACTTGATTGTCCGGTCTTTTTTTGCCTTTTCACGCAGGGCGGCTTTTTCGGCAGCCGCTTTTTCTTTTGCCGCCGCCTTCTCGTCTGCCGCGGCTTTCTTCTGCTGTTCCAGAGCGGCTTCATCCTCGAGATTCTTTCTTTGCAGGAATTCATAGGCGCTGTCGGGATCGTGGGCATCCTTATATTTCAAGTAAAGATTGCTCATCAGCACCTCCTGCTTTTTCTCTTCGTCGGAGATCGGCCCCATGAGACTCTGCGGGGGCAGAATTTTACAGCGCTTTACCACGGTGGGGATTCCGGCTTCGTCCAGCACGGAGACTAACGCCTCGCCGGTACCGAGCTCGGACAGCACGGTCTTGGTATCGAATGCCGGGTTGGTGCGGAAGGACGCGGCAGCCGCCTTGATTGCCTTCTCGTCGGCGGGGGTGTAGGCTCTCAGCGCGTGCTGGATCTTATTGCCGAGCTGGCTGAGGACACCGTCGGGAATGTCCTTGGGTGCCTGTGTAATGAAATAAATGCCGACACCGCGGGAGCGGATCAGCTTGACGATCTGTTCGATCTTTTCCTGCAACGCCTTGGAGACATTGTTGAAGAGCAGGTGCGCTTCGTCGAAGAAGAATACCATGCGGGGCTTTGCGGGATCACCGACCTCCGGCAGCGTCTCAAAAAGCTCTGCCAGCATCCAAAGCAGGAAAAGTGAGTACATGGTCGGGTCGTTTACCAGCTCACGGCAGTCCAGAATATTGATGGCACCCTTGCCGCCTGCGCCGGTGGTGAACCAGTCCGCAATGTTCAGGGCAGGCTCTGTGAAGAATTCCTGCGCGCCCTGTGCTTCCAGAGCAACGATATGGCGGATGATGGTTGTCGCACTCGCTTTGGCGATATGTCCGTATTCGTTGCTGAAATCGGCAGCGTTTTCGCCGATGTACTGGAGCATGGATTTCAGATCCTTTGTATCGATCAGCAGCAGATTGTTGTCATCCGCGATTTTAAAGGTGACGTTGAGCACATCGGTCTGCGCCGGGGTGAGGTTCATCAGTCTGCCGAGGAGCAGGGGCCCCATTTCAGAGATGGTTGTGCGCAGCGGGATTCCCATTCTGCCGTAGACATCCCAGAAGACGCTGGGGTAGGACTGGTAGGAAAAACCGCACTGGACAAGACCGAATGAGGCGATGCGCTTCTGCATATCCTCGCTGTCTCTTCCGGGGCGGCACATGCCCGCGAGATCGCCCTTGACGTCCGCGAGAAAGACCGGCACGCCGGCATCGCTGAAGGATTCGGCCAGAACCTTTAATGTAATCGTTTTACCGGTTCCGGTAGCACCGGCGATCAGACCGTGACGGTTTGCCATATTCGGCAGGATGCAGATTTTTTCACCGTCGGATTCTCCGATCCAGATTTTATCGTTATAGTACATAATTCCCCTCCTATTGATTTTTTTAATAAGCCAAAGATAAGAATATTATAGTGGATTACGGAAAACGGCACAAGGTTATTTTTCGGATTCCGTAAGAATGTCTTAAGAAAGCGGCGCACGCAATCTTAAAACTTTTCTTATAATATGGTCTGCAGAAACAATCGGACGCTGCGGCGGCCGGGAAGGAGGGGCACATGGAGATCGCTGTATTTGCAGACATTCACAGCAATTATGTCGCACTTGAGACCTGTATGCGGTTTGCGCTGAAGAGGGGGATAAGGAAATTCCTGTTTCTGGGGGACTATATCGGGGAGATGGCTTACCCGGAGAGAACAATGGAGCTGCTGAAGGAGTACAGGGAGGAATATGACTGTACCTTTATCCGCGGAAATAAGGAGGATTACTGGCTCAGCTACGCGAAGGGCGGTGAGTGTGGCTGGCGGGAATTTGATTCGACGACAGGAGCGCTTTATTATGCCTACCATCGGCTGACGAGGCGGGAGCTGGACTTTTTCAGGGAAATGCCGATCGCCATGAAGCTGCAGTACGGGGCGATGCCGACCTTGCAGCTCTGCCACGGTTCACCGGATAAGGTATCGGAGGCGCTCAGACCGGGCAGTGAGCGGGTGGAAAGGCTTCTGGAGACTACGGAGGTGGGTCTGATCCTGTGCGGACATACTCACCGTCAGGGAAAGCAGGAGTATAAGGGAAAGCTGCTTTTGAATCCCGGCTCTGTCGGACTCTCCATCGGGGGACAGGGCAAGGCGCAGTTTCTGATCCTGCACGGCGACGAGGAAACAAGGACATGGAGAGAGGAATTTATCAGTCTCGACTATGACAGGGAGCGGGTAATCAGGGAGCTTTCCGTCTCGGGGCTGATGGAGAGAGCGCCGTACTGGTGTAAGGTGACGGAAATGCAGCTGGCTGCAAGGGGGCGTTATGGGTCTGCGGACTATGGACATGCGAATGTGCTGTTCCGGGCAATGGAGCTGTGCCGGGAGGCGGTCGGAGAGTGCAACTGGCCGGATATCCCCGAGCGGTACTGGGAGATGGCGTACAGGGAGAGCTGCGGGTAGGGTAAAGAGGAGGACAGTTCGTGCCGAAATAAAAGGTAGTGCAGAGAGTTTTGGGACGGTATCTGGAAATCGCAAAACTCATGTTTTTACAGGGCACGTTGCACAAGATGTACAGACCACCGCAGGCACGCTTGCGCTACCTTCCGCTCGCAACGGACGCATAAGATGCCAGAGTACGGCATCTAAGCGCCGGCGGCTCCAGAGTGCGCTGCTTGTGGTCATGTACATCCTGCGCAACTGTTACCTGAATGTATGAGTTTCGCAATTATTTACAGGACTGCACAAACGAAAGGAGCGGAAAGTTGCGATTAGGAGTTTACGGCACAGGAACGGATTCCGCGGGAGGCTATGAGGCTTCCAGAGTAAAGGGAGGGCGTCTCTCAGGGATGAGCTATCTGGACGCTATCCGGCAGGCAGAGGATGAGGAACAGACGGCAGACAGCAGATTGCAGCTGCTGGCGGGAGAGGAGACGGACGAGGAGGTCGCGAAAAGGGACACAGAGCGCCCGCAGGCGGCAAGGATTTATGATGCCGTGACAGCGGGGAAGGAGAGTCCGTCGGCGTGCATCCGCGAAGTGCCTAAGGTGCCCTACGGCAATCTGGCACAGGACGGTGTCATCAATTATAACGGGATCTGCTTTGTATGTGACGAGCGGACGAACAGCATCTGCCTTGGCAATATGGAGGAGAAGGACAAGGTAATCAACATCACTTTGTCAGGCGGGGGACATCTGCGGGTGAACAGGGACAACATCGGTGATCTCGCAAGGGCAGCAGGAATGTTTTCCCCGGAGGATCTCAACCTGATTATGCGGGCGATTGCCAGAGATACAAAGATCCAGTCCATGAAGCAGGAGATGGACGATATGAAGGCTGATGTGGGAAACAGGATCGGAGGCGGTTCCGAGGCGGCACAGACCGAGGAAGAGGAATAAAATTCAGAAGGAATAGATAAATAGGATTTATGGAAGCCGGGATTATGTTCCCGGCTTCCAGCCGTTTAACACATTTTCCATGGTATATTTGGCGGCTTCGGCATCGGTAAGCTGCATTGAGAAGGAAGCGCGGGCCGTTGGAGCGGCGCCGGGACCGTAAGAGTGATATTCCGCGTAATAAAAATGCTCATGCGGTTTTTCCCAGTCTGCCCAGCCGGTGGGATGGATGTGTGCGCCGAGCTCGCAGTTCAGGTAGACGGTCTTTGCCCATTCGCGCCATGGGCGGCCGAGCATGACCGTGCCGGCGGGGCAGTCCCCGGTGAGCTTACAGTTCACAAAACAGAAACCAAAGGGCTGATTCTCCGGTGTGGAGGCGGCGGTGATATAGCCGTAAATCACAGCGTCGTCAGGGCTCTCCGGCGGCTTTCTGTCGCCGGGCAGCTTGGAGAAGAGGGTACAGTTTTCAAACCAAGCGGCCGCGCCGCCGAAGATGAAATCGACGTCTCCCTGTATCATGCAGTTCCGGTAGCAATGGCGGCCGGGAATGCGCGGTCTGTTTTCGCCGGGGCCTTTAAAGCCGCCCGGCTTTGCTTCCTTTAACGGGAGCGGGGCAGCAAAGAGGGTGTCCTGACTGCCGATCAGACGGCAGTTTTCGAGATAGATGCGGTCGCCGTCGGCGTAGAGCGCCAGTGCCTGACCGACGGTGTGGCCGTAACCGGCACCGTTCCGGATCGTCAGGTTTTCGGCAGTGAAGTCATGGGTGTCGATCCTGACCGTGGCAGTGCGGAAGGTTCCGCGCCGGTCGCCCTCCGGCATTTCATCGAAGGCGGCATCGCCCCAGACAATTGTGACGTTCGAAGGGGTGTCTCCCTCGCCGCGCAGGGTCAGGTTCGGGCGTGTAACGACGAGTTTTTCACGGTAAGTGCCGCTGCCGATGTGGACGATGGCAGGGGGAAGGTCTGAGATGGGGGCAGGGTATGTTTTTTCCTGCTCCGCGTCGGTCTGTATGCTGTCCAGCGCGGCAGCGACCGTGCCGAAGCAGGGGGTGTGGCCGGGGATATTGACATAAAGGTGGAGGGGGGCGTTGCTCATGGCAAAAGGGCTCCTTATTGTTTGGTGTTTTTTGCAAGTGACGCTGCGCAGGATGCACAGACCACCGCAGGCACGCTCGCGCTACCTTCCGCTCGCAGTGGCACATAAGATGCCAGAATACGGCATCTAAGTGCCGGCGGCTCCAGAGTGCACTGCTTGTGGTCAGGTGCATCCTGACAGCTGTGAGTTACAACAGCGTCTCCACGGTCAGGTGCGGGCATTCGGACAGGTCGACGTACTGGGTGCCGCACTGGACGATGGGGCGCGAAAGTGTGAATTTGTTGATATAAATGATGTCGCCTTCTCTGCCGTCAGAAAGGCGGCAGCGGTTCTGGATGTAGGTGTTCACGATATTTTCGAGGATGACGAGCAGATATTCCACGTCATATTTGCGGAAGCCTTCTGATTCAAAAAGCTCTATGACCCGGAAGGGGCACATCGGTCCGCGGTAGACTCTTGTGGCTGTCATGGCGTCGTAGACATCCGCAATCGCCACGATGCGGGCGTATTTGTCAATCTGCGTGCTCTGGCAATGCAGAGGATAGCCGGAACCGTCCATGCGCTCATGGTGCATCAGGGCGGCGTTCTGGATGTGGATGCTTGCCCCGGCTTTTTTCAGAAGCCGGTAGCCGATGACCGGATGCTTTTGAATTTCGCTGTATTCATTCTCGGTCAGATGGCTGGGCTTTGTCAGAATATGGTGCGGGATATGGAGCTTGCCGACATCGTGCAGCAGTCCGCAGCCGGTTGCCAGCTGGATCTGGCGTTTGTCGAAGCGCAGCCAGGTCGCAAAAATGTTGCAGAGCAGGGCTACGTTAATGCAGTGGGCATAGGTGGAATCGTCGTATTCCCGCATGTTGTGGAGCATTGAGAGAATACTGTTCGGATTCTGGCCAAGGGCCGTGATATTCAAAGCCTGTGTCAGCAGTTCCTCGATGTCGAGGGGCATATTCTTCTCTACAACACGATTTATTGCCTGTTTAAAAGAGGTGAGATTCAGTTCGTATTCCTGCCGGAACTGCCGGAAGGCCGGAGAATTTCGGATGCGCGCAGAGTAGGAGGGCTCCCTCGGGGCAGAGATAATCTCCGGTGCTTCGGGAAGAGGAATGTTGTCTGTAATAGAGACGGTCAGAATGCCATACATATCAAGTTTTGTAATCAGACGGTCAGTCAGCTCGGTTCCCTTTGAAAGAATCAGCTGTCCGTCCATGTCCAGAATATCGGCTCCGGTTATCATCCCGGGAACCAGCTGCATTGTGGATAACCTTTTCATATTAAGCCTCATGCCTTTCAGTAACCTGTAAACCTTGTGCCTGAAACCTCAGGAATGGGGTTTGTTTTAATGATAAAATTATAATATTTTCCCCTGGGAAAGTCAAACTTTAACAGGAAATTTACAAATTGTTAATTCTATGCCGGCAGCTTTATGTTGAATCTGGCTGTAAATTCTGTTACAATGGACAATATGGTTTATAAACAAGGTGTCTGATGAGGGCAGTAATACTCGCAGACGACGGAAAGGTATGGCTATTGTCGTGAAGGTTATTGACAAGATATTCGGTACACACAGTGACAGGGAATTGAAGAGAATCATGCCTCTGGTAGATAAAATCGAGGAGCTCCGCCCGGCGATGCAGGCGCTGTCTGACGAGGAGCTGCGGGGCAAGACGGATGAATACAAAAAGAGACTGGGAGAAGGAGAGACGCTGGACGATCTGCTGCCGGAAGCGTTTGCAACGGTGAGAGAGGCTGCGCGCCGTGTCCTGAACATGGAGCATTACCGCGTACAGCTGATCGGTGGAATCATTCTGCACCAGGGACGTATCGCCGAGATGCGTACCGGTGAAGGAAAGACGCTGGTATCTACCGCACCGGCTTATCTGAATGCGCTGGAGGGCAAGGGCGTCCATATCGTAACGGTCAACGACTATCTGGCAAAGCGTGACGCTGAGTGGATGGGGCAGGTACATGAATTTCTGGGCTTGTCTGTCGGAGTCGTGCTGAACAGCATGACCAGCGAGGAGCGTCAGAAGGCTTACGGCTGTGATATTACCTATGTGACAAACAACGAGCTCGGCTTTGATTATCTGCGTGACAACATGGTAATCTACAAGGAGCAGCTGGTGCTGAGAGATCTGCATTTCTGCATCATCGACGAGGTGGACTCGGTATTGATCGATGAGGCGAGAACACCGCTGATTATTTCGGGCCAGAGCGGAAAGTCCACGGCTCTGTATGAGATGTGCGATCTGCTTGCAAGGCGCATGAAGCGCGGCGACGATGTACAGCAGCTGACGAAGATGGATGCCATCATGGGCGTGGTTCAGGAGGAGAACGGTGACTTTATCGTAAATGAGAAGGATAAGGTAATCAACCTGACCGAAGCCGGTGTGAAGAAGGTCGAGGAATTTTTCCATATTGATAACTTTGCCGATCCTGAGAATCTGGAGATACAGCATACCATCATTCTGGCACTTCGCGCGCACAATCTGATGTTCCGCGATCAGGACTATGTGGTTAAGGACGATCAGGTTCTGATTGTCGATGAGTTTACCGGGCGTATCATGCCGGGACGCCGTTATTCCGACGGTCTGCATCAGGCGATCGAGGCAAAGGAGCATGTAAAGGTAAAGAGAGAGAGCAAGACACTTGCATCCATCACGTTCCAGAATTTCTTTAATCTTTTCGAGAAGAAGTGCGGTATGACGGGTACGGCGCTGACGGAGGAGAAGGAGTTCCGTGAGATTTACGGCATGGATGTTGTTGTCATTCCCACGAACCGTCCTGTCATCCGTAAGGATCTTCAGGATGCGGTATATAAGACGAAGCAGGAGAAGCTGCACGCTATCGTTGACGCTGTCGAGGCGGCGCATGCGAAGGGGCAGCCCGTACTGGTCGGCACGATCACGATCGAGGCGAGTGAGGAGCTGAGCCGTATGCTCCAGCGCAGGGGTATCCAGCATAAGGTGCTGAACGCGAAGTTCCATGAACTGGAGGCGGAGATCGTCGCAGACGCAGGTGTGCACGGTGCGGTGACAATTGCGACAAACATGGCAGGCCGTGGTACGGACATCAAGCTCGACGAGGAAGCGAGAGCGGCGGGCGGCCTTAAGATTATCGGTACGGAACGGCACGAGTCGAGACGTATTGATAACCAGTTGAGAGGACGTTCCGGACGTCAGGGAGACCCCGGCGAATCGAAGTTTTATATTTCCCTGCAGGATGATCTGATGAGACTGTTCGGTTCCGAGCGGCTGATTAGTATGTTCAACGCAATGGGAATCCCGGAGGGACAGGAAATCGAGCATAAGGCACTGACAAATGCAATCGAGACTGCCCAGAAGAAGATCGAGAGCAATAACTTCGGCATCCGTAAGAATCTGCTGGAATATGACCGCGTCATGAGTGAGCAGAGGGAGATTATCTATGATGAGCGCCGCCGGGTACTAAATGGCGAGAGCATGAGAGATTTCATCTACAAGATGATTACGGATATTGCTGAAAACTGTGTGGACATCAGCATCAACGAGGACGCGGAGCTGGAGGAGTGGAACTTCAATGAACTGAATACACTGCTCATCCCGACGATTCCGCTGCAACCTGTGACGGCTGAGAGGGTGAAGAAGCCGAAAAAGAACAGTCTGAAGCAGCAGTTGAAGGAAGAGGCTGTGAAGCTGTACGAGACCAAGGAGACGGAATTCCCGAACTCGGAGGCGATACGAGAGCTGGAGCGCGTCATTTTGTTAAAGGTTATCGACAGAAAGTGGATGGATCATATCGACGACATGGAGCAGCTTCGTCAGGGTATCGGTCTGCAGGCATATGGACAGCGTGATCCGCTTGTGGAGTACAAGACCAGAGGATACAAGATGTTCGATGAAATGATTCAGAATATCAAGGAAGAGACTGTCCGTCTGCTCTTCCATATCAGGGTAGAGCAGAAGGTGGAGAGAGAGCAGGTTGCGAAGGTTACCGGCACCAACAAGGATGACAGTGCACCCAGGGGACCGGTGAAGCGCGAAAACGCGAAGATCTATCCCAATGATCCCTGCCCCTGCGGAAGCGGTAAGAAGTATAAGCAGTGCTGCGGACGGAAGGCCTGACGATTTTCCGACCTGAGTATCACCATAATGAAAAAGAAAGAGTGTGGCATAAAGTGGTAGAATTAGATCAGATGAAAACAGAAATTCTGACCTATGAGACTCCGCTGGCTGAAGTGAGGGATTCTCTGGATCTTGACAATAAGTCAAAGCGGATCGAGGAGTTGGAGATGGAGATGGAGGCACCCGGTTTCTGGGATGATCCCGACAAGTCCAACGCCAAGATGAAGGAATTGAAGAACATGAAGGACACCGTTGCGGAATGCAGCGGTCTCTTTACGCAGTATGAGGACATCCTGACGCTGATCGAGATGGGATATGAGGAAAACGACAGCGCGATGGTGGATGAGATCCGCAGTGAACTGGAGGATTTCAAGGCGAAGTTTGATGAGCTGAGGATTTCAACGCTGCTGTCCGGCGAATATGACAAGGACAATGCCATATTGAAGCTCAATGCCGGAGCGGGCGGAACTGAGAGCTGTGACTGGTGCAGCATGCTGTACCGTATGTATACCAGATGGGCGGAGCGCAAGGGCTTTTCTGTTGAAGTGCTGGATTATCTGGACGGTGACGAGGCGGGAATTAAGTCCGTGACTTTTCAGGTCAACGGACTCAATGCTTACGGCTATCTGAAATCGGAAAAGGGAGTACACAGACTGGTTCGTATTTCCCCGTTTAACGCACAGGGAAAGCGTCAGACTTCCTTTGTGTCTCTGGATGTCATGCCGGATATTGAGGAGGATGTGGATGTGGAGATCGACGAGAAGGATCTCCGTATCGATACCTATCGAAGCAGCGGTGCCGGTGGACAGCATATCAATAAAACCTCATCAGCTATCCGTATCACGCATATTCCGACCGGAACCGTGGTACAGTGCCAGAATGAGAGAAGCCAGTTCCAGAATAAGGACAAGGCAATGCAGATGCTGAAGGCAAAGCTGTACCTGCTCAAGCAGGAGGCGAATGTCGAGAAGCTGTCGGATATCCGCGGTGAGATCAAGGATATTGCGTGGGGAAACCAGATCCGCTCCTATGTATTGCAGCCCTATAAGCTGGTAAAGGATCTGAGGACGGATGTGGAGACAGGAAATGCGGACGCGGTGCTTGACGGCGCGCTCGATCCGTTTATCAACGGCTATCTGAAGTGGATCAACACGAAGGATCGTGTGACCGAACAATAGATGGAGAAATAAAGGCTTACCTGTTTTGCAGGCTTCCGGGGTTGGCGAGATCCATATAGAACAGTGTATAAGTCATATGCATATAAGGACTGAGCCAGAGATTGCCGACACCGAAGGTGAAAAGCGCAAGCAGCTGCAGGGGAACAAAGCTGAGCTCCAGCAGAAAAAGGCGCTTGCGATTACCTTTCATCAGCCGGAAGCTGCTTTTCAGGATGTCACCGATCTTTTTATCGGGGAAGTCAAGCAGAAGAAAATAGGTATTGTCTAATGCCAGAGCCACCGGAATATAGATACAGTATCCAAGCGTGTATGCAATCAGTGCATAGAGCAGCCAGCGGTAATCCAGGGTAATCAGATAGTTTGACACAAGATACTGACCCGTACCGAGGCAAAGATAATTCAGGATAAGCCGAACTGCTGTAAGAACTAAGGTTTTTAACAGGTTTTCACGGCGGAAACCGAAGAAAACATCCTGATAACCGTTCCGCTGGCGGCAGATGATTTTCAGGCAGAGGTAGTAGGAACCAAAACCGAGAAAGCCGTACAAGATCTGGGAGATAACCGTACCTGCCCTGTAAATGTACAGTGCCGTGCTGCCTTGATATCCGGCGGAAGAGTACAGTGCGGTGATGGAGGATAGCAGGTAAGGAAAGCTGAATACGAGTACGACACCGAAGATAATCAGCCAGAACAGAAACTGTCCGAGTATGATCGTGCCGTAATTTCCGCGCAGAATATCTTTAGCCCTGTCCTTCAGTTCATAACCCTTTATACGTCGTTCCATTTCAATCCTCATTTCAAATGTTCTTTGCTGCGGTTAAACCGCATAATCGGCATTCATTCCTACATATTTTCCACGGTCGGCAGATTTTAATTCTCTCTGATAGGGAGTATCCTCGTTGTAATATTTGATCTGCGTGTGAGTCGTTCCGCCGGAGATATAGGTACGTCCACATTCCGGGCAGACCGCCGTATGGATGGAGACGGAGGCGGATATGACCTTGCCGTCATTCATGGCAGCCTTCTTATACGCATTGGAGACATGCTCCTGTTCATGGGCACGAACTCTTGAAGCAGCGCTTTCGGGGGAGATGTGAGCTGCACTTTTGAAGGACACCATCTCGTCGGAACCGTCCTGATACTTTCTGTTTTTGCAGGTCTGACATTCTTCGGAAGGGTCTTTTATTCCCATGCGTTCTTTACGGTCCGTTTCTTTTTTCTCTTCCATGGGAGTTAACGGTATGCCAGCCTTAGCTTTTTCCTCGACAGTCGGAAAATTTGTATTGATGCTTCCGATCGTAAGATTCATAAGTTTCCTCCAATCAATTTGCGGTGCCGGTTCCGTCCTGTAGGAGCCGTTCATACATCTGATTCATCTGCTGCTGAAAAAGGTAAGTGCTGTCGGTGGACTGTGCAGGCGTATGGCTGAATGCGTAAACCAGAATAAAAATTCCGTAGATGCAGCCGATTACACTGAGACAAAGTCCTGTGCGGCAGTTGCTGTTCAGCGGTTTCCCGTGCCGGTGGCAGAGAAGTACAAAAAGGATTCCCATTGCACCGACCGGCAGTGAGAGATAACAGCAGCCCAGCGTAATCGAGAGCAGACCGCAGATCAGGGCGGCGAGAGAAAAGCCCTGATCGAAGGGCGGATGTGTGGGCTGATTATAATAGCTGCTGTGGGAGGCGTTGCTATCCCAATGATCCCAGTTTTTCTTTTCCTGCTGCTCTTCCCATTGCGCCCAGTTTTCACGCGCATTCTCCCAACCGTTTCCGCTGTCGGAGCCTCCGCTTTGCTGTTGGTTTTCACGGTTATTTTCGTTGAGATCCACGAGTTAAACTCCTTTTGTTCATGTGTTTGCTTTGCCGCGCGGGAGTTCATGTCCGCACGGTCTTAGAACAATTACAATATACCATTTTTCCGGGGTTCTGTCAAAAAGATCGGCGGAAGAAACACAGTGAAAGAAACCGGGAAGAAATGAAGATTGCAGAGGGAGTATTTTTTTAGTACAATAGAGAAAGCGGACATTTGCAGGATGTATTTTGCAGACTGTCCAGGAACAGAAGGAAGAGGAAGAAAAGATTGAAAAATAAGATTTTTCAATCACGAGATTTGTGTCTGCGCGCACTTGACACAAACTCGATATGCGCAAAGAGCGTGCGCAGAAATGAGGAAAAGTATGGACATTATTCTGAAAATCAAGGAAGAACTCAAGGTGGAGAAGTGGCAGGTGGAAGCTGCCGTCAAGCTGATTGACGAGGGCAACACAATCCCCTTCATCTCAAGATACAGAAAGGAAGCGACAGGATCGCTGAACGATGAACAGCTTCGTGATCTGCATGAGCGCCTTGTCTATCTCCGCAATCTGGAAGAGAAGAAGGAGCAGGTGCTTGGAAGCATAGAGGAGCAGGGAAAGCTGACGGATGAGCTGAAAGAAAAGATTCTGGCGGCTGAAACACTGGTGGTTGTCGAGGATCTGTACCGCCCGTACCGGCCGAAGAGAAAGACGAGGGCGAGTGTGGCGAAGGCGAAGGGACTCGACGGGCTTGCCGAGTTTATTCTGGCGCAGAGTGCATCCGGTCCGGTAATAGAGGAGGCTGCAAAATATGTCACCGGCGATGAAGTTGAGGAAGAGAAGCGGGTGAAAACGCCTGAGGAAGCGCTGCAGGGTGCAAAGGATATTATTGCAGAGTCTATTTCGGACAATGCTGACTATAGAAGCTATATCCGTGAGATCACCGTAGAAGAAGGAATTATTACAAGTACCGCGAAGGATGAGAAGGCACAGAGCGTATACGAGATGTACTATAATTTCGAGGAGCCGGTCAGAAAGGTTGCAGGGCACAGAGTGCTTGCACTGAACCGCGGTGAGGCGGAAAAAGTACTGACTGTTAAAGTCAATGCACCGGAAGAACGCATTTTACAATATCTTGCCAAGAAAAACATCACCGCAGACAATGAGTACACAACACCTGTCTTACAGGATGTCATTGCGGACAGCTACGAGAGATTAATAGCACCTGCTATTGAAAGAGAAATCAGGAATGATCTGACGGAAAAGGCGGAGGATGGCGCAATCAGCGTATTCGGAAAGAATCTGGAGCAGCTTCTGCTGCAGCCGCCGATCTCCGGAAAGGTGGTACTGGGCTGGGATCCGGCCTTCAGAACCGGATGTAAGCTTGCCATTGTCGATCCTACCGGAAAGGTGCTTGATACCAAGGTGATCTATCCGACAGCTCCCCAGAATAAGGTGGAGGAGGCAAAGGCAGAATTAAAGAGATTAATTAAGAAATATAATGTCGATTTAATTTCTGTCGGCAACGGAACGGCATCCCGCGAATCGGAGCAGATTATTGTGGAACTTTTAAAGGAGCTTGACAGACCTGTACAGTATGTGATTGTAAACGAAGCGGGCGCCAGCGTCTATTCTGCGAGCAAGCTCGCTACGGAGGAGTTTCCGAATTTTGATGTGGGACAGAGAAGCGCGGCATCCATCGCAAGAAGGCTCCAGGATCCGCTGGCGGAGCTGGTAAAGATCGATCCGCAGTCTATCGGTGTCGGGCAGTATCAGCACGATATGAACCAGAAGAAGCTCGGCGAGGCGCTGAGCGGCGTGGTGGAGGACAGTGTAAATAAGGTTGGCGTTGATTTGAATACGGCATCTGTCTCCCTGCTTGAATATATTTCAGGAATCAATAAGACGATTGCCAAGAATATCGTGGATTATCGTGAGACAAACGGAAGGTTTACCAACAGAAAACAGCTGTTAAAGGTAGCGAAGCTCGGGCCGAAGGCGTTTGAGCAGTGTGCCGGATTCATGCGGATACTGGACGGAGATAACCCGCTGGATGCAACCAGCGTGCATCCTGAGTCCTATGAAGCGGCGATGAAGCTCCTTGATAAGCTGGGGATGACCATGGACGACGTGCGTGCAGCCCAGAAGAAAGCGGCATCGGCTGCGGCAGAGAAGAAGGGAGCGGCACCGACAGGCAATATGACAGGGAATGTGTCAGGTATGTCGGGTAACGCCAAGAAGCAGAAAACCGTACAGATCCGCAACACAAACACTGCCATGGGCAAGGCGTTGGCGGCGGCAATGGGCGGAATGACACTCGCAGGTGACAGCGCTGCCAATAAAGCGAAGACCGGATCGGTCAATGGACAGAACGGAAAGAAGCAGACGGCAGAAGCTGCCGGTGCAGCAGTCTCCAGTCTGGAAAAGCGTATCAAGGATAAGAAGCAGCTTGCGGAGGAGCTGGGAATCGGTGAAATTACGCTGACGGATATTTTGAAGGAGCTGGAGAAGCCGGCGAGAGATCCCAGAGAGGATATGCCGAAGCCGATTCTGCGCAGCGATGTGCTTGACATGAAGGACTTAAAGCCCGGCATGATCCTTAAGGGTACGGTGCGCAATGTTATTGATTTCGGTGTTTTCGTGGATATCGGCGTGCATCAGGACGGGCTGGTACACATTTCCCAGATCACAGACCGTTTCATCAAGCATCCGCTTGAGGCAGTCAGAGTCGGGGACATCGTGGAGGTACAGGTTCTGGATGTGGACGTTGCAAAGAAGCGCATCTCTCTGACAATGAAGATCAATCAGGGAAAAAAGTAAAGATTTAGGAAGCATTACAAAAGAAAAGCCAGAATGGGACAGCAATTCCATTCTGGCTATTTTCTGTATCGGTGTTATGCGGCCCGGTTACAGCTTCATGAATACCGGGATGTACTCGAGCGGGGCATCACAGGTGACGGCCTGGCATCCGCTGTACTCCCTGCCGTCGTTGATGTTCTTCCAGCTTCCGGCGGGCAGGTAGACCTCGCGCTCGCGCTGACCGGCCTGCAGAATGGGAGCAACCAGATAATCGGAGCCGAACATATACTGGTCGGTTACTTCCCAGCACTTTGCGTCGTTGGGAAACTCATAGAACATGGTTCTCATCAGAGGGGAACCGTTCTTGCTCGCCTCTCTCATAAGTCCTTCAATGTAAGGCTTGAGGGACTGTCGTAGATCGAGCTGGGACTTCATGACCTTGAAGGCATCATCGCCATAGCTCCAGAGCTCGTTAGGCTGACCGGTGTAGAGGCTGCCGCCGCCGAAATCCTTGTCGGAGAGGGGCGGGATATTGTGGGGGCCGCGGTCGCCGTGCATTCTGAGGATCGGGGAGAAGACCGCAAATTCATACCAGCGCAGCAACAGCTCATGGAAGGCGGGATCAGCGACATCATCGGTCATAAAGCCGCCGATGTCCGTTGTCCACCAGGGAATTCCCGCAAGTCCGATATTCAGACCGCCGAAGAGCTGGTCGCGCAGTGACTCAAAGGAGCTGGGAACATCGCCGGACCATACGAGAGTCGAATATTTCTGGCTGCCTGCCCATGCACTGCGGACAAGATGGAGCATATTCTTCTCTCTGTGCTCCGCCGTGATGCCGTCACAGAAGCTCTTGGCGTAAAGCTGCGGATAGATGTTGCTGACCTCGAGCGCACAGCCGAGGGCATAGCGGTAGTTGTCGTAGTCATAGACGGCGTAATCGGGCTCCGCGTTGTCGAGCCAGAACATGTCGATACCGTAGTCGTAATAATTTTTCTTACACTTTTCCCAGATAAATTCTCTGGCCGCAGGATTGGTCACATCGATCTCCAGACAATCCCCCTGAAAATCATAGGTCTGAATGCTTCCGCGCTCGGTTCTGATCAGGTAGCCGCGGTCAAGCATCTCTTCAAAGTTCTCACTCTTGCGGTCAACGGACGGCCATACGGAAACCATGACCTTTGTTCCCATTGCGTGAAGCTCGTCGCACATTGCCTTGGGATCGGGCCAGTATTCCGGGTCAAAGTGCCAGTCGCCCTGCCTTGTCCAGTGGAAGAAGTCGATGACGATGACATCGAGCGGAATGCCCAGTTCCTTATACTTTCTGGCAACGGAGAGAACCTCCTCCTGCGTGCGGTAGCGCAGCTTACACTGCCAGAGTCCTAAGAGCCCGTCGGGGATCATGGGAGTACGACCGGTCACATCGGTATATTTCCGCAGAATTTCGTCCGGTGTGGAGCCGACGGTGATCCAGTAATCCATTTCCTTTGCAGCCTGGGCGTTCCATTCGGTATAGTTTCTGCCGAAGGACACCTTTCCGACGCCGGGATTGTTCCAGAGGAAGCCATAGCCGAGGCTGGATACGGCAAAGGGAACCGTCACCTGGGAGTTGCGCTGTGCAAGCTCGAGAACACAGCCCTTCAGATCCAGATAGCCGTGCTGGTATTGTCCCATGCCGAAAATTCTTTCCTGATCGTTACTCTCAAAACGGACGGTGAGCGAGTAATCTCCGCCGACAATGGGCTTGTATTCGCGTCCCCTGATTTTCAGGCAGCGGCTTTCGCGGCATTTCGGCTCATCATAGTCGCGGTGGTATTCCTTCAGAAGCAGCTCGCCGTCACGGTAAAAGGTCAGCATACCGGAGCTGCTCACGCGGGCGCTGAGTCTGCCGTTCGTGATGGCAGCGCTGTCCTGACCGTCGATGGAGACGGCGGCAGAGGCATTTGCGTCGACAGCTTCGGATAATGCCCAGCTGCGGCCTGTAAAATCCATGTACTCTGTGGCGCGGACGCGCAGGGAATCCGTGCCCCATGCCTCGATCAGGAGTGTCTCGTTTCTGCGCCGTGCAATCAGCACATTGTCCCTTTTTTCAAAATTCATATTCTGCCCTTTCCGACGCATGACAATCGCATGCAGTCTGTAAAAATTTATTTGTGAATTTGCGTTTGACTTTTTGAATATGCTATCATTATAATGATATTCGGATAAGAAAACTTTAAGGTTTTCTGCAAAAACTAACACAATTTTGACTATGCAAGAATGTGCTATGCAATCCGGGTTTTGCATTTCAGGGAAGGGCAGGTTGATTGGAGTGACTACAAATATTGAAATTCTGCGGGAGCAGTGTGCGCATGGAAATGCAATGTTCCCTCTGATGGTTCACAGATTTCAGACAAATCCACAGTTTCGGGAGAGGGTCAGCTGTCACTGGCACAACGAGCTGGAGATTCTGATCGTGACGGAAGGGACGGCACAGATCCAGATTGATGATAAGAGCTATAAGGTAAAGGAGGGGGAAATGGTCTTTGCCCTGCCGAACCGGCTGCATTCTGCACAGGCGGAGGTGGGCACACCGTTTTCCTTTCTGGCAGTGGTCTTTGATCAGGCGCTGCTGAACAGCTTTGTGCGCGATGAGATTCAGCAGAAATATTTTGACCGTGTAAAGGAGGGGAGGATACTTTTTCCCGAGTATATCTGCCGGGAGGAGCCGTGGCAGAGCCAGCTTCATGCTGTTCTAATCGAAATATGTGAACGGTTTGAAAAGGGAGAAAAAGCGTATGAGCTGCTGATCAAGGCGAAATTATATGAGGTGTGGTATCTCCTCTACACGCACGCTGCGCTGACAGAAGGGGCTGCGGGTGGAGCACGGGACAGCAGGGCTGTTATGACAAAGGAGGTCATTGCCTACATACAGGCGCACTATGAGGAGCATATCGATATCCCCGAGCTGGCGGAGCGTTTTCATGTCAGCGAGGGGCATCTTTGCCGGATGTTTAAGGGAATGACCCAGAAATCGGTCGTGGAATACTTAAATTATTACCGGATCAGTGTCAGCGTCGAACTGCTGAACATGGGGAAGCATGACATTGGGCAGATCGCCGGCATGACAGGCTTTAACAATATCAGCTACTTTAACAGGATGTTCCGCAGGTTCATGCGCATGACACCGTCCGAGTACAAAAAGCTGCAGGGGTAGGGAGCCAATAGGCAAACTATGTGTGTGAAGATTTTCTGTCACACACGGAATCACGGACAACAAGATTTACGTCAAGAATCACATTCTCCGCCGGAAGGGAAGGATCTTCAAGATGGCGGAAGAGAATGTCCAGAGCATATTTTGCCTTTTGCTCTATATTCTGTGCCACTGTAGTGAGCTGTGGAGTCAGGAAGCTGGAAAGAGGAAGGTTGTCAAAACCGATTACGGAATAATCCTCTGGGATACGGTAGCCTTTTTTGCGCAGAGCGCTGATCAATTCTATTGCATGCATGTCACTGTCTAGAAACACAGCTGTTGCAGGTACAGACAGGCAGCATAGCCTTTCTGCACATTCTTCCATGTGACAGGAATCGATGATGTTGCAGTCGGGCAGTGAAAAACCATTCTGTTCCAGTGTGTCCCGAAAGCCATTCAGACGTTGCTGGATTACTTTACTGTCTTCAATATAAGAGGAGACAAAGGAGAAGGCAGTATGTCCTTTTTCGATGAAATGTTTCGCTGCCAGTACACCACCCTTGTAATCGTCGATGCCGATATTGATTACCTGCCGCATATTGCTGTAGCTGTCTGTAAAGACCAGAGGCATTGGGTTGCTTGTCTGTATTTTTTGCATATCCTTATCGAAGGTGCCGAAAAAGATTGCTCCCTGAGCGCGCCAGGACTGTAAATGCTGGGTAACTTCAGAATAGTCACTTACAAAGTGTACCATGGTATTGAAACCGCGCTCCTGTATTCCCTGAATGATATAGTTCAGCATAGAGGCATTGTACGGGGAACTGAGGGGAGTCTCTGTTCCCTGTATGAGAATGGAAATGATGTTCGAAGATTTGGAAGACAGGTTTCGCGCTGAATAATTGGGAACATAACCCAGCCGGTCTATAATTTCCTGTATTTTTCTAATGTTCTCTTCAGAAACTTCACCATATCTTTTATTGATAACGCGGGAGACGGTCATTACACTGACACCGGCTTCCTGCGCAATTTCCTTTAATGTAGCCATGAGTGTTCCTCCAATTTGATAACGATAACGTACAATTTAATATGAATTATACTGAAAAAATTAGGAAAAAGCAAGAAATAGAAGTATTTTGGCAAGTTGACTGATAACGATAACACATAAACAATAAGAAAAGTTAGATCGAGAAAACATTGAATAGTGCATAATGCATAAAAACAAGCCATAAAAACTGTTCAAATGGGAAGAAATGGCAATAATATATTGACAATCAACAAGGGATAAGATATTCTACAAACAGTTAACGATAACAGTAAAGAAAAAACGGAGGGTTGTTATTATGAAAAATAAAAGGAAAGGAAAGCTGATACATCGCGTAGCAAGAAACTGGGGATTGTATCTGATGTTGATGCCGGCGTTTGTCCTGTTGATCTGCTTTACATATCGCCCAATGTACGGCGTTCTGATTGCCTTCAAGGAGTATAAGGCTTCGCTGGGCATCATGGGCAGCGCATGGGCAGATCCGTGGTACAAATTTTTTCGTAAGTTTTTTCTCTCTTACCAGTTTAAGACAACAATCGTTAATACACTTACGATCACACTGTACAGCCTTCTGGTCTTCCCGGTGCCGATCATCCTTGCCCTTGGGATCAACCAAATGAAAAATGGAAAGTATAAAAAAATTTTCCAGACGGTAACCTATATGCCTCATTTTATTTCAACAGTGGTTATGGTTGGGCTGATCACATTGCTGCTATCGCCCGGAAGCGGTGTGTTTGGTGCGATTTGCAGGGCTATTGGCTTTGAGGCGCCGAACCTGATGGGAAAGGCAGCGGCCTTTAAACATCTGTATGTCTGGTCGGATGTATGGCAGCATGCAGGATGGGACAGCATCATTTATCTTGCGGCGCTGTCGGGGGTTGATCCCAGTCTGTACGAGGCGGCGACGGTGGATGGCGCAACGGCACTTCAGAAAATTAAATATGTAGACATTCCTATGCTTATTCCGACGGCGGTAATTATGCTGATCCTGCGAGTGGGCGGAATTATGAGTCTTGGATTTGAAAAAGTGTATCTGATGCAGAATGATCTGAATATTTCTGCCAGTGAGGTCATTTCGACCTATGTGTACAAGATCGGTGTGATTAATACGCAGTACAGCTATTCGGCGGCAATTAACCTTTTCAGTACGGTCGTGAATTTCGTAATGCTTCTGCTGGTAAACAAAATATCCAAATCAGTCAGCGAAAACAGCCTGTGGTAGGGTATGATGGGAGGAAAAAATGAAAGATAAAGTATTCCGGTTCTTTTTATATCTGATTTCAGGACTTATTCTTCTGATTGTGTTATATCCGCTGTATTTTGTCGTGATTGCGTCCTTCAGTGACCCGTCCGCCGTGGCGAGCGGGCAGGTCTGGCTTGTGCCGAAGGGGCTGACTCTCGACGGATACAAGGAGTTGTTCAGGCATAATGAGATATGGACAGGTTATGCAAATACAATTCTCTATACCATCGTAGGAACGTTTATCGGTGTTGCTGTAAACATATTCGCTGCTTACGCATTGTCGAAAAAGGATCTTGTCGGTAGAAAGGTGTTGATGTGGCTCTTTGTATTTACAATGTTTTTTAACGGCGGATTGGTTCCTACCTTTATAACGATCAAGGATTTTGGCCTGTATAACACCTTCTGGGTCATGGTACTTCCGTTTTCTGTCTCGGTATATAACATCATTGTAGCCAGAACTTTTTTTGAAAACACAATTCCGGCTGAATTAAATGACGCAGCAAAGATAGATGGCTGTGGAAATATCTACTATTTCTTTAAAATTGTATTGCCGCTGTCAAAAGCCATTCTGGCGGTAATCGCACTCTGGACAGCGGTTGGTATGTGGAATTCCTATTTTAACGCATTGGTCTATTTGAAGGATTCCTGGCGTTACCCGTTACAGCTGGCTTTGAGAAATATTTTGATAACAAACAATTTGCAGATGTCCTTTGGCAGCGGGGAGGCGATGCAGATCGCCCTAAGGCTTTCAAATCTGATGAGGTATTCCGTCATCATTGTTTCGACATTGCCTATTATGTGCGTTTATCCGTTTGCACAGAAATATTTTAATCAGGGTGTCATGATCGGTGCGGTAAAAGGCTAGCGCTGATCGTAACATAGATAAAAGGAGGAAAAAATATGAAGAAAGTAACAAAACAAGCAATCAGTCTTTTGTGCGCTTCCGCGATGCTGTGTATGACAGCGTGCGGCGGGGAGAGTACAGGAGCGGCAAACACAGGAGAAAGTAAGAAAACAGATGCTGCTCCTGTGGCGGAAAGCGACAACTTTCACAAGGAGGGAATGCCCATCGTCGATGAACCTGTAACTCTGACAGTGCTGACCACACGCTGGGGAAATATGGGAGACAGCTTTAAGAACAATGAATTTTTGAAGAAACTTGAAGAAGAATCCAATGTCAAGATCGAGTGGCAGGTGCAGTCGCTGAATGACTGGGGCGAACAGAAAGGCATTATGCTTGCGGGCGGAGAATTGCCGGATATCATTTTTGGCTTTCAGACTTTTAATGATGCGGATATCATGAACAATCTGGATCTGTTTATTCCGTTGGATGACCTTGTGGATGAGTACATGCCGAACTACAAGAAAGCAATGGAAGAGATGCCTGATCTGAAGAAGATCGCAACGTTCCCCGATGGCAAAATGTATTCTATGAGTAAGAATTTGCCGCTCAGACCGGTTTCCTGTAACCAGCCGATTATTAACAAACAGTGGCTTGACAACCTTGGCCTTAAGGTTCCCACAACGGTGGATGAACTGTATAATGTACTTAAGGCGTTCAAGGAACAGGATGCAAACGGTAACGGCGACCCGAATGATGAAATTCCGATTTCCGGAGCGAAGGGAATTTCCATGGAGCTGCTCAATCCCTTTGGAATTACTGACATCACTGGGTACAAGATGATGGTAAACAGTGATGGGACGCTGACTTACTATCCGACATCGGAACAGTATAAAGAAGGAATCAAATGGCTGCACAAACTGTATGAGGAAGGAATCATTGATCCGGAGGCATTTACACAGGACGATTCCATGCTTTCCGCAAAGAGACAGGACCCCAATGTTTCCAGAGTAGGCTTTGAGTATGCGTGGACACCTGATTCCAACTTTGGACAGTGGTCATCTGAGTACGAGATTATTCCGCCGATTGCCGGAGCAGACGGTAAGGCATATACAGGAGGAGATCCTAACGGGGTTTCCAGTATCATGAGAAATGAGGTTCTGATTACAAAATTCTGTGAGCATCCGGAAATTGCTGCCAGATGGATTGACCAGTTTTACACCGGAGAGGCAAGTATTCAGAACTTCTGGGGAGGCATAGGAACGGTTATTACCAAGCATGATGACGGAACCTATACTTTGAACGATCCGCCGGAAGGAACCAGTGCTGATTCATGGTATTGGGATTCCAGCCTGAGAGATTTTGGACCAAAGTATGTAAGCAAGGAATTCCAGAAGAACATTAAGCTCTCATCCACAAGCGGAGACGGACTGAAGGTCGAGCTGAGTAAGATAGCAGAGGATACCGTTACTACACCGTATCCCAATGTAATGTTCACGGTGGAAGAAAATGAACAGCTTCCGACACTCACCACGGATATTGATAAGTATGTAGAAAGTACCCGCGCACTGTGGATAACCGAGGGCGGCATAGATGAAGGCTGGGACGAGTATGTCAATCAGCTGAATGCAATGGGATTAAAGGATTTGATACAGATTTATACAGATGCTTATGAGCGTTACAGCAACTAACTAAATGTAGAGAGGAATCGTTTATGCGATTCCTCTCGTTATGAAAGAGGTAGCTATGGCGATATTGTCAACGGTAAACTTAAATGAAAATGCTACTCCCTTCGGCATAAGGAGTCAAAATGGAGATCAGCTGGCAGCGGTTTCGATTCTGCGGGAGCAGGGGCGGTGCACACTTACGATACAGCATTCCTGCTGCGCTGTGTATGGAATGGGAGAGCGTTTTGATTCCGTGAATCAAAAGGGAAAGAGCTTATCAACGGAGGTTTTTGAAAAGTTCTGCAATCAGGGAAGTGTCAGCTATTGTCCGATGCCCTTTTTCTTTACTGAGAACGGTTTGGGCGTATTTGTAGATACGTTGACGGTGGTACAATTCCGGTTCCGTGAAGAAATTCAGATCGAAATCATTGCAGATACGGAGGGAAAATTTCCCAGAATTTATTTTCTGGGAGGTGAACCGGCAGAACTGGTGCGTGATTTTTCACAGCTGACCGGAAACGTCAGGACAATACCGAAGTGGAGTCTGGGACCATGGATGTCAGCCAATCGCTGGCATACGGAGGAGGACGTAAAAGAGCAGCTTGCGGAGCTGGAAAAACATCAGATTCCGCACAGCGTGATGGTTTTGGAGGCATGGAGCGATGAGGCGACGTTTTATCGCTTTAATGACCACGGAGAGTGGAAACAACCCGAAGAAATGGTCCGGCAGCTTCAGGAGAAAAATATACATTTGATCTTATGGCAGATACCGGTGTTGAAAAAGATGCCCGAAAATGAATATAGCAGTATTGCGGAGCAGGACTGGAATTATGCAGTGGAGCATGGCCTGTGCATTCGGAATATGGATGGCAGCCCATATACAATACCGGAGGGACACTGGTTTGCCGGCTCCCTTCTTCCCGATTTCAGCAATCCGGACGCGGCGGAATGGTGGTTTAATAAGAGAAAATACCTGCTGGAAATGGGAGTGGACGGCTTTAAGACAGACGGTGGGGAATTTATATTGTCAGATGACGTTATTGATTCCGCGGGAAGAAGCGGAAAGGAACTCCGCAATTACTTTTCGGCGGAATACGTGAAAGCGTACTCACGGTTTGCAGGGGAAAAGCGCGTACTGTTCAGCAGGGCGGGGTACCTCGGGCAGCAGCAATACCCGATACAGTGGGCAGGGGATCAGATGTCCACATGGGAAGAGTTTAAACATATTCTTGCTGCGGGATTGAGTATCGGTCTGAGCGGAGTGCCTTTCTGGAGCTTCGACATTGCCGGGTTCGCCGGGGAAATGCCGGATAAGGAATTGTACGAGCGGGCGGTTCAGATGGCGGTATTTGTACCGGTGATGCAATGGCATTCTGAACCTGTGGGAGGACAGTTTTCCGAGATACTGGCGGTAACGAAGGGCATCAATGACAGGAGCCCGTGGAATATGTCCTTGCTATATCAGGATAACGACCTGATTGACAGAATGCGCTGGCAATTTAATTTAAGAATGAATTTGCTGCCCTATCTGTATCAACAGATGCTGCAGTCTGCGAGGAGCAGTCTGCCAATGATGAGACATCTGGTGCTGGATTATCCTTTGGACAAGAATGTTTACGAATGTGAAGATTGTTTCCTGCTTGGAGACATGCTGATCGCTCCGGTTTTGGCACCGGACTGCAAAATTCGCAGGATATATCTTCCCAGAGGAGAATGGTATAGCTTTTGGGAATACGAGATTGCAGGAGAGGGACACAAGCGCGCTCAGGATATACCACTGGAGGGAGAACACTTTTATGACATCGTGTGCAGAGAGAACCGGATACCTGTTTTTGTCAGGAGCGGCGGATGCGTTGCGCTGAATCTGGCTGCAGGTGGCGGACTGGGAAGTAGCGTAGGCAATGGAATGGACTGTTATAAGAAGCTGTGCTTCTGGACAGTAGGTGAGAAAGGGCATTATCTGTTTGAGGATGATATGGGAAACCGTATCCGGATTGTATGGAATGCAGAATGCGCTGCGGGAACAGCGGAGCAGGGTGATGTACAGTATACAATACTTACCGCAGAACAGAAAAGGTGGATGGGAGAAGGATAGAATGTGTGCAAGGGAGACAGATATCAGGACAGGAAAGGATTTTGTTGTCGAAGGAACAAATTACAGAATCAGCGTGCTGACAGACAGGCTGATCCGTTTTGAATACAGCCCGCAGGGTGTGTTTGTAGATGCTGCTACACAGGTTGTCGTCAACCGGAAGTTTCCGTCTGCAAATTATGAGATCAGGAGAAACGGCGATGAAATTGAAATCCTGACAGAATATCTGGCGGTGAAATATAATCAGAAGAAATTTTCGCAGGAATCACTGAGTGTCCGACTGAGAAAGGGTGCTTTTTCGTGGAATGCAACGTGGAGATATGGCGACGCATGTGAGAATCTCGGGGGAACAGTAAGGACACTGGATAATGTTGACGGTGCGATTCCCTTGGAGAACGGACTGCTTTCTCGAAATGGGTTTACCGTGATGGATGACAGTAAATCCATGATTATGACGGAGGATGGCTGGATCAAACCGGCACCGGAGGAACATACGGATATTTACTTCTGGGGATACGGGCATGCGTATAAGGAATGCCTGAAAGCTTTTTATCATCTGTGCGGACAGACTCCGATGTTACCGCGGTTTGCGCTTGGAAACTGGTGGAGCAGATTTTATGCCTACACACAGGAAGAATATCTTGGACTGATGGAGCGGTTCCGGAGAGAACAGATTCCGTTTGCTGTGGCAGTGATCGATATGGACTGGCATTATGTTCAGCTCGATGAAAAATACGGCAGCGGATGGACCGGGTATACATGGAATGAAAAGCTGTTTCCAGATCATCAGGAAATGCTTAAGAAACTTCATCAGGACGGAATGCATGTGACGCTGAATGTTCATCCTGCGGATGGAGTGCGCGGACATGAAAAGGCATATTTGCCGATGGCAGCGGCGCTGGGGCTGGATGCTGAAAGCGGGGAGGCAATTCCGTTTGATGCGGCAGATCGCAGGTTTATGGCAGCTTATTTTGAATATCTGCATCATCCGCTTGAAAGGGAGGGAGTCGATTTCTGGTGGATAGACTGGCAACAGGGGAAGATCTCCGGGTTAAAGGGTCTGGACCCGTTGTGGGTGCTGAATCACTTCCATTTTGAGGATCAGAAAAGAGAAGGAAAGAGACCGATGATCTTTTCGAGATATGCAGGTCTTGGAAGCCACAGATACCCGATAGGTTTCTCAGGCGATTCAATTATAACATGGAAATCCTTGGATTTTCAGCCCTATTTTACAGCAACAGCATCCAATGCGGGATATGGCTGGTGGAGCCATGACATTGGCGGACATATGAACGGATATCGTGACGATGAACTGATGGTGCGATGGGTGCAGTTCGGAACCTTCTCGCCGATTATGCGTTTGCACAGCTCATGCAGCCGGTTTACCGGAAAGGAGCCATGGAACTATCCGGAGCGCGAGTGCGGTATTATCACAAGATATCTCCGGTTACGCCATGCAATGATACCCTACCTTTATACAATGAATGAGCGGAATCATTCACAAGGTGAAAGCCTGATACAGCCAATGTATTATGAGTATCCCGAGGAAAATAATGCATATGAAGTGCCGGGGCAATATTTCTTCGGAAATTCATTGCTGGTTCATCCGATTACAGCGAGGACAGATGAAATCAGTAAAATGAGTGCCGTGACATCATGGCTTCCTCAGGGGGAGTGGATTGATGTCTTTTCGGGACTGAGATACCATGGCGGCAGGACGATAAAAATGTATCGTCCATTGGAGGAAATTCCGGTGTTAATGCCACAGGGAGGAATTATTCCGCTGCAGCAGACGGAACATGTTTCAAGCTTTACTGCGAACCCGGAGGATATGGAACTGCTGATTGCGGCGGGAGATGACGGACAATTTGTTCTCTACGAGGATGACGGCGAAACCATGGGATTTGAAGAGGGACACGTGGCACGGACTGAGTACAGGCTGGAATGGAAGGAAAAGAAAGTATTCATGATTTGTCCCGTTGAGGGAGAGACACAGCTGCTTCCGGAAAAGAGAAACTACAGGATAAAGGTATATTGTGTGCGGAACAACTGTGTCGGACATATTACGGTGAACGGGCAGGAGCAGCCGTTTGAACAGAGCTATGACAAGAAAAAGAATATCCTTACGATTGTGATTGACGGTGTGCCTGTTGCGGAGGAACTGGCAATGTGGTTTGAACATGACAGCGATCTTGAAAAGAATGAATATTCAGATAGAATTTTCGAGCTGCTGAACCGCTGTCAGATAGAATACTGCGTGAAGGACAGAGTATTTGACTGTGTCAGCAGAGCCCGAAATATGGATGAGGCGATCCTGCAGCTGAACGCAATGGAACTTCCGAGAACAGTCTATGAGGCGATTGCGGAAATTTTGCTGGCATGATTGCAGAGAGGAAACGATATGATTGAAAGATTTATTTTCGGTGAACCGATAGAGACGGATGCCGTATTGAAGAAGCCGCAGCCGGCACAGTGGCAGAATGCAAGACTGATGTTGGAACGGGGAGAATTCGTGACAAGGCTTTCCGACGGGGAGATTGTATATGGCCTTGGGCAGAATGTAAGAGGAATCAATAAACGCGGCTGGAGATATGTCAGTGACTGTACGGATGACAGCCAGCACACAGAGAGTAAGCAGTCGCTCTATGGAGCGCATAATTTTCTTATTCTGGATGGCGGCTCGGCGATGGGGGTATTTATTGATACTCCTGCAAGGGTAATCTTTGATATCGGTTATTCCAGATATGATGAGCTTCGGATCATACCTCAGACGGAAGATTTTGAATGCTATCTGATTAGCGGAGACAGCCCGGATGACATTGTACATCAGTTTCGGGAACTTGTTGGGAGAAGTTATATCCCGCCCAGATGGGCATTTGGCTACGGGCAGAGCCGTTGGGGTTATCGGTCTGCAGATGAAATACGGGAGGTAGTCAGAAAGTATCGGGAAAATGACATCCCTCTGGACGCGGTGTATCTGGATATTGATTATATGGAGCGCTACAAGGACTTCACGGTCAACAGGGAAACATTTCCGGATTTTAAAGATTTTGTCAGGGAAATGCGGGAGGAAGATATTCACCTTGTTCCGATCATCGACGGAGGAGTCAAGAAGGAAGAGGGCTACGAGGTCTATGAAGAGGGAAGGGAGAACGGATATTTCTGCAAAGATGCAGAGGGAGAAGACTTTGTAATCGGTGTCTGGCCGGGAAAATGCTGTTTCCCGGATATGCTCAATGAGGATGCGCGCAAGTGGTTTGGACAGAAGTATAAAATTCTGTTGGATCAGGGAATTGAAGGCTTTTGGAATGATATGAATGAGCCGGCCATTTTTTATTCCGAAAAACGGCTGCAGAAGGTGTTTGAGAAAATTGAGGACTATCGCTCGGAAAATCTTGATATCAATACGCTGTTTGAGTTCAAGGATCTTGTCGCGAATGTTTCAAATAATCAGGAGGATTATGCGTCCTTTTACCATAACTACAGGGGCAGGAGATACTGTCACAAGGACGTACATAATCTGTTTGGATATTACATGACCAGGTCTGCATCGGAGGCCTTTCAAGAGCTGGCACCGGAAAAGAGAATACTTTTGTTTTCCAGAGCGTCATATATCGGAATGCACAGATATGGCGGAATCTGGCAAGGAGATAACTGCTCATGGTGGTCACATCTGCTGTTGAATATCAAGATGATGCCATCGCTGAATATGTGTGGATTCCTTTATACAGGTGCAGATATTGGCGGGTTTGGTGCAGATACAACGGAAGACCTTCTGCTCAGATGGCTGGAATTCGGAGTGTTTACACCGCTGATGCGAAACCATTCGGCGCTGGGAACCAGACTTCAGGAGGCTTATCAATTTAAACAGGTTGATCTGTTCCGGCAGGTGATCGGAGTTCGATATAAGCTTCTTCCCTATCTGTACAGTGAATATATGAAGGCGGCACTGGATCATACAATGCTGTTCCGACCGCTTGGCTTTGTATATCGTGATGATGAGCTTGCACGCAGAACAGAAGACCAGCTGCTGCTTGGAGACAGTATTATGATTGCTCCTGTATATGAGCAGAATGCAGTAGGAAGAACGGTTTACTGTCCGGAGAGAATGAAGCTGATACGTTTTACGGGTGGAAGGGTTTTGGAGGAAGATGTATTTGAGAAAGGTTTCCATTATGTGAAAATGCCGCTTGGAGATGTGTGTGTGTTCCTGAGGGAGAACAGGGTATTACCCTTATCCTCGGGGGGCATGAATGTACGGAAGGTAGATTATGAAGACTTAAGACTGTACGGATTTGGAGACCGTATCAAAGAGTATGAGTACTATACGGACGATGGAATTTGTACCGGTTACGACAGAAAGAATAATTGTAAAAAGCTGCAGGGGTAATCCCCTACAGCTTTAAAAGTGTTACAGAACAGGGCGGTGCGATCCAGATACCGTCCTTTTTGTGTGCAGATTCGCCGTATGCATAGAGAACCTGTTCAGAGGAAAGTGCGCTCTCAAAGGAAGCTTCTTTCGCAGAAGGGTTGATGATGACGAGAATTTTCTCAGCATCACTGCTTCTGACATAGGCGAGAGGATAGGAATCCTTTGCGGCATACACAAATTCGATCTCGCCCTTGCTCTGGAGCGCGGAATGTTCCTGGCGGAAGGCAATCAGCTTCTGAACTTCATGATAGAGAGAGGTCTCGTCCTGCATCTGTGCGGCAGCGGTAGGGCGGTCGGCGGAAGGATCCATTTTGATATAGAGCTTCTCGGGAGCGGCACTGCTGAAGCCGCAGTTGGCGGTGTTATCCCACTGCATGGGGGAGCGGGATCCGGTGCGCTCGTAGCCGCCCTCCACCGAGGTCAACCCCTCCACATACCGCATACCGATCTCATCCCCGTAGTAGATGAACGGAGCACCGGGCATGGTCAGCAGGAAGCCGAAGGCAACCTTCATTTCCCCGGGGGTCAGAGAGCGGGCAAGGCGATCCATGTCGTGATTGCCGGAGGGAATGCAGATCAGTCCCTTCCGCTCGGATTTCTCGTAGTTTTCCTTATATTTATCCACGAATGCGGACACATCGCCCTTTCCTTCCGAGGAGAAGAACGGATGCTCACAGCGGAAGAGATCGTTATAGTGGGAAGGGCCGAAGTGGAGCAGGAAGTCCATGTGGAATCCGCCCTGCAGGGATTTGTCCGGTTCGCCCCACTCGGAGACAAAGGCGGCATCCGGGAACTCCTCGTCCAGAAAGGCGCGAACCTTCTGCCAGAGGGCAATCGTGCCCTTGCCTTCTTCATCATTCTTTACAAGAGAGCCTGCCATATCGACGCGGAAGCCGTCGCAGCCCATGGAGAGCCAGAAGCGGATGACATCCATCATGGCATTCAGGGTTGCCTTCGGGCCTTCGTCGTCAGGCGATTGCTGCCATGGGCGGGTAATCTTATAGAAGCCGTAATTCAGGGCGGGCTGCATGGAGAAGAAGTTCAGTGCGACAGCACCGTTTCTGGGGGATATGCCGCGCAGGCAGCCCATGTTCTCCGGGCCTTCCCAGACGTTGTCCGTCCAGACATACCGATCTGTAAATTCGTTCTTTTCTGCCTTGAGGGATTCCTTGAACCACTTGTGCTCGACCGAGGTATGTCCCGGAACAAGATCGAGCAGGACATGCATACCGCGCTTGTGTGCCTCTGCAAAGAGCTGTTTCAGATCCTCGTTTGTGCCGTAGCGGGGGGCAACGGTGTAGTAGTCCGCCACATCATAGCCTGCGTCGCCGAAGGGGGAAAGAAAGCAGGGGTTCAGCCAGATTGCGTTGCAGCCGAGCTCGCGGATGTAGTCCAGCCTCTGAATGATTCCCTGAAAATCACCGATTCCGTCGGCGTTGGTGTCCTGAAAGGACTGTGGATAAATTTCATAAAAAATTGCATTGTCGAGCCATTTAGCCATTTGAAGTACCTCCTGTTTTGAAGCATCCTGAACTGAATCTTGAAAACGTTTTCTTATCTGATGCTATTATTTTACAGAATACACGCAGAAAATGCCATGTATTTTTTATGAATATTTGTGTGCTTTTTTGTACAATCTAAAGTTATCTGTTGTTTCCCGTTACTATGAAATTTGCAGCTTTGGGGAGACAGCTGTGCATTCTGCGCAATGAGACATGCAAAAGGGATGCGGAGGAGCTAGGTGATGAAAACTTTTTTTCTGATCGTTGTGGGTGTCAGCTACGGTCTTCTGTCCTCGGCGGGCGTGTTCACCGTGCTGGTAGCGGTGGGGCTTGTTCCGAGGTTTGCCGGAAAGACGCATACGGCGGGCAAGGTGATGCTATATGAGGAGATGGTCATTTTCGGGACGCTGACAGGCGCTGTTCTCAGCGTCTTTTCGAGATACTGCCAGTTCGGTGCGTGGTGGCAGCAGAGGTTTCCGCAGTATATGAATGTGCTTCAGGGAGTCGGCGTCTTCTGGCAGGCGGCATTCGGGCTTTTTTCCGGCATGTTCATCGGCTGCCTTGCGCTGGCAATCGCGGAGATGCTGGACAGCATTCCGATCCTCGCGCGACGGATTTCGTTCCGACATGGAATCGGACTGGCAATATTGAGCATTGCAATCGGAAAGGTCTGTGGGTCGCTGCTGTATTTTGCGACGGAGTTCCACAGGACGGTGAAGCCGTGAGGACTAAACTTTATTGATAAGAGGAGTAAGTCTGGTATGCAGAATAAAACAGTATATCTGAAGTGTGAGAGGAATGTGGAGGTGCAGTCTCCGGATGTGTTCATGTCGGATATGGGGACGGTCAGGTGTTCGGATTCTGTTCTCAGTGCGAGACTGAGGGCATTGAAGGTACATCATTTTACAAAGGAGGGGACGAAGCGGTGTGTGATTAGTACGCTTAAGCTGGTGGAGCTGATGGAGAATGAGTGCAGCGACATCAGTGTGCAGATTGTCGGGGAGCCGGATGTTCTGGTCGAGTGGATCAGCGTCAATAAACATAAAGGCTGGCAGCAGTGGCTGCGTGCGGCACTGGTCTGTCTGGTGAGCTTTTTCGGCACTGCGTTTACCATCATGGCGTACCATAACGATGTGGGCATCAATGAAGTGTTCACGGAATTTTACCAGATTGTCATGAACAGGGAGCCGCAGGGGCTGAACACGCTTGAGGTTTCCTATTCCATCGGACTGGCGGTCGGAATCATTGTCTTTTTCAATCATGTCGGGGGTAGAAGGCTGACAAAGGACCCGACGCCGATCGAGGTCTCCATCCGCAATTACGAGGAGGATGTCGATAAGGCGCTGATCGCCACCGCCGGACGGGAGGGAAAGGAAGAGGACGCGTCCTGACAGAAGAACGGTTATTTGAACCTTGCACGAATGGCAGAAAAGGATGGACTTAAAATCAAGTATGTGATAAAGTGATATTTGTAAGATTGCGGAGTTGTGAAGCAACTGGGCAAGCCGCAGAAATCATTCGCAGAGGCGGCGGACGATGGGCATGAGAAAGAGGAAGAAGCGATAGAAAAAGACATGGGTGAACATAGATACAGCAATTTAAACCAGAGGATTCGGGAGGCGTTCCCGGCAGTTCTCCAGTTTATTAAGTTTGGCATGGTAGGGGCGGTCAATACCGTTCTATCCTATCTGATTACGAATGGATGCTACTACCTGCTGCGATTACATGAACAGCTTTCCAATCTGATTTCTTTTCTGATTACAGTGCTGATTTCCTATCTGCTCAACAGCAGGTTTGTTTTCCGGGAAAAAGAGGAGAATAAGCAGCCGTGGTATCTGGCATTGGCAAAGGTTTATGCATCCTATGCCTTTACAGAGCTGATTCTGATGGGAATTCTTTTGTTTATACAGGAGAGGATTCTGGAAATCCCTCATTATATTGCAACACTTGTGAATTTGTGCGTGACTGTGCCGCTGAATTTTGTGTTAAATAAATTCTGGGCATACCGGAAAAAACCGGATGAATCAGATGGAATGGAAAAAAGAACAGGGAAGGAATCCGAAGAAGCATGAAGATAATGCCGAACCGTATGGATTACGGTTTTCAGAAATATCAGAAGGAATTTGAAGAAAAAGCGCTTTCTGTCCTGCGCTCAGGCTGGTATGTTCTCGGAAACGAGGTCAAAACCTTCGAGGAGAACTTTGCCGCATACACGGGGGCGAAATATTGTGTCGGACTTGCAAGCGGACTTGACGCGCTATGGATGGCGGTCAGACTGCTGGGGATCGGCGCGGGTGACGAGGTCATCGTCCAGGGAAATACCTACATAGCAAGTGTTATGGGAATAACCATAAACGGAGCGACCCCGGTGTTTGTAGAGCCGGATTCCTTTTATCAGATCGACGCAGACCGGATAGAGGAGAAGATCACAGAGAGAACAAAGGCTGTCATGGTGGTACATCTCTATGGGCATGTGGCGGATATGCAGAAGATTCAGGCGGTCTGCCGGAAACATCACCTGCGGCTGATCGAGGACTGCGCCCAGTCACACGGGGCGGAATACAGGGGACAGATGACGGGAACCTTCGGAGATGTGGGCTGTTTTTCATTTTATCCGTCCAAGAATCTCGGCGCTTTTGGCGATGCGGGGGCAATTGTGACCGATGACCCGGAGCTGGCGGATGCCATGAGAGTGTATCGGAACTATGGGAGTGAGAAACGCTATTATAACAGAGTCGTGGGAGCAAATTCCAGACTGGATGAGCTGCAGGCAGGACTGTTGAACGTGCGTCTTCAGCATATGCAGGAAATCACGGAAGAGAGAAGGCAGCTGGCGGAGCGCTACAGCCGGGAGCTTCACTGTGCGGGGGTCATTCTGCCGGAAGAGCGTGAGAATACTTATGCGGTCTGGCATCAGTATGTGATCCGTACCGACCGGCGGCAGGAGCTGATAGATTATCTGAATGAAAATGGAATCGGAACGATTATTCACTATCCCATACCTCCTCATCTCTCGGAGGCTTACCGCGGACTGGGGCATAAAAAGGGAGATTACCCGGTGACAGAGCGGTATGCGGATACAGTGCTGTCCATTCCGATGTATACGGGAATGACCGAGGAAGAACAGCAATATACGATAGAATGTATCAATCGATTTGAATAGGAGAGAAGATTGCGCAAAGGACGTGCGCAGAAATGAGGATAACAATGGTAAAGCTGGAAGAGCAGATTCAGATTCTGGATTTCCCGGATCTGGGAGATGAAAGAGGAAACCTGGTGGTAGTGGAGGGCGGCAGCGCGATTCCGTTTGAAATAAAAAGGATTTTTTATATCTATGGTTCTGACAGCGAGGTGGTCAGGGGATGCCATGCAAATTTGCGCTCCGAGTTTGTGATGATTAATGTCTCGGGAAACAGTAAGGTCAAGGTTGACAACGGGCATGAGAAAAAGGTGATTGAACTGAACCGCCCGAGAATGGGACTTTATCTAAAGAACAATGTCTGGAAGGAAATGTATGATTTTTCACCGGACTCCGTTCTGCTGGTGCTTTCCAACGAGCATTATGATCCGGCGGAATATATCAGAGATTACGGAACCTATCTGGAGCTTATGGGAAAAGGGAAAGAAGACAATGAGTAAAATATCAATTGTTGTACCGGTATATTATAACGCAGACACGCTGGAGCTTTTGTATGAGGATATGCAAAAGAAGATTCTCGGCCAGCTGGGCGATTATGAAATTGTATTCGTGGATGATGGATCAGGGGATGAATCCTGGGAGGTCATGACGAGGCTCAGAGACAGGGATACACACATAAAATGCGTAAAGCTTTCGCGGAATTTCGGCGAGCATGCGGCACTGCTGGCGGGGCTTTCGGCATGTACGGGGGACTGCGCTGTGACAAAGCAGGCGGATCTGCAGGAGGATTCCGGTATTATTCTGGAGATGTACGAGAGCTGGAAGCGGGGAAATAAGGTAGTTCTGGCAGTCCGTAAGGAGCGGAAGGAAAATCCGGTGAAGGTTTTCTTTGCAAACCTTTACTATGCGCTCATCCGTAAGATTGTGAACAGGAACATGCCGGTGGGCGGCTGTGACTGCTATCTTGTTGACCGGAAGGTGATTGAGGTATTGGAACGTCTGGATGAAAAGAATTCTTCTCTCACACTACAGGTGCTTTGGGCAGGATTTCAGACGGATAAGATTTATTTTGTAAGACAGGACAGAGAGATCGGAAAGTCGAGATGGACGCTGGCGAAGAAGGTAAAGCTGGTTATGGATTCCGTCATGAGCTTTTCCTATTTTCCCCTGCGCTTTATGACAGGGTTGGGAGTAGTGTTTAACATTCTCGCGGTTGTATTGCTGATAAGTGTAATGGTGGAAAAGGTCACAAAGGGTACGCCGATTGTGGGCTGGGCATCCCTGATGTGCGTGGTTTTATGCGCCTCCGGCATCATTATGCTGATGTTGGGCATTCTGGGGGAGTACATCTGGAGAACGCTGGATGCCGCGCGGACAAGACCACCGTACATTGTGGATGAAGTGTTGGAGGAGAGAGATAAGAAAGAAGAAAGGTAAACTGGGGATCAGTTAAATCCCCGGAAGCCTTTTCCTATGATTTCGCTGCTGTTTGTGATAGCGATGAAAGCGCCGGGCTGGGTCCTGCGGATAAAGTTACGCAGTTCTACCGCCTGACTTCTTTTTGTAATTGTGATAATGACGGTTTTATCGTTGTGCTGGTAGGCACCCTGTGCATGGTAAATAGTTGCACTGCGGTTCAGGTCGTTCAGGATAAATTCACAGATCGGATCGGGATTATCACAGATGATCGTGAAATATTTGCAGAGATTAATATTCTCGATGACACTGTCCACAACGAGAGATTTAGCCAGTAGACCGCACAGAGAGAACAGTCCGGTCTGGGTGTCGTAGGCGAAGCATGCCGCGATAACGATTCCAAGGTCTACGAAAAAGAGTGCGGTGCCGATGTTGAGCGAGGTATATTTTTTTAGGATCATTGCAATAATGTCCGTGCCGCCGCTGGAGGCGCCCATATTGAACAGGATGGCGGCGCTGAACGCGGGAAGCACAATGGCGAAGATCAGCTCCAGAACCGGCTCGGTTGTCAGGGGCTGCTCCATCGGAAAAATGAGTTCCGCCACGGACAGTCCAAGGGATGTCAAAAGGCTGACATAGACGGTTTTAATGCCGGCGTCCCTGCCGAGAAAGAGAAAGCCGAGGACTAGCAGGGCGACATTGATAATGAAGGTAATGCTGCCCGGCGAGGCGGGAAGGATGGCACTCAGGACGACAGCGATACCGGTAACGCCGCCGAAGGAAAAGTGATTTGGAAATTTGAACAGATATACGCCGAGAACGAGAATCAGCGTAGCAGCTGTGAGCATAAAGTACTCCAGTATTGTCTGCCTGATGGTTGCTTTATTCAATCGCATGGTTAAAACGCTCCTGTTTTAGAATAAGGCTATTATACCATGATTGTTTCTCAATCATGGTATTGATGTCCATTCGGACGCTTTTCGTTTTAGAATAAGGTTATTATACCTTAAAAGATGGAAAAAGAGAATGGAAAATCAGAAATTATAAATTGGGGACAGGAGTTTATTGATTTTTGTTATTAAAATAGATTTGATTGTAATATCGGGTGAAGATTCGGAGAGAGTATGGGAGGTGGAGAAATGTCGGAAACAATGGACAGTCTTTTTTTGGTGGTTCATGTAACATGTGGAGAGGCATACAGCGTGAGCGGCGGTCAGCAGGACGTTGTGATGATTCCGTTTACAGGAACGGCTGATGGTCCGTATTTCAGCGGCAGAATCATTGGCACCGGTGCCGATACACAGAAGATTCCCAAGGGCGGAAGTGCATTCCTCTCAGCGAGATATATGCTGGAGGGTGAGGATTGTGGAGGGCAGAAATGCCGTATCTTTATTGAAAATCAAGGAAGTGATTTTGGACACTGTAAGCCGGTGATTGTCACTGACAGTAAAGCTCTGGCAGAGTTTGAAAAGATGCCGCTTACTGCAAGTGTGGTGCCGGACGGAAACAGTGTTACCATAAAAATTTACAAAGAGGAAAAATAAGGAGAATTCTGAAATGTCAGAGTTAAGTGTAAAGTTCTTTTCTGAGGCGCTGAAAAGGAATGTGCGCTTTGAAATGTATCTTCCGGATGCAGGGAATCATGAAGGAAACAGGAAAATGAAGACCCTGTTTCTGCTTCATGGTTATACGGGGGATGCTGATAACTGGGCAGGGGAGGAGCTTGCGCAGAAGTATCATTTTGCCGTTGTGGCACCGAATGGGGAAAACGGCTTCTGGCTTGACGGACCGGCAACGGGACATAAGTTCTGCACCTATGTGGGAGTGGAGCTTGTGAACTATCTGCGCCGTACCTTCGGCCTTGCCATGAATGCTGACGAGACCTATGTGATGGGATTTTCAATGGGAGGCTTCGGTGCGCTGCATACGGCATTTGCGTTCCCGGAATGTTTTGGAAAGGTGGCGGCGATGTCTTCCGCGCTGATTATTCACGAGATTGCGCACATGAAGCCGGGAGAGAGTAACGGTGTTGCAAACTATGATTACTATCATGGATGCTTTGGAGACCTGGAGACGGTAGAGACCAGCGAAAGCAATCCCGAGGTGCTTGTGAAGAGGTTGAAGGACAATGGGCGGCAGATTCCGGAGATTTTCATGAGCTGCGGGACAGAGGATTTTCTGCTCGAAAACAACCGCGCATTCCATCAGTATCTGGAAGAGACAGACATTCCCCACATCTATCTTGAAAGCAAAGGGGAGCACAATATGGACTTCTGGAAGGAGTATTCGGCAAAGTTTGCTGAGATGATGTTTGGGGAAGAGAGGAAAAAAGTGGGAATGCGGAGTATACTTCGGCACGGCTGACGACGTGGGAGAGGCAGTCGTGGCAGTACGGATATTTTGAGATCTGCGCAAAGCTGCCCGGCGGAGCGTTCACGGAGGCTGCTGCGGTGTGCTACGACAGTCTGACGGCGGAGGCGGCGGAGGACTTTGTGGAGAGCTGCTTCGGGGAGTCCGGGCTGAAATATAATCTTGGCAGACTTCATATGAACAGCTGTGACTTTGCGCTGGGGAACTATACTTATATTGAAGAGGGAGATACGGCACTCAAGACCTTTAATATTTCCCATGACCGCAGGCAGATACTTCCGCTGGTGAAAAAGGCGATGGAACGGCGCGGCACGGAGGGCTTCGGGCTTCTGGTCTCCCCGTGGTCGCCGCCCGCATTCATGAAGACAAACGGAGACATGAATCACGGAGGAAAGCTGAAGACGGATTACCGCGAGCTCTGGGCGGGCTATTATGTGCGTTTCCTGCAGGAGCTGCGGGAGGAAGGCTTGAAGGTAAAATATCTGACTGTCCAGAATGAGCCGGAGGCAGTGCAGACGTGGGATTCCTGCATCTATACGGCAGAGGAGGAGGGACATTTCGCCACCGGTTATCTCATACCGGCGTTGAGACGCGCGGGGCTGGATGACGTGCAGGTGTTTTTATGGGATCACAACAAGGAAAACCTCTATGACCGTGCGCGGGACAGCTTCACCGTGCCCGGCTGCAGAAATGCGGTCAGCGGGCTTGCCATGCACTGGTATACCGGGGATCATTTTGACGGCATCCGTGCCGTGAAAAAGGCGTATCCCGAAAAGCGGCTGTTTTTCACGGAGGGCTGCGTGGAGTATTCCCGGTTCTCGGATTCGGGAGAGGTACAGAAGGCGGAGATGTATGCGCATGATATGCTCGGCAATTTCAAGGCGGGCGTGGAGGCGTTCTTCGACTGGAACCTTCTGCTGAACGCGGAGGGCGGCCCGAATCATGTCGGAAATTTCTGTGCTGCGCCCGTGATGTGCGACGGCAGGGGCGGCATTGAAAAGAGACTGTCCTATTATTACATAGGTCATTTCAGCCGATACATCCAGCCGGGGGCAAAGCAGATCATGAATACCTGCTATTCGGACATGCTCGAGACAGTGGCGTTCCTGAACCCGGACGGCAGCAGGGCGGTCGTCGTGCTCAACAGGAGCGACCGTGACATGCCGGTCTATCTCTGCGAGAACGGACAGGGCTTCCATCTGCTTGCGGAGGCGCACACGATCCGCACAGTCAGATATGAATAAAAATAGGAATAAAAAATTTCCATAACGGTCATACTGAATGCAAAGAGATTGATGCCGCTGACGGGAACCTGTCCTGTCGGCGGACGGAAAGAAAGGTATGGCAATCAGATGGAAGAGATGAAGGGTCAGAGCGGAAGTCCGCAGAGTGAGCAGCAGAAGAAGGAATACGAGAAATACGTCAAGCAGGTGACACCGACGCACAATCTGTGGCTGCAGATGCTGAAGGCGTTTGTCACGGGTGGCATCATCTGCTGCATCGGACAGTTCCTTTTGAACTATGCGGGGAATATGGGGCTGGATGATCAGACGGCGGGAAGCTGGTGTTCCCTGATCCTTGTATTTTTGTCGGTGGTGCTCACGGGCTTCGGCATCTACCCAAAGATCGTAAAGTGGGGCGGCGCGGGCGCGCTGGTGCCGATCACGGGCTTTGCAAACAGTGTTGCCGCCCCCGCCATCGAGTATAAGACGGAGGGACAGGTATTCGGCATCGGGTGCAAGATCTTTACGATTGCCGGGCCGGTGATTCTGTACGGAATATTTGCAAGCTGGCTGTTGGGACTGATTTACTGGATACTGAATATGGCGGGAGTGGCGTAAGCTGCTCCCGCTTTTTTGGCTCTTCAAGAATGGAATTGACAAAGGCTAAGCGTTAAAATATAATTAACTTTATAGTAAATTACTTTTGAATTAAATAATAGGAGAGAGTATGCAAGAGACTTTTATTGGAAGGGAAAAAGAGCTTGCCGCTTTGAAAGAATTATATTTGCAGAACAGCTTCCAACTGTTTGTTTTATATGGACGCAGACGTGTTGGAAAAACGACCTTGTTGAATGAGTTCAGCAAAGATAAGGACACAATTTTCTACTCGGCTGAACAGAGCAACAATAAACTGAATCTGGAAAAGTTTTCCACGTTGGTTTTTCAATTTTACGGCGAGAAGAATCTGGAACCCTTTTCTTCATGGACAAATGCATTATCCTACATTGACGACCGGCAGAAGGATAAACGTCTTGTTCTTATTCTCGATGAGTTCCCTTATCTTGTGAAAAAGAACAAGGCATTGCTTTCCGAACTTCAGCATGTGATCGATCATAAGCTCAGAAACGGTAATCTGTTCATTGTTCTCTGCGGCAGCTATATGGGGTTTATGGAGAAGGAAGTGCTTGGAGTAAAGAGCCCGTTGTTTGGCAGAAGAACGGCACAGCTTCACATGAAGCCGTTTCATTATCTGACGAGTGCAAAGTTTCTGGACGGTTTTTCGGAGGAGGATAAGCTGAAGCTTTATGGGGCATTCGGCGGCACTCCTCTGTACTTGCAGCAGATTCGTAAGGACGACAGCTTCGAGGAGAATATAAAGAGGGCTTTTTTGAGAGTGACCGCCTATCTCTATGAGGAGCCTTTGCTTCTCCTGCGTCAGGAAGTTCAGGAGCCCGGAGTGTATAGCGCTATCATTGAGGCGATTGCGGGAGGACATTCAAAGGCGAATGAAATATCCAGCAAGATAGGAGAGGATTCCGCAAAGTGCCTGAAATATATCAAAACGCTCTGTGAGCTCGGAATTCTCTATAAGGAAACTCCGTTTGCTGAGAAGGAGTCCTCGCGGAAGACGATCTATGGTATATCGGATTTTATGTTCCGCTTCTGGTATCGTTATGTGTTCACGAACAGGACATTAATCGAAACAGATGCCGGACAGGCAGTGTGGCTGAAGCGGATTGAGCCGGATTATAATCATTACATGGGGCTTGTCTTTGAGAAGATATGTGCCGATTATTTATGTATGCTGAATGCCGCAGGAGAACTTCCCTTTTTATTTACAGCTGTCGGCAGATGGTGGGGAACGGATCCGGCGACAAGAAGCCAGACAGAAATTGATCTGATTGCAAGTGACGGCAGGAATTATCTGGTCGGTGAATGCAAGTGGCGGAATGAAAAAATCGGTCTGGAGGTGCTTCAGAAGCTGAGACAGAAGGCAGATATATTTAACAGCAACCGTGAACAGACATGGTTCGTGCTTTTTTCAAAGTCGGGTTTTACGGAGGCGGTTCAGCATGAGGCACAGAGGTGTGACGATGTCATTCTTATAGACAGAGCGCAGTTGATGAGCGGAAAGGGAGAGTAACAACATGAAATATGATTATCTGGTGGTAGGAGCGGGACTCTACGGAGCGGTATTTGCACATGAGGCGAAGGCGGCGGGAAAGACGGTGCTTGTCATCGACAAGCGGCCGAACATTGGAGGCAACGTCTATACAGAGGCGGTAGAGGGGATTCAGGTACATAAATACGGCGCACATATTTTCCACACGAACAATAAGAAAGTGTGGGATTACGTCAATCGGTTCGCGGTATTTAACCGTTTTACGAATTCTCCGGTGGCAAATTATAAGGGCGAGCTGTACTCGCTGCCGTTCAATATGTATACCTTTAATAAAATGTGGGGCGTTGTCACACCGCAGGAGGCGGCGGCCAGAATCGAGGAACAGAGAAGGGCGGCGGGGATCACAGAGCCGCGCAATCTGGAGGAACAGGCGATCTCTCTGGTAGGCCATGACATCTATGAAAAGCTCATCAAGGGCTACACGGAGAAGCAGTGGGGGCGTCCGTGCAAGGAGCTCCCGGCATTTATCATCAAGCGGCTTCCGGTGCGCCTGACCTTTGACAATAACTATTTCAACGCGCTCTTTCAGGGGATTCCCGTGGGCGGCTATACGCGGATGGTGGAAAACATGCTGGAGGGCATTGAGGTGCGGCTGAATGTGGATTATTTCAAGGAAAAGGCTGCCCTTGCTTCCATGGCGGAGAAGGTCGTATACACGGGGCCGGTCGATGCGTATTTTGACTACAGGCTCGGCGCGCTTGAGTACCGTTCCGTGCGCTTTGAGACGGAAGTGCTGGACATGCCGAATTTTCAGGGAAATGCTGCTGTGAACTACACCGATGCGGAGACACCGTGGACGAGGATCATTGAGCATAAGTGGTTCGAGTTCGGCAGGGACGCGGAAGGGCAGGAGCTTCCGAAGACCGTGATCTCCCGGGAATACTCCTCGGAATGGAAGCCGGGGGATGAACCGTATTACCCGGTGAACGACGAAAAGAACGGAAAACTGTACGCCGCATACCGCGAGCTTGCCATACAGGAAGAAAATACCATCTTTGGCGGAAGGCTTGGCGAGTATAAATATTACGATATGGATCAGGTGATCGCCGCCGCGCTGGAGCTTGCTGCGCGGGAACTGTAGGAGAGACAGAGATGGATAAGAAAGAGTTTACTACGAAACAGAAAATAACAGCCATCCTTGCGGGAATTGCCGGACTGGCAGCAGTGTTCCTCATCGTGGGCGGTGTAAGCAAATTCCTGCTCCGGCAGACGGACGAGGCACAGGAGTCCCAGACATCCGTGGCCGAAGTACAGCAGACAGAGCCTGCAACGGCAGAGGAGACAGAGGAACTGCTGGCGGATGCGCCGCAGGACAGCGGAACCGTGCCTGAGCCTGCGGAACCGGAGGAGGAAATTCCGATCAATTTTGAGGAATTATGGGAGACAAATCCGGATGTGTATGCATGGATTGTAATCCCGGGAACGGACATTAATTATCCGATCCTTCAGCATCCCACCGATGATGCCTATTATCTGAATCACAATCTCGACGGCTCTTCCGGCAGACCGGCATGTATCTACACGGAGAGCCTGAACAGCAAGGACTTTACGGATAACAATACGGTAATTTACGGGCACAACATGAGGAACGGAACCATGTTTGCCCAGCTGCATAAATTTGAGGACAAGGATTTCTTCGATGAACACAGGGAGGTTATTATTTACCTGCCGGACAAGGTACTTCATTACAGGATCTTTGCTGCCCACACTTATGATGACAGGCATTTGCTTTACAGCTTTGACTTTTCCGACAAGGCGGTTTACGGGGACTATCTGGAGTCCATTTTCGACATACAGGATAAGAATGCCAATATTGATACAGAAATGACGGTGACGGAGGATGATAAAATCATTACGCTCGCGACTTGCGTTTATAAGCAACCGTCTTTTAGGTATCATGTGCAGGCGGTATTGGTAGAAAAGAGTTCTCAAAACGGAGTGGAATGAATTTCTAATTTTTTTCAGAGAGAGTCAATATTCTTTCCTCTACGCGGATCTTATCTTCCGGAGATAATTGTTTATAAAGCTGCAGCATTTTCCAATCGCTGTCAGACATCTCGATAGGTGTTTTTTGCATATGATAATCATAGGTTAAGCCGAGGAGAAAGTCAGCATTTGTGTGTAAGATCTTGCACAAATTCGTTAAAATTTCACTTTTTGGGTCATAGACATTATTTTCATAACGACACAGACTTGCTGCTGTTATATCCAAGCGCATGGCAAGCTCTTTCTGGCTGATTCCCCGAAGCTCCCGCAAAAAAATAATTCGTTCGCCTAATGTATTCATAACAATCACCTATGTCTTAACGTTTTTCTGATCCATATTTTTTAATTCCCCTCTCTTATTTCTATATAATATATCAAAAAATGGTATTGACATTTAATATTGCTAAAAATATAATTATGTATGCACAAATTGCTAAAATTATAATTTTAGCAATCATTGGGATTTTGGGAAAAGACAAATGAAAAGCGATTTTCAGAGGGAAAACGGAAGGAAATTCGCACAGGAGATTTGCATATGAAGCGGAAAATTCTAACAGCGCTTGCAGGAATTGCCGGACTGGTGGCAGTGTTCTTTATCGTGAGCGGTGTCAGTAAAATGATTTACCGGCAGACGGAGGAGACACAGGCTTTCCAGTCGTCCGAAGCTGAATTACAGCAGGCGAAGTCTGCAATGACAGAAGAGGAGATCAATGAGCTTCTTGCAGGGATGAAGAAGGAGGACACAGCGGAGGCATCACAGGACAGCGTAGCACCGTCCGAAGCTGCGGAGGAGCAGCCCGCGGAGGAAATCCCGGTCAAATTTGATGAATTATGGGAGATCAACCCGGATGTATATGCGTGGATCACGATTCCGGGTACCGATATTGATTATCCGATTCTCCAGCATCCGAGCGACGATGCCTATTATCTGAATCACAATATTGACGGCTCCTACGGAAGACCGGCATGTATCTATACAGAGAGCCTCAACAGCAAGGATTTCACGGATAACAATACTGTAATTTACGGACATAACATGAAGAACGGAACCATGTTTGCCCAGCTGCATAAATTTGAGGACAAGGATTTCTTTGAGGAACACAGAGAGGTTACTATCTACCTGCCGGACAAGGTGCTTCATTATAAGATCTTTGCAGTGCATACCTATGACGACCGGCATCTGCTTTACAGCTTTGATTTTTCGGACAAAGCGGTTTACAGGGACTATCTGGAATCTGTTTTCAGCATCCGCGATATGAGCGCAAACATTGATACGGACATGACGGTGACAGAGGATGACAAAATCATTACGCTCGCCACATGTGTTTATAAGCAGCCGTCGCTGCGGTTTTATGTGCAGGCGGTTCTGATGGAGAATGGGGATGAGTAGCGCGGCGGAACGGCATAAAAAGAGGAAGCTCACAAGATTTATCTGTATTGTCGTTGTGATGCTCGCGGTGCTTCTGGTGATCGGTCTCCTCGTGGCAGGTTATGTCTGGTATCTGCGGGAAAAGGGCAGAGCGGGGCTGAGGGAGCATGCTGAAAATAATCAGAAAACAGAGGTGGCACTCCGGCAGCCGTCATGGGCAGAGGAGAGTGAGCAGCCCCCTGAACAACAGCCTGAGGAAACAGAACATCAGCCTGCGGAGTCCGGGCAGCAGACAGATGAGCCGGAACAGCAGACGGAGGAGGCAGATGACGAGACAGAGGAGGGCAGCAGCACAGACCTGAAAAAAGGGCAGATCCGCTATGGCGGAAAAGTCTATCAATACAAGGATAATCTGCTGACAATTCTCTGCATGGGAATTGACAGCCGGGATGGCATCGATAGGGCAAAAATACCGGGAGCGGGCGGACAGGCCGATTGCGTCATTCTTGCTGTGCTTGATGACAAGGCAAAGAAGATCCAGCTGCTCAATATATCGCGGGACACCATGGTGCCTATCGACCTTTATGATATGTACGGATCGTTTGTGCGCAGGGAGAGGGCACAGATTACATTACAGTATGCCTATGGAAATGGCAGGGAGAGAAGCTGTGAGCTGATGGAGCAGGTGGTGTCGGATCTGTTTTACGGAATCCCGATCCACGGCTACTGTGCATTGGCAATGAGTACGATTGCTGACCTGAATGATGCAATCGGAGGTGTTACTGTCACAGTGCCGGATGAACTGGCGGCATTTGTACCGACATTTACGGCGGGAGAGACGATAACCCTGCAGGGACAGGAGGCAGTGGATTTTGTTCATTCCCGCAATATTTACGCGACAGAGATGGGCTCAAACAACCGGCGGATTGCCCGGCAGAAAATGTTTGTGAAGGGCTTTGTCGATCAGGCAAAGAAGCGCATCAAGGAAGATATTACTCTTCCGGCAAAACTGTATCAGCTGGTGGAAAAACAGATGGTCACAAGCATCAGTCTCGATCAGGCGGTGTTCCTCTGTACAGAGTATCTGGACTGCGACTTTTCCATGGATGATATGATTTCCGTCGAGGGAACGATCACAAAGGAAAATGTCTATGAGGAATTCAACGTAGACGAGAAAGCACTCTATGAGCTGATTCTGAAGGTTTTTTACGAGGAAGTAGAGCAATAGCAGGTATAGGCATTCCGGAAACGGATGTTTATATATAGAAACCATTCTATACATTACGAAAGGAGGATGATGCCAATGAAAAAGTTATATGCAATGTTGATGGCTGGCGTTATGATGATCGCTATGGTTGTACCTACGATTGCAGCGCCCAGCCCTTCAGGAAGCGTTATCACACCCAGTCCTTCCGGCACTGTGATTTCCAGTTCTTCCGACTCAACCTCTACTGCAACTCCGGCCGCCAGCGCTCTCATGAATTCAGGAAGCACTGTGGCTGCAACTGTTGCGGGAGCTTCTGCCACAGCGCTTACCGAGACGTATGCGAACAGCGTATTAGCTGTTACGTCTAATGCGCAGGTTCTGCAGGATCTCAATGTGCCTACCACAGCTAAGCTTGTGGCAGCGATTGATGTATCCTACAGCGGAACGATCCCTGCAGGCGGAGTTCAGATTCCGTTTGTAGTATCCAGCGCGAAGAAGGGCGATCTTGTTTATGTTCTTCATAGACAGAGCGCAGCTCCTTACCAGTGGGAAGTAGTTGGACAGGCTGTGCTGGGAGATGACCTTACGGTAGTTGGTACTTTTACCAGCTTCTCTCCTGTTGCCTTCATGGTTGTTAATGCAGCCGATGTCGCAGCAACCGGTGTAAAGGCTCCCAAGACAGGCGAGTTCTAAGATCTGTAGTTTGCTTTGAAGAATTTTTTGGTTCTGACTGATAGTCTGGTTTCTATATTGCGCTGCGCCTGAGTGCGTAGCGCAATGAAAAGGAGCTTACAAATGAAGTATATTGATATGCATTCGCATATCCTGCCGGCTATGGACGATGGCTCGAAGAGCATGGATATGACGCTGGCTATGCTGCGGATTGCGGAGAGAGAAGGCATTGGAACGATATATACCACGCCGCACTGTATGCCCGGAAAGGGACATCCGACGCTGGAGAGGGTGGAGAGAAGAATCCAGCTGGTCAGAGAAGCTGCGCAGGAGCAGGGAATTGAAATAGAACTGAGAAAAGGGACGGAATATTACTATATAGAAGAAATGCTGGAATGGCTGGAGGAGGGCAATGTGATTACGCTGGGCGGCTCGCAGTGTATTCTGGTCGAATTTTAGCCGATCGCGGAGAAGACCTATATCCGCAATGCTGTGCGTGAGATTCTGGGCTTTAATTACCGGCCTGTAATTGCGCATGTGGAGAGATACCCCTCCCTGATGGAAAAGGATTTTTCAACTATAAATGAGATGAAGGAAATGGGCGCGTTGATACAGGTCAACTGCGATTCTGTGATAAATGCAAGTAACTGGAACACCAAAAGAATGATCCGGAAGATGCTGCAGATGGAGATCGTGGATTTTGTTTCCACCGACAGCCACCGGGATCACGGCAGGGCGCCTTATATGGAAAAATGTGCGGGTGTTCTGGCAAAGAAATACGGAGAGGCATATGCCGGGGCTCTGACGGGCGGAAATGCTGAAAAATATCTGAACAAATGAGAGAAATTAAGGAACATGCAGACATCTAATCAGGATGAAATGATAGAAATTGATTTACAGGATCTGTTCGGGCTGCTTTTGTCTCGCGCATGGATCATCTGTCTTGCTGCGATCGTAGCCGGTGCAGCCGGATTTATGGTCAGCTTCTTTTTCGTTACCCCCCAGTATGAATCCACTACAAGCATCTATATTTCCGCAAATAAACAAAATGAGAGTGCAATGACCTACAGTGACGCACAGCTTGCCACGCAGCTCACAAAGGACTATGAGGAACTGATCGTGGGGCGCTATGTGCTGGAGCGGGTCATCAGCATGTACGGACTGGAGGAAAACTGTGAGAGCCTGAAAAACCGTGTACAGATAACCAACACATCAGGCACCCGCATTATCAATATTACCGTGAAGGACCCGAATCCGCAAAACGCGCAGATTATTGCTGACAGCATCCGGGACATTGCATCCGAGCATATCAAGGCGGTGACGGATGTCGAGGCGGTCAATGTTGCCGATGAGGCAAATCTGCCCGCTAAGCCGTCGGAGCCGTCCGTGCCGAAGTGGACACTGATCGGCGCTTTCATCGGAGCCGTCCTTGCCATGGGAATTATTATTTTGAGATATCTGCTGGATGACACGATCAAATCTGCCGAGGATGTGGAGAAATACCTCGAGCTTTCGACGCTGGCGCTGATTCCTGATTTCGATACGGCCGTGGACAAGAAAAAGAATATTCTGGGTGCAAAGAACCCGCCCGGGAAACCGAAGCCGTCAGGCGGCGAAGAGGAAGCGATAGAAGTACTGGATATGGAAAAGGAGCAGGATTAATATGCAGACCATTGAACTAAAGCAGGAAACGCAGGACTTTCGTACAAAAGAGGCATTTAAGACTCTCCGCGCCAATGTTGAATTCTCGGGTGAGGATGTCCATGTGATCTGTGTTACGAGCTGTACACCGAACGAGGGGAAGAGCAGCGTCTCCTATGAGATGGCAAGATCCTTTGCCCAGAGTGGAAAGAAGACGATCCTGATCGATGCCGACCTCAGAAAGAGCGTTATGAGGTCGAGACATAAAAAGGGAAAGGTACGCTACGGACTGACAAACTATCTGGCGGGGAAGGCGGAGCTCGATGCGGCGATCTGTGAGACGGATGCGCCGAATTTTCATTTGCTATTTGCCGGGCCGGTGCCGCCAAATCCCAGTGAACTTCTGGGCGGGAACAGGTTTCAGACGATGGTACGGACGGCAAGGCAAAAATACGACATTGTCATTATTGACACACCGCCACTCGGAAGCGTTATTGACACTGCGATCGTTTCAAAGTGCTGTGACGGCGTCATTATCATTATCGAGAGTGGGGCTATCAGCTATCGGTTTGCAAAGCGGGTGAAGGAGCAGCTGACTTTGACGGGCTGTAAAATCCTTGGCTGTGTTTTAAATAAGGTAAACATGAGCGGCAAGGGCTATTACGGCAAGTACTATGGAAAGTATTACGGCAAGTACTACGGGAAGTACTATGGAAACTACGGAAACGGCGAGGAGGAATAGACAGACCGTTGTTCCGCGATCACACAAAGGAGGAACAGAGGTGTACCGCAGAGATACGCAGGAGTGGATGAAGCATATAGACTTTATTCTGTTGGATATTGTCTGGCTCAATATCGCCTTCGTGGTTGCTTTTTACATCAGGCATGGCTTCCGGAATCCCTATGGAGATGATGTCTATTTCAGTATGCTTCTGGTTCTGTCCCTGGCTGATCTGCTGCTTTGCGTGTTCACAAACAATTATAAGAATGTTTTGAAGAGAGGGTATTATAACGAATTTCAGGCTACGCTCCGCCAGGTATGCCTGCTGATGTTATGTGCCACTTTTTATTTGTTTACAGTCAAGAGCGGTACCGAGGTGTCAAGGCTCGTGATCGGTCTGATGAGCGTGTTTTATATGTGCTTTAACTATGCAGGGAGAATTTTGTGGAAGTATTATCTGCGGAAGCGCCTGAACGGTGTGAGGGAGAAGACACTGCTGATTGTGGCTACCACACAGAGAATGCAGAAAATTATAAATGATATTTATACCGGCTCCATCGGAAGGTACAGGATCGTCGGCGTTGTGACGCTGGATGACAGCGGGGAGCGTGAGGTGGACGGAATTCCCCTGTTCCCGAACCGGAAGGAGACGATGATGAAGCTCAACAGGGAATGGATCGATGAGGTGTTTATCGACGTTCCCCGGGAATGCGGCTTCCCGAAGCAGCTGATAGAGGAACTGATGCGAATGGGGCTTGTCATTCATCTCAATCTTCAGGAGGAATGCAATAATCCATTCGGACAAAGACAGTTTCTGGAGCACATCGGGAATCACAGCGTTCTGACTTCAAGCATCAACAGCATCAGTATCGGAGCGCTGTTTATGAAGCGCCTGATGGATATTGCTGCCGGTATTGTCGGCTCACTGCTCACCTTAGTCCTGACGGTTATATTAGGACCGATTATCTTTATCCAGTCCCCGGGACCCATTTTCTTTACGCAGGTCAGGGTGGGAAGAAATGGAAAGAAGTTCAAGATGTATAAGTTCCGGAGCATGTGCATGGATGCGGAGGAGAAAAAGAAGGAGCTTGAAAAGGAGAACCGCGTTCAGGACGGGCTGATGTTCAAGGTCGAGTATGATCCCCGGATCATCGGCTGTCAGAGGCTGCCGGACGGCAGGGTGAAGAAGGGGATCGGGAACTTTATCCGGGACTGGAGTCTCGATGAATTCCCGCAGTTTTTCAATATATTGATGGGCGATATGAGCCTCGTGGGGACCAGACCTCCCACTGTGGACGAATGGGAGAAATATGATCTTCACCACAGGGCGCGGCTTGCGATCAAGCCCGGGCTGACCGGACTATGGCAGGTCAGCGGGAGAAGCGGGATCGTTGACTTTGAGGAGGTTGTCAAGCTGGACGCAAAGTATATCAGCGAGTGGAGTATTGGGAAGGACATAAAGATCGTTCTGCTGACGATTGGCGCGGTGGTCAGGAGAAGCGGGGCGATGTAGGGGGGAGGAAGGAAAGGGAATATGAAGAAAATCCTAATGGTATGTGAAGCATTTGGCGGGGGCGTATTTACTTATGTTTCTCAGCTTTGCAATGACATGGTCAGCGATTTTGAAGTTTTTCTTGCATATTCTCTCAGACCACAGACCCCCAGCAATTATAAAGATTTTTTAGACCGGCGGGTTCATCTTATCAGAATGAAAAATGTTGGAGTCAGTGGGCTGACGAACATAAAAAATGACATAGCTGCAATCAGGGAATTACGTCAGATGGAAGAGAATATTAAGCCGGATGTGATCCATCTTCATTCTTCTGTCGCTGGAGGTTTTGGGCGTCTGGCATATAAGGGAAAACACAATACAGTTGTTTATACACCGCATGGCTATGCACATATACTCATGGGGTCTGGGAAAAAGAGTTTTTTTTATAAGTTTGCAGAACAGGTTTTAGGAAACCGGGCAATTACGCTTACGTGCTGTGAGAGTGAGGATGAAGAGGCGAGGAAGTTTTCAAAGAGGACGGCATTTATTGAGACCGGTGTAAATCTGGAAGAATTGGCGGCAGCTCTTGATGGAATCGAGCCAGTGAAAAAATGTAAATTTACGGTTTTCACTTTGGGAAGAGCCTGTGTTCAGAAGCAGCCAAAGCTTTTTAACAGGATCGCAGAACTAGTGCCGGGAGCTCATTTTGTGTGGATTGGCAATGGGGAACTTGAAAAGGAGTTGACGGCTCCCAATATTGAAGTAACGGGATGGAAACCGCGGAAGGAAGCACTGGCTATGGCTAAAGGAGCAGATGCTTTCGTGCTTTGCAGTCTCGGTGAAGCTATTGCAATGAGCTTAATTGAAAATATGTATATTAAAAAACTAATTCTTGTCAGCAACGCGATGGGCAATAAGAGTGTCATCCATGATGGTGTGAATGGATACGTGTGTGATAAAGCGGAGGAGTATGCGGGAAGGATAAAAGATGCTATGAAGGAGTTCCCTTTTGAACTTCCGGAAAGAGCGTATCAGGATGTACTGGAAATTTACAATACGGATGAAATGAAGAGAAAGTATGTGGAGTTCTATAAAAGTATTTGATGATGGTAGTATTACCCGCATATTGATGTAACTTCTTAATCTGACAAAAAATAGTATAAAAAGTAGCGTTTGAACAAAATGACGAAAAACGCAAATTAAATGAAACATTAAAAGAGGATTAACGGAATGAAGTTATTGTTTGTTAGTATGAGCGCCAGAATCATAATGGATGAAACTGGAAAGATATATTTAAACTCTCATATGAATCGAAAAACAATAAAAAGGTATGCAGATATTTGCGACGAATTTCGCATGATACTGAGAGATAGCAGTATTAGATGCAGTGAAGAGGAGGCCCAAAGTAAATATGATTTATTCCCGAAGGATTTGGCTAAACTGGAGGTGTGTTTTAATCCATATAGTCCGAAGACGAACCTTGTCAATCTGAAGGAATACAAAAGTTTGAAACAAATAAGTAGAGGACAGCCAAGGAATAAAGGGCACAGCAAATAAACCGCCTAAGCAGCCGGTTTT